>NZ_PJZI01000039.1 GCF_002858805.1 Chimaeribacter arupi
GGAAGTGCACGACCGTGACGCATTCTGGGACATGAAAGAAAAAGGCGAAGCGTATAAGAAGCCGGCGAAGTATGAAGAGATCCACATGCCGAAAAACTCCGGTATGGGTATCGTGATTGCCTTCGGCAGCCTGATCTTCGGTTTCGCAGCAATCTGGGACATCTGGTGGTTGGCGATTGTTGGCTTCCTGGTGATGATTGTGGCCTGGATCGCGAAGAGCTTCGACGAGGATGTTGACTACTATGTGCCGGTTGCCGAAATCGAGCGTATTGAGAACCAACATTTTGAACAAATCAGCAAAGCAGGCGTGAAACATGTCAACTGATACTCTGACTAACCACAACGTAGCCCATGCGGAGCATGGGCACCACGATGCAGGTGAGACCAAAGTCTTTGGCTTCTGGATCTACCTGATGAGCGACTGCGTACTGTTTGCGAGCTTGTTCGCCACTTACGCAGTACTGGTAAATGGGACCGCGGGCGGTCCCTCCGGTAAAGACATCTTTGAGCTGCCGTTCGTTCTGGTAGAAACCTTCTGCCTGCTGTTCAGTAGTATTACCTACGGCATGGCCATGCTGGCGATGAACAAGGGTAACAAAAGCGGTGTTAATGCCTGGTTGTTCCTGACCTTCCTGTTCGGCCTCGGCTTCATCTGCATGGAAATCTATGAATTCCATCACCTGATTGCTGAAGGCTTCGGGCCGGGCCGCAGTGCCTTCCTCTCTGCGTTCTTTACGCTGGTAGGTACCCACGGTCTGCACGTGACCACCGGCCTTATCTGGATCATCGTCATGATGATTCAGGTGAAAAACCGTGGCCTGACGTCCGTGAACAGAACCCGCCTGATGTGCCTGAGCCTGTTCTGGCACTTCCTGGACGTGGTCTGGATCTGTGTATTCACCGTAGTTTATCTGATGGGGGCCATGTAATGAGTCATTCTTCTACAGGGCATGGCGGCGCCAGCCACGGCAGCGTAAAAAGCTACCTGATTGGGTTCGTCCTCTCTGTCATCCTGACGATCATTCCGTTCTGGATGGTGATGAACGGCACTGCCTCTCACGCCACCATCATCGGCACCGTTGTCGCGATGGCTGTGATTCAGATTGTGGTGCACCTGGTGTACTTCCTGCACATGAATACGTCGTCGGAAGAGCGCTGGAACCTGGTGGCGTTCCTGTTCACCGTTATGATCATTCTTATCGTCGTTGTGGGCTCACTCTGGATTTTGTACAACCTCAACCTCAATATGATGGTCAGTTAAAGAGCCGAGCTGCACGATGATTAAGCAATACCTGCAAGTAACAAAACCAGGAATTATTTTCGGTAATTTAATTTCTGTCGTCGGGGGGTTCCTCCTTGCTTCCAAAGGGAACATTGATTACCCCCTCTTCCTCGCTACGCTGGTGGGCGTCTCGTTGGTTGTCGCTTCGGGCTGTGTATTTAACAACTACATTGACCGCGACATCGACAAGAAAATGGAGAGAACGAAGAACCGGGTCCTGGTGAAGGGCCTTATTCAGCCGAAAATCAGCCTGGTGTATGCGACCTTGTTGGGTATTGCCGGCGGCGCGTTGCTCTATTTCGCAGCCAATGCGCTGTCCATGTGGCTGGCTCTGGCAGGGTTCATCATTTATGTCGGGGTGTACAGCCTCTACATGAAGCGTAACTCTGTTTACGGCACGCTGATTGGCAGCCTCTCCGGCGCAGCGCCGCCGGTGATTGGTTACTGCGCGGTAAGCAACGAGTTTGATGCCGGGGCGCTGATTTTGCTGTTGATTTTCAGCCTCTGGCAGATGCCTCACTCTTACGCGATCGCGATTTTCCGGTTCAAGGATTATCAGGCGGCCAACATCCCGGTTCTGCCGGTGGTGAAAGGCATCTCGGTCGCGAAGAACCATATTACGCTCTATATCCTGGCGTTTATGGTGGCAACCGTGATGCTCTCGCTGGGTGGCTATGCCGGGTATAAATACCTGGTGGTCGCGGCAGCGGTCAGCGTCTGGTGGCTGGGCATGGCCCTGCGTGGGTATAAAACCTCCAACGATAAAGTCTGGGCGCGCAAACTGTTCGTCTTCTCTATCGTGGCGATTACCTCGCTGAGCGTCATGATGTCCGTTGACTTCAATGTCCCGGCATCCGGCACCCTGCTGACTTACGTCTGGTAACCCGCGCCGTCGCGCAACGTATCAAGTGAAGTGCTCCGGCACTTCACTTTTTTTTGCCCCCTCCCCTGCCCTTCCCGCACCTGTTCATCTGTTTTTTTGCCTGCCCGCTCCGGCGGCCGCAGCCGCAGCCTGACGGTAATATCTGCTAAACATCCGGCGATTTACCGCAATGCCTTAACAACACTACAATGGCGCAGTTTGTCATTTTGAGGTGGTAATGAAAGATAACCAAATGACCCCGCAGGAAAGCCGGGCGACATGGGGATTAGGGACAGTATTCTCTTTACGGATGCTCGGCATGTTTATGGTGCTGCCGGTGCTGACGACTTACGGCATGGCGCTCTCCGGTGCCAGCGAAGCGCTGATCGGCATCGCGATCGGCATTTACGGGCTGGCCCAGGCGATTTTCCAGATCCCGTTCGGCCTGCTCTCAGATCGCATCGGCCGTAAACCGCTGATCGTCTTTGGCCTGGCCATTTTTGCTTTCGGCAGCGTGATTGCCGCCGTGACGGACTCCATCTGGGGCGTGATCCTCGGCCGTGCCCTGCAGGGCTCCGGGGCGATTGCCGCCGCCGTCATGGCGCTGCTTTCTGACCTGACGCGTGAGCAGAACCGCACCAAGGCGATGGCGTTTATCGGCATCAGTTTCGGCATTACCTTTGCGATTGCCATGGTGCTGGGGCCGATCATTACCCATGCGCTCGGCCTCCATGCCCTGTTCTGGATGATTGCCCTGCTGGCGCTGTGCGGCATTGTGATTACGCTGGCGGTGGTGCCGAACGCCTCCCGCCATGTGCTTAACCGTGAATCCAGCATGGTCAAAGGCAGCTTCACTAAGGTGCTGGGCAACAGCAAGTTACTGAAGCTTAACTTCGGCATCATGTGCCTGCATATCCTGCTGATGTCCAGCTTTGTGGTGCTGCCGCGGGTGATGGAACAGGCTGGTTTCCCGCCCAGCGACCACTGGAAAGTTTACCTGGTCACCATGCTGACCTCCTTTGTCGCGGTGATCCCTTTCATTATTTATGCCGAGAAAAAGCGCCGCATGAAGCAGGTCTTTATGAGCTGTGTGGCGGTGCTGCTGCTGGCAGAACTGGTGCTCTGGTCAGCCGGCGGCCGCCACCTGTGGGTGATTATCGCCGGTATCCAGCTGTTCTTCCTGGCGTTTAACCTGATGGAAGCGATTCTGCCGTCATTGATCAGCAAAGAATCCCCGGCGGGCTACAAAGGCACGGCAATGGGCGTGTATTCCACCAGCCAGTTCATCGGCGTGGCGATCGGCGGCAGCCTGGGCGGCTGGGTCTTCGGCCTGGCCGGGGCCGGCGCGGTGTTTATCGCCTGTGCGGCCATTGCCCTGGTGTGGTTCCTGGTCAGCGCCACCATGCAGGAGCCGCCGTATGTCAGCAGCCTGCGCATCACCCTGTCAGAGCAGGCGGTGCAGGATGCCGCGCTGGCGTCACGGCTGCGCAGCCAGCCGGGTGTGGCTGATGTGGTGGTGGTGCCGGAGGAGCGCAGTGCCTACATTAAAATCGACAGCAAAATTACCAACCGGCAGACGCTGGAACAGCTGGTCGGGGTGGCCTGACCCACCGCGTGCCCATAAAAAAAGAGCCGCAACTGCGGCTCTTTTTATGGCTGACGTATCACGGTCAGTCGCGGAAATTCTTAAACTGGAACGGCTGGCCTAAATCGGAGCCGCGCACCAGTTGCATCACACTCTGCAAATCATCACGCGCCTTGCCGGTGACCCGCACTTCTTCACCCTGCACCTGCACCTGGACTTTCAGCTTGCTGTCTTTGATCAGTTTCACGATCTTTTTCGCCAGCGCCGCTTCAATCCCGGAGTGCAATTTGGCCTCCACGCTGTAGGTTTTGCCGCTGTGATCCATCTGCTCGGGGATCTCCAGCGCGCCGCCCTCAATCCCGCGTTTGCTCAGTTTTTCACGCAGAATATCAATCAGCTGGTTGACCTGGAAGTCAGACTCGCTGGCGACTTTGATGGACTCGTTTTTTTCGTTCAGCTCGAAGCTGGCCGGCACATTACGGAAATCCCAGCGGTTGGTCAGCTCACGGCTGGCATTCTCCACCGCGTTGCGGACTTCCTGCATATCAATTTCAGACACAATATCGAAAGATGGCATTGTCATTTCTCCCTTAACCCGACATGGCGAGCATGATAACCGCTTCCCCGCCGGATGCAAAATCGTGCCTGCCCTCTGGCATGGCGGCGCGGCAGGCGGCATACTGCCCGCGCCGGGGGCAGGAAAGTCTATACTCTGCGGATATGCGCATCTGGGACAGGCGGCCCTGCCGGAAAAAGGGGCACGGTTTGCCGCTCACGGCCAAGGGAGGAAACATGAAAATTACAGTGCTGGGTTGCGGCGCGCTTGGGCAGGTCTGGCTTTCTGCGCTTCACCGGCAGGGGCATGATGTCCAGGGCTGGCTGCGGGTACCCCAGCCTTTCTGCTCGGTCAATGTCATTGATGAACACGGCACCGCTTACAACCATACCTTACCCACCAATGACCCGGAGCATCTGGCGCAGAGCGAGCTGTTGCTGGTGACGCTGAAGGCGTGGCAGGTTTCCGGTGCGCTGATCCCGCTGCTGCCGAGGCTTCACCCGGACTGCACCCTGTTGCTGCTGCATAACGGCATGGGCACGCAGGATGAGCTGCCCGCCAACAACCAGCCGATTTTGCAGGGGGTCACCACCCATGCCGCCCGGCGGGATGGCCGCGCCATTCTGCATGTGGCCGGCGGTATCACCCACATCGGCCCCTCCTCCCCCCGCGGGCGGGAAATGAGCCACCTGGCGGAAATGCTGCATCACGCGCTGCCGGACGTTGCCTGGCACGATGTTATCGCGGCGGCCAACTGGAAAAAGCTGGCGGTCAACTGTGTGATCAACCCGCTCACCGCCCTTTATGGCTGCACCAATGGCGAACTCACTGCCTACCCGGAGCAGATCGAACGCCTCTGCCGGGAAGCGGCGCAGGTGATGGAGATTGAGGGGTTCCACACCTCCCCCGACTCCCTGCTGGCGTATGTCTATGATGTGATTGAGCGCACCGCCGCCAACCACTCTTCCATGTTGCAGGACGTACGCGCCCAGCGCCACACCGAGATCGACTACATTACCGGTTACCTGCTGCGGCGCGCCCGCAGCCACGGGCTGCAGTTGCCGGAGAATGCCCGGTTATTTGAACAGATTAAACAGAAGGAAAATGAGTATGAGCGTAACCGTTCTGGTCTGCCTGGCACCTGGTAGCGAAGAGACTGAAGCCGTCACGGTGATCGATCTGCTGGTGCGGGCCGGTGCCACGGTGACCACCGCCAGCGTCGCCGGGGACGGCGCGCGCGACATCACCTGTTCCCGCGGGGTGCGCCTGCTGGCCGACACCACGCTGGTGGCCGTCGCGGATGACCCGCATGACGCCATTGTGCTGCCCGGCGGCGGCCCCGGCGCAGAGTGTTTCCGCGACAGCCCGCTGCTGGTGGAAAAAGTCCGGCAGATGCACACCAGCGGCAAACTGGTGGCAGCGATTTGTGCCGCCCCGGCGCTGGTGCTGGAGCACCACCAGCTTTTCCCGATCGCTAACATGACCGGCTTCCCGGCGCTGAAAGACAAAATCAGCCCCGAGAAGTGGATGGACAAACGCGTGGTGTACGATCCGCGCGTCAATCTGCTGACCAGCCAGGGGCCGGGCACCTCGATGGACTTTGCGCTGAAGCTGATTGACCTGCTGCTGGGCAAAGCCAAAGCGGCGGAAGTGGCGGCGCAACTGGTGCTGGCGCCGGGCATTTATGATTATCAGGATCACCTGCCCGCACAGAACAACGCCTGACCAACAGAATACAACGCCATAAAAAAACCGGGTGCCTTGCGGACACCCGGTTTTTTTCAGCCCTGAAGGTTACGGGCGGTAGACTTTCACGTTACCAAAGCCCTGTTCACGCAGGTAGAGCGCCTGCAGGCGGCTCATTACCCCGCGCTCACAGTAGAGCAGATAGGTTTTGCTCTGGTCGAGGTCGCCGAATTGGGTGCTGAGTTTGTAGAACGGCAGCGGTTTCACCTCGACGTCACGCACCGCCAGCGGGCGGTCATCCTGCTCATCCGGTGAACGGATGTCCAGCAGCACGTCGGTTGCCGCGAAGGCCGCCACGGTTTCCACCTCAACCACCTGCTCCTGGGTCTGTTCAGCGATTTCGCGGATATCCACGTTTTTCGCCTCACTCACTACCCGGTCGAGGATCTCGAAGTTAAACAGCGCCTCTTCCGCCTCGATTTTGCCTTTCACCGCTTTCACCGTCGGGCTTTTGGAGATCACGCCGCAATACTCCGGCATGGTCTTGGCAAAATCTTCAGTGCCGATTTCACGCGCAATCTTGATGATGTGCTCTTTATCATGGGCAATCAGCGGGCGCAGGATCAGGGTATCAGTGGCGTTGTCGATCAACCGCAGGTTGGTCAGCGTCTGGCTGGAGACCTGGCCCAATGCCTCGCCGGTGACCAGCGCCTGCACGCCATAGCGCTCCGCCACCTGGGAGGCCGCGCGCACCATCATGCGTTTCAGCACCACGCCCATCTGGCCGTCATCCACTTTCTCCAGGATCTCACCCACCACCGGCTCGAAGTCGATCGCCACAAAGCGCACGCGGTGCGAGCTGCCGAAGCGGCTCCACAGGTAGTGCGCCACCTGCTTCACGCCAATCTCATGGGCTGCGCCGCCGAGGTTGAAGAAACAGTAGTGGACGCGGCAGCCGCGGCGCATCAGCATATAACTGGAGACGCCGGAGTCAAACCCGCCGGAAATCAGTGACATCACATCTTCCTGCGTGCCGATCGGGTAACCGGCCAGGCCGGTGTGGCGCGCTTTGATCAGCACCAGCTTGTCATCATTGACTTCCAGCTTCACGGTAACGTCCGGCTGCGTCAGGTTCACGCGCGCGGAGTCGATATGCTGGTTCAGGCCGCCGCCGACATAACGCTCCACGTCGCCGGAGGTAAACTCGTGCTTGCCGCGGCGCTTTACGCGCACACAAAAGGTTTTCCTTTCCAGCTCAGCCCGGTAGGCCTCCAGCGTCTGCTCAAAGATGTTATGCAGATCGGTATACTCACGCTCCTCCACCTCCAGCACGTGGTGGATCCCCGGAATACGGGTCAGGGCGTCACAGAGGAGTTCACGCTTGCTTTCATCTTTGCTGCGGACTTCGATATTATCCCAGTGGCGCACCACCGCCAGTGTCTCATCCAGGTCCTTCAGCACGTTGCGGATGTTGCTGGCAAGAATCTTAATAAAGCGCAAACGCACTGATTGACTCTTGATGGTGATTTCCGGGAACAATTTAATGATAAACTTCATGGCGGTCTTTCATTTAAGGTGTGAATGAGTAGGTCGTCAATGTGTGAATAACGATCTAAAATCAGAAAGTGAGTCATGGCGGGCGATCCCGCAGCCGTACCCCTACTGTTCAAGCCGCGCAGTATATCATCATTACGGGATACGCTGCGCGCAAAAAAACCATGCACTTTATGCGACGAATACCGCCCATGCCTGCGCCCTGCGCTGAGCGCGGTGTGATGCCACCGGCCGCGCCGCCCAACTGATGACAGTAAAAGAGAACTATGCCAAAAAAAGCCGTACCACCCGCCAATTTTGAAGCCGCCCTCGGTGAGCTGGAGCAGATTGTTACCCGTCTTGAGTCTGGTGATTTGCCGCTGGAAGAGGCGCTGAATGAATTTGAACGCGGCGTGCAACTGGCACGTCAGGGGCAGCAAACCCTGCAACAGGCTGAACAGCGGGTACAGATCCTGCTGGAGAACGACAACGATCCTGACGCCCCGCTGGCCCCTTTTACCCCGGACGCTGAGTAATTTTTATGGCCCATGACGAATCACAGGCGGCTGTGACCGATTTTCCTGCGCGCCTTCAGGCGTGTCAGCAACGCATTGATCAGGCGCTGAACGGCTACATTGCCGCGCGCCACAGCCCCGACCCGCAACTGGTGGACGCGATGCGCCACGGCGCGCTGCTGGGCGGCAAACGCCTGCGCCCCTACCTGGTGTACGCGACCGGCGAAATGTTTGGCCTGACGGCTGACGCCCTGGACGCCCCCGCCGCCGCGGTGGAGTCCATCCACGCCTATTCCCTGATCCATGATGACCTGCCGGCGATGGATGATGATGACCTGCGCCGCGGCCAGCCCACCTGCCATATTAAATTTGGTGAGGCCTGCGCCATTCTGGCCGGTGATGCGCTGCAAACCCTGGCATTTTCCATTCTGGCCGATGCGCCGATGCCGGGCGTGGCTATCCATGATAGATTAAGTATGCTCTCTGAACTGGCGACCGCCAGCGGGGCGGCCGGCATGGCCGGCGGGCAGGCGCTGGATCTGGCCGCCGAAGGCCGGCAGGTTGACCTCGCCGCCCTGGAGCAGATCCACCGCCACAAAACCGGCGCCCTGATCCGGGCTGCCGTGCGGCTGGGTGCGTATGCCGCCGGTGAACCCGGCCGCCGTGCACTGCCGCTGCTTGACCGCTATGCCCAGTCTATCGGCCTCGCCTTCCAGGTGCAGGACGATATTCTGGATGTGATTGGCGACACCGATAAAATCGGCAAACGCCAGGGCGCCGATCAGCAACTGGGCAAAAGTACCTACCCTGCCCTGCTGGGGCTGGAACAGGCCCAGACCAAAGCCTGGGACCTGTATCAGGATGCCCTGGCCGCCCTGGCCCCGCTGGCGGCCGAATCGTATAACACCGCCCCGCTGCAGGCGCTGGCCAGTTTTATTATTGAACGCGATAACTGATGAGTATCGTAAACCCTCTGATACGAGTATCTGATGAGTCTTAATCTCGCTAATTACCCGACATTGGCTATGGTGCACACTCCTGAAGAGTTGCGCCTGCTGCCCAAAGAAAGTTTACCCAAGCTGTGCGATGAGCTTCGTCAGTACCTTTTAGACAGCGTCAGCCAGTCCAGCGGCCATTTCGCCTCGGGGCTCGGTACCGTAGAACTTACGGTGGCGCTGCACTACGTCTATAACACGCCGTTTGACCACCTGGTGTGGGATGTCGGCCACCAGGCTTATCCCCATAAGATCCTGACCGGCCGCCGTGACCGCATCAACACCATCCGCCAGAAAGGCGGCCTGCACCCCTTCCCGTGGCGGGATGAGAGCGAGTATGACGTATTGTGCGTCGGCCACTCGTCGACCTCCATCAGCGCCGGGCTGGGCATGGCCGTGGCGGCGGAGCGTGAAGGCAAAGGCCGCCGCACCGTCTGCGTGATTGGTGACGGGGCGATCACCGCCGGTATGGCGTTTGAGGCGATGAACCATGCGGGCGACATCAACTCCGACATGCTGGTTATCCTGAACGACAATGAGATGTCGATCTCCGAAAACGTCGGCGCGCTGAACAACCACCTGGCCCAGTTGCTCTCCGGCAAGCTCTACTCGCGCCTGCGCGAAGGCAGCAAAAAAGTGCTCTCCGGCCTGCCGCCGATCAAAGAGCTGATGCGCCGCACCGAGGAGCACCTGAAAGGCATGGTGGTGCCGGGCACGCTGTTCGAGGAGCTGGGCTTCAACTACATCGGCCCGGTGGATGGGCATGACGTGCAGGCGCTGGCGCAGACGCTGAAAAATATGCGCGGCCTGAAAGGCCCGCAGTTGCTGCACATCATGACCAAAAAGGGCAAAGGCTATGCCCCGGCGGAAAATGACCCGATCAGCTGGCACGCGGTGCCGAAATTTGACCCGGCTACCGGTACCCTGCCGAAAAGCGCGGGCGGCCAGCCGACCTACTCCAAAATCTTTGGGGACTGGCTGTGCGAAACGGCAGCGCAGGACAGCAAACTGATGGCGATCACCCCGGCGATGCGTGAAGGCTCCGGCATGGTGGCCTTCTCCCGCGAATATCCGGCGCAATACTTTGACGTGGCGATTGCGGAGCAACATGCCGTGACCTTCGCGGCCGGGCTGGCAATCGGCGGCTACAAGCCGGTGGTGGCGATCTACTCCACCTTCCTGCAACGCGCCTATGACCAGGTTATCCACGATGTGGCGATCCAGAAACTGCCGGTGCTGTTCGCCATTGACCGCGGCGGCATTGTCGGCGCTGACGGCCAGACCCACCAGGGCGCGTTTGATCTCTCCTTCCTGCGCTGCATCCCGAACATGGTGATCATGACGCCGAGCGATGAGAACGAATGCCGCCAGATGCTGCATACCGGTTACCACTATGCTGACGGGCCGGTGGCGGTGCGTTACCCTCGCGGCAACGGCACTGGGGCGACCTGTGAGCCGCTGGCGATGTTGCCGATTGGCAAAGGCGTGGTGCGCCGTGAAGGCGAAAAAGTGGCGATCCTCAACTTCGGTACCCTGTTGCCGGAAGCGCAGAAAGCCGCTGAGGCGCTGAATGCCACGCTGGTGGACATGCGTTTCGTCAAGCCGCTGGATGAGGCGTTGGTGCTGGAGATGGCCGCCAGCCACGAAGTGCTGGTGACGCTGGAAGAAAACGCCATCATGGGCGGGGCCGGCAGCGGCGTGATTGAACTGCTGATGGCAAAACGTTGCCTGGTGCCGGTGCTGACGCTCGGCCTGCCGGATGAGTTTATCCCGCAGGGCACCCAGGAAGAGGTGCGGGCAGATTACGGCCTTGACGCAGCCGGGATTGAGCGCCGCATCACTGACTGGCTGGCCTGACCGGCCTGACCGGGGCGCGCCCTGCGCCCCGGCTTCTCCTCCCCTTCTTTTTCCTTCTGCCCTCGCCATCCCCATGATTCCCGGCTACCGTTAAGCATTCGCATTACGCGTTTATTCTCAGGGAGATCGCCATGAAATACACCACACTCGGCAACACCGGCTTGCAGGTGTCACGCCTGTGCCTCGGCTGCATGACCTACGGGGAGCCGTCGCGCGGCAACCACCCCTGGACGCTGCCGGAAGCGCAGAGCCGCCCGCTGCTGAAGCAGGCCATTGAGGCGGGCATCACCTTCTTTGATACCGCCAACAGCTACTCCGACGGCAGCAGTGAGGAGATTGTGGGCCGGGCGCTGCGTGATTTCGCCCGGCGCGATGAGGTTGTCCTGGCGACCAAAGTCTTTTTCCCGCTCAGTAACCTGAAGGGCGGCCTGTCGCGCGCGGCGATCCTGCAATCGGTGGATGACAGCCTGGTGCGCCTCGGCACCGACTACATTGACCTGTTGCAGATCCACCGCTGGGACTACGACACGCCGATTGAAGAGACGCTGGCGGCGCTGGATGAGGTGGTGAAGGCCGGCAAAGTGCGCTTTATCGGCGCGTCGTCGATGCACGCGGCCCAGTTCCGGCAGGCGCTGGACCTTTCCCGCCAGCAGGGCTGGGCACGGTTTGTCTCGATGCAGGACCAGTATAATTTGCTGCAACGCGAAGAGGAGAAGGAGATGCACCCGCTGTGCGCGGAGGAAGGCATCGCGGTGCTGCCCTGGAGCCCACTGGCGCGCGGCCGCCTGACCCGCCCGTGGGGCGAAACCACTGCCCGCTCCGAAACGGATGAGTATGGCAAAAGCCTTTACGCCGCCACCGAAACAGCAGATGCGGAGGTTGCCGCGCAGGTGGCGGCGATTGCGGAAACGCGCGGCGTGCCGCGCGCCCAGGTGGCGCTGGCCTGGCTGCTGGCGAAACCGGTGGTCACGGCACCGATTATCGGGGCGTCACGGCCGGGCCATCTGGAGGATGCCGTCGCCGCGCTGGATCTGACGCTGACGGCGGAAGAGATCGCTCAACTGGAGCGCGCCTACCAGCCGCACGCCGTGACCGGCTTTAAATAACGGCGGCGTCCTGTCCTGAAAGCACCATAAAAAAACGGGCACCTGGGCGCCCGTTTTCTCTTTTTTACCGGTCAGAACGGCCAGTGGTGGCCAATCAGGTAGATGACCAGCGCAGAAACCACCCCGGCGATCACATCATCTATCATGATGCCCATACCGCCGTGGATATTGCGGTCGAACCAGCGGATTGGCCAGGGTTTCCAGATGTCGAAAATCCGGAACACCACAAAACCGGCCAGCACCCACTGCCAGCTCCGCACCGGGATTGCCATCAGGGTGATCCACATGCCGACAAACTCATCCCAGACAATGCTGCCGTGATCGTGCACGCCCATGTCTTTCGCCGTCTGGTGGCAGAGATAGACACCGATGCAGATGCTGAACATCACCACCATCGAATAGACCTGCCACGGCAAATAGGTTAGCAGCATCCAGCACGGGATGGCCGCCACCGACCCGGCCGTCCCCGGCCCCCAGGGGAACAGGCCGCTGCCGAACCCGGTCGCCAGCAGGTGCCACGGGTTGCGCATCCGCAGCCGTTTTTTCGCCGCGTTCATCTGGTCAATGGCGTTATCCAACGCCTGCTCCGTCGCCTGTAACGACGGTTTCCTTGGTTTTGCCATGACTATTGGTCCATAAAATGATCGAAACCCTGCCAGCCCAGTTCAACCGGCTGGTTGCCGCGCAGGTACTGGATGCCTTCGGACTGCGGTGCCAGCTGGCCAATACAGGTAAAGGGGGCACCGGCATGGTGAAGCGCCACATCCAGCGCGCCGCGGTTGATTTCCGGCACGGTGAAGCAGAGCTCGTAATCCTCGCCGCCGGTCAGCGCCCACTTCAGCGCCTGCTCCGGGTCAACCTGGCGGCGCATGGCATCCGAATAAGGGATGGCGTCCAGGTCAATGCGTGCGCCGCAGGCGCTGGCCTTGAGGATATGCCCGAGGTCTGATATCAACCCGTCGGAAATATCGATGGCCGCATTGGCGAGATCGCGCAGCGCCTGCCCATGCAGCACCCGCGGCTGAGGCCGCAGATGGCGCGCCAGCAGCGCCCGGCGATCGGCGTCGTCGGTGACCGTGAGGCGGTTTTGCAGCAGTGCCAGCCCGGCGGCGCTGTCGCCCAAAGTGCCGCTGACATAGATCCAGTCGCCGACGCGCGCGCCGCTGCGCGTCAGGGCGCGTCCGGCCGGCACCAGGCCGTGCACTGTCAGGGTCAGGCTCAGGCTGCCGCGGGTGGTATCGCCGCCGATCAGCTGCATCCCGTAGTAGTTGAGCTGGTCGAACAGGCTGTCGCTGAACGCGGCGAGCCACGGCTCATCCACGCCCGGCAGCGTCAGCGCCAGTGACAGCCAGGCCGGGTCTGCCCCCATGGCCGCCAGATCGCTGACGTTCACCGCCAGCGCTTTGTACGCCAGGTCAGCCGGGTCAATACTGGGCAGGAAGTGCGTGCCTTCGACCAGCGTATCGGTACTGATCGCCAGTACCTGTTTCTCCGCTACCGTCAGCAAGGCACAATCGTCGCCGATGCCAAGCTGCACATCCCGGCGACTGTGTTTATACCGGTCAAAATAACGGGCAATCACGTCAAATTCACCGCAAGCCATAGTCAATTCCAACGCGTGAGATAAATAAGAAAGGCCGGATAACCGGCCTTCATGGCGTTCAGCTTACAACGCAGGAAACCTGCGGGCCGCAATCAGCGTTTTTTACGCACTGTCGGGGCGACTTTGTCCAGCACGCCGTTGACGAATTTGTGGCTGTCTTCTGCACCGAAGGTTTTCGCCAGTTCGATGGCTTCGTTGATGGCCACTTTGTAGGGGACGTCTTCACGCTTGCTCAGCTCGAACAGCGCAATACGCAGTACCGCGCGCTCCACCTGGCCCAGCTCTTCGAGCTGGCGGGACAACACAGGTGCCATCAGGGCATCCAGGCTGGCCGCATTGACTGCCACGCCGGACAACAGCTCGCGGAAATAGGCAATGTCGACATCTTTGACATCTTGCTCAGCCAGGAACTGTAATTCAACGTCGGCAATGTCATTTTTAGACACTTGCCAGGAGTAAAGCGCCTGGACGGCACATTCACGGGCGCGGCGGCGGGCTGCAGGTTTCACGGAAATCCCCTTAACTAAATTCAGGCCTTAATGGCCTTGATGACATTGATCATTTCAAGTGCGGTCAGGGCGGCTTCTGCCCCTTTGTTACCCGCTTTGGTTCCAGCGCGTTCGATGGCTTGTTCGATGCTTTCGGTGGTCAGCACGCCAAAGGTCACTGGAATTTCGCTGGTCATGGCAACGCTTGCCAGACCGGAACTGCATTCACCGGCAACATATTCGAAATGGGCGGTGCCCCCGCGGATCACGGTGCCGAGCGCGATAATGGCGTCATAGCGCTGGGTATTGGCCAGGGTACGGGCAGCCAGCGGCAGCTCATAGGCGCCCGGAACCCAAACGATGGTGATATTGTCTTCAGAAACCTGACCGATGCGCTTCAGGGCATCAATGGCGCCTTCCAGCAGACTGTCATTGATGAAATTATTAAAACGAGCAATTGCAATCGCCACACGTGCGTCAGGAGTCGCAACAACACCTTCGATAACGTTCATACGCTTTCCTTAATTTGGGTTCAATACCCCGCAGGGGGGCGGATTCTATCACACTCTTTCCTTGCCTGCGCATGCGGTTTTTACTTCACATGCCGGGCAAACGATTTCTTCCCGGTGGTTTGGCGCAGCTACGGCCAGGATGTCACACCGGTTTCAGCCGCAGCCGCAGGTCCGGGCCGACCTGCCGCACCTCGCTGAAGGCGAACTGTGGGGCCTCTGCCAGTGCGGACAGCCCCGGCAGCGCACACAGGCCGCGCGCGCTGTCACCCAGCAGTTTAGGGGCGAGATACACAATCAGCTCATCCACCAGACCAGCCTGTAACAGCGCCCCGGCCAGCCCGGCCCCGGCCTCGACCCACACTGAATTCACCTGGCGTTTCGCCAGCAACATCATCATCACCACCAAATCAACACGCCCGTCGCGTTCCGGCACTGCCCACTGTTCCACATTGTCGGGCCAGGCGTGCGCGTCAGCCTGCAAACGGGCCAGCAGGGTCTGCCCCGGCTGGGCGATCAGGCGGTGCTGGGGCGTCACACGGTTCTGGCTGTCGAGAATCACCCGCAACGGCTGGCGCAATGAGGCGGCATCCGCCGGATGGGCAGCTGACAACTGGGCGGCCTGCGGCGAGGGGTAACGCTCACGGAGCGCGCTGTCGAGTTCATCCCAGCGCACAGTCAGCGATGGGTCATCGGCCAGCACAGTGGCGCTGCTGCTGAGAATGGCGGAACTCTCTGCGCGGAAACGTTGCACATCACGCCGGGCTTCCGGGGAGGTGATCCACTGGCTCTCCCCTGACGCCATCGCGGTGCGGCCATCCAGCGAGGCACCCATTTTCAGTTGCAGATAGGGGAAGCCGGTACGCATCCGTTTCAGGAAGCCGCGGTTCACCGCTTCGGCCTCCTCCAGCATGACATTATGGCGCACCTCAATGCCGGCCTGTTTCAGCCGGTAGAGGCCGCGCCCGGCCACCTCGGGGTTTGGGTCCTGCATCGCGGCCACGACCCGGCTGACACCCGCGGCGATCAGCGCGTCGCAACAGGGCGGCGTACGGCCGTGATGGCTGCACGGCTCGAGCGTCACATAGGCGGTGGCCCCGCGCGCCTTGTCACCGGCCATGCGCAGGGCGTGTACTTCCGCGTGCGGCTCCCCGGCGCGCAGATGGTAGCCTTCGCCGACGATCTCGCCGTCGCGCACGAGAACACAGCCTACATTAGGGTTCGGGGTGGTGGTAAAACGCCCCAGACGTGCCAGCTCAAACGCCCGCGCCATGTAAAATTCATCGTGCTGCATAGGCTTCCTTAATCTTGCAGGCGGGCGATCTCTTCGCCAAATTCGCGGACATCTTCAAAACTGCGGTAGACCGAGGCAAAACGGATATAGGCCACTTTATCCAGCCGCTTTAACGCATCCATCACCAGGCCACCGACCATTTTAGCCGGGACTTCGCGCTCGCCGGTGGCGCGCAGCTGGGATTTCAGGTGGCTGATGGCCATCTCTACGTCATCGGAACTGACCGGGCGCTTCTCCAGCGCCTTCAGCATACCGCTGCGCAGTTTGTCCTCATTGAAGGGTTCACGCACATCGTTACTTTTAATCACCCGCGGCATCACCAGCTCAGCCACTTCAAAGGTGGTAAACCGTTCGCTGCAAACCAGACACTGGCGACGGCGGCGCACCTGGGAGCCATCACCCACCAGACGTGAATCGATCACTTTCGTATCAACGGCGGCACAAAATGGACAGTGCATGGAACTTCCTGATTATCATTTCTGACTGGCGACCAGTTTACCGCGAACTCTGCGGACTACAAAGGCTGATGCCCATTTGTTATAGGAAGGATGAATGTTTACGGCGGCAAACGGCTGCGGCGTCAGGGATTCGCATGACTTTCCACGCCGGGAAGGCTACGCTTTAGAGAGTGAATCTGGAAAAGGAAATTACCATGATGACAACCAGTTACCCTGTGCGCGCCCGCCCGCTATGCCGCATCGCCCTGCTGGCCTCCGCGGTGCTGCTGAGCGCATGTGCCCAAAACCCACAGGTGCCGAAACTCAAATCCGAGGTGGTTCAGCTTAACCAGAAGCTCCAGGCGCTGACTGACGAAGCCACCGCGCTGGAACAGCAGAGCCAGCTGAACCGCAACTCCACTAACGGGGTCTATGTGCTGCCGGCAGCCAACAACCCGGCGGCGCTGAAAAGCGCCGTGGGTGAGCTCAGTGTCTCCCTGAGCCATGTGGCCCCGGAGGCCAGCGGCACGCAGGCGTTATTGCATATCCGCGCGCTCTCCGGCACCTCTCTGCCGGCGTTTACGGCCACGGTGGACTGGGGCCAGCTTGACCCCACGACCGGCAAACCGCTGCTGGTGGATATGCTCTCCCAGCCGGTGACGGTAAGCCCTTCCCTGCTGCCGAAAACGGAACAGACCCTTGAGCTGCGTTTCAGCGGCCAGGCACCGGAGCAGCTGGGCTTTATCCGCCTGCGGGATGTCACGCCGACGGCCTCTTCCCCCACGGCCACGCCTGAGGCTGCGGCCCCTGAGGCCACGCCGCCCGCCCCCTAACGTTGCCGTTTGCCCATAAAAAAAACCCCGCAATGCGGGGTTTTTACTGTGTGCCGGGAGAGGATCAGCGCAGGATAGTCGGCTGATCGGCCCCTTCTTTCTCAACTTTCTGTTGCAGCATGTGCTCACGCTTCATGCCAAGCTTCAGCGCCAGCGCCGAGGCCACATAGATTGAGGACACCGTACCGATCGACACCCCGATCAACATGGTCAGGGAGAAGCCCTCCAGCAGTGCGCCGCCGAAGATGTAGAGCATCAGTACCACCACCAGCGTGGTGGCGGAGGTCATGATGGTACGGCTCAGGGTCTGGGTCAGTGACACGTTGGTAATTTCGTAAGCATTGCCGCGGCGGATCTTGCGGAAATTCTCACGGATACGGTCAGAGACCACGATGCTGTCGTTCAGTGAGTAACCGATAACCGACATCAGCGAGGCGATGATGGTCAGGTCGATCTCAATGTGGAACAGGGACAGGATCCCCATCGTGATAATCACGTCGTGCGCCAGCGCCAACACGGCACCCAGCGCCAGCCGCCACTCAAAGCGGAAGCCGACATAAATCAGGATGGAGATCAGCGCCACCAGCAGCGCCATGCCGCCGGCCTGCGCCAGGTCGTTGCCCACGCTCGGGCCGACGAACTCGATGCGCTTGACCGACGCACTCTTGTCGATCTGGCTGTTTACCAGCGAGATCACCTTGTTGCCCAGTTCCTGCCCGGCATTGCCGCTGACCGGCGGCATACGCACGATCACGTCACGGCTGCTGCCGAAGTTCTGTACCACCGGTTCAGCAAAGCCTGCTTTCTCCAGGGTTTCACGCATCGTGTCCAGGTTGGCCGGCTGGCTGAGACTGATCTCAATCACGGTGCCGCCGGTGAAGTCCAGGCCCCAGTTGAACCCGCGCACGCCCATAATAATCACCGACGCAAGCAGCAGCAGGCCGGAGATACAGAACGCCACGTTGTCCCAGCGCATAAAGTCATAGACTTTACGGCCGTAATTCAGTTGTTCAACAGTATATTGTTGTGCCACAACGCACTCCTCAGATAGACAGCTTGTTAATGCGTTTGCCGCCGTAAAGCAGGTTGACGATGGCACGGGTTCCGACGATCGATGTAAACATCGAGGTCGCCACACCGATAGCGGTGGTAATGGCAAACCCTTTAATCGACCCGGTGCCGACCGCATAAAGAATGATGGCGGTGATAAGCGTCGTCACGTTGGCATCAATAATACTGGAGAACGCGCCTTTGTAGCCCTCATGGATCGCCTGCTGAACGGAACGCCCGTTCTTCAGCTCTTCCTTGATACGCTCATTGATCAGCACGTTCGCATCGACGGCAACCGCCAGCGTCAGCACGATACCGGCAATCCCCGGCATGGTCAGGGTCGCTCCCGGCAGCAGGGACATAATGCCGACAATCAGGATCAGGTTGGCAATCAGCGCGGTGGTCGCAATCACACCAAATTTACGGTAGTAGACCACCATAAACACGATGGATGCCACCAGGCCCCACAGACAAGCCTCCAGCCCCTGCTGGATGTTTTGCATCCCCAGGGTCGGGCCGATGGTGCGTTCTTCAACGATCTGGATCGGCGCAATCAGCGCCCCGGCGCGCAGCAGCAGCGAGAGCTGACGGGCTTCGTTCGGATCGTTGATGCCGGTGATCTGGAAGCGGTTACCCAGGCGTGACTGGATGGTCGCCACGTTGATCACCTCTTCCTGTTTCACCAGGATGGCGCGGCCATTGGCGTCTTTCTTGCCGCTGTCTTTGTACTCCACAAACAGGGTCGCCATCGGCTTGCCGATGTTGTCCTTGGTGAAGTTAGACATGGCAGAACCGCCTGCGCTGTCCAGCGAGATGTCGACCTGCGGCTGGTTGTATTCGCCCATGCTGGAGGTGGAATCGGTGATGTGGTCACCGGTCAGCACCACACGCTTGTAGAGCACAATCGGCTGGCCCTCACGGGTGTTTTTCACTTCGCTGTCGCCCGGTACGCGGCCGGAGGCGGCAGCGCTGGCGTCAACATTGGTGTTCACCAGACGGAACTCCAGGGAAGCGGTCGCCCCCAGGATCTCCTTGGCACGCGCGGTGTCCTGGATGCCCGGCAGTTCCACCACGATGCGGTCAGCACCCTGGCGCTGGACCAGCGGCTCGGCCACACCCAGTTGGTTCACACGGTTACGCAGGATGTTGATGTTCTGCTGCACTGCGTCTTCACGCGACTGGCGCAGGCGCTCATCGGTCATCACCACACGCAGTGCGTTGTCGCCGGAGGCATTCAGCACCAGGTCACGGTGGCGCGGCGTCAGGTAGCTTATCGCGTTGTCACGGATAGCGGCATCACGGAAGCGCACTTCCACGGCGTTACCGGCCAGTTTGCGGACGGTGGCGTAAGGGATGCTTTTATCACGCAGGTCGCTGCGCAGGGAGTCCATCGTCTGTTCCTGCAGCTTGCCCAGCGCCGTCTCCATATCCACTTCCATCAGGAAGTGAACGCCGCCGCGCAGGTCGAGGCCGAGTTTCATCGGTTCGGCTGCAAGGGCGGAGAGCCAGGTCGGGGTGGCCGGGGCCAGGTTGAGCGCGATGACATATTTGTCGCCCAGCACGTTGGTCAGCACTTCACGTGCGCGCAGCTGAACGTCGGTATCTTTGAAGCGGGCAAGGATGGCGCCATTTTCCAGGGCGATCGATTTGCTCGCGATCTGGTCTTTTTCTAATGCACTTTTGACTTGGTCCAGCGTGGCCATACTGGCGTCGGAGCCCCGAGCGCCAGTAATCTGCACAGCCGGATCCTCACCATAAAGGTTGGGAAGCGCATAAAGCAAACCGATGAGGATCACGACGATCAACATCAGATACTTCCACAAAGGATATCGGTTTAACACGGCAGTTCCCTTAGGGAAAATTCAATTACAGAGCCTTCATCGTACCTTTCGGCAGAACGGCGGTTACGTAGTCACGCTTAATCGTCACTTCTGTGGTCTCATTCAGCGCAATCACGATGTAGCCGGTCTCAGACACTTTGGCCACGCGGCCGATCAGCCCGCCATTGGTCAGCACTTCATCACCTTTGCCGATAGACTCCATCAGCTTCTTGTGTTCCTTGCCGCGTTTTTGCTGCGGACGCAGGATCATGAAGTAGAAAATCAGGCCAAATACCACCAGCATAATCACCAGTGAGTACGGGCTTGACTGGCCGGCCGGCGCACCCGCTGCGGCTACAGCATCAGAAATGAACAGACTCATTAAAATTCCCTCATTGTTATCGAAATCAATGTTATCGAAAGCAGTTGTTGAAATCAGGCATCCAGCGGCGGAACGGGCTTGCCGATGCGCTGATAAAAATCAGTGACAAACTGCGCTAACTTCCCTTCATCAATCGCCTGGCGTAAACCGGCCATGACGCGCTGGTAATAACGCAGGTTATGGATGGTATTCAGACGCGCACCGAGTATTTCGTTGCAACGGTCCAGATGATGCAAGTAGGCGCGGCTGTAATTGCGACACGTGTAGCAATCACATTCCGGATCCAGCGGCGAGGTGTCCTCTTTATGCTTGGCATTGCGGATTTTCACCACCCCGTTGGTGACAAACAGGTGGCCGTTACGCGCATTGCGCGTCGGCATGACGCAGTCGAACATATCAATGCCGCGGCGTACGCCTTCCACCAGATCTTCCGGCTTGCCGACCCCCATCAGGTAGCGCGGTTTGTCCTCAGGGATCTGCGGGCAAACGTGCTCCAGGATGCGGTGCATATCCTCTTTCGGCTCACCGACCGCCAGGCCGCCCACAGCGTAACCATCAAAGCCGATCTCTACCAGCCCTTTTACGGAGACATCTCGTAAATCTTCGTAAACACTGCCCTGGATAATCCCGAACAACGCATTGTTATTGTTCAGTTCGTCGAAACGCTTGCGGCTGCGGGCCGCCCAGCGCAGCGACATTTCCATCGAGCGTTTGGCGTAGTCCCAGTCGGCCGGGTACGGGGTGCACTCATCGAAGATCATCACGATGTCAGAGCCGAGGTCGTACTGAATCTCCATCGACTTCTCCGGGCTTAAGAATACCGGGTCACCGTTGATGGGGTTGCGGAAGTAAACGCCCTCTTCCTTGATTTTGCGCATCGCGCCCAGGCTGAAGACCTGGAAGCCGCCGGAGTCGGTGAGGATCGGGCCGTGCCACTGCATGAAATCATGCAGGTCGCCGTGCAGTTTCATGATCTCCTGCCCCGGGCGCAGCCAGAGGTGGAAGGTATTACCGAGCAGGATCTGCGCGCCGGATTCTTTCACTTCTTCCGGCGTCATGCCTTTTACGGTGCCGTAGGTGCCGACCGGCATAAAGGCCGGGGTTTCGACCACGCCGCGATCAAACACCAAACGGCCGCGGCGGGCGCGACCCTCTTTCTTGATTAATTCGTACTTCACAGTGCCTCCGGCATCAGAGAAACAGTCTGATGAGGTTGACTCCGGGGCCATTGGCCCCGAAAAGAGTAAGCCCGGCGCACGATGCGCCGGGCCGGGTATTACCGGCCTGCCGCCTGTTGCGGGGCCAGCGGGTTACGGGTAATGAACATCGCATCGCCGTAACTGAAGAAACGGTACTGCTCGGCCACCGCGGTGTGGTAGGCATTCATCGTCTGGGTATACCCGGCGAAGGCCGACACCAGCATAATCAGCGTGGATTCCGGCAGGTGGAAATTGGTGATCAGGGCGTCGATCACCTGATACTCATAACCGGGGTAGATAAAGATTTTGGTGTCGCCGAAGAACGGCGCGATCAGGCCATCCTGCGTGGCCTGCGCCGCGCTCTCCAGCGAGCGCACGGATGTGGTGCCGACGGCGACCACACGCTTGCCGCGCGCTTTACAGGCCAGCACCGCGTCCACGACCTCTTGCGGCACTTCTGCATACTCGGCGTGCATAATGTGGTCTTCAATGCTCTCCACCCGCACCGGCTGGAACGTCCCGGCGCCGACGTGCAGGGTCACGAAGGCCATCTCCACGCCCTTCTCTTTCAGCGCGGCCAGCAGCGGCTCGTCAAAGTGCAGCCCGGCGGTCGGGGCTGCCACCGCGCCCGGTTTGGCGCTGTAGACGGTCTGGTAAAGCTCGCGGTCCGCGTCTTCATCCGGGCGGTCAATATAGGGCGGCAGCGGCATATGCCCGACGGCGTTCAGCACGCTGAACACGTCGCGCTCATCATTGAAGCGCAGTTCAAACAGGGCGTCGTGGCGGGCCACCATGGTCGCGGAGATGCTTTCATCATCCCCCAGCAGCAGCTCAGCGCCCTCTTTCGGGGCTTTGGAGGCGCGCACATGCGCCAGCACGCGGTGGTCATCCAGCACGCGCTCCACCAGCACCTCAATTTTACCGCCGCTGACTTTACGCCCGAACATCCGCGCCGGGATCACGCGGGTATTGTTGAATACCAGCAGGTCACCCGGCTCCAGCGTCTCCAGCAGGTCAGTGAAGACGCCGTGCGTCAGGTCACCGCTGGGGCCGTCCAGGGAGAGCAGGCGGCAGCCGCTGCGCTGGGCTTGCGGATAGTGGGCAATCAGGGATTCAGGGAGTTCAAACGAAAAATCAGCGACGCGCATAACACTCTACTTCACGTGAAAAACAGGCGGCTTAGTCTAGAGCCAGCACCGCCCGGCTGCAACAATTAAGGGCGTCTGCCGCCTGAAATGGTTATACTGCCGGAATGAATTTTCTTGCCCATCTGCATCTGGCCCATCTGGCCAACAGCTCACTGACCGGTAACCTGGCCGCTGACTTCGTCCGCGGCGATCCCACACATCTTTATGATCAGGCGGTGGTTGACGGCATCCGTATGCACCGGCGGGTCGATTCGCTGACCGACAGCCTGCCGGCGGTTAAAGAGGCGCGCCGCCTGTTCAGTGAAACCTACCGCCGGGTTGCCCCCATCACGATGGACGTCATGTGGGACCACTTCCTGGCGCTGCACTGGCAAAAACTGGTGGCGGATTATACCCTGCCGGCCTTTGTGAACTATGCGCAAGGTCAAATTTTACCCAGCTTAAGCACCATGCCGGCAGGGTTTCAGCATCTTAATGCCTATCTCTGGCCGGAACGCTGGCTGGAGCGCTATGCGGAGCTGCCGTTTATCGCCAATGTGCTGGCCGGGATGGCCGCGCGCCGCCCGCGCCTGCATCTGCTGAAAGGCTCTTTTGTTGACATTGAGCGCAATTACCCGCAGTTTGAGGCGATATTCTTTGATTTTTACCCGCAGATGATGGAAAAAGCGCGCTGCCGCCAGCTATGACGGCGCGCCGTTAAGGCAGGATAAAATAAGGGTTATTGTTAAAACAGGATAGTTTTTACAACTTGCATCAATAGCCGGAAGCTATCTGAATGATTGGTCTTTCACCCTTTATTCACCCTGCCTAAATCCCTATACTGCCCTCGTCTTATTCATAAACTGTCCTTTAACTTGATATTACAGGAGTAATTATGGTCCTGGTAACTCGCCCAGCCCCAGACTTTACCGCTGCTGCCGTTCTGGGCAGTGGTGAAATCGTTGAAAACTTCAACTTCAAAAAGCACACTGCTGGCAAACCTACCGTTGTCTTCTTCTGGCCAATGGACTTCACCTTTGTTTGCCCGTCTGAGCTGATCGCTTTCGACAACCGTTACGCTGAATTCCAGAGCCGTGGCGTGGAAGTTGTAGGTATCTCCTTCGACTCCGAGTTCGTTCACAACGCATGGCGTAAAACCCCGGTTGATAAAGGCGGCATCGGCGAAGTGAAATACGCGATGGTGGCTGACGTTAAACGTGAAATCCAGAAAGCGTACGGTATCGAGCACCCGGACGCAGGCGTTGCGCTGCGTGGTTCCTTCCTGATCGACAAAGACGGCATCGTGCGTCACCAGGTTGTTAACGACCTGCCGCTGGGCCGTAACATCGACGAAATGCTGCGTATGGTTGACGCGCTGCAATTCCACGAAGAGCACGGCGAAGTGTGCCCGGCTCAGTGGGAAAAAGGCAAAGTTGGCATGGGCGCGTCTCCGGACGGCGTTGCCAAGTACCTGTCTGAAAACGCCATTAACCTGTAATCTGCTCACCGGCCGGGTGGTTGCCCGGCGGTTGCGCGTTCAGGATAAAAACCGGCCGGCTTTGCCCGCCGGTTTTTTTACGTCTGCCCTTTTTCAGGTCAGCGTTGCCCTGCCATAATGCCGTCCCACCCGGCAAAATGAATATTTCTCCTCTGTTTTCTATGACTTCCATTTTGGTTTGCCGCTACGCTGGTAAAGCACCCTGCCGTCCGCCCGGCTGGCGCGGCATTTGCAGGGTGTTATTCAGGGAGGGTGCCTGTGGGTACCGGCCTGCAACCAATAACGATAAAAGTCAGTACAGACAGGAGGGAATATGGGGTTAACAAAATGGACTGCGCCACTGAGCGCGCTGGCGCTGCTGGTCAGCGCCAGCCTGCACGCCGCCTCAATGCCGGCGGTTGAGGCGCAACACGGGATGGTGGTCTCCTCGCAATATCTGGCCTCGCAGATTGGGGTGGATATCCTGAAAATGGGCGGCAACGCCGTGGATGCCGCCGTAGCAGTCGGCTACGCGCAGGCGGTGGTCAACCCCTGCTGCGGCAACATCGGCGGCGGCGGCTTTATGACGATTCACCTGGCGGACGGCAAAGACACCTTTATCAATTTCCGTGAAACCGCCCCGGCTGCCGCCAGCGCCGACATGTACCTGGATGAACAGGGCAAGGTGCGCAAAGAGGCGTCGCTGTATGGCTATCTTTCTGCCGGGGTGCCGGGTACGGTGCTGGGGCTGGACACCGCGCAGCGCGAATATGGCAAGCTGACGCGCCGTCAGGTGATGGAGCCGGCCATCAGGCTGGCGCGCCAGGGCTTTGTGCTGACCCGTGCAGACACCGACGTGCTGGACACCACCGTCAAACGCTTCCATGACGACCCGGAAGCGGCGCGGATTTTCCTGCGCCCGGACGGCAGCGCACTGCAACCGGGCGACCGGCTGGTGCAGAAAGATCTGGCCAACACGCTGGAGGCGATCGCCCAACGCGGGCCGGACGCCTTCTATAAAGGGAAAATCCCGGCGGCGGTGGAAGCCGCGGCGAAAAAAGGGGGTGGGTTACTGACTGCCAAAGACTTTGCCGACTACCGGATCAGCGAAACCGCCCCGCTCACCTGCAGCTACCGCGGCTATAAGTTTGTCTCCTCCCCGCCGCCCAGCTCCGGCGGCACCACGTTGTGTGAAACGCTCAATATCCTCGAAGGCTACAACCTGAAAGAGATGGGCTTCAACTCTGCCGCCTCGGTTCATGTGCTGACGGAAGCGATGCGCCACGCCTATATGGACCGCAACACCTACCTCGGCGATCCGGCGTTTGTCACCAACCCCATCGGCCGCCTGACCAGCAAAAGTTACGCCGGTGAAATCCGCAAACAGATCGACCCGGAACGTGCCACGCCGTCAAAACAGGTGCAGCCGGGCATGATGCCGCATGAGAAACCGGAAACCACCCACTACTCGATTGTTGACCAGCAAGGCAACGCGGTCTCCACCACGTACACGGTCAACGGCCGCTTCGGCGCAGTGGTGATCGCACCGGGCACCGGTTTCTTCCTCAACGACGAAATGGATGATTTCACCACCAAAGTGGGCGAACAGAACCTGTATGGCCTGGTGCAGGGCAGCCGCAATGCCATTGCCCCTGGTAAGCGCCCACTCTCCTCGATGAGCCCGTCACTGGTGACCAAAGACGGGAAAATCTTCCTGGTGCTCGGCTCACCGGGCGGGTCACGCATCATCAGCATTACCTTGCAGGCGGCGATCAACATCATCGATTACGGCATGGCCCCGCAGGAAGCGGTGGACGCCCCGCGCATCCATCACCAGTGGCTGCCGGATGAAGTCTATTATGAGCAGCGCGGCCTCTCTGCGGACACCCTGGCGCTGCTGGCGCAACGGGGCTACAAGATGGTGGAGCAGACCCCGTGGGGCGCGGCGGAGCTGATTATGGTTGGCCTGCCGGGTGCGGCAGGCGTCATCCCGGCCAACTCCGGCAATGACTCGGCTGTCTCCGGCAAAGTGCGTGAAGGCTATCTGTACGGGGCCAATGATGTGCGCCGCCCGGCCGGTGCTGCCATCGGTTATTGATACCTGGGCATCAACGACAAAAAGCGGGCTGAGGCAGGCCCGCTTTGTTCAGGGAGAGGTTGTCGCGCGCGCACCCTGCTTAGTGCCGCGATCAGGGTTTACTGCGGCTGCGCCACAACGTCACGCTCTCTTCCGGCAGCGTCAGGTTAAGCTGCTCCCGCTCCGAAGTAAGCACTCCCTCACCTTCCAGCCGTTTCCACTCGCCTGCCTGCAACAAGGGCGTCAGGGGTAATACCCCACTGGCCGCCGGGCCGCGTTGCAGGGCCACCAGCACCTGCTCACGCTGGTACACCCGCAGGAACACCAGCGTATTCCCCTCGGCGTACAACACCTGGCAACCGCCGCGGCACAAGGCTTTGCTGCGCTGGCGCAGTTTCGCCATCCGGGTGTACAGCGCCAGCAGGTCGGTATTCCACTGCTCTTTATTCCAGGGGAAGGTTTTACGGCAATAGGGATCGTTGCCGCCATCCAGCCCGACCTCATCGCCATAGTAGATGCACGGCACGCCAATCCAGCTGAATTGCCATACCACAGCCATCGCCATCCGCGCCGTATCGCCCTTCAGCAGGGTGAGGAAACGGGCGGTGTCATGGCTGTCGAGCTGGTTAAACTGCCGCAGCTGCACCTGGTGCGGCAGCCCGGCGCGATAGCCCTCCATCCACGCCGCGCAGGTCTGTGCCGTCAGCGAAACCGGGTGCCCGGCGTTGTCGATGCCGGCCAGGAAAGCGCGCACCGGCACGGCAAAGCCCCGGTAGTTCATTGCGCCATCCTCCACCCCGGCGTGCAGCCAGTCGCGCGCATCATCAAAATGCTCGCCGAGGATATAGGCCTCCGGGTTCTCCTCGCGGATCGCCCGCCTGATACCGGCCAGATGGTGCAGGTTGTTTTTTGCACCGCCCTCTTCGCCCAGCATGTGGATCACATCCAGCCGCCAGCCGTCGATACTGAAGGGCGGCCGCAGCCAGTAGCGCGCCACGCTCTGCGGCCCCTGGTAAATCTGCTCCACCACGCCCGGGCTGGCATAATTGAGCTTGGGCAGGCTGCTGAAGCCTTTCCAGTCACGGGTGCTGCCGTCCGGCCAGAAGCTGTACCAGTCGCGGTAAGGGGAATCAGTATGGTGGCAGGCGCCGTTGGGGTGCTGCTGGTGGCGGTCAAACCAGGCGCAGGAGTCGCCGGTATGGTTGAACACGCCATCTAAAATCAGCCGCATGCCAACTTCCCGCGTCTGTTCACGCAGCCGCACCAGCGCCGCGTCGCCGCCAAACCAGGGGTCAACCTGATAGTAGTTTTCCGTGTCATATTTATGCACGCTGGGCGCGGTAAACACCGGGTTCAGGTAGAGCGCCGTGACGCCCAGCTTTTGCAGGTAGGGTAATTTACTGATGATGCCGTCCAGATCGCCGCCATAAAACGCCGAGGGCGAGCCTTCCGCCACAATCGGGTCATCCCAGGCATGGCGCGTCACCTCGCGTTTTTCCGCATGGTGGTAGTAGCTGCCGCTCTGGATCTGGTGGTCGCCGTTGCTGGCGGCGAAACGGTCGGGGAAAATCTGGTAGAAGACCTGATCGCTCACCCAGTCCGGGCCGGGATCGGGCACAGAGAGGGAGAACTGCCCCAGTGCACCGGGTTGCAGCTCGCTCACGCCCAGCGGGCCGACCCAGCGCTGATGGTCAGGCCAAATCAGTTTGAAGCAGTAACGGCGCGCGGGTTGCCCCTCATTCAGCGCCAGCACAGCATGGTAACGGTAATATTTCCCCATCCGGCGGGAGGTCATGGCCTGGAGCCACTCCTCGTTATCCGGTTCGGCACGCAGCAGCACCTGTTCAGGTGCGGTGTCGCATTCCAGCCAGAGTGTCAGGTAGAGAAAATCGCCGCGCAGGGTAATAAAGGGAGGGACCGGCAGGTGCCAGGCAGTGAGCATAGTGTCTCCAGAAGCCGCAATAACAATGCGCTCACCATGCCATGCCGGGCAAACCCCGCCCTCATCTGGCCGGCATAAAATCCGGGGAGGAGGACGGGGGCGGAGAACCTTACCGCCGGTTAATGGCTCTGTTTCTGTGCCGCCACGCGGCGCTGGAATTTCACTTTCCAGGCGTAGCCCAGCAGCAGCAGCGCCACCCAGACCAGGCCCGCATAGAGGGAAACGCGGGTATCCGGGAAGTAACCAATCAGGCCGATGATGAACACCAGGAAAATAATTGCCGCCACCGATGTCACGATGCCGCCGCGCAGCGGGAAGGCCAGGTTGGCCACCTGATCTTTGGTCAGGCTGCGGCGGAAGGCGATCTGTGAGAACAGAATCATGATCCAGACCCACACCGTGGCAAAGGTCGCCAGCGACGCGATCACCAGGAAGACGTTCTCCGGCATGATGTAGTTGAGGTAGACCGCCACCAGCATCGCCAGCATCATCACCACCACCGTCACCCACGGAATGCCGCGTTTTGAGACTTTGGTGAACATTTTCGGCGCGTGGCCCTGCTCTGCCATGCCGTGCAGCATCCGCCCGACGCCGAACACGTCACTGTTAATCGCCGACAGCGACGCGGTGATCACCACGAAGTTCAGGATACCGGCCGCAATGGTGATGCCCATGTGCTGGAAGGTCAGCACAAACGGGCTGCCCTGCGTCCCCACCTGGTTCCACGGGTAAATCGACATAATCACAAACAGCGTACCGACGTAGAACACCAGGATGCGCCACGGCACGGAGTTGATCGCTTTCGGGATAGAGACTTTCGGGTCATTGGCCTCACCGGCGGTGATGCCGATAATTTCAATGCCGCCATAGGCAAACATTACCAGTTGCAGCGAGAGCACCATCCCTATCAGGCCGTTACTGAAGAAGCCGCCGTTGGTCCACAGATTATGGATGCCGGTCGGCTGGCCGCCGTTGCCGATGCCCCAGATGATGATGCCGATGCCCGCCACAATCATGATGATGATGGTCAGCACCTTGAAGAACGAGAACCAGAACTCCAGCTCACCGAACACCTTCACGCTCATCAGGTTGATGCCGCCGATGATCAGCACCACGCTCAGCACCCAGATCCAGTGCGGCACGTCCGGGAACCAGACGCCCATATAAATGCCGAACGCCGTGACGTCGGCGATCGCCACAATCAGGATCTCAAAACAGTAGGTCCAGCCGGTGATGTAACCGGAGAGGGGGCCGAGGTAATCCTGGGCATAACGGGAGAAGGAGCTGGCCTGCGGGTTGTTGACGGACATCTCACCCAGCGCACGCATGATGATAAAGGCGATGACCCCACCAATCAGGTAAGCCAGCAGCACGCTCGGCCCGGCCATTTTGATGGCATCAGCCGACCCATAAAACAGCCCGGTGCCGATGGCAGATCCCAGGGCCATAAAACGAATATGCCGGGTGCTCAGGCCTCGTTTGAGCTTGTTGGCTGGTTGTTCCATGTACTTTTAAACCTGTAAGTAAACCAAAAACAAAAAGGTGAAAACGGCCCGGTTGCCGTAACAGTGCCGGATCGTTAACGCAAAAATGCCACGGGAGGGCCCGTGGCATCGGAAGGGTTACGCAGACATCATCACATCATTGATGGGCAGTGACATTGCGCTCGCCGGCAGCACGATCATAAACCCCGGCCAGGACCAGCATCAGCAGTGATGGCGGCAACCAGGCCAGCCCCTGGGATGCCAGCGGCAGGTGTTCTGTCCAGGCCGGCAGCGCCACAGTCAGGGCGGAAGCTTTGATGGCGTCGATAATACCAAAGATCAGGCTGACCAGCATCACCGGCGCCACAATGCGTGGCGTGCGGTTCCACATACGCAGGGTAAAGCTCAGCACAATCAGCACGATACATGGCGGGTAGATGGCCGTCAGCACCGGGATGGAGATCTGGATCAACTGGCTCAGGCCGAGGTTGGAGACCACCATGGAGAACAGCCCCAGTGCGAACACCAGCGTCCGGTAGGAGAACGGCAGGTGCTGGGCAAAGAACTCCGCACAGGCACAGGTCAGGCCTACTGCCGTCACCATACAGGCCAGGAAGATCAGCGCCGCGAGGAAGGTGCTGCCGATACCGCCGAAGGTGTTCTGTACATACGCGTGCAGGATCACCGCGCCGTTCTGCGCATCCGGCACCAGCACGCCGCTGCCCGCACCCAGTTTGAACAGGCAGAGGTAGACCAGCGTCAGGCCGACACCGGCAATCAGGCCGGCCAGAATGGTGTAACGGGTCAACAGGCGCGCATCACTCACGCCGCGCGATTTCGCCGCGTTCACAATCACAATGCCGAAGACCAGTGCGCCCAACGTGTCCATGGTGAGGTAGCCATTGACGAAGCCGGTAGAGAACGGCACCTGCTGGTAGATTTCGGTCGCCGGGATCGGCTGGCCCGCCGGCCACAGCACCGCAGCGATACCCAGGATAGCCAGCGCTACCATCTTCAGCGGGGCCAGCACATGGCCGACGGTGTCCAGCAGTTTGCCCGGATACAGGGAAACGGCGATCACCAGCGCAAAGTAGATCAGGCTGTATACCAGCAGCGGCATCGCGCCGTCACCGGTCAGCGGGGCGATCCCCACTTCAAAGGAAACGGTCGCGGTACGCGGGGTGGCGAACAGCGGGCCGACGGCCAGGTAACAGACGGTAGCCAGCAGCAGGCCGGCCTTGCGGCCAATCGGCGTGCTCAGTGCGTCAATGCCGCCGCCGACACGGGCCAGCGCCACCACCGTCACCACCGGCAAGCCCACCGCAGTGATCAGAAAGCCAAGGGCCGCCCACCAGACGTGCTCGCCGGACTGCAACCCTACCATCGGCGGAAAAATGATATTTCCTGCGCCGACAAACAGCGCGAAGGTCATGAACCCCAGCGCCAGAATATCTTTACTTGCTAAACGATGATTCATGTTGTGTCGTGTTGCCTGTTCAAAGGAAAAAGGATTTATCTGTTATCGCGGGCTGGTCGCAGGCAAACACCTGTTCTCAGCATCCGGCTGCCAAATTATTTTTATCGTCAGAGGTCTATGCGGGCGTTGGCTGCCTCTTGCAGCAGCTCTCCATGCGGGAAGTGACCACGCACCGATAAAGGCGGAAAATTGACGTATTGCAGGCGGTATAGCGCGACAACGGGGGCTAAGTTAAACGTTTATAGCGTAGAAAGACAAGGTGGGATCAAAAAAGCAGAGTCATTGACTATATAAAATTTCTTAACCAGATAATCATGCGGTTTATGCTCTGATCCACCCTACATGATTTGTATATTATTTAAACAAGCAGCACACAAACTGTGACACATTGCCTGCGAACCTGCATGAATCGGTCATCCTATGGCCGTTTCATACACAATCCGCAGGCAGGATCAGCGGCTTACCATACGCGGGCAGCGGTATTGATCACCAGTTGCAGTTTTTCCCACTGCTGCGCTTCGGTGATGCTGTTGCCCTCTTCCGTGGAGGCAAAGCCGCACTGGGTGCTCAGGCAGAGCTGCTCCAGCGGCACATACTGCGCCGCCTCACGGATGCGCTGCTCAATCACCGCCGGATCTTCCAGCTCACCGGTTTTGGTGGTCACCAGGCCCAGCACCGCCTGCTGTTTGCCCGGCTTCAGGAAGCGCAGCGGCTCAAAGCCACCGGAACGCTCATTGTCGTACTCCAGGAAGAAGGCGTCGATGTTGACGGTGCCGAACAGCAGCTCCGCCACCGGCTCGTAACCACCTTCGGAGATCCAGGTCGACCGGAAATTCCCGCGGCAGACATGCAGCCCGATGGTGAGATCGTCCGGCTTGCCGGCAATCGCCTTGTTGAGCACATCGGCATAGGTCTGCGCGAGTTGCGCCGGATCATCGCCCCGCTCACGCATCTGGCGTTTCTGGTCATCTGAGCAGAGGTACGCCCAGACGGTGTCATCCAGTTGCAGGTAACGGCAACCGGCGTCGTAGAAGGCTTTGATGGCGTCGCGGTAGGTTTGCGCCAGATCGTCGAAATAGACGGCCAGATCCGGGTACACCTCGTGGCTGATCGCTTTACGGCCGCCGCGGAAATGCAGCACGCTCGGGCTGGGGATGGTCATTTTTGCCACCGCATCCCCGGCGATGCTTTGCAGGAAGCGGAAATCTTCCAGCATCGGGTGGTTGCTGAAGCCCAGCTTCCCGGTCACTTTGATGCTGCGCGCTTTGGTTTGCACGCCGTTGAACTGAATCCCCTGGTCCGCTTCGTAAGGCTCAACGCCATCCAGCCCTTCGAAGAAATCGAAATGCCACCAGGCGCGGCGGAACTCACCGTCCGTCACCACTTTCAGGCCCAGTTCGCGCTGTTTCGCCACCACATGGCGAATCTCCTCATCTTCCACCCGGCGCAGTTGCGCGGCATCAATTTCACCGGCCTGGAATTGCTGGCGGGCTTTTTTCAACGCAGCCGGGCGCAGCAGGCTGCCGACAACGTCAGCGGAAAAAGCAGGTGTGTTATTTGGCATCTCTGGCTCCTGAGGATTGCCGCCTGAAGGCGACAATCAAATGATTTCTGACGGATAACTAATTTATAAAGTTAACTATTTTTGAAGCGAATTATTTTCCACTAAAATAATTTCGCTGCGTGACATCAGACTTCTGGACGTCTACATGGCTTGAAGGCTAATTTGTCATGTGCGCTGCCTGACGGCAAACGAGGAATTTTCATGACCCATGAAATAAATTCATGTTGGTACGCCCTGCCCCCGCTTTTTTCACCTGCCCCACACATCACAACCGGCCTTTCCCCCGCGTAACCCGCTGGCCACCTGTACCGGTTTTCCCCTGTGACGGCATTCACAGCCTGTGAAGGCCACGCACTGTGAATGCCGGGAATGGCGGGTTAATCCCATTAGGCACACTGTCTTTATGGGGTTAATCGATTACCCTGCCTGTCGTGATATGCCGCGATACGGCCACGCCATAACGCCCCGTATCGCCACGCCAGATGTCAGGGAGGAGATATGTTATTAAGCAGCATCACCAGTGACAGACTGATTTTATTGGATAAACCGTGGCAGCACCGTGCTGACATCCTGCAACGGCTGTGCCGGTTGCTGGCGGAACAGGGTGTTGTCAGCGATGAAAACGCTTTTCTGGAGGCCGTGTGGCAGCGCGAGCGCCTTTCTGAAACCGGCTTTGAGCAAGGCATCGCCATTCCCCACGGTAAATCCCCGGTGGTCACCAGGCCGGCGTTTGCCGCCGTGCGGCTGACCGCACCGGTCGCGGACTGGCCGACCATGGACGGCGAAGACAAGGTTGATCTAGTGTTTTTGCTGGCCGTACCTGACGGCGACCCCGGCGCGCACCTGCGGCTGCTCTCCTCCCTGAGCCTGTTGCTGATGGAGGAACACCATGTCGCCGCATTGAAAGCCGCTGCCACCCCGGCGGCATTCCTGGCGATCCTGGACAGCAGCCACAGCGCCGCCGCGCCGCACGTCACGGATGCCCGCCAGCCAACCCTTATCGTCATCACCTCCTGCCCGGCCGGGATTGCCCACACCTATATGTCTGCCGAGGCGCTGGAAAAAGCCGGCGCGGCGCGCGGCATCCGGGTATTGAGTGAGAAACAGGGCGCAAACGGCGTGGAAGATGAGGTCACGGCTGAACAGATCGCGCAGGCTGACGGCGTGATCTTTGCCGCGACGCTGCCGCCCAAAGGCAAAGCGCGGTTCAACGGCAAAAAATATGTCTCCACCACGGTGTCGGAGCCGTTAAAAAATGCCGACGGCCTGATCGACCGCGTATTGCATCACCCGGACGGCATTCTGGCAGTGGGCGCAGAAGAGGCCCCCGCCACGGGCAGCGGCAAAAAATCCTTCCCTGCCCGGCTCTATCAGGGCGTCTCCAGCGGCATCTCCTACATGATCCCGGTCATCGTCGCGGCGGGGCTGATGATCGGCATCGGGCAGGTCGGGGCCAGCCTGTTTGGCGTGGTCAATATCAGTGACGCCGCCTATGCCGCCCACCCCCGCCCATTATTGGTGGTTCTCCACGGCCTGACGCTGTACGGCACTATGATCATGAAATTTATGTACCCGGTCTTTTCCGCGTACATGGCGTACAGCATTGCCGATCGCCCCGGCCTGGTGCCGGGCTTTATCGGCGGGGCATTCGCCGGTGGCCTGCATTATCTCTTCTGGTCAATCGGCGGCGGTATTCCCTCGGGTTTTCTCGGTGCGTTGATGCTGGGGTTAGTGGCCGGTGTGGTGGCGGATTACCTGAATAAACATATCCGGCTGCATAAAAACCTCCAGGCGATGAAACCGATGCTGATCGTGCCGGGGCTGACGGTGCTGGTGATCTTTTTCATTAACCTTTATCTCGTCGATCCGGTATTCGGCGGCATCAACCACTTTTTCCAGCAAACCATTATCGCGCACGGCAATTCCGGCGCCTTAATGCTGGCCGTCATTATCGCCTCCCTCACCGCTTTTGATTTAGGCGGCCCGGTGAATAAATCCGCCGGGGCCATTGCCATTGGCCTGGCGGCCGACCATATCTACCCGTTAACCTCGCGGGTGCTGGGCATTGTGATCCCGCCCATCGGCATTGGGCTTGCGACATTACTTGATAAATACCTGGTCAGGCAGCGGGTCTTTGATGAAAACCAGCGCGTCACCGGCACCACGTCATTAATTCTCGGCTTTCTCGCCATCGGTGAAGGGGCGATTCCCTTTATGTTGAAAAACCCCCTGATTACGATTTCGATCAATATCGGCGGCGCGGTGCTCGGGGCCGTGACCGCCATCAGCCTGGGGTCGGTGCAATGGTACCCGCTGCCTGCCGTCTGGGGCTGGCCGCTGGTGGAAAACCTGCCCGCCTATCTTATCGGCCTGCTGGCCGGGGTCGCCTTTATTGCAGTCACCAACGTATTTGTCCGCTATGCCCTGATCAGGGCAGGGAAAATGCACATCGAATCACAGGAGTAACAGATGGCAAATAAAGAGGTTTATGTCGTTCCGCATTCCCACTGGGATGCGGAATGGTATTTCACCTGCGAGGACTCCCATATTCTGTTAATTGAGAATATGGATTACCTGATGACTGTATTAGAACGTGATCCCACCTTTCCCAGTTATACCTTTGATGGCCTCGCCTGTGTGATTGACGAATACCTGGCGATCCGGCCGGAAAACCGCGCCCGGTTAGCGGCGTTAATCCGTGCGCGGCGGTTATTGGTCGGCCCCTGGTACACCCAATGTGACTCCCTGCTGATCCGCACTGAATCCCTGATCCGCAACCTGGTATACGGCACCAACATAGCCGGGCACTTCGGCCACAGCATGAATATTGGTTACCTGCCCGATATTTTTGGCCAGCACGCCTGGCTGCCCGCCTTTTTTACCGATCTGGGCATCACCTACTGTGTATTACAGCGCGGCATTTACACTGACCAATTAAACGGTGATTTGAATTTCTACTGGCGCGCGCCTAATAAGGCCATGATCGCCACCAATTATCTCTATTTTGGTTATGGGCCGGGGAAATTCTTAAGCGCGCAGCCAGATTACCTTGAACAGCGTTTATTGCCGATCCTCGATCGGCTCTCCGCCATGAATCAGCGCACCGACAAGCTGCTGCTGCCCGCCGGCGGCGATCAGGTACTGGTCAATGCGGGCTTTCCGGCCACGGTGGCCGCGCTGAACCGCTGCCGGGCGGGCTATACCTTCAGACTGGCCAGCTATGAAACCTATATGGAGGCGGCCTGGGCTGACACGGATTTTCCGCACATTATCGACGGCGAACTGGTGGGTTGCCAGAAATCGCGGATTCACCGCACCTGCCACTCCACCCGCTATGACATCAAACAGCAGACCTGGAAAACCGAGCATCTGTTGCTGGACCAGCTCGAACCGCTGGCGGCGCTGGCGGCGCGGCAGGGCATCACCTGCCCTGCACGGCTGATGGATACCCTCTGGAAAACGGTTTTCCTGGCGCACGCGCACAACGGCATTGAGGCGACGAACGCCGATCCGGTCAATCACGACATTAAGCAGCGCCTAATCAGCGTCGAACGTTCCGCCCTGAGCCTGATTAACCTGCTGAAAAAGAAACTCAGCCACCCGATCACCCGCCAGCTCGGCCAGGCTAACCTGCTGGTGGTGTTCAATACTGATGTCCACCCGCTTGACCAGCCCGTCAGCGCCGTGCTCTTTACCCGCAACCCGCACTTCACCCTGCGGCACGACGGCACGCCGGTGGACTACACCCTACTCCGTCAGGCGGCGATGGATGGCGGTAAAAAAGTGGTTGTCACGGCGCAGGGTGAGAAACTCGAGCCGGTCGAACACTACTACCGCAGCGAAATCCTGTTTCCCCCTTTCCCCACGCAAGGGCTGGGCTACCAGGCCTATGTGGTCGATGAGGAGAACCCGGCGCAGCCCGGCCGCCCGGTCGCCCCCACTTCCGCCACGTACATTGAAAACTGCCACTACCGGGTAACCCTGGAGGCCGGGCGGCTGTCGCTGGAACATCTCCGGCTTAACCAGCGGATTGACGATCTGCTGACCTTTGTGGATGAAGGCGATGACGGCGACGAATTTGATTTCTCACCACTAGAGAGTGAGCACCCACTTCGCTGCAACACCTTCAGCCTGGTGGCGACAGAAACCGGCCCGCTGGTGTCTATCATGACCTTATCCTCGGTGTTGACGCTGCCGCAAGGGATGGCGGAACGCCAGGCGGGCCGTCAGGATCAGCCGCTGACCCTCCTGACCCGGCTTGAGTTACGCCACCAGGAGCCGCTGGTGCGGGTGCACCACGAACTGCACAACACCATGACTGAACACCGCCTGCGGGTGCAGATAAAAACGCCGGTGGAGCGGCCTGCCTGCTCTTATGCCGACCAGGGCTATTCGATGCTCCGGCGCGACACGGTGAGCCGCTATGTGCCGGGGTGGCGGGAAGCCGGGTTTGTCGAAAAACCCATGCCGATCCACACGCTGGAAAACGTGGTCTGCCTCAGAGGCCCGCACTGCGTTTTCGGCGTAATGACCAAAGGCATCAAAGAGTATGAAGTCGTGCCGGAGGAGAACAGCATTGCGTTAACCCTGTTCCGCAGCGTGGGGCTGCTGGGTAAAGATGACACCCGGTGGCGGCCGGGGCGGGCATCCGGCATCAACAATAAAGTGGTGCACACGCCGGATGCGCTGATGCAGCAAACCATGACGTTTGACTACGCGCTGCTGCTTGATGACCCCCGCACTGAGGAGGCCGGCGTGTATCGCGCGGTCAATAACTACCGCGAACATTACCTGGCCTATCATGTGCAGAGCCTGAACACCTTTGAGGAGCGGCTGGAGCGGTTTACGATCCCCCTCCCTGACCACCCTGCGCCTGCGGCGGCCATGCACCTGGCGGTCGACAACCCCCGCATTTTCATGAGCATGTGCAAACCAGGCACAGATAACGCCCTGATTATCCGGCTGTTTAACCCCGGCGACACACCTGAAACCTTCAACATTCACAGCGGCGGCGAACAGCTGATCCACCGGTTGAACCTGCGCGAGGCGAACCAGGAGACCCTCACCGGCGCGATCACCCTGGCCGGCAAGCAGTACCTGACGCTGGCGGTCTGCCCCCGTTAATCAGGCAAGCGCGCGGCCGCCTGCCCATGCCGCGCGCCCTTTTTATCTCCCTGCTCCCCCGCTACTCCGCCAGCCCCAGCAACGCACGCACTTCGCGCAGTTTTTCCGGCGACAACGGCAGATAGCCGTCACGGGTGATCACCCGTTGCCCGGCCTCTGACAGCACATGGCTGAAGAAGGCGGCTGTCAGCGGTTCCAAAGGCTGGCCCGGCGCTTTATTGACGTAGATATAGAGGAAACGGGTCAACGGGTAGTGGCCGTTGCGCACATTATCCGCGGTGGGCTGGATAAAGTGTTGGCCATCCTCGGCCAGCGGCAGCGCTTTCACCCCGCTGGTGTGGAAGCCGATACTGGCATAGCCGATGCTGTTCAGCGTACCGGCCACCGCCTGTGCCACCGAGGAGGAGCCGGGCAACTCATTGACCTGCGGCAGGAAATCCCCGCCGCACAGCGCCCGTAATTTGAAATAGCCATAGGTGCCGGACGCCGAGTTACGGCCATAACGTGCAAAGGGGCGGTTGGCCCAGCTGCCGCCGAGGCCGACATCCCCCCAGCGGCGTAGCTGCCCTGTCTCACCGCAGCGCTGCGTCATGGAGAAAATGGCGTCCAGCTGGTCCCAGGTCAGGCCGGTCAACGGGTTATCCTGATTGACCAGCACCACCAGCGCATCCACGGCCACCGGCACTGCCAGCGGCGAATAACCGTAACGCTGGCGGAAGGAGGCGATCTCTGCATTTTTCATCGGGCGGCTCATCGGCCCCAGCTGGGCCGCCCCGGCAGCCAGCGCGGTGGGTGCCGTTGAGGAACCGGCCGCCTGAATCTGTAAATTCACCCCTGGGAAACGGCGCGAGAAGCCCTCGCCCCACAACGCCATCAGGGTCGCCAGCGTGTCAGACCCGACGCTGGAGAGGTTACCGGAAAGCATCCGGTTGGCGGGGGGCGCAGCAGGGCCGGAAGCCGGGGAAGCAGCGGACACCGGCAAACAGGAAAATGCGACCGGCAGCAAAAACAGGAGGCAGGCCAGGGCCTGCCGGCAATGCCGTGAAATCATGGGTTGTGTGGCTCAAGGGGGCTGAAGCGGGTAATTATGTCTGTGTCGCGCCCTGAGTCAATGCATCCGGCACAATCAGCCGTTTTGGCAGGGTAAACATAAAGCGGGTGCCTTCGCCCGGTTCGCTCAGCACTTCCAGCCGGGCGTCGTGGTGGTTAAGCGCATGTTTGACGATGGCCAGCCCCAGCCCGCTGCCGCCGGTCTGGCGCGAACGCGCCTTATCGACCCGGTAGAACCGCTCCGTCAGGCGCGGCAGGTGCTCAGCGGCGATGCCCGGCCCGTTATCACTGACCAGGAATTGCGCGCCCTGCGCGGTACGCTGCCAGGAGACCTCAATGCGTGTGCCGGGCGGGGTATGGTTCACGGCGTTATACACCAGGTTAGAGACGGCGCTGCGCAACTGATCCTCATTGCCGAACACCTTCAGCGCCTCATTGATGCGGAATTCGATCTGGTGCTGGTTATTGCTCAACGCCTGCGCCTCAGGCTGCAACATGCGCAGCATCCGCGGGATGTCCACCCGCTCCTGCATGTCCGGCGGCGGCGCGGCCTCGATTTTTGACAGTGTCAGCAACTGCTGCACCAGCCCGTCCATGCGGCGGGTCTGTGCCTGCATGGTATGCAGCGCTTTGCTGCGCAGCGGTTCCTCGAGCGTCTCCTCGCCCATCATCTCCAGGTAGCCCTGCAACACCGTCAACGGCGTGCGCAGCTCATGGCTGACGTTGGCGAAGAAGTTGCGCCGCGCCCCTTCCAGCTGGCGCATCTGGGTCACGTCACGTGCCACCATCAGCAACTGCCCTTCAGAGTAGGGCATCGCGCGGAATTCCACATGGTGGCCGTTGTTCAGCACCAGCGTCAGCGGGCGGGTAAAGGTTTCGCCTTGCAGGTAGCGGGTAAACTCCGGGTAGCGCAGCAGGTTAAGGATGTTCTGGCCATTATCTTCCGGCCAGCGCAGCCCCAGCAGTTGCTGGGCCAGGCCGTTGCACCAGAAAATCATGCCCTCTTCCGTGGTCAGCACCACCGCATCGGGCAGGGATTCCGCCCCGCTGCGAAAACGCTTGATCAGCAGCGCCAGCTCACGCCGCCGCCGCCGGTTACGCAGCTGCATCTGGTAAAGGCCGTAGAAGACAGGCTCCCAGCTCCAGCGGCCGGTGGGCGGCGTCATGCTGCGGTCGAGCCATAACCAGTAAGAGAGCCGGAGCTGGTTATAGTAGTTCCAGCCCAACGCGCTCAGTACGCTGGCCAGCAGCCACCAGGCGAGGCCGCCGAACAGCAGCCCCAGCAGCAGGCCGGGCAGGCAGAACAACACCAGCTCCAGCGCCAGCCCCTTCCAGGATAGACGTTCCAGCACGTTATGGTCTCCGCCGCGACATCAGTAGCGCGTTGAGAATCGGTAACCCGTCCCGCGGACGGTCTGCACCATGCGATCGTGGCCGCTGCTCTCCAGCGCCTTACGCAGGCGGCGGATGTGCACGTCCACTGTCCGGTCTTCTACATAGACGTTAGTGCCCCAGACGTGGTTCAGCAGTTGCTCACGGCTGTACACCCGCTCTGAGTGGGTCATAAAGAAGTGCAGCAACCGGAACTCGGTCGGGCCCATCTCCAGCGGGGATTCATTCGCCATCACCCGGTGAGAGGAAGGGTCGAGGCTCAGCCCCTGCATCTCAATCATCTCTTCCAGCGCCATCGGCGAGATGCGCCGCATTACCGCTTTGATGCGCGCCACCAGCTCCTTGGGTGAGAAGGGTTTGGTGATGTAATCATCCGCGCCCACTTCCAGCCCGCGAACCCGGTCTTCCTCTTCGCCGCGCGCGGTCAGCATCATCACCGGGATGTCACGTGTCATCGCTTCACGCTTCATGTGCTTGATAAATTGCAACCCGGTACCGCCCGGCAACATCCAGTCGAGCAATACCAAATCGGGAAAAGGTTCCGCCAGCCGGTTCAGCGCGGTGTCAAAATCCTCGGCTTCCAACGGCTGGTAACCATTCTGTTCCAGAACAAAACAGACCATCTCCCGAATCGGGGCTTCATCCTCAACCACCAAAATACGTCTTGCCATCGTCAATCCTGCCAATAGGTTAGCGATCACGTTTGTGTGCGGCCGCCATTATGCGTCAGTTTTATGACACATTTATGAATAAGTCTAGCGCGTCCATTCAGCACGGGAATTGGTCATACCTTACTGCTAATTGTAGCCGGACAGGCGATAAAATGACGGAGTTGGAAAGCATCTCGCAAACCGTAACGGGTTTCCCCCACGACATCACGGCGCGACGGCGTTTATAATCAGCCTCCTCCGCCCTCCGGGGCAGGCAATACAAAGCGAGAGTGTTATGCGCCTGATTCATACATCTGACTGGCATCTTGGCCAGGTCTTTTTCACCAAGAGCCGCGCAGCGGAGCACCAGGCGTTCCTGACCTGGCTGATTGAACAGGTTGAAGCCCATCAGGTGGATGCAGTGGTGGTCGCCGGGGATATCTTTGATACCGGCGCGCCGCCGAGCTACGCCCGCCAGCTCTATAACCGCTTTGTGGTGGCGTTGCAGCGTACCCGCTGCCAGTTGATTGTGCTGGGCGGTAACCATGACTCCGTCGCCACGCTGAACGAGTCGCGGGAGTTGCTCTCCTGCCTGAATACCACGGTCATCGCCAATGTGAAGGCCGACAACCGCCCCCAGCTCTGTGTGCTGAACCGGCACGACGGCACCCCCGGCGCGCTGTTGTGCGCCATCCCGTTCCTGCGCCCGCGCGACCTGCTCCTGAGCCGCGCCGGCCAGTCCGGCAGCGAAAAACAGCTCGCCCTGCAGGAGGCGATCGCCGCCCATTACCAGAGCCTGCATCAGGCTGCGCTGGCCAAACGGGACGAACTGGGCCTGCCGCTGCCGATCATCGCTACCGGGCACCTGACTACTGTGGGCGTCTCCACCTCGGATTCGGTGCGTGACATCTATATCGGCACGCTGGACGCCTTCCCCGCGCAGGCGTTCCCGCCGGCGGATTACATCGCCCTCGGCCATATCCACCGCGCCCAGTGCGTGGCAAAAAGCCACCATATCCGCTACAGCGGGTCACCGATTCCGCTCAGCTTTGACGAAGCCAACAACACCAAAAGCGTCTATTTGCTGGAGTTTGACGGCGCAACGCTCGCCTCCGTGGAGACCCTGCCGGTGCCGGTTCACCAGCCGATGGCGATCGTCAAAGGCTCGCTGGCGGAGATTGAACAGCAGCTGCACGCCTTCCGTGACGCCGACCCGGCGCGCCCGGTATGGCTGGACATTGAAGTTGCCACCCAGGACTACCTGAGTGACATCCAGCGCCGCATCCAGCAACTGACCGACCCGCTGCCGGTGGAAGTGGTGCTGCTGCGCCGCAACAAAGCCCAACGGCAGAGCGCCCTGGCCCAGCAGGCCAAAGAGACGCTGACGGAGCTCTCCGTTACCGAGGTGTTTGACCGGCGCATGGCGCTGGAAGCGGACGCAGACAGCGAACACTGCGAGCGGATGCGAAAGATGTTCCGCAATGTGGTGGAAGAGGTACGTGAAGCCAATGAAGGGATGCCATCCGCATGAAAATTCTGAGCCTCCGGCTGAAAAACCTTAACTCGCTGCAAGGCGAATGGAAAATCGACTTCACCCAGGAGCCGTTCGCCAGCAACGGCCTGTTTGCCATTACCGGCCCCACCGGCGCCGGGAAAACCACCCTGCTCGATGCCATCTGCCTGGCGCTCTACCACCAGACGCCGCGCCTCACGGTGACCCCGAGCCACAATGAGCTGATGACCCGCCACACCGCCGAATCCCTGGCGGAGGTGGAATTTGAGGTCAAAGGCGTGGCTTACCGCGCTTTCTGGAGCCAGCGCCGCGCCAAAAATGCGCCGGACGGCAATCTGCAGGCCCCGAAAGTGGAGCTGGCACGGGTGGCGGACGGCAAAATCCTGGCTGACAAAGTGCGTGACAAGCTGGAATCGGTGGCGCAGATCACCGGGCTGGATTTCGGCCGGTTTACCAAATCGATGATGCTGTCGCAGGGGCAGTTCGCCGCCTTCCTGAATGCTGATGCCAACGACCGCGCAGAACTGCTGGAGGAGCTGACCGGCACGGAGATTTATGGCCAGCTCTCTGAGCGGGTATTTGAGCAGCACAAACAGGCGCGCAGCGATCTGGATGCGCTGCACCACCGTGCGGCCGGTATCGAACTGCTGACCGACGAACAGCAGCAGCAGCTCGCCGGCCAGCTGGCGGCGCTGGTGGAACAGGAGGCGCAACAGGCGCAACAGGCCGCCGGATTGCAACGCGGGATCGCGTGGATCAACCAGGATCAGGCGCACCGGCAGGCACTGGCGCACGCCCTCCGGCAACACCAGCAGGCAGAAGTAGCCTGGCAACAGGCGCAGCCTGACCTGCTGCGGCTGGCGCGCAATGAACCGGCAGAAAAGTTGCGCCCGCTCCAGCAAGCCCGCGATCAGGCCCGGGCTGACTGCGTTCAGCATCAGGCCACGCTCAATGCGCTGCTCACCCGGCAGCACGATCAGCAGCAGGCGCTGGCCCCGTTGCTGGCCCGCCACGAACAGGCGCAGCAACAGCTTACGGCTTTGCAACAGCAGCATACTCAACAGGAAGCGCTGATTGCGCAGGTCACGCCGCTGGACACCCAGCTCGCCCAGCTGGCCCGGCAACATGAGGAGCAGCAACAGGCGCACCAGCGCCAGCAACAGCAGGAGGCTGAACGCCGCCGCGCCTTGCAGCTCACCCAGCAACAACTGGAACAGGGCAGCGTGCGGCTGGCGGCGCTTGAGGCCTATGGCCGTGACCATGCGCACCATGCCCAGTGGGGCGAAAACTTGCCGCTGTGGCGCACGCAGCTCCAGCAACAGGTGACCCAACAGCAGGCGCAGCAGGCCGCACAACAGGAACTGGCTGCCGCCCAACAGCAGCTTGACCGCCTGAACCGGGAGCGCGAGACGCTGGCGCAGCAACAACCGGCGGTGGATCAGGCACTGCAACAGGCAGAAACGCAGGCCGCCGCCCATCAGCAGGCATTGCAGACGCAGGAACAGCAGTACCCGGCGGAGACGCTGCATACCCGGCTGGCCGCCCTGCGCGAACGGCGGCCGGTACGTGGGCAGCTGGCCACACTGGTGCCGCTGGCACGCCAGACCCGCCAGCAGATCGCCCATCTGCAACAACAGCAGCAGGAAAACCAGCAGCACCTGATGCTGGCCGGGCAGCAACTGGCGGAGAAACGCCAGCATTACCAATTGCAAAAGCAGCACCTGGCGGACCTGAAAACGCTGCATCAGCGCGAAGAACAGATCGTGAGTTTCGAGACGCATCGCGCGGCGTTGCAACCGGGTGACGCCTGCCCGCTGTGCGGGGCCACCGAACACCCGGCCATTGAGGCTTATCAGGCGATTGTGCTGTCTGAGACGGCGCAACGGCTGGCGGTGCTGGAGCAGCAGGTTGACGCGATAAAAACCGCCGGCATTGAACTCGGGGCGCGGGTGAAGTCCCTGCAGGAGCGCGAGGCGCAGGTGCAGCAGGAGCTGGCGCGTGCCGGCCAGGTGCAGGCGGAGCAGCAACAGCGCTGGCAGGCCCTGAGCGCCCCGCTGGCGCTGACGCTGACGCTGGCGGATGAGGCCGCCCTGGGTGACTGGCTGGCAGACGAAGAGCAGCAGGAAACCCAGCTCCAGCAGCAGTGGCAGCAGCGTGAAACCCTGCAACAGGCGCACCGCGCCGCACAGGACGCGCTGAACACTGCCCGGCAAGCCCAGCAGCAGTTGCACCACCAGCTGGCGTTGCTTGATGAGCGCCGCCATGAACAGCAGAAACAGTGGGCGCAGCAGCAGGCACGCCAGGCACAGGCTGAGCAGGCGCTGGCCGATGACGCGCAGCGGGTCACCGCCACGCTGGCCGCGCTGGGCCTGACGCCGCCGGAAGCCGGGGAGCACGCGGCCTGGCTGGCACAGCGGCAGCAGGAGTGGCAACAGTGGCAGCAGCAACAGCAGGAGCGCCAGGATCTGACGCTGGCGCTGAAGCAGGCCGAAACGCGGCGCGAAGGCGAACAACGGCGGGTGGAGGATGCCGCCGCCCGTCTGGCCGAGCTGGATGCCCAATGCCGCCTGCTTGCCGCCCAGCAGGCGCAGGCGCAACAGCAGCGCCGCGATCTGTTCGGCGACCGTGACGTGGCCGCGGCGCGCGACACCTTACAGCGTGAGGTGCAGGCCGCCACCCTGGCGGCCCAGCAGGCCGACGCGGCCTATCAGCAGGCACAGCACGCCCTGAGCCGGCTGGCCGGGGAGATCGCCGGGCTACAACAGCAACAGCAGCAGTTGGCCGCGCGTGAACAGCAGAGCGAACAGCAGCTGGCTGTTGCGCTTGCCGCCAGCGAATTTGCAGACGAAAGCGCGCTGAATGCCGCCCTGTTGGATGAGGCGCAACGGGATGCGCTGCATCAGCAAAAGGCAGCGCTGATGCAGCAACAACAGGAAGCGGAAACCTTGCTGAAACAGGCACAGGCCACCCTGGCACAGCATCAGCCTCAGCGTCCGGACAGCCTGCCCGCGCAGGCCGACGGCAGTGCGCTGGAGGCGGAGCTGGCGGTGCTGCAACAGCAGTTGCGGCTTTGTGCCCAACAGCAGGGCGAATTACGCCAGCAACTGGAAAGCGATCGCCTGCGCCGCAGCAACCAGCAGCAGCTGTTCAGCCAGATTGCCGAAAGCCAGCAGCAGTTCCGCGACTGGAGCGCGCTCAATACGCTGATCGGCTCCAGTGACGGTGCCAAATTCCGCCGCTTCGCCCAGAGCCTGACGCTGGATCATCTGGTCTATCTCGCCAACCAGCAACTGGAACGGCTGCATGGCCGCTACCTGTTACAGCGTAAAGAGAGCGACGCGCTGGAGCTTCAGGTAGTGGACACCTGGCAGGCGGATGCTTTGCGGGATACCCGTACCCTGTCCGGCGGTGAAAGTTTCCTGGTGAGCCTGGCGCTGGCACTGGCGCTCTCTGATCTGGTCAGCCATAAAACCAGCATCGATTCGCTGTTCCTGGATGAGGGCTTCGGCACCCTGGATGCCGACACGCTGGATACGGCGCTGGACGCGCTGGATAACCTCAACGCCTCCGGCAAAACTATCGGCGTCATCAGCCACGTGGACGCGATGAAAGAGCGCATCCCGGTGCAGATCCGGGTGAAAAAAGTCAACGGGCTGGGCGTCAGCCGCCTCGGCAAAGAGTTCGCGGTGCCCTGAGGCCGCACGCCCCAACTGTCCGGCCGCCCGGTTTCGCATATGGGCGGCCATTACCGCCCGGCTGCTACGCCCCCGGTTAATAAGCCTCTAATCAATAGGCGCTGCCATCCTTGTGCAGGAACTGCGGGTTGCCCTGGCTGTCCTCTTCCAGCAGCAGGTCATCGTCGGGATAGATCACCCCGTCACCGGGGCTGCGATCGCCCACCTCCAGATAGACCACCTCCTCCGCCGTACGGTTGAGCAGATGGTGGGCATCACCGTTACCGGCTTTAAACCCGGCACACATGCCGGGCTTCAGCGGTGTTTCGCCCTGGTTGGTCACCAGCACCGGCTCCCCGGACAGGATGTAGATAAACTCATCCTCCCTGGTATGGAAATGGCGCAGTGCGGAGGCACCGCCGGGCGCGATGCGCGCGAGGTTCACGCCAAAATTCGTCAGGCCGAATTGATCGCCCAGTTGGCGTTTTTGCCGTTTTTCCATCTGGGCGGCAAATGGCGCCGGGTAGTGCGAAGGCGGCTCCACCGGGGCCACCTCAGCGGCTGTCACCGCCGCCGGAAAGGTCGCCGACGTTTCAGGTAGTGTGCCCGGCGTCGCGCCCGCATCAGGCTCCTGGTGGGTCAGCGACGTGGTGTCAGGGTGTTTTCGCGAAGGGGTCTGGGTCATCAGGCATTCTCTCCCGTCAAGATTCGGTAGGGTCTGGCACCGCCAGCTCTGGCGGCCTTATCAGGGTTAGCACATTTTTTACGCTTGCCCCACCTGTACAAGGCATTGGCGGCAGAGTTAAAACAATACCAAACAGCAACAGTACCGACCGGAACAATGCAGAGTTAAAATTCATGTCAGCGGTTATCAGACCACTCGTTAAGCTAAAGAGAAGGTGTAACGCATGCGATATCCGCTTTATCTCCATCAGGCTACTGACGGCGCTTTCTCCGGTTTCGTACCGGACGTGAGCGGCTGTTATTTTGCTGGTGATACCCTTGACGACGCCATTAACGATGCCCAAAACGCCCTTAGCCTCTATTTTGCCTACCGGGTTGAGCAAGGCCATGCGCCAGATAAGGCAAAAACCGTGGCTGACCACCTGAAGAATGACGCCTGTACCGGCGGAATTTGGGCCTATGTCGATATCGACTGCCCCCTGACACCCTGACGCGACAGGGAAAAGGCCCTCGGTTTCCCCGTCGCGTTTAATAAGTCATGGTTTGCCCTGGGCGCTTAGCGCAACGGCTCCTGCGGCCAGAGCCAGGCGGCACCGCGCACGCCGCTGGCATCGCCATGTTTCGCCTTCAGTACCGGGGTTTCGCACTCACCGCCGAATACCCACTGCTTCAGCAGCAGCGGCACGGTCTGGTAGAGGCGGTCAACGTTGCTCATGCCGCCGCCCAGCACGATCACATCCGGGTCGAGCAGGTTGACCACATGCGCCAGGGATTTCGCCAGCCGTATCTCATAACGGCTGAGTGCCAGTTCCGCCACCGCGTCGCCCTGCCCGGCCAGCGCCATGATTTGCACGCCTTTCTGCGCCTGCCCGCTCAGCCGCTGGTAGTCCTGGGCGAAACCGGTGCCGGAAATAAAGGTTTCGATGCAGCCCGGTTTGCCGCAGTAGCAGGCCACTTCGCGCGCATAGCGCAGCTCGTCGTCGTCCTGCCACGGCAGCGGGTTATGCCCCCACTCACCGCCGATGCCGTTACCCCCGGCGTGCACTTCGCCATTGATCGCGATGCCGGCGCCGCAGCCGGTGCCGATGATCACCGCAAAGACCGTGTGTTTGCCTGCCCCTGCGCCGTCAGTGGCTTCAGAGACCGCCAGGCAGTTGGCGTCATTAGCCACCCGCACCTGCCGTTGCAGCATCCGTGACAGGTCGCTGTCGAACGGCTGGCCGTTGAGCCACACCGAGTTGGCATTTTTCACCAGGCCGGTATAAGGCGACAGGGTGCCGGGAATGCCGATCCCCACGCTGCCCCGCTCGCCGGTGGCGTGTTCCGCTTCCGTCACCAGCCCGACAATCGCCCCCAGGGTTTTGTCGTAGTCATGGCGCGGCGTGTCGATCCGTTTACGGAAATATTCACGCCCATCATCGGCCAATGCCACGGCCTCTATTTTGGTGCCGCCTAAATCAATCCCAATTCGCACGATCGTCTCTCCGGCGCTGTCGTTGTCAATGTCATCAAAGTCATGATGCGGATAAGTATAGTGGCCAACGGGGCAGCACACCGGCAACCCCGACCTGTCTGATTCTGTGTTGCCCCCGGCGGGGTTAACCGGTACACCTTGTGATAAAAAACGGCCCGGCGGGGAGAGTTCGCTCACAGTTCCA
>NZ_PJZI01000003.1 GCF_002858805.1 Chimaeribacter arupi
CGAAACATGCCACTTTACGACCAATGACGGCAGCGGAGCTGCAGAAAGACAGCGGGCGTATGCCAACGCAACAAACCTCGATCAAGAAACTAACCCACCACGCATGAACACCCGAAACATGCCACCCTACCGGCGCCGATCTAAGAAAGCGCCCCCACATGCCAATGTGATGCCCCACCCCTGAAAAATTTAAAAACAAAAAACCGTGATACCGTTTGCAATAAATAGCGGCCGATCCCAAAAGTGTCATCCCCCGCACGGTATGCTGGCACCGTTGATGCGCAGAGGGAGCGTGACCGGAGAATGAAAAATAGCCGCCATGAAGCGTTGCTGAAACTTGTTGCCGAGCAGGATGTGGTGAGCGTGAACCAGTTGTCCCTGCAATTAAATGTCTGCCGGGAGACGATCCGCCGTGACCTGAGCGAGTTGCAGGAGCAGGGGCTTATCATGCGGCGTCACGGCAAAGCCAAACGGATTATCCAGCAGGATGACATCGGTGAACCCTTTATCCACCGGGCAAAAAGCCATTTCAGCGATAAAGATGACATCACCCGCCAGGCGCTGGCCTATATCGAACCGGGGATGCTGCTGGCGCTGGATGCCAGCTCCACCTGCTGGTATCTGGCGCGTAAACTGCCGGACGTGCCGCTCACCGTGCTGACCAACAGCGCGCGTATCGTGCGGGAACTGGAACGGCGGCAGCACATCCGCGTGATCTGTACCGGCGGGGAGCTGCTGCGCAAAGAAGAGGTCTACCGTAACCCGGCCTTCTTCGCGCTGATCAAACATTATGATATCGATCTGTTTATGTTTTCCTGCGAAGGCCTGGATAAACAGGGGCTGCTGTGGGACTCCAACGACCATAACGCCGAATACAAAGCAATCCTGGTGAAGCGCGCAGCCCAGTCCCTGTTGCTGATGGACAAAAGCAAGCTGTGGCGGCAAGGCGTGGCGCGAATCTGCCTGTTACAGGAGGTCGATATCATCATCAGCAACCGCGAACTGAACCTGCCGCAAGCCGCCGGGTGCGTCTGACGCGCCCCACAACAGTGTTTCACCGGCCTGCTTATTTGCGTTTGGTGATTATTTTACCCTGATGTTATTCCCGCGCGGCGGTACGGTAAACCGGGCCCGCCCGGCCGCCGCGGCCCCCGCCTTTTTTCGCCTGCCTCTGCACCGCTTACTGATATTACTTTGAATATGCTAAGTAAATTACCGTCTAAGCCGGACGCAGTTTCCGCTTTACTTACGCCGTGCGGCTAAATATAGTCAAAAAAAAGCGCGTCCGGCCATTCAGTGCCACACTAAAAAACGTTGGCTTATTCATCTGCTCAATACTTCGTGACATAAGCCAGAAAAACAGTGACGCCAGAACGCGCCGGGATGCGCGCGTTTTTACGGACAGTTGACCAACAGGGTGCAGTGCCATCATGAGTAAACCAGAGATGACCGTTCACGGCGGTGCGCAAGCAGCGTCCGGCCTTGCCGTGGCCGTTACCGCCTTTCCCGCGAACCGGCTGACCGCGCCGCGCCGCCCAACCGGGCGCGCGCATTGAGCGGGGCCGGGCCGGTGCGTGCGCTTTCCTTTTCTGTCTCGCCTGCGGCGGCGGCCGGCCTCTTGCCGGACGACCAGGTGCTGGCCGTCAGCAATCTCAGCGTCGGGTTCACTTCGCAAAAACAGCACATCCAGGCGGTAAAGCAGCTCAGCTTTGAGGTGCGGCGCGGCGAAACCCTGGCGATTGTCGGGGAGTCCGGTTCCGGCAAATCCGTGACCTCGCTGGCGCTGATGCGGCTGGTGGAGCAGGGCGGCGGCGTGATTGAACAGGGGCAGATGCTGTTCCGCCGCCGGCGCGGCGCCGTGCTTGACCTGGCGCGGGCGACGCAATCCACCCTGCGCACCCTGCGCGGTGCCGATATGGCGATGATCTTCCAGGAGCCGATGACCTCCCTCAACCCGGTGTTCCCGGTCGGCGAGCAGATCGCCGAGTCCATCCGCCTGCATCAGGGCATGGACCGCCGCAGCGCGCGGCAGGAGGCGTTGCGGATGCTTGATCTGGTGCGCATCCCGGAAGCGCGCAATATCCTGGACCGCTACCCGCACCAGCTCTCCGGCGGGATGCGCCAGCGGGTGATGATTGCGATGGCACTCTCCTGCAAACCAGCGCTGCTGATTGCCGACGAACCCACCACCGCGCTGGATGTCACCATCCAGGCGCAAATCCTGCAACTGATCCGCGTGCTGCAACAAGAGATGCACATGGGGGTGATCTTTATCACCCATGACATGGGCGTGGTGGCCGAAGTGGCTGACCGGGTGCTGGTGATGTACCGCGGCGAAAGCGTGGAAACCGGCGACGTGAAACAGGTGTTTGCCGCCCCTGAACACCCCTACACCCGCGCCTTGCTGGCGGCGGTGCCGAAACTGGGCGCGATGCGCGGGAAACCTTTCCCGGCACGGTTTGACCTGATCCACGCCGGGGAGCAGGGCCGGGAGGCATTCCCGCCGCAGGACACCGTCCCGCCCGGCGCCGCGCCGGTGCTGCAGGTGCGCGATCTGGTGACGCGTTTTGACCTCCGCAGCGGGGTGTTCAACCGCGTCACCCGCCAGGTGCATGCGGTAGAAAAGGTCAGCTTTGATCTCTACCCCGGCGAGACGCTGGCGCTGGTTGGGGAGTCCGGCTGCGGCAAATCCACCACCGGGCGGTCGCTGCTGCGGCTGGTGGAGAGCCAGGGCGGCAGCCTCACCTTTAACGGCCAGTCGATCACCCATCTTTCCGGCGCGGCGCTGCAACACCTGCGGCGCGACATCCAGTTTATCTTCCAGGACCCTTACGCCTCGCTCGACCCGCGCCTCACGGTGGGTTACGCGATCATGGAGCCGCTGCTGGTGCACGGTGTGGCGCGCGGCAAAGAGGCTGAAGCGCGCGTCGCCTGGCTGCTGGAGCGGGTCGGGCTGCAACCGGAGCATGCCGCCCGTTACCCGCATGAGTTCTCCGGCGGCCAGCGCCAGCGCATCTGCATTGCGCGCGCGCTGGCGCTGAACCCGAAAGTGGTGATTGCCGACGAATCCGTCTCGGCGCTGGATGTGTCGGTACAGGCGCAGATTGTGAACCTGCTGATGGATCTCCAGCGCGAGTTCGGCATCGCGTTCCTGTTTATCTCGCATGACATGGCGGTCGTCGAGCGCATCAGCCACCGGGTGGCGGTGATGTTCCTGGGCCAGATTGTGGAGATCGGCCCGCGCCGCGCCGTATTTGAAAACCCGCAACACCCCTATACACGCAAATTGATGGCAGCCGTACCCGTGGCCGACCCGGCGCACCGCCGGCCGGAGCAGGCCCTTTTGGTGGATGAGATCCCAAGCCCGATCCGGGCAGCAGGTGACGAGCCTATCGTTGCGCCGCTGGTGCAGGTAGGGGACGGGCATTTCGTGGCCCGGCATCCGATTGCAGGTGCTTACTGACAGGGAATAACCCCAGGAGAATATAAAATGACTCAGCAGACTCTGCCCCGCCGCGCCCTGGTGGCCGGTGCCGTCCTGGCCATGCTGGCCGCCGCGCCCGCCTGGGCCGCGAAAGACGCCACCATCGCCGTCGGGTCGAATTTCACCTCGCTTGACCCGTATGACGCCAACGATTCGCTGTCGCAGGCGGTGGCAAAATCCTTCTATCAGGGGCTGTTCGGCTTCGATAAGGACATGAAACTGGTCAACGTGCTGGCGGACAGCTACCAGGTCAGCAGTGACGGCCTGGCCTATACCATCAAGCTGCACCCTGGGGTGAAATTCCAGGACGGCACCGACTTCAATGCGGAGGCGGTGAAGGTCAACCTCGACCGCGCCAGCAACCCGGACAGCCGCCTCAAGCGCTACAACCTGTTCAAGATGATCGCCTCGACCGAGGTGGTGGACCCGGCGACGGTGAAAATCACCCTGAAAGCGCCGTTCTCGGCCTTTATCAATAACCTGGCGCACCCGTCGGCGGTGATGATCTCCCCGGCGGCACTGGCGAAATATGGCAAAGAGATCGGCTTCCACCCGGTCGGCACCGGGCCGTACCAGTTTGTCGCCTGGAACCAGACCGACTACGTCAAAGTGAAGAAATTTGACGGTTACTGGAAGCCGGGCCTGCCGAAACTCGACAGCATCACCTGGCGCCCGGTGGTGGACAACAACACCCGCGCGGCGATGCTCCAGACCGGCGAGGCGGATTTCGCCTACCCGATCCCTTACGAGCAGGCCGCCATCCTGAAGAAAAACGCGAAACTGGATCTGGTCACCACGCCGTCGATCCTGCAGCGTTACATCAGCTTTAACGTCACGCAGAAACCGTTCGACAACCTGAAAGTGCGCCAGGCGATCAACTACGCCATCAATAAAGAGGCCCTGATCAAAGTGGCCTTCTCCGGCTATGCCGTGCCGGCTGAAGGGCCGGTGCCGCCGGGCATCGATTACGCCGCGCAGTACAAGCCGTGGCCGTATGACCCGGCCAAAGCGCGTGAATTGCTGAAAGAGGCGGGGTACCCGAACGGCTTTACCACCACGCTCTGGTCGTCGCATAACCACAGCACCGCGCAGAAAGTGTTGCAGTTTACCCAGCAACAACTGGCGCAGGTCGGGATCAAGGCCACGGTGACGGCAATGGATGCCGGCCAGCGTGCCGCACAGGTAGAAGCGGTCGGCCAGAAAGAGGCCGGGGTACGCATGTTCTACACCGGCTGGTCCGCCTCTACCGGGGAAGCCGACTGGGCGCTGACGCCGCTGTTTGCCAGCCAGTCTGCGCCGCCGAAACAGTTCAACACAGCGTTCTACAGCAACCCGCAGGTGGATAAAGATTTAAGCGACGCGCTGGCCACCACCGATCGCGCGGCGAAAGCCAAGCTCTATAAAGATGCGCAGGATAAGATCTGGGCTGACGCGCCGTGGGCTTTCCTGGCCACGGAACGCCTGGTCTCCGCGCATAACAAACGCCTGACAGGGTTCTATATGATGCCGGATACCCTGTTCAGCTTTGATGACGCCGACATCAAATAAGGCGGCGGCGGGCAGCCATCACGGGTGCCCGCCGGTCACCGGCAGCCAGGGGCTTTTGGACCGATGCTGAACTATTTTCTGAAACGTGTTTTAGGGTTAATCCCGACACTGCTGATTGTGGCGGTGCTGGTGTTTTTGTTTGTCCATCTGCTGCCGGGCGACCCGGCGCGGCTGGTCGCCGGGCAGGATGCGGATGAGAGCGTGGTGGCGCTGGTGCGCCAGGATCTCGGCCTCGATAAACCGCTGCCGGTGCAGTTCTTCCACTTCTTTACCAATGTGGTGCAGGGCAATTTCGGCACGTCAATGGTGTCAAAACGGCCGGTGGCGGAGGAGATCGCCCAGCGCTTTATGCCGACGCTGTGGCTGACCCTCGCCAGCATGGCCTGGGCGGTGCTGTTCGGTATGGTGATTGGCGTGGTGTCTGCCGTCTGGCGCAACCGCTGGCCGGATCGCCTCGGCATGACGCTGGCCGTCTCCGGGATTTCCTTCCCGGCCTTCGCACTGGGGATGCTGCTGATGCAGGTCTTCTCCGTGAACCTCGGCTGGTTGCCCACCGTCGGTGCTGACAGCTGGCAGCACTACATTCTGCCCTCCATCACCCTGGGCGCGGCGGTGGCGGCGGTGATGGCCCGCTTCACCCGCGCCTCCTTTGTGGAGGTGATGCAGGAGGATTACATGCGCACCGCGCGCGCCAAAGGGGTGCGCGAAAGCGTGGTGGTGGTTAAGCATGGCCTGCGCAACGCGATGATCCCGGTGGTGACGATGATGGGCCTGCAATTCGGGTTTCTGCTCGGCGGCTCGATTGTGGTGGAGAAAGTCTTTAACTGGCCGGGGCTGGGGCGGCTGCTGGTGGATTCGGTGGAGATGCGCGACTACCCGGTGATCCAGGCCGAAGTGCTGCTGTTTTCGCTGGAGTTCATCCTGATTAACCTGGTGGTGGATATCCTGTACGCCGCCATCAACCCTACCATCCGCTATAAGTGAGGCCGCATGAAATTCTGGAGACGTGATGCCACACTGGCGGGGATGCCGGTAATCCGGGTGGCGGGGCTGGGCGCAACGCGCACGCCGTGGCGCGCCTTCTGGCAACGCTTCACCCATCAGCCGGTGGCGCTGGTGGCGGGGGTGTTTGTGCTGCTGCTGATTGCCGTGGCGCTGCTGGCACCCTGGCTGGTGCCGTATGACGCCGAAAATTACTTCGACTATGACCGCCTGAACGAGGGGCCGTCCGCAATGCACTGGCTGGGCGTGGACTCCCTCGGGCGGGATATTTTCAGCCGCATCCTGATGGGCACGCGTATTTCGCTGGCGGCCGGGGTGGGCTCAGTGGTAATCGGTGCGGCCATCGGCACGTTTTTCGGCCTGCTGGCCGGCTACTACGAAGGCTGGTGGGACCGCATCACCATGCGCATCTGTGATGTGCTGTTTGCCTTTCCCGGCATTCTGCTGGCGATAGGCGTGGTGGCGATCATGGGCAGCGGCATGGCCAACGTGATTGTGGCGGTGGCGATTTTCAGCATCCCGGCGTTTGCCCGGCTGGTGCGCGGCAATACGCTGGTGCTGAAACACCAGACGTTTATTGAGTCCGCGCGCAGCATCGGCGCGTCTGATGCCACCATCCTGCTGCGCCATGTGCTGCCGGGCACGCTCTCCTCGATTGTGGTCTACTTCACCATGCGCATCGGCACCTCGATAATCACCGCCGCCAGCCTCTCTTTCCTTGGGCTGGGCGCGCAACCGCCGACGCCGGAATGGGGCGCGATGCTCAACGAGGCGCGGGCGGATATGGTGATGGCACCGCATGTGGCGATTTTCCCGAGCCTGGCGATTTTCCTCACGGTGCTGGCGTTCAACCTGCTGGGTGACGGGCTGCGGGATGCCCTGGACCCAAAACTGAAAACCTGAGCCTCCTACCCACCTTTTATGCTGCCGCTTTTTTTGCCTTTTATCCTGAACGCCGCCGGTGTTCAGGCTATTTCAGGTAAAGGTGGAATGCGTATCGCAAAATAAGCGCGCTATTCTCTGCCGCTCGCCTGTAGAGATATTCGGGGCAGGTGGCGGTGAATTACCCCTTTCGGGGTAATATTATTTCTCACGGCAGAAAATAGTAACCCTTTAGGGTTAGTTTATTCGCCTGTTTGCCGTTGCCATTATTTGGCTTCGAAAGTCAGCTGGCCTGAAAATAAGCCACGTACGCGGTGCCTGCTACTCCGGATGAGGTAGAGGCGTGTAAGCGTTCACTATTTATGCGGGCTAAGAACGTTCTGACTACCTGAATAAGCCATTAATAATCAATAAATAACCTATTTTTCCTGGTGTGCGTTCCTGTCAGGAAATAGGTGTTTTTCACTTTGCTTCTACCTGCCCGGCCCGCCGTAATAATGCGCGACAGCGCGAATTTTTATTAGCCACCGGCGCTTAATCGGCGTTTCTTTGATATTTCTCAGTAACCGTATTCTGCGCCTCAATAAAATTACCGCCTGATGCCTGGTCAGGCGGATTGATTTTAAAGGGGCGCATGTCGTGGAAAACAACCAAGTCATAGGCAATAACCAAAAAACCAAACGAACTCCAAACCCGGAAAATAAGCCGGATACCGGCCACCTTATTTCCGGCTGGGAACCTGAAAACCCCGTCTTCTGGGAGAACACCGGTAAATTCATTGCACGCCGTAACCTGGTCATCTCGGTGGCGGCGCTGCTGCTGGCGTTTTGCGTCTGGATGCTGTTCAGCACGGTGGCGGTCTACCTTAACCGTGTGGGCTTTGCCTTCACCACCGACCAGCTGTTCTGGCTCACGGCGCTGCCGTCGCTTTCCGGTGCGCTGCTGCGGGTGCCTTACTCCTTTGCCGTGCCGATCCTCGGCGGGCGCTTATGGACGGTTATCAGCACCGCCATCATGATCGTACCTTGTGTGTGGCTGGGCTATGCCATCCAGAACCCGCAGACGCCGTTCTGGGTGTTTGTGATCATCGCGCTGCTGTGCGGTTTCGCCGGGGCAAACTTTGCTTCCAGCATGGGCAACATCAGCCTGTTCTACCCGAAAAAACAGCAGGGCAGCGCGCTGGGGATTAACGGCGGGCTGGGCAATATGGGCGTCAGCGTGATGCAACTGCTCTCGCCGTTTATTGTGGCGCTGCCGCTCTTTACCTTTATCGGCGTGCAGGGCGTGGCACAGCCCGCCGGCGGCACGTTGTGGCTGGCGAACGCCGCGTGGGTCTGGGTGCCGCTGCTGGTGGTCACCACGCTGGCAGCCTGGTTCGGCATGAACGATCTCGCCGGCCTGAAAGCCTCGTTCCGGCAGCAACTGCCGGTGCTGAAAAGCGGCCATCTCTGGCTGCTCGGGATGCTCTACCTGGCGACCTTCGGCTCCTTTATCGGCTTTTCCGCCGGGTTCGCCATGCTGGCGAAAACGCAGTTCCCCGACATCGACATCATCAGGCTGGCCTTCTTCGGGCCGCTGCTGGGCGCGCTCGCCCGCTCGGGCGGGGGCATCCTCTCTGACAAATTTGGCGGCATCCGCGTCACCATCATCAACTACCTGCTGATGACCCTGTTCACCCTGGCGCTGTTCTTCACGCTGCCGGACAGCCACAGCAGCGGCAGCTTTGCCGCCTTCTATCTGATTTTCATGGGGCTGTTCCTGACCGCCGGGCTGGGCAGCGGCTCGACCTTCCAGATGATCGCCGTGATTTTCCGCCAGCTGGCGATGACGGCGGTGCTGAAAAAAGGCGGCACCCAGGAACAGGCGCAACATGTCGCCGTGACCGACACCGCTGCCGCGCTGGGCTTTATCTCCGCCATCGGCGCCATTGGCGGCTTCTTTATCCCGAAAGCCTTCGGCACCTCGCTGAGCCTCACCGGCTCGCCGGTCGGGGCGATGAAAATCTTCCTGATTTTCTACGCGGTCTGTTTCCTGGTGACCTGGCTGGTGTATGGCCGCCACCGCACGACGCCGTCGGCATAACGCTTGCCGGAACGCGGTGGTTCCGGCCTTTACCCCGCCCCCAGGGCATAGAGCAATGATTAAAAAAACGTCAGGGCATCTGACCCCGGCAGGAGAACAATCATGAGCAAGTTGTTGGATCGTTTTCGTTATTTTAAACAAAAGGGTGACAGTTTCGCCGCCGGGCATGGTCAGACCTATCACACCAACCGCGACTGGGAAGACAGTTACCGCCAGCGCTGGCAATACGACAAAGTGGTGCGTTCCACCCACGGCGTAAACTGCACCGGGGCCTGTAGCTGGAAGATCTACGTGAAAAACGGGCTGGTAACCTGGGAAACCCAGCAGACTGACTACCCGCGCACCCGCCCGGATTTGCCGAACCACGAACCGCGCGGCTGCCCGCGCGGGGCCAGCTACTCCTGGTACCTTTACAGTGCTAACCGCCTGAAATACCCGCTGGTACGCAAACGGCTGATTGAACTCTGGCGCGAGGCGCTGGCCCAGCATCCTGACCCGGTTGATGCCTGGGACGCCATCGTCACTGATCCTGAAAAAGCGCAGAGCTATAAACAGGCGCGCGGCCACGGCGGCTTTGTGCGCTCCACCTGGCAGGAACTGAATGCGCTTATCGCCGCCGCCAACATCTGGACAGTCAAACACTGCGGGCCGGACCGCATTGCCGGCTTCTCGCCGATCCCGGCGATGTCGATGGTGTCATACGCGGCCGGTACCCGTTACCTCTCCCTGATTGGCGGCACCTGCCTCAGTTTCTACGACTGGTACTGTGATTTGCCGCCTGCCTCGCCGATGACCTGGGGCGAGCAGACTGACGTGCCGGAATCTGCAGACTGGTACAACGCCGGGTATATCATCGCCTGGGGGTCGAACGTGCCGCAGACCCGCACGCCGGACGCCCACTTCTTCACCGAAGTGCGCTACAAAGGCACCAAAACCGTGGCGATCACGCCCGACTATTCCGAAGTCGCCAAATTAAGCGACCAGTGGCTGGCCCCGAAACAGGGCACTGACAGCGCACTGGCGCTGGCGATGGGGCATGTGATCCTGAAAGAGTTCCACCTGGCGCGCCCCAGCGACTATTTCCTGAACTACGCCCGCCGTTATACCGACATGCCGATGCTGGTGCTGCTGGAGCCGCGTGATGACGGCACCTTCGCGCCCGGCCGGATGCTGCGCGCGGCCGACCTGGTGGACAACCTGGGCGAAGCCAATAACCCGGACTGGAAAACCGTGGCGCTGAACGACGCCGGTGAACTGGTGGTGCCGAACGGGGCCATCGGTTTCCGCTGGGGCGAGAAGGGCAAATGGAACCTGGAGCCGGTGGCCGCAGGTACGCCGCAAACGCTCAGCCTCAGCCTGCTGGACGCGCATGACGAGGTGGCGGACGTCGGCTTCCCATATTTCGGCGGTATCGAAAATGCGCATTTCCGCCATGTGAAACAAGACCCGATCCTGCTGCACCGACTGCCGGTGAAACGCCTGACGCTGGCGGATGGGCGCGAGGCGCGCGTGGTCACGGTGTATGACCTGACGCTCGCCAACTACGGCATTGAGCGTGGGCTGAACGATAACGCCTGCCCGGCGGATTATGATGACATCCGCGCCTACTCCCCGGCCTGGGCGGAGCAGATCTGCGGGGTGCCGCGCGCTTCCATCATCAACATTGCGCGTGAATTTGCCGATACCGCCCACAAAACCCACGGCCGGTCGATGATCATCGTGGGCGCCGGGATGAACCACTGGTACCACATGGACATGAACTACCGTGGGCTGATTAACATGCTGATCTTCTGCGGCTGCGTGGGGCAGAGCGGCGGCGGCTGGGCACACTATGTCGGGCAGGAGAAACTGCGCCCGCAAACCGGCTGGACGCCGCTGGCGTTTGCGCTGGACTGGAACCGCCCGCCGCGCCAGATGAACAGCACCTCGTTCTTCTACAACCACTCCAGCCAGTGGCGTTACGAGAAACTCAGCATCGCCTCGCTGCTGTCACCGCTGGCATCACCGGAGGATTTCTCCGGCCAGCTGATCGATTTCAACGTGCGTGCCGAGCGCATGGGCTGGTTGCCCTCTTCGCCGCAGCTCAACACCAACCCATTGCAGATTGCCGCCGATGCACAGAAATCGGGCCTGTCGCCGCAGGCGTACACCGTGCAGGCGCTGAAATCCGGTGCGCTGCGCTTTGCCAGCGAGCAGCCTGATGACGGCAACAACCACCCGCGCAATATGTTTATCTGGCGCTCCAACCTGCTGGGCTCCTCGGGCAAAGGCCACGAGTACATGCTGCGTTACCTGCTGGGGACCGACAGCGGCATCCAGGGCGAGGCGCTGAGTGATGAGCGCGTGATGCCGGAAGAGGTGGAATGGCGCAACCAGGCGATCGAGGGCAAGCTCGACCTGGTGGTGACGCTCGACTTCCGCATGTCCAGCACCTGCCTGTTCTCTGACATCGTGCTGCCGACTGCCACCTGGTACGAAAAAGATGACATGAACACATCGGACATGCATCCGTTCATCCACCCGCTGTCGGCGGCGGTTGACCCGGCGTGGGAATCGAAAAGCGACTGGGAGATCTACAAAGGCATCGCGAAAACCTTCTCTGAACTCTGCCCCGGCCATCTCGGCGAGGAGACGGATGTGGTGCTGCAACCGATCCAGCATGACTCCCCGGCGGAACTGGCGCAGCCGTATGAGATTCAGGACTGGAAAAAGGGCGAATGTGACCTGATCCCCGGCAAGACTGCGCCGCATATCGTCACCGTCACGCGGGATTACCCGGCCACCTACGAACGCTTTACCTCGGTTGGCCCGCTGCTGGAAAAACTGGGCAACGGCGGCAAAGGCATCAGCTGGAACACCGACAGCGAGGTCGATCTGCTGCGCCGGCTCAACTACACCAAAGCCGGCGGCCCGGCACAAGGGCAGCCGCAGATCAACAGCGCCATTGACGCCGCCGAGGTGATCCTGACCCTCGCCCCGGAAACCAACGGGCAGGTGGCCGTCAAAGCGTGGGAGGCGTTGAGCACCATCACCGGCCGCGACCATACCCACCTGGCGCGCACCAAAGAAGAGGAGAAAATCCGCTTCCGCGATATTCAGGCGCAGCCGCGCAAAATCATCTCCAGCCCGACCTGGTCAGGCCTGGAAGATGAACACGTCTCCTATAACGCCAACTACACCAACGTCCATGAGCTGATCCCGTGGCGCACCCTGACCGGCCGCCAGCAGCTTTATCAGGATCACCCGTGGATGCGCGCTTTTGGCGAAAGCCTGGTGGTGTATCGCCCGCCGGTGGATACCCGCAGCCTGGAGGCGCTGTCGCATATTCCTTCCAACGGCTTCCCGGAAAAGGCGCTGAACTTCCTGACGCCGCACCAGAAATGGGGCATCCATTCCACCTACAGCGACAACCTGCTGATGCTGACGCTGTCACGCGGCGGCCCGATTGTGTGGATGAGTGAGGCGGATGCCGCTGAGCTGGGCATTGAGGACAACGACTGGATCGAGGTGTTCAACGCCCACGGCACGCTGACCGCCCGCGCGGTGGTCAGCCAGCGTGTCCCGGCCGGTATGACCATGATGTACCACGCGCAGGAGCGGTTGCTGAACATTCCGGGGTCAGAAATCACCGGGATGCGCGGCGGCATCCATAACTCCGTGACCCGCGTCAGCCCGAAACCGACCCATATGATAGGCGGTTACGCCCAGCTGGCGTATGGCTTCAACTACTACGGCACGGTGGGCTCCAACCGCGATGAGTTCATCATGGTGCGCAAAATGAAACACATTAACTGGCTGGATGATGAGGGCCGCGATCAGGTTCAGGAGGCGTCAAAATGAAAATCCGTTCTCAGGTCGGCATGGTGCTGAACCTCGATAAATGCATCGGCTGCCATACCTGCTCCGTCACCTGCAAAAACGTCTGGACCGGGCGCGAAGGCATGGAGTACGCCTGGTTCAATAACGTGGAAACCAAGCCGGGCGTGGGCTACCCGCAGGCGTGGGAAGACCAGAGCAAATGGCGCGGCGGCTGGATCCGTAAAATCAACGGGAAACTTGAGCCGCGCCTCGGCAGCCGCGCCGGGGTGCTGTCAAAAATCTTCGCCAACCCGGTGATCCCCGGCATCGACGACTATTACGAGCCGTTCACTTATGACTACCAGCATCTGCATACCGCAGAGCAGGGCAAAAGCCAGCCCACGGCGCGGCCGCGCTCACTGATCAGCGGCCAGCGGATGGACAAAATCGAGGGCGGCCCCAACTGGGAAGAGCTGCTGGGCGGTGAATTCGGCAAACGGTCGGCGGACACCAATTTCAACGCCATTCAGAAAGCGATCTACGGACAGTTTGAACATACGTTCATGATGTACCTGCCGCGCCTGTGTGAACACTGCCTGAACCCGAGCTGTGTGGCGACCTGCCCGAGCGGTGCCATCTACAAGCGCGAAGAGGACGGCATTGTGCTGATCGATCAGGATAAATGCCGCGGCTGGCGGCTCTGCATCAGCGGCTGCCCCTATAAAAAAATCTACTTCAACTGGAAAAGCGGGAAATCGGAGAAGTGCATTTTCTGTTACCCGCGCATTGAGTCCGGGATGCCCACCGTCTGCTCGGAAACCTGCGTCGGGCGCATCCGCTACCTCGGCGTGCTGCTTTACGATGCCGACCGCATCAGTGATGCCGCCAGTGCCGAAAACCCGCACGACCTGTATGAACGCCAGTGTGACATCTTCCTCGACCCTAACGATCCGGCGGTGATCGCGGAGGCGTTGAAACAGGGCATCGCCCAGAGCGTGATCGATGCTGCGCAGGCCTCGCCGGTGTGGAAACTGGCGATGGACTGGAAGCTGGCGCTGCCGCTGCACCCGGAATACCGCACGCTGCCGATGGTCTGGTATGTGCCGCCGCTGTCGCCGATTCAATCGGTGGTGGAAGCGGGCGCCCTGGCGCAACCGGGAAGCGTGTTACCGGCGGTGGAGCAGTTGCGCATTCCGGTGCAATACCTGGCGAACCTGCTGAGTGCCGGGGACACCGCGCCGGTATTGCGGGCGCTGAAACGCATGATGGCGATGCGCCACTATAAACGCGCGCAGAGCGTGGAGGGCGTCAGGGACACCCGCGCGATTGATGAGATGGGGCTGAGCGAGGCGCAGGTAGAAGAGATGTACCGCTACCTCGCTATCGCCAACTATGAAGACCGCTTTGTGATCCCGAGCAGCCACCGTGAGCTGGCGCGTGACGCCTTCCCGGAACGCAACGGCTGTGGGTTCAGCTTTGGCGACGGCTGCCACGGCAGTGACAGCAAATTCAACCTGTTCAACAGCCGCCGCATTGATGCCATCAACATCGGCGACCAGGCCGGGGGTGAATGATGCCGTTGCTGAAAATCATCTCGCTGCTGCTGGAATACCCGGACGCTGACCTGTGGCAGCACCGCGAAGAACTGCTGGCGGAGACGGCACAGGCGCAGCCCGATCTGCTGCCGTTTGTGCAGCGCTATCTGGCCACACCGGTGCTGGATAAGCAGGCGGAATGGTGCGCCCTGTTTGAGCGCGGGCGCGCCACCTCGCTGCTGTTGTTTGAGCATGTGCATGCCGAATCCCGCGAGCGCGGCCAGGCGATGGTGGATCTGCTGAACCAGTATGAGGCGGCGGGGTTGCAGCTCAGCTGCCGTGAACTGCCGGACTATCTGCCGCTCTATCTGGAATACCTGAGTATGCAGGACGCCGCCGCCGCCCGGCAGGGGTTGCAGGATATCGCCCCGATCCTGGCGCTCCTGGGCAGCCGCCTGAACGCGCGCGACAGCGGGTTTGGCGTGCTGTTTGACGCCCTGCTGGCCGCGGCGCAAAGCCCGCTGCGCAGTGATGCGCTGGCCGGGCAGGTGGCCGGTGAAGCACGCGACGACTCCCCGGCGGCGATGGACGCCGTCTGGGAAGAGGAGCAGGTGAAATTTATGAGCAGCCACGCTGTCCTGGACACCCCCTGCGGCGACGGCCCGGCGCAACATGCGCGCCGGGCCGGCCAGAACGTGCTGCCGCAGTATCTGGATCTCTCTGCCGGAGGAGCGAAATAATGCATTACCTCAATATCCTGTTTTTTGACATCTATCCCTATATTTGCGGCACCGTGTTTTTAATCGGCAGCTGGCTGCGTTATGACTACGGCCAGTACACCTGGCGGGCGGCCTCCAGCCAGATGCTGGATAAAAAGGGCATGCGCCTCGGCTCTAACCTGTTCCACATCGGCATTATCGGCATCTTATTTGGCCACCTGTTCGGGATGCTGACGCCGCACTGGGTCTATGAGCCGTTTCTCGCCATCGCCACCAAACAGAAACTGGCGATGGTGGCCGGTGGGGTGTTTGGCCTGATGACGCTGGTGGGCGGGCTGCTGTTGTTGAGACGCCGCTTATTCAATCCGCGGATACGCGCCACCTCAACCCGTGCTGACATCGTGATCCTGGGGATTTTGATCGTGCAGGTGACGCTGGGGCTGACCTCCATCTGGTTCTCACTGCAACACCTGGACGGCCTGGGGATGATGAAACTGGTGGGCTGGGCGCAGGCGATCGTGACGTTCCAGGGCAACGCGTCACAGTGGCTGGACGGCGTGGAGTGGATCTACCGCGTGCACCTGATTCTGGGCATGACGATCTTCCTGGTGTTCCCGTTTACCCGGCTGGTGCACGTCTGGAGCGCACCGGTGGAATACCTGACGCGCCGTTACCAGGTGGTGCGGGCCAGACGCTAAGCAGCGCGGCCGCAGGCCGGGCGGGCAACTAAGGGGACTCCTAATTCGATGAAGGGTGAGGAATTTTTAGCTATACCTATAGGTTCCTCCTCTTAATCCAACGTACAAGGAGTCAGCAATGAAATACCGCCAACTCGGCCACTCCGGCCTGTTTGTCTCGGAATTGACACTGGGGACCCTCACGTTTGCCGGCTCCGACGGTTTCGAAAAAACCGGCAATGTGGATGCCAAAACCGCCCGCCGGTTTATGGACATCGCCTTTGAACAGGGTGTGAATACTGTGGATACCGCTGACCTTTACTCAAAAGGCGGCGCAGAACACGTGGTGGGCGAGGCACTGGGCCGCGACCGCCAGCGCATCATCCTCGCCACCAAAGCGCGCAGCCCGATGAGCGATGACCCGAACGACAGCGGGGCTACGCGTTACCACCTGATCAAATCCTGTGAAAACAGCCTGCGCCGCCTGAAAACCGACCACATCGACCTCTACCAGATCCACAACTGGGACGGCGTCACCCCGGTGGAAGAGACGCTGTATGCGCTGGAGTCACTGGTGCAGAGCGGCAAAATCCGCTATTTCGGCACCTCCAACTACACCGGCTGGCAAATGATGAAAACCCTGGGCAAAGCGGAACTGCTCGGGGTGCATAAGCCCATCAGCCAGCAAATCAACTACACGCCGGAATCACGCGAAGCGGAGTTTGAGTTACTGCCGCTGGCACTGGATCAGAACATCGGCACGCTGATCTGGGGGCCGATGGGCGAAGGGCTGCTGACCGGCACCGTGCGGCGCGGCCAGAAAACGCCGGAAAGCTCACGTCAGGGTAACGGCTGGCCGGAACCCTATGTGCACGATATGGAACATGCCTACGATGTGATCGACGTGCTGGCGGCGGTGGGGGAAAAACATGATGCCTCCCCGGCGCGCGTCTGCCTGGCCTGGCTCAACAGCCGCCCCGGCATCAGCAGCCTGATTGTGGGCGCACGTAACGAAGCGCAATTGCGCGACAGCCTGGCCTCAGCCGACCTGCACTTGTCCGAAGAGGAATTACAGCAGATTGAGCGGGCGACCCGCCCGGCACCGCGTTACCCGTACTGGCACCGCTTTACCTCCGGGATGGACCGCATCGATCCGGCGGAGCAGCCGTTCCTGGACGAATACCGCGAAACCGTGGAGCACCGCAAAGACCGCTGAGGTTTCAGCGCCTCAGCCAACAACAAAAGCCGGGCATGTGCCCGGCTTTTTTATCGTTAAGGTACTGTTGTAAAAGAACGCTGCGGACGCCCGGCTTACGCCGTGTGGTTCCCACCGGTCACACCAAACACTTCGGCAGTGACATAGCTGGATTCCTGCGAGGCGAGGAACACGTAAATTGGTGCCAGCTCAGCCGGCTGGCCCGCACGTTTCAGCGGGGTGGCCGCGCCGAAGTCCGGGATGTTCTCCTGCAACTGGCCGCCGCTGACCTGCAACGGTGTCCAGATCGGGCCGGGTGCCACGATGTTCACGCGGATGCCTTTGCTCGCCACCTGTTTTGCCAGCGCGCGGCTGTAAGCCACAATCGCGCTCTTGGTCGAGGCGTAATCCAGCAGGAACTCACTGGGCTGGTAAGCCTGGATTGACGACGTGGTGATGATCGAACTCCCTTCCGGCAGGTGCGGCAGCGCTGCTTTGGTTATCCAGAACAGCGAGAAGACGTTGGTTTCAAACGTTTTGCGGAACTGATCGGTGGTCAGGTCACTGATGTTCTGAATCGCCACCTGCTTACCGGCCACCAGCGCCAGGATATCCAGCCCGCCAAGTTTGGCATGGGCATCGGCCACCAGTTTCTGGCAGAACGCTTCGTCACTGATATCGCCCGGCAGCAGCACCACTTCGCGCCCGGCCTCACGGATAAGCTCCGCCACTTCTTCAGCGTCACGCTGTTCTGAAGGCAGGTAGGAGAGGGCGACGTCCGCCCCTTCGCGGGCATAGGCAATCGCCGCGGCACGGCCGATGCCGGAGTCACCGCCGGTGACCAGCGCTTTACGCCCTTGCAGGCGCTCGCTGCCACGGTAGCTCTCTTCACCGTGATCCGGAGCAGGCTGCATGTTCATCGCCAGCCCCGGCGCGGGCTGAGTCTGCTTTGGATAACGGTCATGCTTGTACTGGGTGAGTGGATTCTGACGGGTGTATTGGTCTGGTTTCGACATTGTTTTTTCTCCATTCACATGAAACAACAGGAGGCGCGTAAAGCTGACGCTTTGCGCACGTAAAAATCTGTACGAACCATAAAGTGTAGTTGAAAATGCTGAGTCTGCCAGTCAGCGGGGTAGGAAACGGCGGCCCGCAGGCGGGCCACCGGGGGGAAAACAACGTCTCAGGCAAACAGGTGCGCCGCGTGGAACCGCAGGTGGTCCTCAATAAAGCTGGCGATAAAGAAGTAGCTGTGGTCATAACCCGGTTGGGTGCGCAGGGTCAGTGACCAGCCGAACTGCTCAGCCAGCTCAGCCAGTTTGGCCGGCTGCAACTGGTCCGGCAGGAACTGGTCACTGTCGCCCTGATCCACCAGCATCGGCAGCGCCGTGGCCGGGGTACGGGTCAACAGGTGGCAGCTGTCATACGCCAGCCACTGGTTCTCATCACTGCCGAGGTAGGCGGTAAACGCCTTACGGCCCCACGGCACCTGGCTCGGGTTGACGATCGGCGCAAACGCCGACACCGAGCAGTAGCGCTGCGGGTTGCGCAGGGCCAGCATCAGTGCGCCGTGGCCGCCCATCGAATGCCCGCAGATTGACTGCCGGTCACTGACGCTGACCTGCTGGCGCACCAGCGCGGGCAACTCATCATTGAGGTAGTCATACATGCGGTAATGCGCTGACCACGGTGCCTGCGTGGCGTTGAGGTAGAAACCGGCACCCTGGCCGAGATCATAGCCCGGATCGTCTGCCACCCCGTCACCGCGCGGGCTGGTGTCCGGCATCACCAGCACCAGCCCCAGCTCTGCCGCCACGCGTTGTGCACCGGCCTTCTGCGTGAAGTTTTCATCGTTGCAGGTCAGGCCTGACAGCCAGTACAGCACCGGCGGCGGTGTGTCATCCCGCGGCGGCGGGAGGTAGAGGCTGAACGTCATGGTGCAGTTCAGGCTGCTGCTGTGGTGGCGGTAACGCTGTTGCCAGCCGCCAAACAGCCGGTGTTCTTCAAGAAGTTCAATGCTCATCGCAGCGCGGTGCCTTGTTTATTTATTGAAATGGATAACGGAGCGGATCGACTTGCCTTCGTGCATCAGGTCAAACGCCTCATTGATGTCATCCAGACCCATGGTGTGGGTGATGAAATCGTTGAGCTGGAATTTCCCGTCAAGGTACTCCTGCACGATGCCCGGCAACTGGCTGCGGCCTTTGACGCCGCCAAATGCGGAACCGCGCCAGACGCGGCCGGTCACCAGCTGGAACGGACGGGTAGAGATCTCTTCCCCGGCCCCGGCAACGCCGATGATCACGGATTCGCCCCAGCCCTTGTGGCAGCACTCCAGCGCGGAACGCATCACGTTCACGTTGCCGATGCACTCAAAGGAGAAGTCGACGCCGCCGTCGGTCATTTCAACGATCACGTCCTGAATCGGCTTGTCGTAATCTTTCGGGTTGACCAGGTCAGTCGCGCCCAGCTTGCGTGCCAGGTCGAACTTGCTGGTGTTGATGTCGATGCCGATGATGCGGCCCGCGCCGGCCATCTGTGCGCCGATGATGGCAGAAAGGCCGATGCCGCCGAGGCCGAAGATCGCCACGGTGTCGCCTTTTTGCACTTTGGCGGTGTTCATCACCGCGCCCATACCGGTGGTGACGCCACAGCCCAACAGGCAGACCTCTTCCAGCGGCGCGTCTTTATTGATTTTTGCCAGCGCAATTTCCGGCACCACGGTGTACTCCGAGAAGGTGGAGGTGCCCATGTAGTGGAAGATCGGCTTGCCGTCTTTGAAGAAGCGGGTGGTGCCGTCCGGCATCAGCCCTTTGCCCTGGGTGCTGCGGATCGCCTGGCAGAGGTTGGTTTTGCCGGAACGGCAGAATTTGCACTCGCCGCACTCCGGGGTATAGAGCGGGATCACATGGTCGCCGACGGCCACGCTGGTGACGCCTTCACCAACCGCTTCCACCACGCCGCCGCCCTCATGGCCGAGGATCGCCGGGAACACGCCCTCCGGGTCTTTGCCGGACAGGGTGTAGGCATCGGTGTGGCAGACGCCGGTGGCGACGATGCGCACCAGCACTTCGCCTTTCTGCGGCGGCATCAGGTCCACTTCTTCAATTTTCAGTGGCTGGCCTGGCCCCCAGGCAACGGCGGCGCGGGTTTTGATCATCTCCATGGTAGTGCTCCTTTACGGGTTAATGCGGGATGGGTGGTTAATAATTAATCGTTGGTTAAGTGTATCTCACTCACCGGCGATCGGGTGTTTCAGTACGGGAATGACGCCGTGATTGTGCTCGATAATGATCTCTTTCAGCGCGCGGACGTTGGCGCTGAACGCCTCGCGCCGCCAGATAAGCCAGGTGGCGGTGTCGGCCACCTCGTCCGGCAGGATATTGACCGTGACGCCCTCATGCCCCGGCAGTTGTGCCAGCACTGATTCCGGCAAAATGGCGATGCCCGCGCCGCTGGCAACACAGGCCAGCATCGCGTGATAGGAGTGGATCTCCAGCGACGCGCCTACCGCCCAGCCGGCCTGTTTCAGCCAGGCGTAAAATTTGCGGCGGTAGGAGCAGGACGGGCCGAACACGAACAGCGTAAGCGACGCGCCTGCGCCGTGTGCCGCCAGCGGGCGGTTGGCAGGGGAGATCACCACCAGCCGCTCACGGAAGGCGATGCAGGCGTTCAAATCATCATGGTCTATCGGGCCGTCCACCAGGGCGGCGGCCAGGGTGCCGGCGCGCACGCTGTCGATGATGTCACCGGAGGTGCCGGTCACCAGGGACAGCGCCACTTTTGGGTGCTGCTGGTGGTAAGCGGCCAGCAGCGCGGGCAGGCGGGTGGCGGCGGTGCTCTCCATTGACCCGAGGGCAAACTGCCCGGCGGGTTCACCGGCGTGGGTCAGGCTCATCGCCTCGTCACTCAGCGCCAGAATACGCTCCGCATAGCCGAGAAAGTTATGGCCCATCGCCGAGAGCCGCAGGCGCTGTTTTTCACGGATAAACAGATCGGTGCCCAGCTCCTGTTCCAGCTGGCGCAGGCGGGTGGTGAGGTTGGAGGGCACGCGGTGCAATTGCTCGGCCGCTTTAGCCAGCGAACCGGTCTCGGCCACACAACAAAACATCCGGAGCTGGGTGAGGTCCATAACTGTTCTCTTATTGTGAATAACGTGATCTGAATTATTCAGTTTCCGTGAGTCTAACGGTCAGGCAGAGTGGTGGCAACTGCTAATTAACCTGTACGGCAATTGGCGGCTACAAACAGGTAACGCTTGGGCAAAGGTTAACCTTTTGATAACGTCTTGATTCGCCTGAACCGGGCGACCGGAGGGAGCATGTCGATGGCACTACGCATTGCAGTGAGTGGATTTCTGGCGCTGGTGGTGGCAATGGGGATTGGGCGCTTTGCGTTTACCCCGCAGGTGCCGCTGATGATTGCCGAACACCAGTTCAGCCTGACCGGCGCGGGGCTGGTGGCGGCGTTTAACTACCTGGGCTACCTCGCCGGGGCGTTTGATGCGATGCGCGCCACCCGCCATGTGGAGCGGCGGCTGTGGCTCGGCGTCTGGGGCGCGGTAGTGCTGACGCTGCTGTCAGCCGCGGTGGGCGGCGAAGTGCTGCACTGCGCGGTACGTTTCCTGATCGGGATGGCGAGCGGCTGGGCGCTGGTGCTGGTGGCCGCCTGGTGCAATGAGCAACTGGCGCACTACGGCCGCCCCGGCCTCAGCGCCGCGGTGTTTGCCGGGCCGGGCATGGGCATTCTGTTAAGCGGGCTGCTGGCGCTGGTGATCAATGCGTATCACCTCTCCTCGGCGCAGGGCTGGCTGCTGTATGGCGGGCTGGCGCTGCTGCTGGTGGCCGCCATCAGCATGAACCTGCCGCGCAAAGGCGAACTGCACCGCCCGGCCACCGCCCCGGCCCCGCTGCCGCTGACCCCGGCGCTGCGGCGGCTGGTGTGGAGCTACAGCCTGGCCGGGTTCGGTTACATCCTGCCTGCCACCTTCTTTTCGCAGATGGCGCACAGCCGCTTTCCCGACAGCCTGATGGCCCAGTTCCTCTGGCCGGTGTTTGGCGGCGCGGCGGTGGCAGGGATTGTGCTCGGCATCCTGACACGCGGCTGGCTGGCGACCCGCACCCGGCTGGCGATCGTGTTGTGGGTGCAGGCGCTGGGCGTGCTCGGGGCGTCATGTCTGCCGGGCATCGCCGGGCTGGCGGTGGGCGCGCTGCTGACCGGCGGCGGTTTCCTCTGCGTGGTGCAGCTGTCGCTGCAATATGGCCGGGAGCTGGCACCGCACCATGCGCGTTATCTGGCCGGGCTGCTGACCACCGGGTACGCGGTCGGGCAACTGGTGGGGCCGGTGCTTTCGGCGCTCTCCACGGCGCTGACCCACCGGCTGGAACCGGCGCTCTATGTGGCGATGCTGGCGCTGTTCGTCGCCGGTGGGCTGGTGCTGCCGGGCCGCACCCAGCCTGATGCGGTGCGTTCCTGAGCGGGGCGGGGCATACTTATTGCTCCGCTCAATAACTTGTAGCTATTTCATCAATCATGAAGCGTAATCACTGGATCATCAGGGCGCACTCCACTAAAGTGAGGCACCCAATTTTGGCGTGAATCGGCGTCAGAATCGTAATACCCGCAGGAGAAGAGAAATGGCAACGCTGAGTAAAGAAGCCGCATTGGTTCATGAAGCGCTGATGGCGCGCGGCCTGGAAACCCCTTTGAGACCAGAACCTATGCTCGACAGGGAGACGCGCACCCGTCACATCCAGGAGCACATGACCAGCATCATGCAGTTGCTGAACCTTGACCTCACTGACGACAGCCTGGCGGAAACGCCGCTGCGCATCGCCAAGATGTATGTCGAGGAGATCTTCTCCGGGCTGGATTACAACAATTTCCCCAAAATCACCATCATCGAGAACAAGATGAAGGTGGATGAAATGGTGACGGTTCGTGACATCACCCTGACCAGCACCTGTGAGCACCACTTTGTGACCATCGACGGCAAAGCGACTGTGGCGTATATCCCAAAAGACGGGGTGATCGGCCTGTCGAAAATCAACCGCATTGTGCAGTTCTTTGCCCAGCGGCCGCAGGTGCAGGAGCGTCTGACCCAGCAAATCCTGGTGGCGCTGCAAACCCTGCTCGGCACCAATAACGTTGCGGTATCTATTGATGCAGTACATTATTGCGTGAAAGCACGCGGCATCCGTGATGCGACCAGCGCCACCACCACCACCTCGCTGGGCGGTCTGTTCAAGTCCAGCCAGAACACCCGCCAGGAGTTCCTGCGCGCCGTCCGCCACGTCTGATCCGCTCCCGTTATTGGCAGCACCGCCCGGTGCTGCCCGACTCGCAGGATGTTGTGACCTATGCGCCAACGCATTGCTACGCTGGATTGCGCCCGCGGGATAGCCATCCTCGGCATTTTACTGCTCAATATCAACGCCTTCGGCCTGCCGAAAGCCGCCTACCTTAACCCGGCGTACCACGGGCTGCCCACCACGGCTGACGCCTGGACCTGGGCCGTCATGGATGTGCTGGCGCAGGCTAAATTCCTGACCATGTTCGCGCTGCTGTTTGGTGCCGGGTTACAGCTGTTGCTGCCGCGCGGCAAGCGCTGGATCCAGGCGCGGCTCTCCTGGCTGCTGCTGTTCGGGCTGCTGCACGCGATTTTCCTCTGGGACGGCGACATCCTGCTCTCGTATGGGCTGATCGGGCTGGTCTGCTGGCGGCTGATCCGCGAGGCGACCGGCAGCCGCACGCTGCTGATGACCGGTGCGCTGCTGTTTGCCCTCGGGGTGGGGATTCTGGTGATGTTTGCCTTTATGACCAACCCCAACCCCGGTGATTTCTGGCAGCCCGGCCCGGCCTCGTTGCAGTATGAGGCGTTCTGGAAGTTGCAGGGCGGGGAAGAAGCGTGGCGCAACCGGCTGGATATGCTCTCCTCCACGCTGCTGTCCGTGGGCGCGCAATATGGCTGGGAGCTGGCAGGGGCCATGCTGTTTGGTGCCGGGCTGATGCGCAGCGGCTGGTTGCGCGGCGAATTCAGCCTCCGCCACTACCGGCGGCTGGCGCTGTGGCTGATAACGCTTTCATGGCTCATCCAGATCCCGTCGGTGATGGTACAGTGGCACCTGGGCTGGGATTACCGCTGGAGCGGCTTTCTGTTGCAGGCACCGCGGGAAGCGGGCGCGGCGCTGCAATCCATCGGCTATCTGTCGCTGCTTTACGGCTTCTGGCCGACGTTGTCAGGCTGGCGCGTCACCGGCTGGCTGGCGCAGATCGGCCGCATGGCGCTGAGTAACTACCTGCTGCAAACCCTGATCTGCAATACGCTGTTCTATACCTTTGGCCTGTATGACCAGTTCAGCCGCCTGCAACTGCTGGCGATCGTGCCGCTGGTGTGGCTGGTCAACCTGCTGTTTTCGCTGCTCTGGCTGCGCGTCTTTACGCAGGGGCCGATGGAGTGGCTGTGGCGCAGGCTGACTGCGCTGGCAGCCGGACGCCCGGTGGAGCCTGCCAAACCCTGACCCCGAGCGGGGCACGCCTGGCTGCCGTGCCCCTTTCCTCATGCCGCTTCTCTCCCTGTTTCCCCCGCAAAACGTTGCAATGTTGTGAAGAAATATTGCTTTCGTGTGAAAACGTTTTCTTTCCTGTGACGTATTTCACGCAGGCCCTGAGGCAAACCCGTTAGGATAGCGGCGTGCAGTGAATGCCGCTTAATAACCCTGATAACAGGACTTCACATGGTTGCTCCTTTTGCCTTTTTACCTCTGATGTTGACCAGACCAGGACGAGCCTGTGCCTGCCGCGCCCCTTTGCCCGGAGCCGCCTATGATCACCATCCGTGATGTGGCCAAGCGCGCCGGGGTGTCGGTGGCGACGGTATCCCGCGTGCTGAACAACTCCGCCATTGCCAGCAAAGAGACGCGTGAACTGGTGCTGCAAGCGGTGTCAGAGCTGGGGTACCGGCCCAATGCCAACGCGCAGGCGCTCGCCACCCAGACCAGTGACACCATCGGCGTGGTGGTGATGGATGTGTCTGACCCCTTTTTCGGCGCACTGGTGAAAGCGGTGGACACGGTAGCGCAGCAAAACCACAAATATGTGCTGATCGGCAACAGTTACCACCAGGCGGAAAAAGAGCGCCATGCGATTGAAGTGCTAATCCGCCAGCGCTGTAACGCGCTGATTGTGCATGCCAAAGCGCTGAGCGATGCCGAGCTGATTGATTTTCTTAACCAGATCCCCGGCATGGTGCTGATTAACCGCATCATCGCCGGGTTTGAGCACCGCTGCGTGGGGCTGGACAACGTCAGCGGGGCGCACATGGCGACCCGCCTGCTGCTGAGCAACGGCCACCAGCGCATCGGTTATGTGGGTTCCAGCCACCCAATCGAGGATGAAGTGCAGCGGCGGAAAGGCTACCGCCAGGCGATGGCCGAGGCCGGGCTGGCCGTGCCGGATGCCTGGTACGCCGCCGCCTCACCGGACTTGCAGGGCGGGGAAGCGGCCATGGTAGAATTACTGGGGCGCAATCAGCACCTTACGGCGATTTTTGCCTATAACGACGCGATGGCGGCCGGGGCGCTGGCGGTGCTGAAAGAAAACGGTATCACCGTGCCGCAGCACTGTTCGCTGGTGGGTTTTGATGATATTCCGATCGCCCGTTACACCAGCCCCAAGTTGACCACCGTGCGCTACCCGATTATTTCGATGGCGACGCTGGCCACCGAGCTGGCGCTGAAAGGGGCAGCAAACACGCTGGAGAGCGGCGTAAGCCACTGTTTTATGCCGACGCTGGTGCGCCGCCACTCTGTGGCGGCGGGCTGAAATGCGCGGGTGCTCACGGACTGTGATGTTTCAGTTGTGTAACCGTTTTCAAAGTGTGAAGGCATTCACAGTTTATTAACAATGCAGCGATTATGATGCGAGCGTTTTCTGTCAGGATGTGTCAAGGCGTGATCCTTTTTCGGGACTCCTGACAGGTTTCCTGCCGCGTCTGCCGGACGCAGAGACACCACAGCAAACGCAGGAGAAAGCAGGGTCAAGGAGGACGGTTAATCCCCGCCGCACACCGGCAGGACGGCACTACCTGGTCGTACCCTACATAAAACCGGAGAGAAAAAATGAATAAGAAGGTGTTTACCCTGGCCACGCTGGCAGCCGCCATGTTGTTCGGAACTGCGGCACACGCAGACACCCGCATCGGCGTCACCATTTACAAATACGATGACAACTTTATGTCCGTGGTGCGTAAGGCGATCGAGAAAGAAGCCAAATCCTCCTCGGATATCGAACTGCTGATGAATGACTCGCAGAACGACCAATCCAAACAGAATGACCAGATCGACGTGCTGTTGGCCAAAGGCGTGAAAGCCCTGGCGATCAACCTGGTTGACCCGGCGGCAGCCCCGGTGGTTATCGACAAAGCACGCGGCAATGACGTGCCGGTGGTGTTCTACAACAAAGAGCCGAGCCGCAAAGCGCTCGACAGCTATGACAAGGTTTACTATGTCGGGACTGACTCCAAAGAGTCCGGCATTATCCAGGGCGAGCTGATTGCCAAGCACTGGAAAGCTCACCCGGAATGGGATCTGAACAAAGACGGCACCATCCAGTTTGTGCTGCTGAAAGGTGAACCGGGCCACCCGGACGCCGAAGCGCGCACCAAATATGTGGTGGACACCCTGAACGGCAAAGACGGCATGAAGACCCAGCAATTGCAGCTCGACACCGCAATGTGGGACACCGCCCAGGCGAAAGACAAGATGGACGCCTGGCTCTCCGGCCCGAATGCCGACAAGATCGAAGTGGTGATCGCCAACAACGATGCAATGGCGATGGGTGCCGTAGAAGCGCTGAAGGCGCATAACAAATCCAAGCTCCCGGTATTCGGCGTTGACGCCCTGCCGGAAGCGCTGGCGATGGTGAAATCCGGTGCCATGGCCGGGACAGTGTTGAACGATGCCAACAACCAGGCGAAAGCAACCTTCCAGCTTGCGAAGAATCTGGCCGAGGGTAAAAAGGCAGAAGAGGGCACCAACTGGAAAATCGATAATAAAGTCGTACGTATCCCTTACGTCGGCGTAGACCAGGACAACCTGGCACAATTTATCGGTAAGTAATACGCATGACCCGTTTAGTTTAACGGTAACCAACAGGTATACCCGCTGCCGGTCAGGATGGCCGGCAGCGTCCGCCTTATCAGGATGCTGCGCACCAGGTGACCGGTTTTTCCGGTGGCCGGGCGTCCGGCACCCCGAATGCAGATCCCTTATTCTAGCCAGGTGTAATTATGGCCGATAACACGACGGGACAACCGCGCGAGTGGTTGTTGGAAATGACCAATATCTCGAAGTCATTTCCAGGCGTAAAAGCATTGGATAACGTGAATTTAAAAGTCCGCCCCCACTCCATTCACGCATTAATGGGCGAGAATGGCGCAGGCAAATCAACGTTATTGAAGTGCCTGTTTGGCATTTACAGCAAAGATGCCGGAAGTATTCTTTTCCAGGGGCAAGAAATCGATTTTAAAAGCTCCAAAGAGGCGCTGGAAAAAGGCGTGTCGATGGTGCATCAGGAATTAAACCTGGTTCTGCAGCGTACGGTAATGGATAACATGTGGCTTGGCCGTTATCCGACGAAGGGGCTGTTTGTCGACCAGGAGAAAATGTATAACGATACCAAAGCCATTTTTGACGAACTGGATATTAATATCGACCCGCGCGATAAAGTCGCCCGGCTTTCTGTGTCCCAGATGCAGATGATCGAAATTGCCAAGGCATTCTCTTACGATGCCAAGATCGTCATTATGGATGAGCCAACCTCGTCACTGACGGAAAAAGAGGTGAACCACCTGTTCACCATTATCCGTAAGCTGAAAGAGCGTGGCTGCGGTATCGTCTATATCTCCCACAAGATGGAAGAGATTTTCCAGCTGTGTGACGAAATCACCATCCTGCGTGACGGCCAGTGGATTGCGACCCAGCCGCTGGAAGGCATGACGATGGACCAGATTATCTCGATGATGGTGGGGCGCTCCCTGAGCCAGCGTTTCCCTGACCGCATGAATACGCCGGGAGAGGTGATTCTTGAGGTTAAAAACCTGACGTCACTGCGCCAGCCGTCGATCCGGGATGTCTCGTTCAACCTGCACAAGGGTGAAATCCTCGGCATTGCCGGGCTGGTGGGCGCCAAGCGCACTGACATCGTGGAGACGCTGTTCGGCATCCGCGAAAAGGTGAGCGGCACCATCAAACTGCACGGCAAACCGATCAACAACAACAGCGCCAACGAGGCGATTAACCACGGTTTCGCGCTGGTGACCGAGGAGCGGCGCTCCACCGGGATTTACGCCTACCTGGATATCGGCTTTAACTCGCTTATCTCCAATATCCGCAATTATAAAAACAAATTCGGCCTGCTGGATAACAGCCGGATGAAGAGTGATACCCAATGGGTGATTGATTCGATGCGGGTAAAAACCCCCGGCCATCACACCAATATTGGCTCGCTTTCCGGCGGTAACCAGCAAAAAGTGATTATCGGCCGCTGGTTGCTGACCCAGCCGGAAATATTAATGCTGGATGAGCCGACGCGCGGTATTGATGTCGGGGCCAAATTTGAAATTTACCAGCTGATTACCGAACTGGCGAAAAAAGAGAAGGGCATCATCATTATCTCTTCTGAAATGCCGGAATTGCTGGGGATTACTGACCGGATTCTGGTCATGAGCAATGGCCAGGTGGCAGGCATTGTGAATACCAAAGAAACCTCGCAGAACGAAATATTACGTCTTGCCTCCTTGCACCTCTAATCTTGTTGAAGGTTCTTATTATGACTGCGTTAAATAAGAAAAGTATGCTCACTTATCTCAAAGAGGGCGGGATTTATGTGGTATTGCTGGTGCTGCTGGCAATTATTATTTTCCAGGACCCGACCTTTTTAAGTTTGATGAACCTGAGTAACATCCTGACCCAATCGTCAGTGCGTATTATTATCGCGCTGGGGGTGGCGGGGCTGATTGTGACCCAGGGGACTGACCTCTCTGCCGGCCGTCAGGTCGGGCTGGCGGCGGTGGTCGCGGCCACCATGCTGCAGGCGATGGACAACGTCAACAAGGTGTTCCCGGACATCGACACCATCCCCATCCCGCTGGTGATCCTCACGGTGTGTGTGGTGGGCGCGCTGATTGGCCTGCTTAACGGCATCATCATCGCCTACCTGAACGTGACGCCGTTTATCACCACCCTCGGCACCATGATCATCGTGTACGGCATCAACTCACTCTATTACGATTTCGTGGGTGCCTCACCGATTGCCGGGTTTGACGCCGGGTTCTCGGCCTTTGCCCAGGGCTTTATCCGCCTCGGTGACTTCAAGCTCTCCTACATCACCTTCTACGCACTGATCGCCATCGTGTTTGTCTGGGTGCTGTGGAACAAAACCCGCTTCGGCAAAAACATCTTTGCCATCGGCGGTAACCCGGAAGCGGCCAAAGTCTCCGGTGTGAACGTGCCGCTGAACCTGATCATGATCTATGCGCTCTCCGGTGTGTTCTACGCCTTCGGCGGGTTGCTGGAAGCGGGCCGTATCGGCAGCGCCACCAACAACCTCGGCTTTATGTATGAGCTGGATGCGATTGCGGCCTGCGTGGTGGGCGGCGTGTCGTTCGCGGGTGGCGTCGGTACCGTGGCGGGCGTGGTGACCGGGGTGATCATCTTCACCGTGATCAACTACGGGCTGACCTACATCGGCGTGAACCCGTACTGGCAGTACATCATCAAGGGCGGCATCATTATCTTCGCCGTGGCGCTCGACTCGCTGAAATACGCGAAGAAGAAGTAACCGGCAGCAGACAGCACTCAACAAAAAGGGCGACTACGGTCGCCCTTTTTTGCGTCTGTGGATCAGGGAAGCGGGGCGGGTGGGGTGTCCGGCGGCGGCAACAGGTGGCCGGGGTGTGGCTGCGCGGCGGCCTCCTGGGCGGCTTTCTCTTGCGCTGCTTTCTCCTGGGCGGCGTGTTCCTCCGCCTGCTTCTGCGCCGCCTCACGCTGCTGTTTCGCCTGCGCCTCGCGCTGCTGTTTCTCCTGCTCCTGTTGGCGCTCCTGCGCCAGCCGCTGTTGCAGCGCCAGCAGTTGCTCCGGCGTCACGGCCGGGTAGCCCTGCGCGTCGTCCGGGATGGCATGCACCGCCGGGATCGGGATCAGCGGGCCAAGGAAACGCGGCTCGCGCTTGAGCAGGTAGAGATCGCTGAGCGCGCCGAGGCGGGCGAAAATTTCCCGCACCCGCACCGTCAGCATGTTTTTCGGCGACGGCACCGCATAGCACTGCGCCTGAATCCCCATATGCAGCGCGATAAACAGCGCACGCTCGCAGTGGAAACGCTGGGTAATCACAATAAAGTCGTTGGTGTCGAACACTTTGCGGGTGCGGACAATTGAGTCCAGCGTGCGGAAGCCGGCGTAGTCGAGCACGATGTCGCCGGCCGGGATGCCGGCGGCCATCAGGTCACGGCGCATGGTCATCGGCTCGTTGTAACTCTGTTGGGCATTGTCGCCGCTCAGCAGCAGGTATTTCACTTTGCCGCTGTTGTAGGCGTTGATCGCGCCCTGGATACGGTAGAGGTAGTACTGGTTAATCACGCCGGTGCGGTAGTACTTGGCGGTACCCAACACCACGCCGACCTGCCGGTGCGGCAGCACCTGCACATCTTCATAGATGTAGTTGGCGGTTTTCCAGCTCACCCAGCGATCCAGCGCAATAGCCGCCACGCCCATCGCCGTCACGATGAGTAAAAAGCTGGCTATCAGGCGTTTCCACATGGTTTTTGCCTTTAAAGGATGAGGAAAGGTAGGGGTTCCAAGGCTACTTTACCTGTTTGCCTGACGCAAGGCATGTCCCGTTTCCGCGCATGTTTCGCTGGGTTTTTCATCAGCTTGGGCAGGTAACGGGCATAAAAAAGGCAAGGGGAGCCCCCTTGCCGGTGTGGAATGCCGCGCCTCAGAACGAGGTGCGTTTGTAGCTGCGGTACTGCGGTTGCCAGAAGTTGTGCTCAATCGCCTTCGACAGCGCATCTTCGGAGGTGACCATCGCCACGCCGTGCAGTTGCGCCGCTTTGCCCACTTCCATCGCGATCACTTTGGACACGCCCTGAATGTCGTTGACGTCCGGCAGCAGCGAGCCTTCTCCTTCGGTCGCCAGCGGCGAGCAGTCAGCCAGCGCCCGGCTGGCGGCCATCAGCATACTGTCGGTGACGCGGGTGGCGCCGGAGGCGAGCACGCCCAGCCCGATGCCGGGGAAGATGTAGGAGTTGTTGCACTGGGCGATCGGGTAGACCTGATCTTTGTAATGCACCGGGGCAAACGGGCTGCCGGTCGCCACCAGCGCCGCACCGTCCGTCCATTTCAGGATATCTTCCGGGCGCGCTTCCACGCGGGAGGTCGGGTTGGAGAGCGGCATCACAATCGGGCGCGGGCAGTGGCGGTGCATTTCACGGATGATCTCTTCCGTGAACAGCCCCGGCTGGCCGGAGACCCCAATCAGGATGGTCGGCTTGGCGTTGCGCACCACGTCCATCAGCGAAATGGCATCGCTGTTGACGTCCCATTCCAGCAGGTTTTCACTTTTCTGGATCAGTTTGGCCTGGAATTCCAGCAGGTTCGGCAGTTTGTCGGTCAGCAGGCCGAAACGGTCGATCATAAAGACTTTGGCGCGCGCCTCATCTTCGCTCAGCCCTTCCGATTTCATCTGGGCGATGATCTGCTCGGCGATGCCGCACCCGGCCGAACCGGCACCCAGGAAGGCCACGGTCTGGTCGCGCAGGCGGCAACCGGCGGCACGGCTGGCGGCGATCAGGCTGCCGAGGGTCACGGCGGCGGTGCCCTGGATGTCATCGTTGAAGCAGCAGATCTCGTCGCGGTAGCGGTTCAGCAGCGGCGTGGCGTTGGCCTGGGCAAAGTCCTCAAACTGCAATAGCACGTTCGGCCAGCGGCGTTTCACCGCCTGGATGAACATGTCCACAAACTCGCTGTACTCCTCGCCGGTGATGCGCGGGTGGCGCCAGCCCATGTAGAGCGGGTCATTCAGGCGCTGCGGGTTGTTGGTGCCGACATCCAGCACCACCGGCAGGGTGTAGGCCGGGCTGATGCCGCCGCAGGCGGTGTAGAGTGACAGCTTGCCGATCGGGATGCCCATGCCGCCGATGCCCTGATCGCCCAGCCCCAGGATGCGCTCGCCGTCGGTCACCACGATCACTTTCACATTCTGCTTGGTGGCGTTTTGCAGCATGTCGTCGATGTGGTCACGGTTCGGGTAGGAAAGGAAAATACCGCGCGCGCGGCGGTAGATGTCAGAGAAGTGCTCACAGGCCTGACCGACCGTCGGGGTGTAGATGATCGGCATCATCTCGCTCAGGTGGGCATCCAGCAGGCGGTAGAACAGGGTTTCGTTGGTGTCCTGGATATTGCGCAGGTAGATGTGCTTATCAATATCGGTTTTGAAATCCTGGAACTGGCGCCAGGCACGCTCGGCCTGCTCTTCAATGGTTTCTACCGCCTCCGGCAACAGACCGTGCAGGTTGAAATGGGTGCGCTCGTCCTCGGTAAAGGCGCTGCCTTTATTCAGCAGCGGAAATTCAAGCAGAATCGGGCCGGCATAAGGGATGTAAAGGGGGCGTTTGCTCTCGTATTCAAGTTCCATTGATCTACTCTTCACGGTCTGAGGTAAGGAATTTCTGCGCTGATCCTAAAAGATAATGCTGATATGTACAGCAATTGTTATCAGGCTTTGACAAAAAATCCGCGAACCGTGCATTAACTTACAGCAGGTTGTCCTTTTTAACAGAAAACGCGCAGCAGACCGGGAAGGAACGCCGGGGGCAGGGGAAAGCAAAAGGCGAAGAAGCCCGGCCGGGGCACGGCCGGGCAGAAGGTTAGACGTGTACCACAGTGAGATCGGTGCAGCCGAGTGCGGCCAGGGTGGCGCGGGTAGCGTCCGCCTGGGTCAGCAGCGCATCGCGGCGTTCAATCAGCACCGCACGGGTGATGGCATTGCAGTCACCCCCGGCCAGGTTCATCAGGTTCAGGGCGGCCTGCAATGGCGGCAGGCTGGGGTTAAAGGCGGCGTTCTCTGCGTAGCGGCCGGGGAAGATGCGTCCGTCAGCGCCTTCCAGCGCGATGCCGCTGTGCGACTGGCTGTACGGCGCGTGGCTCTGGTTGATGGCCGTCAGCGCATACTTCACCAGCGCATCGCCTTCGGCGCTGTAACCGTGATCGACCTGATCCATCAGCAGGGTGAAGATCGCCAGATCGCGCGGGCCAAAGGCATCCGGCAAATAGTGGCCCAGGCGGGCAGCCGCGCGGCCCGGCAGATGGATGATTAAATCGGTGCCGCTGTTCAGCTCGTTCATAAACTGGCGGCAGTGGCCGCAGGGGGTGTAGTTCACCGTGATGGCGGTCAGCTCGCGCTCACCGCGCAGCCAGGCGTGGGTCACGGCCGACTGCTCTGCGTGCACGGTTTGTTGCAACGGCGTACCGGCAAACTCCATATTGGCACCGAAATACCAGTTACCACTGATGCCGCGGGCAATCGCCCCGACCAGAAAATGTGACACCGGCGTCAGGGCGCAGGCCGCGGCCAGCGGCAGCAATGCAAAGGCCAGCGCGTCTTCGTCCATGCCGCTCTCCTGCGCCAGTTTGTCTACCTCGGCCGCCGTCAGGAACGCCGGAAAATCATCATGGCGCAGCAGCGGCTCCAGGGCCGTGGCAAGCTCTATGGAGAGCGCGGAAAAGGCGGTATGAAATCGTGCATGCATAGTCAGTCCATCTCATGACAAAGTTCGGCTGACCAATATAGGGAGCCGCAAAGGATTGCAATGTGATGCCTGTCACACTATTGATGAAATCAGTGTAATCAAAGGCTGAAAATGAGAGATATCGCGCATCTTCAGGGGCAACGGCCAGCGCAGGGAAAGGGGAAAAAAATCCCCCACCAGGGTGGGGGAGAGGCGGTTACTGCGGGAACCACTTGTCGTTGATGGCTTTGTAGGTGCCGTCCGCTTTGATGGCGGTCAGCGCGCCGTTCAGCTTCTCCAGTAACGCGGTGTTATCCGGCCGCACCGCAATGCCGAGGCCAATGCCGAAGTATTGCGGGTCGGTGACGTGCTCACCCACGGCGGCCAGGTTCGGGTTATTTTTCAGCCATTCGTTCACCACCGCCGTATCACCGAATACCCCATCCAGACGGCCATTTTTCAGGTCAAGGATCGCATTCTGGTAGCTGTCATAGGCCACGGTCGTGATTTCCGGGTGCTTCTCCTGCAGGTATTTCTGGTGCGTGGTGCCGTTTTCCATGCCGATGCGCTTGCCTTTCAGATCCGCCAGCGTCTTGTATTTGCCTTTCGGCGCAATCACCACTGCCGAGTTGGCGTAATAAGGTGCCGTGAAGGCCACCTGCTTCTGGCGCTCCGGGGTGATATCCATGCCGGAGATCACGGCATCGAAACGCTTGAATTTCAGCGCCGGGATCAGGCTGTCAAATGCCTGGTTGGTGAAGGTGCAGTTGGCCTGCAACTGTTTGCACAGTGCGTTGGCCAGATCGATATCAAACCCGACAATCTGGTTATTGGCATCCATGGATTCAAACGGCGGATAGGTTGCAGACGACGCAAAACGGATAGTATCAGCCGCGCCGGCAGTAAAGGCCACACCGGAGAGCAGGGCGGCAAGCAGCAATTTTTTCATGGTGGCACTCCTTTATTGTTATCTGTTGGGTTCCCACGGAGCAGGGCGCAAGCGGGCGGAACGTGCCGGGCCACCCCTGCCGGGATACCCCTTACGCTGACATCAAATGAATTATTATGCAATAAATTCGCTTAAAAAATTAAATAAGTGCGTGAATTTTGCACAGGGGGAGAGTCTGCAGGCGGGAAAACAGGGTTTGCGGGCCGAAAAAAAGGGGCGAACCGGTCGCCCCTGGGGAGTTAATTGCGCTGTTCGAACCGCAGCGCCCGGCGTTCCACCAGCCGCATCAGCAGCGTCAGCAGGCCGTTGACGCAGAGATAAACGATGCCCGCTGCGCCAAACACCATCACATCATAGGTGCGGCCATACAGCAGCTGGCTGTGGCCCATCACTTCCATTAGCGTAATGGTGTAGGCCAGCGACGTGCTTTTAAACACCAGCACCACTTCGTTGGAGTATGAGGAGAGGGCGCGCTTGAAGGCAAACGGCAGCAGAATGCGCAGCGATTGCATCTTCGACATGCCCAGCGCCTCGCAGGATTGCCACTGCCCGGCCGGGATGGCCCGCACCGCGCCGTAAAACAGCTGGGTGGTGTAGGCGGCACTGTTCAGCGACAGCGCCAGCACCGCGCAGAGCCACGGCTGGGAGAGCAGGCTCCAGAGCCAAGGATAGTGCTGGATGGACGGGAACTGCCCCGGCCCGTAGTAAATCAGGAAGATCTGTACCAGCAGCGGCGTGCCGGTAAACAGCGTGATGTAGACCCGCACCAGTGGGCTTAACACCGCCGTTTTCAAAGACAGCACCAGGGTAAACAGCAGGGAGAGCACCAGCGCGGCAATCAGCGACGCCACCGTGAGCGTCAGGCTGGTGTGCAACCCCTTGAGGATCTCAGGTAAATACTCAAGCATCAGTGCGGCCTCTGCTCAAAACGGGTGGTGCGTTGTTCAATGCGCCGCAGGATAAACTGGCTGAACAGGGTCACAACCAAATAGATCGCCGCGGCAATCAGGTACCAGTTAAACGGCTCCTGCGTGCGGGTGGCGATGCTTTTGGTCTGCAACATCAGGTCATTGACGCTGATCAGTGACACCAGCGCGGTGTCTTTGAGCAGTACCAGCCACTGGTTGCCGAGGCCGGGCAGCGCATGCCGCCACATCTGCGGCATCACCAGCCGGAAGAAGATCGCAGACTTGCTCATGCCGAGCGCCTGGCCCGACTCCCGCTGGCCGTGCGGCACCGCTTTCAGCGCGCCGCGCAGCGTCTGCGAGGCGTAGGCGGCATACAACAGCGCCAGCGCCACCACCCCGCACAGGAACGGGCTGACCTCAAAGTTCTCAATCGGCAATTGCACCGGCACCTGGAACAGGAAGAGGTTGAGCGTGAAGCCGTCTGACAGCATCAGCAGCAGCTGCGAGGAGCCGAAGTAGATAAACAGCACCACCAGGATTTCCGGCAGCCCGCGCAGCAGCGTCACCAGCCCGGTGCCGAGCCAGCTGACCGCGCGCCAGCGTGCCGATTCCCAGACGGCAAACAGCATCGCCAGCGCCAGCCCGAGCAGCAGTGCGCAAAGTGCCAGGCCGACGGTCATCCCGGCGGCACTGAGTAACGGTTGGAATTCAGTCATCGCGGCAGATTACTGCGTGAACCATTTCTGGTAGAGGGTCTGGTAGGTGCCGTCCTGTTTCACTTTCGCCAGTGCGGCGTCCAGTTTGGTCAGCAGCTCGGTATTTTGCTGGCGTACGGCGATGCCGAGGCCGGTGCCGAAGTAGGCGGCGTCGGTGACTTTATCCCCTACTGCGCCCAGGTTCGGGTTCTGTTTCAGCCACTCATTCACCACCGCCGTGTCACCGAATACCGCGTCCAGGCGGCCGTTTTTCAGGTCCAGCACCGCGTTCTGGTAGCTGTCATACGGCACCGGGGTAATTTCCGGGTGTTTCTCGGTCAGGAATTTCTGGTGGGTCGAGCCGTTCTGCATACCTACGCGCTTGCCTTTCAGCGCTGCAAGGTCCGCGAACTTGCCTTTCTGGGCGATGAATAATGCAGAGTTGTCATAATAAGGTTTGGTGAACGCCACCTGCTTAAGCCGCTCCGGCGTGATGTCCATACCGGAGATCACCGCGTCAAACCGGCGGAATTTCAGGCTTGGGATCAGGCTGTCAAACGCCTGGTTGGTGAAGGTGCAGTTAGCCTGCATCTCCTGGCAGAGCGCTTTGGCCAGATCGATATCAAAGCCCTGCATGGTGTTGTTGGCATCCATGAATTCAAACGGCGGGTAGGAGGCTTCGGTGGCGAAGCGGATGTTGTCCGCCGCAGTGGCAGAGAGGCTGAGGCCCGCGAGCACCGCGGCGAATAAGACGTTTTTCATGGCAAACTCCGGACAATCCTAGTGGGAAAGATAACTGGCAAACGCGCTGGTTTGCGGCTGTGTAAAGCGGCCGGCATCACCCTGTTCCACGATGCGGCCATTCTCCATGTACACCACGCGGCTGGCGGTCTTGCGTGCCACTTCCACCTCGTGGGTCACGATCACCTGCGTGATGCCGGTTCCGGCCAGCTCACGGATGATATTCACGACTTGTGCGGTAATCGCCGGGTCAAGGGCGGCGGTCGGTTCGTCAAACAGCAGCACCTGCGGCTCCATCATCAGCGCACGGGCGATCGCCACCCGCTGTTGCTGGCCGCCGGAAAGGTGCAGCGGGAAGCGGTCGGCGTAGTCATTCAGCCGCAGCCGGTCGAGCAGTTTCTGCGCCCGCGCCATCGCGTCCGCTTTGCTCAGCCCCAGCACCCGGCAGGGCGCTTCAATCAGGTTTTGTACCACCGTCAGGTGCGGCCAGAGATTGTATTGCTGGAACACCATGCCGACGTTCTGGCGCAGTTCACGGATCGCCTTTTCGCCCGGCGCACGGGCAAAATCAAACTGGTTGCCGGCAATCTGGAGCTGGCCGGCGCGCGGCATCTCCAGCAGGTTGAGCACCCGCAGCAGCGAACTCTTACCGGCACCGCTCGGCCCGAGCAGCACCAGCGTCTCTCCGGCCGGGCACGAGAGCGTGATGTCGAACAGCGCCTGATGCGCGCCGTAAAAGCAGTTAATGCCGTTAAGTTGAATACTCATGCGCTGAATCTGAATAGCAATTGATGCCGCAAATGTTAACTTCCACAGAATAGTTATGCAATCATTGTGCGTTAAAATTTATTTATCACCCTGGAGGGCGGGGAGGCGCAGCACAAGATGCGGTATTGCCGGACGGCTGGGGGCATTTGTCGCCCTGCTGCCATTTAGGGTAGCGAATTTGCTTGTTTTGCGCGAAATGTGAACGGAAACCGGACATGCCGCGCAAAATCAATTCATTAGCGACCCAAACAGTGCAGGGCGTCTGGATCAGCGGTTCTCCAGCACCTGCCGCAGTGTGCCGCTGGAGGCGAATTCCCACGGCCCCAGGTAGCGGATGTCATCCACTGTCCAGCACTGACCTTCACGGATCATCAGGATTTCATCCTGCCATTGGGTGGCGGTGTCACTGCCGGGCTTCTGGTTGACCAGGTTGACGCGCAGCGGGATGTTGCGGGCGTCGCGGTTCGGGATGGTGGACGCGGTGGCGACGGCGGCATCGGTCGGGCCGTCAAACAGGCTGGAGAAGAGGTCGCCATCGCTGAAGCCGGTGTTTTCATTCGGCGTGGCGGCCACATCCACCCGTTTGCCCTGGCCCGCCTCGCGCAGCGCGGTATAGAGCGCATTGCTCAGGTAAGGGCGGTAGGCGTCCAGCGCGGTGGCGGAGGGAATGCCGTTACTGCGCTGGCGGATGCGTAAATCATAGAATTTCTGGGCGACCTCGTCCGGCCCGCCCTCCACACAGGCGGCCGCGTGGCTGCCGTTCTCCTGGGGCTGGAAAGCCGGTTCAACGGGCGTAGTACAGGCGCTCAGTAACAGGGCCAGCGGCAACACAGCGGCGATCATGTTATTTTTCATTTCATTACCTTATTGAACGTTTCTGCCATGAACTCTTTAGCTTAGTATAAATGTGATTTTCACTGCTGCATGGTTTCTGGCTGCGGAGCCGGGTGCCTGCCGCTTTCCCTGCTTAAGGAGTGCATGATGCAATTTTCAACCACCCCCTCACTGGAAGGCTTTACCATCACGGAATACAGCGGCGTCGTGACCGGCGAGGCGATTCTGGGTGCCAATATTTTCCGCGATTTCTTTGCCGGTGTGCGGGACATCGTCGGCGGCCGCTCGGGCGCGTACGAAAAAGAGTTGCGCAAAGCGCGCCAGATTGCCTTCCGCGAGCTGGAGCAGCAGGCCAAAGAGCTGGGTGCCAACGCGGTGGTCGGTATCGACATCGACTATGAAACGGTGGGCAAAGACAGCAGTATGCTGATGGTCAGCGTGACCGGCACGGCGGTGAAGGTGGCGCGCGGCGCGTGATAATGCGCCTGCTGCTGCTGTTGCCGGTGCTGCTGCTCAGCGCCTGCCAGCAACCGGTGCCGCCCGGCATGGCTGCCAGCGGCAACCTGTTGCTGGAGCGCTCCGCCCCGGCGCGCGGTGTGGACCAGCGCATCCGCTTTCTGGTTATCCACTACACCGCCGGGGATTTTCCCACCGCACTGGCGACCCTCACCGAGGAGCACGTCAGCGCCCATTACCTGATCCCGGCCGCGCCGCCGCAGCGGGGCGGTAAGCCGGTGGTGTGGCAACTGGTGCCGGAGCAGGCGCGCGCCTGGCACGCCGGGGCCAGCGGCTGGCGCGATCGCACCAACCTCAATGACACCTCGGTGGGCATTGAACTGGAAAACCCCGGCTTCCGGCGCACACTGCTGGGCCGCCGCTGGTACCCGTTCCCGCCTGCGCAAATCGCGGCCCTGACGGAGCTGGCCGGGCAGATTGTAAAGCGCTACCAGATTGCCCCGCAGAATGTGGTCGGCCATGCGGATATCGCACCGCAGCGTAAGCAGGATCCCGGCCCCTGCTTCCCGTGGCAGGCGCTGGCGGCGGCGGGCATCGGCGCGTGGCCCGACCCGGCGCGGGTCAGTGGCTATTTACAGGGGCGGCCGCCGGGGGAACCGGTGGCGCAGGCGCGGTTGCTGGCCTTGCTGGCGGCATACGGTTACCCGGTGACGGAAAGCATGGATGATGCGGCGCAGCGGCAGGTGATCGCTGCGTTTCAGATGCATTTCCGCCCGGCAGACTACCGTGGCCTGCCGGATGCGGAGAGTGAGGCGATTGCCAGGGCCTTGCTGGCGCAATACCCGCCAGGCCGCTGACCCGGCCGGGCGGCACTATTTGCCGGAGGCCGGCAGGCCGCGAAGTTTGCCGTGTTCGCGCAGCCAGTTGGCGGTGCGCAAAATACCCTCGTCCAGTGACACCCGCGGCCGGTAGCCCAGCTCCTCCTGTGCGCGGCGGGTGTCCAGCGTCAGGTCAAAGTTGAGTTTGGCGACGCTGTAGTGGGTCAGCGCCGGTTCTTTATGGTTACCGGCGCTCAGCCGCTCCATGCCGCGCGCCATCACATCCAGCAGAGTGTAGGGCACTGAGCGGATTTTGCACGGCATATCCAGGCACGCCATCAGGTGCTGCACAATGGTGCGCAGCGGGCGCGGTTGCTGGTTGGTGATGTTATACGCCCGGCCGGACGGGGTGTTGCTGTTCTCCGTCGCCAGCCACATCGCCTGCACCACGTTCTCCACATACGTCATATCCACCAGCGCATCGCCGCCGCGCGGCAACAGCAATGAACCGTGGCGGATCATCTGCAACAGGCGCGGCAGCAGTACGTTGTCATGCGCGCCGAACATGCCCTGTGGCCGCAGGATGGTGAAATGGGTCTGGGGGTTGGCCTGCGCCAGATGCTGAATCACCTCCTCGGCGGCCGCTTTGCTGCGGGCAAACGCATTGGCAAAGCGCTGCGGGCGAAAATCTTCCCGGATGTCGCGGTGGTGATGGAAATCGAAATAGATCGCCGGTGACGAGATATGAACGAAGTTGCGTACGCCATAGGCCGCCGCCCATTCGCCGAGACGGCGGGTGGCCCGCACGTTGGCCAGCTCAAACGCCTCCTCCGCACCCCACGGGGCGGAAAAGCCGGAACAGTGCCATAAGGTGTCTACTTCGGTCAGCATTGCCCGCGCCTGGGATGACACCAGGTTGTTCATGTCTGCCGGAATAAACTGCGCGCCGCGTTTTGCCAGCAGTGCGCCAATCGCCGCATGGCTGCCGGCCGCCCGCACCGGGATCCTCTGTTGCAGGAGGAAATCCACGGCATTTCTGCCCAAACCGCTGGTTGCCCCGGTTACCAAAAACGTCATAAATACTTATCCCACCAAACCCGTGATGCGCAGGAGGCCTGTCCCCATAGCAAAGAGGGTGCCATTCTTTCTGGAAAATGTGCGGCAGGCAATCCCAATAGCGGAACGCCGTGATGAAAGGCGCGCAACCGGCTGAAAAATAAGCCGCGCTGCCCGGTTTATAGGGAGGAATTGCGCGTCCTGGGGAAAACCGCGTGCCGCCCGCCACACGGGGAGTCCCTGCCTGTCAGGGGGGTGAGTATAGCAAAGGGCAGAAAAGCCGCCGCAGGGCGGCGGCTCAGGGTCAGGCGTGTTCCGCCAGGAAGGCTTTCCACAGGTTGACCACCTGCCCAAGCTGGTCGCGCGTGACATCCAGATGGGTGATCAGCCGCGTTACCGGCCCGGCATTGAGCAGCACGCCGCGCTCACGCATCCACGGGCCGAGGGCGGCGGCGCGGGTGTCGCTGAGGCGCACGAACAGGATGTTGGTCTGCGCGCCGGGTGCCACAATCTCCACGTCGAGCGCGCGCAGTTGCTGCTCGAGCCAGCAGGCGTTGTCGTGGTCTTCCTGCATCCGCGCCACATGGTGTTCCATCGCGTAACTGCCTGCCGCCGCCATGATGCCGATCTGGCGCATCCCGCCGCCGGTCATTTTGCGCCAGCGGCGGGCGCGGGCGATATACTCCGCCGGGCCGCATAACAGGGAGCCCATCGGCGTGCCCAGCCCTTTCGACAGGCAGAGGGTGAAGCTGTCGCAGTAGCGGGTGATCGCCTCCAGGTCCACACCGAGCGCCACGGCGGCGTTCATGATGCGCGCGCCGTCAATGTGCAGCGCCAGCCCGCGCTCCCGCGTCAGTTGCCAGGCCTGTTGCAGGTACGCCAGCGGCAGCACCTTGCCGTTATGGGTGTTTTCCAGGCTCAGCAGCCGGGTCGGCGCGAAGTGGATGTCATCCGGCTTGATCGCGGCGATCACCTTGTCGAGCGGCAGGGTGCCGTCCTCAGCGGCGTCGAGAGGCTGTGGCTGGATGCTGCCGAGCACCGCTGCGCCGCCCGCCTCATACAGGTAGTTGTGCGCCTTCTGGCCCACAATGTACTCCTCACCGCGCTGGCAGTGGCTGAGCAGCGCCACCAGGTTGGCCTGGGTGCCGGTCGGCAGGAACAGCGCCGCCGCTTTACCGGCGCGTTCAGCCACCTGCGCTTCCAGCGCGTTCACGGAGGGATCATCGCCATAAACGTCATCACCGACGTCAGCCTGGGCCATCACCTGCCGCATGGCGGCAGTCGGGCGGGTTACGGTATCGCTGCGCAGATCAATCACACTCACTTTCCTTCTTCGGGGCGGTAAACGGACGCGCCCGGCTGCGTCGGCAACGGGCGTGGGGAAACCCCATCATAACCAGAATGGCGCGGCAGGCCAGATGAAAATCAGCGGGAAAAGGACAGGGCAGTGCGCCCTGTCCGGCAGGATCAGCGGATCAGGTTCTCTTTGGCCAGTTCCATCACCTCGTCGCCGCGGCCGTTGATGATGGCGCGCAACATGTAGAGGCTGAAGCCTTTGGCCTGTTCAAATTTGATGGACGGCGGCATCGCCAGTTCCTGCGTGGCGGTGACCACATCCAGCAGCACCGGGCCGGGGTGGGCCAGCGCCGCTTCAATCGCTGCGTCGAGCTGGGCAGCCTCAGTGACGCGGATGCCCTTGACGCCGCACGCCTGCGCAATGCCGGCGAAGTCCGGGTTCTCCAGCTCAGTGCCGTCGGTGAGGTAGCCGCCGGCCTTCATCTCCATCGCCACGAAGCCCAGTGAGCTGTTGTTGAACACCACCACTTTCACCGGCAATTTTTTCTGCGCCAGCGTCAGGAAATCCCCCATCAGCATGGCGAACCCGCCGTCGCCGCACAGGGCGATCACCTGTTTGTCCGGGGCGGTGGCCTGCGCGCCGATCGCCTGCGGCATCGCGTTCGCCATCGAGCCGTGGTTGAAGGAGCCGAGCAGGCGGCGTTTGCCGTTCATTTCCAGGTAACGCGCTGCCCATACCGTCGGTGTGCCGACGTCACAGGTAAAGATGGCGTCTTCGGTGGCGTGTCGGCTGAGCTGCTGGGTCAGGTATTGCGGGTGAATCGGCTTGCCCGGCGTGGGCACTGCCAGTGCATCCAGATCCTTACGGGCGGTGCGGTAGTGCGCCAGCGCCTTGTCCAGGAAGCGGCGATCCTGTTTCACCGTGAGTTTCGGCAACAGCGCGGTGAGGGTGGTGTGGATGTCACCCATCAACGCCAGATCGACACTGCAATGCGCGCCGATGCTGCCGGGGTTGATATCAACCTGAATGATGGTCGCGTCGGTCGGGTAGAAGGCGCGGTAGGGGAACTGGGTGCCGAGCAGCACCACGGTGTCGGCGTTCATTAACGCCTGATAGCCGGACGAGAAGCCGATAAGCCCGGTCATGCCGACGTCATAGGGGTTGTCCCACTCCAGGTGCTCTTTGCCGCGCATCGCGTGCACAATCGGCGCTTTCAGCGTCTCTGCCAGTTGCACCACTTCATCATGCGCCCCGGCACAGCCGCTGCCGCACATCAGGGTGATGTTTTTCGAGCGGTTCAGCACTTCCGCCAGCGTATCCAGCTCAGTAATGTTCGGCAGCATCAGCGGCACCTGCGGGGCGTTCCAGGCGATACGGGCCTCTTCCGGGGCCGGTTTCAGCGCCACGTCGCCCGGCAACACAATGACCGATACGCCGCGGTTGAGGATCGCCTTGCGCATCGCAATCTCCAGCACCTGCGGCAACTGTTCCGGGTTGGTCACCAGCTCACAATAGTGGCTGCATTCGCGGAACAGCTCCGTCGGGTGGGTTTCCTGAAAATAGCCGCTGCCGATTTCGCTGGAAGGAATATGCGCGGCAATCGCCAGCACCGGCGCGTGGCTGCGGTGGCAGTCATACAACCCGTTGATCAGGTGCAGGTTGCCCGGCCCGCATGACCCGGCGCACACCGCCAGTTCGCCGGTGAGCTGTGCTTCTGCCCCGGCCGCGAAAGCCGCGACCTCTTCATGGCGGGTGCCCATCCACTCGATGGTGTCCATGCGGTTCAGGCTGTCGTTCAGCCCGTTCAGGGAGTCGCCGGTGACGCCCCAGATACGTTTCACGCCCGCTTTTTCCAGTGTCTTTGCCAGTAAACCGGCCACAGTCTGTTTCATCGCTTTCCCCCAATGTCCAAGTTGCTGATGGCGTGGATCTGCCAAATGAGATCCCTTTCACATTTTTTCTGCACAGCTAAGCATAGACGATGGGCGTGCGGCAGGCGGGTGCCTGCTGCAAAAGCGGAAAAAGGCGGAGCACCAGAACAATTAACACGCCTGGGCAGATAAACGGTCAGGATTAACGCAAGGCTGCAACACGCGGCCCACTGTTCACGGGTGGGTAAAATGACCGTCTTTGCTGCATCTCTTGCGCTATCCGCTTGACCCTGCGCTGCTTTTTTGGTCATGCTCAGGCACAGGAAAAACGCGGGAGGCGTACCCATGATTCTGGAGCAGATTGAGATTACCGGGTTTCGCGGCATTAACCGGCTGTCGTTACCGTTATCAGGCGGCACACTGCCGGGCAGCACGCTGCTGATTGGTGAAAATGCCTGGGGCAAGTCGAGCCTGTTGGATGCGCTGACGCTGTTGCTGTCACCGGAGCCGCAGCTCTATCACTTTACCGCCGGGGATTTCCATTTTCCTGCCGGGGAACAGGAGGCGCGCGAACGCCGGTTGCAGGTGCTGTTGCGCTTTGCGGAAACGGCACCGGGCCAGCTGCGGCAGCCGCGTTACCGGGCGCTGGCCGCCGCGGCGGTGCCGGGTGCCGGCGGCTGCCGCCGCCTTTATTACCAGCTGGAAGGCGAGCTGGCAGATGACGGCACCGTGCTGACCTGGCGGCGTTTTCTGGATCCGCAGGGTGAGCCGCTGTCGCTGCCGGACATCGACACGCTGGCCCTGACGCTGGCACATTTGCACCCGGTGTTGCGCCTGCGCGATGCGCGCTTTCTCGGCCGGTTACGCGGCAAAGCCCTGCTGCCGGGGCCGGACAGCCCGCAGACAGAGACGCAACAGCAGGCCGCGGCCCGCCAGATCGGCGTATTGACGCGGCAACTGGGTCGCAGCCCGCATATGCTGAGCGATCAGGCGCTTGAGCAGGGCGTGACGGCGATGCGGCAATTGCTGGAGCACTATTTTGCCGAGCAGCACCGCGCAGCCGGCCCGGTGGCGACACGCGGCAGCGTGCGGCAACCGGAGCCAAAACAGGCCTGGCACTCGCTCGATGCCCTGAACCGGGTAGTCGGCGCGCCGGAAGGCCGCAGCACGCGCCTGATCCTGCTCGGCATCTTCTCGACTTTATTACAGGCGCGCGGGGCGGTGCGGCTGGCACCGGGCGCACGGCCGCTGCTGCTGATCGAAGACCCGGAAACCCGGCTGCACCCGATCATGCTGTCAGTGGCCTGGCAACTGCTGAACCAGTTGCCGCTGCAACGGCTGACCACCACCAATTCCGGTGAACTGATCTCGCTGACGCCGATGGAGGAGGTGACCCGGCTGGTGCGCGAGCCGGGGCGCGTCGCCGCCTATCGCCTGGGGCCAGAGGGCCTCAACCCGGCAGACAGCCGCAAGCTTGCGTTCCATATCCGCACTAACCGGCCCTCGGCGCTGTTTGCCCGCTGCTGGCTGCTGGTGGAAGGGGAAACGGAGGTCTGGATCCTGAGCCAGCTGGCGCGCCAGTGCGGGTGCCATTTTGAGGCAGAAGGGATCAAGGTGATCGAATTCGCCCAATGCGGCCTGCGCCCGCTGCTGAAGTTTGCCCGGCAGATGGGCATTGAGTGGTACGCGATGGTGGACGGTGACGAGGCCGGGAAAAAGTATGCGGCGACCGCCCGTGACATGGCCGGGCGCGCCGGGGAGAGTGAGCACCACCGGCTCACGGCATTACCGGCCGCGGACATGGAGCATTTCCTCTATCACCACGGGTTCGCTGACGTCTACCACCGGGTGGCCGGGTTGCCGGACAAGGTGCCGATGCCCGCCCGGCGTATTATCCATAAGGCCATCCAGCGCAGTTCCAAACCTGACCTGGCGATTGAAGTGGCGCTGGCGGCCGGCCAGCGCGGGCCGGAAGCGATGCCGCCATTGTTACGGCAGATGTTTGACCGCGTGGTGCGGCTGGCGCGCGGCCATGCGGATTAACCGCTCAGCAAACAAAGGGGTAATGAAACTGTGCGGGGCGCGTGAAATCTGTTAGCCAAACGGTAAGAAAAAGGTTAAGAATTGACCTTGAAAGTGCGGCAGGCAACCCCATTTATAAAAATGCCAGTCGGGAGTGACTGGCATGTGAAGGGCTCAATCCTTGCGGGTGGTCAGGCAACGGCTTCGCTGACCTGCGGTATGATGAGGCTCGCATGGTTACCTTTCGGCCCCTGGTGGACATCGAAACTGACCTGTTGACCCGCCTTCAGCGTTCGATAACCCTCCATCTGGATGGTGGAATAATGGGCAAAGATATCTTCACCGCCATTTTGCGGGCAGATAAAACCAAAGCCCTTGGCATTATTGAACCACTTGACTGTACCCGTCTCCATGCTTCTACATCCCTCGCGTGTTTATTCTGTAGGTAGGTGAGGTAAGATTTTTTGCGAGTGAAGGCTGATTGATTAAAACTCCATCAGCTCACGATTTTACACTCTAGAGGAATAGCCGGGCACGTCAAGGGAAGGGCTTTTGCTCTGGCTGACCAGTTGTTTAAAGTTTGAAGCAGGTAACGCTATTCGCTTTCCACGGCTAAAATTTATACGCGCCGCCCGGCAGACCGGAAGGCCATACAGGGCGGCAGCGGGCGTCCGGAGATGGTAAAATAGGGGCTAAAGCGTGTACGCTGTAAGCAGAGCTCCCGCCATCGGGCGGGCATTCAGACCAGACAATTGATGACGGGCAAGCAATGGGTAATAATCAGGATTGGCTAAATTTTGAGCACTTAATCCAGGATCAGCAGTTGGATGCGGTAAAACCGCCATCTATGTATAAAGTTATACTTAACAACGACGATTACACGCCCATGGAATTTGTGATTGACGTTCTTCAAAAGTTCTTTTCTTATGATATTGAACGTGCAACGCAACTGATGCTCACGGTGCACTATAAAGGAAAAGCCATTTGCGGCGTGTTTACCGCCGAAGTGGCTGAGACCAAGGTCGCGCACGTGAATCGCTACGCGAGGGAGAACGAGCATCCGTTGCTTTGTACGCTGGAAAAAGCCTGAAAGGGCAATCTATTGGGGAGGTGCTTATGCTCAATCAAGAACTGGAACTCAGTCTCAACATGGCTTTCGCCAGGGCGCGCGAGCACCGACATGAGTTTATGACCGTGGAGCACCTGTTGCTTGCGCTACTGAGCAACCCTGCGGCGCGGGAGGCCCTGGAGGCTTGCACAGTCGACCTGGTGGCGTTGCGTCAGGAGCTGGAAGCGTTCATCGAACAGACGACGCCAACCCTGCCCGCCAGCGAAGAGGAGCGCGACACGCAACCTACGCTCAGCTTCCAGCGCGTGCTGCAACGTGCCGTGTTTCATGTTCAGTCCTCCGGGCGGAACGAGGTGTCCGGCGCAAACGTCCTGGTCGCTATCTTCAGCGAACAGGAGTCGCAGGCAGCTTATCTGCTGCGCAAGCATGACGTAAGCCGCCTTGACGTGGTGAACTTCATTTCCCACGGCACGCGCAAAGACGAACCGGGCCAGGCTCCCAATGCGGAAAACCCGGTCAACGAAGAGCAGCCGGCAGGGGAAGACCGTATGGAAAACTTCACCACCAATTTGAACCAACTGGCGCGCGTCGGGGGCATTGACCCACTGATCGGCCGCGACAAAGAACTCGAACGTGCTATCCAGGTATTGTGCCGCCGCCGTAAAAACAACCCGCTGCTGGTAGGGGAGTCCGGTGTCGGTAAAACGGCCATCGCGGAAGGGCTGGCGTGGCGGATTGTGCAGGGTGATGTGCCGGAAGTGATGGCGGATTGCACCCTCTATTCGCTGGACATCGGTTCGCTGCTGGCCGGCACCAAATACCGCGGTGATTTCGAGAAACGCTTCAAAGCCTTGCTGAAACAGCTGGAGCAGGACAAGAACAGCATCCTGTTTATCGATGAGATCCACACCATCATCGGGGCCGGTGCGGCCTCCGGCGGCCAGGTGGATGCGGCTAACCTGATCAAACCGCTGCTGTCGAGCGGCAAGATCCGTGTGATTGGCTCCACCACCTATCAGGAATTCAGCAATATTTTCGAAAAAGACCGTGCGCTGGCGCGTCGTTTCCAGAAAATTGATATCACCGAGCCGTCAGTTGAAGAGACGGTGCAGATCATCAACGGGCTGAAAACCAAGTATGAAGCCCACCACGACGTGCGCTATACCGCGAAAGCGGTGCGGGCCGCCGTGGAGCTGTCCGTGAAATACATCAATGACCGCCACCTGCCGGACAAGGCGATTGACGTCATCGATGAAGCGGGCGCGCGCAGCCGGTTAATGCCGGTGAGCAAGCGCAAAAAGACCGTTAACGTCGGTGATATCGAGTCTGTGGTGGCACGTATCGCCCGTATCCCGGAGAAAACCGTCTCCGCCAGTGACCGCGATGTGCTGCGCAATCTGGGCGATCGCCTGAAGATGCTGGTGTTCGGCCAGGATCCGGCCATCGGGGCGCTGACCGAAGCGATCAAGATGAGCCGCGCCGGGCTGGGCCAGGACCGCAAACCGGTAGGTTCTTTCCTGTTCGCCGGGCCGACCGGGGTCGGGAAAACCGAGGTCACGGTGCAGCTCGCCAAAGCGCTGGACATCGAATTGCTGCGCTTTGATATGTCCGAGTATATGGAGCGCCACACCGTCAGCCGGTTGATTGGTGCGCCTCCGGGCTATGTGGGCTTTGACCAGGGCGGCCTGTTGACCGACGCGGTGATCAAGCACCCGCATGCGGTGGTGTTACTGGATGAGATTGAAAAAGCACACCCGGACGTCTTCAACCTGCTGTTGCAGGTGATGGACAACGGGACGCTGACCGATAACAACGGCCGCAAAGCGGACTTCCGCAACGTGATCCTGGTGATGACCACCAACGCCGGGGTGCGTGAGACCGAACGTAAGTCGATTGGCCTGATCCATCAGGACAACAGCACCGACGCGATGGAAGAGATCAAGAAGGTGTTTACGCCGGAATTCCGTAACCGTCTGGATAACATTATCTGGTTCAACCATCTCTCTACCGAGGTTATCCAGCAGGTTGTCGATAAGTTTATCGTCGAACTGCAGGCGCAACTGGATGCCAAAGGCGTGTCGCTGGAAGTCAGTGACGAGGCCCGCGATTGGCTGGCTGTGAAAGGCTATGACAAAGCGATGGGTGCCCGCCCGATGGCGCGTGTGATGCAGGAAAACCTGAAAAAACCGCTGGCGAACGAATTGCTGTTCGGCAGCCTGGTTGACGGCGGATCGGTGAAAGTCGAGCTGGATAAAGACGAAGACAAACTGACTTACGAATTCCTCAGCGCGCAAAAACGCAAAGAGGAAGGGGCGGTACACTGAGTCAGCCTGCGATAACTGCGGTGGCCTGAAAACCGGGCCGCCGGAATGCAAAAAGAGCGATCATCAGATCGCTCTTTTTTTTCACCTGCCGATCGCCGTTACCGGGACATAAACCGCATATTGCATCCATAACAAAACGCCCTGACCGGAAACCGGAAGGGCGCAAGGGATAAATTCCCTGATTGTTCGCCGGAATAGATCAGCGGGAGATGCGCCGATTAACGGCTACGGAAGACAATGCGGCCTTTGCTCAGGTCGTACGGGGTCAGCTCAACAGTGACTTTGTCGCCCGTCAGAATACGGATGTAGTTCTTACGCATTTTACCGGAGATGTGTGCGGTAACCACGTGTCCGTTTTCCAATTCAACGCGGAACATGGTGTTCGGCAGCGTATCAAGCACGGTACCCTGCATTTCAATATTGTCTTCTTTGGCCATCGAGTCCTCTAGGTTTTACTACCTTAGTTTTTAACCGGCAAGATAATGCCGAAAAACCCACATTATGTAAAGGAGGCATTCGCTCCGCCCTAAGTGGTTGTTAAACCGGATATGGTGGGAGACGCAACCAAAAATGTACATAAATCAGGGGTATGGTGAAAGAAAATGATACCACATTTCTGCGCCCGGCATGGAATTAATTTCAGCCAATGCCGCCGCCGGGGCGGCCTGTCAAGGGCGCGGGCCGGATGCGGCAGGCGTGAACAGGGTGGGCGGCAGCGATAATACCTGCTTTTGCCAGCACCCCTCCGCCAGGGTTTGCTGCTGCATTTCCCGTAAGGCGGCGAGAAATGCCCGGCGCGGGATCTCTGTCGCACCCAGTGATGCGGTATGGTCATTCAGCACCTGGCAATCCAGCAATTGGCCGCCGTGCCCGGTGAAATGGTGGCAGAACACCACCATCGCCGCCTTCGAGGCGTTAGTGCTGCGGCTGAACATCGATTCGCCGCAAAACAGCCTGCCTTGCGCCACGCCATACATCCCGCCCACCAGCTCGCCGCCCAGCCAGACTTCAATGGAGTGCGCGATCCCTTCCTGGTGCAGCCGGTGATAGGCCCGCGCAATCTGCGGCCCTATCCAGGTGCCGTCACTGCGTGCTTCGGCGCAGGCGTCCACCACCTGCTTAAACGCATGGTTCAGGGTAAAGCTGAACGGGCAGTGGCGCAGAAAGCGGCGCATACTGCGGCTGATGTGCAGATCCGCCGGGAACAGCACCGCACGCGGATCGGGCGACCACCATAAAATCATTTCACCGGGGTTAAACCAGGGGAAAATGCCGCAACGGTAAGCGGACATCAGGCGGGCAGGGGAAAGATCCCCTCCGACGGCCAGCAGCCCGTTCGGCTCACGCAAGGCGCTTTCCGCGTGAGGAAATAACAGCGAGTGAGGCGAAAGTTGTACGACACGCATAACGCTCCTTATTTCCGTTGTCGGGTATCAGGCCAGGTGTTGCTGGAAGTGCGCATAACGGCCGCCGGCCGCCAGCAGGAGGTGATGCGGCCCCTGCTCAAGGAGTTTACCGTCATCCATCACGCAGATCCGATCCAGGTGGTGCAGGCCATGCAGGCGGTGCGTCACCATGATCAGCGTTTTACCCCGGCAGTGCCGGCGCAGCAGCGCCAGGATCTGCTGTTCGGTTTCGGCATCCAGCCCCTCGGTGGGCTCATCCAGCAGCACCAGCGGCGCATCATGCAACAGCGCACGCGCAATGCCTATCCGCCGTTGCTCACCACCCGAGAGCGGCCGCCCGCCTTCACCCAGCCAGCTGTTCAGGCCGCTGTTTTCCAGCAGCGCGCCCAGCCCGACCTGATGCAGCACCTCAGACAGCCGGGCATCCTCCGCCTCCGGCGCGGCCAGCCGCAGGTTGTCACGCAGTGTGCTGTTGAACACATGCACCCGCTGCGGCACCAGCGTCATAGTGCGGCGCAGGGTGGCTTCATCATAGTCTGCAATCAGGTGGCCGCCCAGTTGGATGCTCCCGGCCTGCACATCCCAGGCGCGGGTCAGCAGCTGAAGCAGGGTCGATTTACCACAGCCGGTGCGGCCGAGCAGCGCGATATGTTCCCCGGCATCCACGTGTAGCGTGACGCCTTTCACCACCGGGAACGGCTGGCCGGGATAAGTAAAGCTGACATTATCCAACGTCAGGGCGGGTGAGGCCGCCGCCACGCCCTGAGGCGGGAACGTCACTGTTGGCTGCTGGCCGGTGATGGCCTGCAACCGCCCGGCGGAGGCAATCACCTGCCCAAGGTGCTGGAACGCCCCGGCGACCGGCCCCAGTGCTTCAAACGCGGCCAGCGTGGCGAACACCACCAGCGCCATCAACGCCCCTGTGGAATCCATGCTGCCCGCTGCCAGCCAGAACATCAGCGTGACCGTCAGCCCGGTGGCCCCGATCATGATCGCCTGCGCCAACCCGCTCAGCATCGCCTGCTGCTGCTGCTGGTGCTGCCATTGCTGCTCCGTGGCGTCCAGCGCCTGCCGGAAGCGGCCACCGGCGCCATAAATCACCAGTTCCGCCTGACCCTGAAGCCAGGCGGTGAGCTGGATGCGGTAGTCGCTGCGCAACGTGGTCAGCGCCCGGCCGACCGGTTTACCGGCGCGGTAGAACATCAGCGGCAACAGCAGCAGCAATGCCAGCATGATGCCGGAAAGTGTCAGGGCCAGGGTGAGATCCAGCCAGCTCAGCCCGGCCGCCACCACCAGAATCACCACCAGCGCGCTGACCAGCGGCGAGATCACCCGGAGGTAGAGATGGTCCAGCGTGTCGACGTCCGCCACCAGCCGGTTAAGCAGGTCCGCCTGTTTAAAGCGCACCAGCCCGCCGGGTGACAGCGGCATAATGCGGGAAAACGTGTCCACCCGCAGGTGGGAGAGCACGCGGAAAGTCGCGTCGTGGCTGACCAGCCGTTCAGCATAGCGCCCGGCAGTGCGGAAAATAGCGGCACCGCGAACCCCGGCCGCCGGCAGCATATAGTTAAAACTGTACAGCCCGGCGAACCCGGCCACGGCAGACGCCGCCAGGAACCAGCCGGAGAGGGCCAGCAGGCCGATACTGGCCAGCAACGTCACAATCGCCAGCAGGATGCCGAGCAACATGCGGCCGCTGTGGCGACGGTAAAGGGCGAGATAGGGCAAGAGCAGGCGCATGGTCAGAGTTCTCCGCTGCGTTGGGCCAGCAGGCGGGCGAAGGGGCCCGCCTGAGTGCACAGGTGATCGTAGTGGCCGCGTTCGGCAATCTGGCCGTGCTGCATTACCCAGATTTCATCGCATTGCCGGGTATCTTCCAGCCGGTGCGTAACCAGCAATGTGGTCTGGTGTGTGGCCGCCTCGCCAAGCGCCGCCATGACCCGCTGTTCGCTGTGGGCGTCCAGGCTGGCGGCGGGTTCATCCAGCAGCAGTAACCGGCCGGGGGCCAGCAGCGCCCGCGCCACGGCCACCCGCTGGGCCTGCCCGACAGAGAGGCGGGCCGCATGGTCGCCGATGGGGGTATCGAGGTCGTCAGGCAACAGCGGCAAAAATTCATCCACGTAAGCGCGCGCCAGGGCGGTGTGCAGCGCATCGGGCGTTGCCTCCGGGTTACCCAGCAGGATATTTTGCCGCACGGTGGCTGCCGGGAGGTGCGGGTTTTGCCCGACCCAGGCAATGTGCTGCCGCCAGCTCAGTGGCTCAAGCGTCTCTAAGGCCTGCTGGTTTACCCGCAACGTGCCGCGGTAGGGCAGGAAACCGAGCAGGGCATTCAGCAGGGAGCTTTTCCCGGCCCCGCTCAACCCGACGATCGCGATGCGCTGACCGGCTGCAACCCGGAAAGTCAGCGGCCCGGCCAGCACGTTGCCGTCCGGCGAGAGGATCTCCAGCGCGTCTGCCTCTAGGCTCACCGGTGCATCGGCGCTGAACGGCGTATCGCCTTGCCCCGGCGTCCGCCCATCCGGCTGCCGGGTCAGAAAGGTGACCAGCGTTTCAGCGGCGCCGACTGCCTGTGCCTTGGCATGGTAAAAGGTGCCGAGGTCGCGCAGGGGCTGGAAGAATTCGGGTGCCAGAATCAGCACCAGAAAACCGGCAAACAGCGTGACGCCGGTGCCGTAGCTGCCGAAATGCAGCTCACCGAGATAGGAGAAGCCGAAATAGACCGCGACGACGGCAATCGACACCGAAGCAAAAAACTCCAGCACCGCGGAGGAGAGAAAGGCCAGCCGCAGCACCTCCATGGTACGCGCCCGGAAAGACTCTGACGCTTGGCGGATGGCGTGGCGCTCTGCATGTGCCCGGTGGAACAGGCGCAGGGTGTCCAGGCCGCGCAGGCTGTCGAGGAAATTGCCGCTCAGGCGTGCCAGCGCGGCAAAATTGCGCCGGTTGGCATCAGCGGCCCCCATCCCGACCAGTGCCATAAACAGCGGGATCAACGGGGCGGTCACCAGCAGAATCAGCCCGGCGGCCCAGTTAAGCGGAAAAATCGCAAGCAGGATCATCAGCGGGATAATGCCTGCCAGAAACATCTGCGGCAGGTAGCGAGCATAATACTCCTGCATATCGTCAATCTGTTCCAGGATGAGCGTTGCCCAACTGCCTGCCGGTTTGCCGCTGATCCAGGCCGGGCCAAGCTGCGCCAGCCGGTCGAGCACACGCCGGCGGATCAGCCGGCGCACCTGCACACCACACTGGAAGCCCACGCGTTCACGCATCAGCGCCAGCAGGCCGCGCAGCAGGAATGCCACCGCCAGCAGGATAAAGAGTTTCAGCAGGGATTCGCGCGGCAGAGCGTGCACGATAAGCGCATCCAGCAAGGTCGCCATCAGGGCCGCCTGCAACAGCAGCAGCAGGCCGCTGAACACGCCGAGCAGCATAGACACCTGCAGCCAGCGACGCGCAGGCGCACGCTGTTGACGGAGCCACTGGAGTAATTCTTGTTGTCTTGTTTTATTCATCAGGCCATCTGTCCGCACAGAACATGCAAAGGGCTGCATAGCGGTGGCATGCGCATTACCGGCAGCGGCCAATACCGGCCGACGGGAAAGATAAGCGCATGAAAAAATATGGCACGGGTGCCAAATCCCTGATCGTTGAAGGTCTATTTTCACGACCGCGCACATGTTACCGCGTCAGTGGCCGGGCTGAAAATAGAAAGGCGGCCCGGAGGCCGCCTTTTCGCATAATTTTCTGAAAGAAATCAGTCAGTGCGGGTTACTCAGCGCTGCATTGTGCCGCAGCCAGTCCATCGAGGTAGCGCTCGGCGTCCAGGGCGGCCATACAACCGGTACCGGCGGAGGTGATCGCCTGGCGGTAGCTGTGGTCCATCACGTCACCGGCGGCGAAGACGCCGGGGATGCTGGTCTGGGTCGCATTGCCGTGCAGGCCGGACTGAACTTTGATATAGCCGTTTTCCAGTTCCAGCTGGCCGTTGAAAATCGCCGTGTTCGGGCTGTGGCCGATAGCAATAAAGACGCCTGCGACCTCCACTTTCTCGATCTCATCCGTCAGCGCCGTGCGCAGGTGCACGCCGGTCACGCCCATCTGATCGCCAACCACTTCATCCAGGGTGCGATTGGTGTGCAGCACGATGTTGCCGCTGGCCACTTTTTCGTTCAGGCGGTCAATCAGGATTTTTTCCGCACGGAAAGTGTCACGGCGGTGAATCAGGTGAACCTCAGAGGCGATGTTGGAGAGGTAAAGCGCCTCTTCCACCGCGGTGTTGCCGCCGCCGACCACCGCGACTTTCTGGTTACGGTAGAAGAAGCCGTCACAGGTGGCGCAGGCAGACACGCCGCGGCCTTTGAACGCCTCTTCAGACGGCAGGCCCAGGTAGCGTGCGGAAGCCCCGGTGGCAATGATCAGCGCATCACAGGTATACACGCCGTTGTCGCCGGTGAGGCGGAACGGGCGGGTTTGCAGGTCAACACTGTGGATATGGTCAAACAGAATTTCAGTGTTGAATTTGGCTGCGTGCTCATGCATCCGCTCCATCAGCAGCGGGCCGGTCAGGCCTTCCGGATCACCCGGCCAGTTTTCGACGTCTGTGGTGGTGGTGAGCTGGCCGCCTTTCTCCATACCGGTCACCAGAACCGGATGCAAATTGGCACGCGCCGCATAGACTGCTGCGGTATAACCGGCCGGGCCTGAGCCCAGAATCAACAACTTACTGTGTTTCACTGTATCCATGAATTTTCGTCTCCGCCTGCGGAATAATCTAATGAAAGCGATTGTAGGGAAATTATCTCGCTAACAAAAGAGTGCGCTGATGTTGTTATCAATTTGTTTGATAGTTTTTACCTATTTTTAATTAGTCAGAAACGGAAATGTGTGAAAAAGCAATCGACTGCGTCTCACGCGGTGTGTAAAGGGAAGACAGTGATAAATGCTGTGATATCAAGCGTTGGCGCGGCTCATGCTTTCCGGCCGATGCGCTGCTGTACAGCGGAATCCACTATAAAGTGCCCTGTGGTTATTTTTTAATCTGGCACGTTCTTCTGATTTTGGTTCTTTTACTTTGACAATCGGCTGCGCATTTGCGAAAACATCTCTGCAAGAAGAAATTAAACACACGCAAAGCGTTCTGCCATGCCTCACCGGCAGAATATTCAGCGATTAATTCTTCTGTTAGCCAGATTTCATCACTGAACGGTGCCGGTTGACAGGCAAGCGCCGGGAAGGGTGGAGCGTCGTGTCTGGCGGCAAACACAGGCATTGGGTATTCGCTTGGGACAAACCCTTAACACATGAAGTTGGCAGGGTGTGTAAAGACAGGGAAGGACAGAAGAGAGACAATAATAATGGCAGACAACAAAAAACGACCGGGAAAAGATCTCGACCGCATAGATCGCAACATCCTGAATGAATTACAAAAGGATGGCCGCATCTCCAACGTCGAGCTTTCTAAACGGGTAGGGTTATCCCCTACGCCGTGTTTGGAGCGTGTCCGTCGCCTTGAGCGGCAGAATTTCATTCATGGTTATACCGCATTGCTCAATCCTCATTATCTGGATGCCTCGCTGCTGGTGTTCGTTGAGATCACCCTCAACCGTGGTGCGCCGGATGTTTTTGAGCAATTCAATGCTGCAGTTCAGAAGCTGGAAGATATCCAGGAGTGTCATCTGGTCTCCGGGGATTTCGACTATCTGTTGAAAACCCGTGTGCCGGATATGTCCGCTTACCGCAAACTGTTGGGCGAAACGCTGTTGCGCCTGCCGGGCGTCAATGACACCCGTACGTATGTGGTAATGGAAGAAGTGAAACAGAGTAACCGTCTGGTCATCAAGACCCGGTAAAACCTGCAGGTGCAAAACCTGAATATATTCGCTACACTCCTGTTTATCCATACAGCCCACGCGCCGGGAAGGGTTCCCGGCGCTGTTGCTATTTCAGTTCACAGGAACCTGGAGAGCCTTTCTTGAGCCAGGAATACACAGAAGATAAAGAGTTTGGCCTGAAAAAAGTCAGCGGCAGCCGGCGGTTACTTGAAGCCTTGCTGGTGCTGATTGCGCTTTTCGGGATTTATCTCATGGCAGCGCTGCTCAGTTTTAATCCTTCTGACCCCAGTTGGTCACAGACAGCGTGGCATGAGCCGATTCATAATGTGGGTGGCGGAGTCGGTGCCTGGATGGCTGATACGCTGTTCTTCACCTTTGGTGTGTTTGCCTATGCCATTCCTCCCCTGATGCTGATGATGTGCTGGGCCTCTTACCGCCAGCGCGGCAGCAGTGAATACATCGATTACTTCACCCTTTCCCTGCGGCTTATCGGCGTGCTGGCGCTGGTGCTGACCTCCTGTGGTCTGGCGGCGCTGAACATCGATGATCTCTATTACTTCGCCTCCGGCGGCGTAATCGGCAGCCTGCTGAGCAACGCGCTGACGCCGTGGGTCAACAGCATGGGCGCGACGCTGGCCCTGCTCGGCGTATGGGCGATCGCTTTTACGCTGTTTACCGGCTGGTCCTGGCTGACGATTGCTGAACGCATCGGTGGGGTCGTGCTGGGTGCGGCCACCTTTATGACCAACCGCTCGCGCCATGATGATCCTTATGATGATGAGGACGAGGAAGAGGCGTTGCCGGACGTGCCGGCTGTGCGCCATGACACGGCGGAACCCGTGCCTCAGCTGACCACCGCGGACGACGACGATGTATTGTTCTCCGCACCGTCTGCGGCTACCCTCGCGGCTGCTCCGGCTGCTCCGGCTGCTCCGGCTGCTCCGGCTGCTCCGGCTGCTCCGGCTGCTCCGGCTGAGCACGTGACACCGGTGGCGCAGGCCCCTGCCGCCGCGCCGGTAAACCCGGTGGATGCAACGCCTGTGGTTGCCGCTGCTGAGGCCGTGCAACCGGCTCCGCCGCGCTACCGCTTTGAACTGCCGGAAGAGGCAGAGGCACCGCCGCAGGTCACGCCCACCCCGACCCACCTTACCGGCGGCCGCCCTGAGCCTTTGGCCGATGAGGATGAAGGCCCGCGCCTTGGCAACTGGCAGGACGCGGAAACGGCCCATTCACCTTTCGATTTCTCAGCGGCTCAGCAGGAGAGTGACGATCTGCCGGCTAACGGCAACGTACTGGGCGGGGCATCACGCCAGGCTGATGCAGACGATGCGTCTGTAGCAGGTGCGACCTTTATGCCTGCGTTCAGCGCGGTGAGTGAAAGCAACCCGCAGGTGAAACAGGGCATTGGCCCGGAATTGCCGCGACCAAACCCGGTACGTATCCCTACCCGGCGTGAACTGGCGTCTTATGGCATTAAACTGCCGTCACAACGCCAGGCAGAACAGGCCGCCCGTGAGGCCTCCGCCGCCTCAGATGATGGCGAGGATGCCGCTCATGAAGAGGCGCTGGGTGCGGCATTTGCTGAGCAACAGCAGCAACGCTATGGTGCCGGTTATCAGGCGGAAGAAACCCCTGCTGCTGCGCAGGCGGACGCCGATGAAGAGGCCGCCCTGAGCCGCGCGTTCGCCGAGCAACAGCAGCAGCGTTACAGCACACCGCATAACACGGTCTCTGACGCCGCGCCGCAACCAGCGGCAGAACCGTTGCATGAAGATGAAGATAGCCTGCGTACCGCCTTCGCTGCGCGGGAACAGGCGCGCTACGGCAGCACACCGCCTGCGGCACCGTCTGGCCCTGCGGCGGGACAGGGCAGCGGCCTGGCTGCCGCGTCTGTGGCGTCAGCTGCGGTGACTGCGGCAGCGGCCAGTATGGCCCGCAACACCAATGCGTTCTCCTTCTCACCGGCGGATGACCTGACGGATAATGCCTCGTCAGAGCCGATGTTTACATTGCCGCCGGAGACGGACGCCGTGACGCCGCCGCCTGCCTACGCGCCGGCTCAACAGCCACCGGCCGCTTACCAGGCGCCGCAGCAGGCACCTGCTTACCATGTAGAGCCTGCAACCCCGGCTTATCGCCCGGAAGCGCCGCAACCTGCCCGTCCGGCAGAACCGGCCGCTTACCGACCTGAACCGGCAACCCCGGCTTACCGCCCGGAAGCGCCGCAACCAGCCCGTCCGGCAGAACCGGCCGCTTACCGGCCTGAACCGGCAACCCCGGCTTACCGCCCGGAAGCGCCGCAACCGGCCCGCCCGGCAGAACCGGCCCGCCCGGCAGAACCGGCCGCTTACCGGCCTGAACCGGCAACCCCGGCTTATCGCCCGGAAGCACCGCAACCGGCACGGCAACCCGAGCAGCCGGTTTATCGCGCAGAACCGGAAGAGGCCTATTCGCCGCCGGTTGAGGATACCCCTAAACCGGCAATGGACAGCCTGTTCCACCCGTTCCTGGTGCGTCACGATCAGCCGCTGGAGAAGCCCACTACGCCGCTGCCGACGCTGGATCTGCTGACGGCTGCGCCTACCGAAGTGGCACCGGTCGACATGTTTGCGCTGGAGCAGAAAGCCCGGCTGGTGGAAGCCAGCCTGGCTGACTACCGCGTGAAGGCAGATGTCGTCGATATTCTGCCGGGGCCGGTCATCACCCGCTTTGAGCTGGATCTGGCGCCGGGCGTGAAGGCCGCGCGTATTTCCAACCTGTCACGAGACCTGGCCCGCTCGCTCTCAACGTCTGCAGTGCGTGTGGTCGAAGTGATCCCCGGCAAGCCTTATGTCGGGCTGGAGTTACCGAACACCAAACGGCAAACGGTCTATCTGCGCGAAGTGCTGGACTGCCCGGCCTTCCGTGACAACCCTTCACCGCTTTCTGTGGTGCTCGGTAAAGATATTTCCGGTCAGCCGGTGGTGGCCGATCTGGCGAAAATGCCGCACTTGCTGGTTGCCGGTACGACGGGTTCCGGTAAGTCTGTGGGCGTTAACGCCATGATCCTCAGCATGTTGTATAAAGCGAAGCCGGAAGATGTGCGCTTTATCATGATTGACCCGAAAATGCTTGAGCTGTCGGTCTATGAAGGCATTCCTCATCTGTTAACCGAAGTGGTCACAGACATGAAGAAAGCGGCCAATGCGCTGAACTGGTGCGTAGGCGAGATGGAGCGCCGCTATAAGCTGATGTCCGCGTTAGGGGTACGTAACCTGGCCGGCTATAACGAGCGGGTTGACCAGGCTGAAGCAATGGGCCGCCCGATCCCCGATCCGTTCTGGAAACCCACCGACAGCATGGACATCACACCACCGGTGCTGGAGCGTGAGCCTTACATCGTGGTGATGGTTGACGAGTTTGCTGACCTGATCATGACCGTGGGTAAAAAGGTTGAGGAACTGATCGCCCGGCTGGCGCAAAAAGCGCGTGCCGCCGGTATTCACCTGGTGCTGGCTACCCAGCGGCCATCGGTGGATGTGATCACCGGCCTGATTAAAGCCAACATCCCGACGCGTATCGCCTTTACCGTCTCCAGTAAAATTGACTCGCGTACCATCCTGGATCAGGGCGGCGCAGAATCTCTGCTGGGCATGGGGGACATGCTCTATATGGCACCTAACTCCTCTATCCCGGTGCGTGTGCATGGCGCCTTCGTGCGCGATCAGGAAGTGCACGCCGTGGTACAGGACTGGAAAGCCCGCGGGCGCCCACGTTATATCGACAGCATCACCAGTGGCGCTGAAGAGGGCGAGGGCGGCGGTGGCCTTGACAGTGATGAGGAGCTGGATCCGCTGTTTGACCAGGCTGTCGCTTTTGTGATTGATAAGCGCCGTGCCTCGATTTCCGGGGTGCAGCGCCAGTTCCGCATCGGGTATAACCGGGCGGCACGTATCATTGAACAGATGGAAGCGCAGGGGATCGTCAGTGAGCCGGGGCACAACGGCAACCGCGATGTGCTGGCACCGCCTCCGCACGAGTAATCTCTCCACTGATAAGGGCCGCATCGCGGCCCTTATGCAAAGAAGCGTAAAAGCAGGCGTTTTGAGATAAATAACCTACCGGCGATAAACCACAATCCGATACAGTTACACCACTTAGCTAATGAAATCATTAGTGTGTCCCGGTAATCATGGAATGTATGAGGTCATGGTCAGAATGAAAAAATTATTAGCAGCAGGCTGCCTGTTGGCGGCATTTACCTCAGCCTCCGTGTTGGCGGATGCCAGCAGCGATCTGAAAAGCCGCCTGGGCAAAGTAAACAGTTTCCACGCCAGTTTTACCCAGAAAGTCACCGCAGATGATGGATCTGACGTCCAGCAGGGCGAAGGTGAACTGTGGGTAAAACGCCCGAATCTGTTTAACTGGCATATGACATCCCCGGACGAAAGCGTGCTGGTCTCTGACGGCGAAACACTGTGGTTCTATAATCCTTTTGTTGAGCAGGTCACGGCCACCTGGCTGAAGAACGCCACCGGTAACACGCCGTTTATGTTGATCACCCGTAACAGCAGCAGCGACTGGGCGAACTACGATGTGAAACAGCAGGGCGATAATTTTGAGCTGACGCCGAAATCCGCCAACGGCAACCTGAAGCAGTTCGCCATTACCGTGACCAATGACGGCACGATCAAAAGCTTTACCGCTGTAGAGCAGGATGGGCAGCGCAGCGCCTATAACCTGAAAACTCAGCAGAATGGCGCTGTTGATGCCGGGAAATTCAAATTTACCCCGCCGAAGGGGGTGACGCTGGACGACCAGCGCCAGTGAGGTGCGCGTGAGTAATTTGTCACTCGATTTTTCACAGAACGAGTTCCAACCCCTGGCTGCACGGATGCGGCCTGAAACGCTGGCCGAGTATATCGGCCAGCAGCATTTATTGGCCCCCGGCAAACCGTTGCCGCGTGCCATTGAAGCCGGTCACCTGCACTCTATGATCCTGTGGGGGCCGCCCGGTACCGGTAAAACCACACTGGCTGAGCTGATTGGCCGTTATGGGCAGGCTGATGTCGAGCGCATTTCTGCGGTGACGTCCGGCATTAAAGAGATTCGTGAAGCCATTGAGCGGGCGCGGCAAAACCGCAATGCCGGGCGGCGCACTATTTTGTTCGTGGATGAGGTGCACCGTTTCAATAAAAGCCAGCAGGATGCGTTCCTGCCGCATATCGAAGACGGCACTATTACCTTTATTGGCGCGACCACGGAAAACCCCTCGTTTGAACTCAACTCCGCATTGTTGTCCCGCGCGCGGGTGTATCTGCTGAAAGCTCTGACGCCTGACGACATTGAAAAAGTGATCGATCAGGCCATGAATGACAGCAAACGCGGGCTGGGCGGGCGGCAGATTGTGGTACCGGATGAGACACGCCGTATGCTGGCTGAACTGGTGAACGGCGATGCCAGGCGGGCGTTGAACAGCCTGGAAATGATGGCAGATATGGCGGAGGCGGATAAGAAAGGGGTACGTACCCTGACTCCGGCGCTGCTGAAAGAGGTCTCCGGTGAGCGCAGCGCCCGCTTTGATAACAAAGGCGATCGCTATTATGACCTGATCTCCGCCTTGCATAAGTCCGTACGCGGCTCCGCACCGGATGCCGCCCTGTACTGGTATGCGCGGATTATTACGGCCGGCGGGGATCCGCTGTATGTCGCGCGCCGGTTATTGGCTATTGCGTCCGAAGATGTCGGCAATGCTGACCCGCGCGCCATGCAGGTTGCCATCGCCGCCTGGGACTGTTTTACCCGTGTCGGCCCGGCTGAAGGCGAACGGGCGATTGCGCAGGCCATTGTTTATCTGGCGTGCGCGCCGAAAAGTAATGCTGTGTATACCGCATTTAAAGCCGCAATGCGTGATGCGCGTGAACAGAACGATTTTGACGTGCCGGAGCATCTGCGTAACGCACCGACCAGGCTGATGAAAGAGATGGGGCTTGGGGCAGAGTACCGATACGCGCATGATGAACCCAACGCCTACGCGGCCGGTGAGAACTATTTCCCCCCTGAAATGGCGGCCACCCAGTACTATTTCCCGACCAGCCGTGGGCTGGAAGGTAAAATTGGTGAAAAGCTGGCATGGTTGTCTGAACAGGATCAAAATAGCCCGATAAAACGCTACCGCTGATGGGTGGCTTGCGGTAAGGTTATCTCATTATTACCGTCAGGATACCGCGATTATTCGCGGTATCTTTCGTTACATATCATTCAATAACTACAAGCACAGGATTAGCATGCTCGATCCCAATTTACTGCGTACTGAGCTGGACGCGGTCGCTGAAAAACTGGCTCGCAGGGGCTTCACTCTCGACGTGGAAAAATTACGTGCGCTGGAAGAACGCCGTAAAGTGTTGCAGGTCGAAACCGAAAATCTTCAGGCTGAGCGTAATGCACGATCGAAATCGATCGGTGCTGCCAAAGGCCGTGGCGAAGATATCGAACCTCTGCGCCAGGAAGTAAACGTACTGGGTGAGAAACTGGATAGCGCGAAAGTGCAGCTGGATGCCCTGCAGAGTGAAATTCGTGACATTGCCCTAGCGATCCCTAACCTGCCGGATGATGCAGTGCCTAACGGCAAAGATGACAGCGAAAATCAGGAAATCAGCCGCTGGGGTGAACCACGCCAGTATGATTTCCCGGTACGTGACCATGTTGAGCTGGGTGAAATGGCCGGCGGGCTGGACTTTGCCGCAGCCGTTAAGCTGACGGGTTCCCGCTTTGTAGTCATGAAAGGGGAGATTGCCCGCCTGCACCGCGCGCTGGCACAGTTCATGATCGATCTGCACACTGAGCAGCACGGTTATCAGGAAGCGTATGTGCCTTATCTGGTCAACCATGACACCCTGTACGGTACCGGCCAGTTGCCGAAATTCGGTGAAGATCTGTTCCATACCAAACCGTTGGAAGAAGAGTCCACCAGCAGCAACTATGCGCTGATCCCAACGGCAGAAGTGCCGCTGACCAACCTGGTGCGTGATGAGATCCTGGAAGAAGAGTCGCTGCCGCTGAAACTTACGGCGCATACTCCGTGCTTCCGTTCTGAAGCGGGCTCATACGGGCGTGATACCCGTGGCCTGATCCGTATGCACCAGTTCGATAAAGTCGAAATGGTACAGATCGTGCGTCCGGAAGAGTCGATGCAGGCGCTGGAAGAGTTGACCGGCCACGCAGAGAAGGTGTTGCAGCTGCTGAACCTGCCTTACCGCAAAGTGCTGCTCTGCACCGGTGATATGGGCTTTGGTTCGACGAAAACCTACGATCTGGAAGTGTGGTTGCCGGCGCAGAATACTTACCGTGAAATCTCTTCCTGTTCCAATATGGGGGATTTCCAGGCACGCCGTATGCAAGCCCGTTGCCGCAGCAAAACCGAGAAGAAACCGCGCCTGGTGCATACCCTGAACGGTTCCGGTCTGGCCGTTGGCCGTACGCTGGTGGCCGTGCTGGAAAACTATCAGCAGGCAGATGGCCGCATTGAGATCCCAGAAGCGCTGCGTCCTTATATGCGTGGCGCGACCCACATCGGCTGATGCCAACGTTTGACTGAAAAGCGCCTGCGGGCGCTTTTTTTATGCCTTTTTTTCAGTGCTGCCTTCCTTTCTTTCATTTCTTCGCGCCACTTCCCATTTTTGATCACTGCCTGATTGGCAGAGCCCGGCATTGGCATTTACTTGATACGAAACAAAGTGCTTACCCGATAAGAGGCGTATTTTCCGGCCAGTCATGCGGCAGAGGGGGAACAGGATGACGGCCCCTTTTATTAAAAAACACGACAGGTTGCCGCGCAGGGTGTCCGTAACGACACATTTGTGAGCCAAGAAAAGGGAATGACATGAGCGATTCTGAAATAACCCCCTTACTGGAAACCCCCCTCAGCCGCCGCGTTTTGATGAAAGGCGGTGCTGGTGCGCTGGCATGGGCAGCCGGCGGCATAACATTGCCCTTCGCGCAGGGTCGCGTGGAAACCGTGCCGGAAAAGGCAATTCAGAGGCAGGAAAAGGTCGTCTGGAGTGCCTGTACGGTTAATTGCGGCAGCCGCTGCCCGTTACGCATGCACGTCGTTAACGATGAAATTCTTTATGTAGAAACCGATAACACCGGCGACGATGACTATGAAGGGCTGCATCAGGTGCGTGCCTGCCTGCGCGGGCGTTCAATGCGGCGGCGGATCGCGCATCCCGATCGTCTGAAGTACCCGATGAAGCGGGTAGGCAAGCGTGGCGAAGGGAAGTTTAAACGCATCAGTTGGGACGAAGCCTTAGATACGCTGGCCGGCACGCTGAAACACATTATCCGGGATTATGGCAATGAAGCTATTTATCTGAATTACGGTACCGGGACGCTGGGCGGCACCATGACCCGCTCCTGGCCGCCGGGAAAAACCCTGATTGCCCGGCTGATGAACTGTTGCGGCGGCTATCTTAACCACTATGGTGACTACAGCTCGGCCCAGATTGCCGCCGGCCTGAATTACACCTACGGCGGCTGGGCAGACGGCAACAGCCCGTCTGATATTGAAAACAGCAAGCTGGTGGTACTGTTCGGCAACAACCCAGGTGAAACGCGGATGAGCGGCGGTGGGGTGACTTATTATCTGGAGCAGGCACGCCAGAAATCCAACGCCCGCCTGATTATCATTGACCCGCGCTATACCGATACCGGCGCAGGCAGGGAAGATGAATGGGTCCCTTTGCGCCCCGGCACGGACGCCGCCCTGGCCGCGGCATTAGCCTATGTAATGATCACCGAAAACCTGGTGGATCAGGCGTTTCTTGATACCTACTGTGTGGGTTACGACGAGAAAACCTTGCCCCCCGGCATTCCGGCGCAGGCCAGTTATAAAGCCTACATCCTGGGCCAGGGTAAAGATGCCACCGCGAAGACCCCTGCCTGGGCGGCGGCCATTACCGGCGTCCATGAAGCGAAAATTATCCAGCTGGCGCGGGAAATCGGCCAGGCCAAACCCGCTTTTATCTCCCAGGGATGGGGGCCGCAACGCCATGCCAACGGTGAAACAACTACCCGGGCCATCGCGATGCTGGCGATCCTGACCGGCAATGTCGGTATTTCAGGCGGGAATTCAGGTGCCCGCGAAGGGGCATACGCCATGCCTTTCGTGCGGATGCCGACACTGGAAAACCCGGTGAAGGCCAGCATTTCCATGTTTATGTGGACGGACGCTATCCTTCGTGGCCCGGAAATGACTGCACTGCGTGATGGGGTACGCGGCAAAGATAAGTTAGATGTGCCCATTAAATTTATCTGGAATTATGCCGGTAACTGCCTGATCAATCAGCATTCCGATATTAACCGGACGCATGAAATCCTTCAGGATGATTCACTGTGTGAGACGATTGTGGTGATTGACAACCACATGACCGCCTCGGCGAGCTACGCCGATCTTCTCTTGCCCGATTGCACCGCCGCTGAACAGATGGATTTCTGCCTGGATGCCTCCTGCGGCAACATGGACTACGTAATTTTTGCCGATCAAGTCATCACACCACGCTTTGAGTGCAAAACCCTTTATGAGATGACCAGCGCGCTGGCAAAACGGCTGGGCGTCGAAGCGCAGTTTACCGAAGGCCGCACTCAGGAGCAGTGGCTGCGTTACCTCTACCAGCAATCCCGGAAGGCTATTCCAGAGCTGCCTGATTTTGACCAGTTTCGCCGCCAGGGACTATTTAAACAGCGCGATCCCCAGGGCCATCACATTGCCTATCGGGCATTCCGGCAGGATCCGATTGCCAATCCGTTGGCTACCCCGTCCGGCAAAATTGAAATCTATTCCGCACAACTGGCGGAGATCGCTGCGATCTGGCAACTGCCTGAGGGTGATGTCATTGATCCTTTACCGATCTACGCTGCCGGGTTTGAAAGTCATGATGATCCGCTCAACCATCGCTTCCCTCTGCAACTGACGGGCTTTCACTATAAAGCCCGTACTCACTCTACCTACGGCAACGTAGAGGTATTGAAAGCGGCTTGCCGCCAGGAGATGTGGATCAACCCGCATGATGCCGCGCCACGGCAAATCGCCAATGGTGATCTGATCCGTATTTTCAACGATCGCGGTGAAGTGCGGATTACTGCCAGGGTGACGCCGCGCATTTTACCGGGCGTGGTGGCCCTGGGTGAAGGAGCCTGGTATGCGCCTGATGCGCAGCGTATCGATCACGCCGGCTCGATTAACGTGCTGACCTCCCAACGGCCTTCTCCGCTGGCGAAAGGGAACCCTTCCCACAGCAATCTGGTGCAGGTCGAAAAAGTAAAGGGTTAAGGAGCAAATCATGACAACCCAATATGGCTTTTATATGGATTCCAGCCGCTGTACCGGTTGTAAGACCTGTGAGCTGGCGTGTAAGGATTTTAAAAATCTGACGCCCGATGTCAGTTTCCGCCGCGTCTATGAATATGCGGGCGGCAGTTGGCAAAAAATGGGGGCAGGGTGGCAGCAGAATGTGTTCGCTTACTATCTTTCGCTCTCCTGCAATCACTGCGCTGACCCGGCCTGCACTAAAGTCTGCCCCAGCGGGGCGATGCATAAACGGGATGATGGCTTTGTGGTGGTGAATGAAGAGGTCTGCATCGGCTGCCGTTATTGCCACATGGCGTGCCCTTATGGCGCGCCGCAATATAATGTGGCCAAAGGGCATATGACCAAATGCGACGGGTGCTACGCCCGTGTCGCGGAGGGTAAAAAGCCTATTTGCGTGGAATCTTGCCCGTTACGTGCGTTGGACATGGCACCGATAGAAGAACTGCGCGCGAAATATGGCGATCTGGCGGGCGTTGCTCCCTTGCCTGCCGCGCACTTTACCCGGCCGAATATCGTGATTAAGCCCAATGCCAACAGCCGGCCGGTAGGAGACACCACCGGTCATCTGGCTAATCCAAAGGAGGTGTGAAATGGGAACGGGATGGCATGAATGGCCGCTGATCATCTTTACGGTATTAGGGCAGTGTGTGGTGGGCGCGTTTATCGCGATGGCGTGGGTGCTGGCGGAGGGAAAACAGGATAGCCGGGTAGTACACACTGCCCGGATGCGGATGTTTTTCCTGTGGGTGGTGATGGGCGTGGCTTTTGTGGCGTCAGTCATGCACCTCGGTTCCCCGTTGCGGGCATTTAATGCGCTTAACCGCCTCGGTGCCTCGCCCCTCAGCAATGAGATCGCGTGCGGCTCACTGTTTTTTGCGCTGGGCGGCTTGTACTGGTTGTTGGCGGTATGCAAGACATTGCCGACAGCGCTCAGCAACTTCTGGCTGTTGGTAACCAGCCTGGCAGGCATAGGTTTTGTCTATGCTATGGGGCGTGTTTATCACATCACGACCGTGCCGACCTGGGATCCCATGTACACCTCCCTGAGTTTTGCCCTGACGGCCCTGATCGGCGGCCCACTGCTGGGCGGCTTGCTCCTGCGCTCGGCGGGCGTAGCGGCCCGCGGCAGTGTGCGGTGGTTGCCGTTAGTCAGCTTGCTGGCGTTGGTCATCAGCGCGGTGGTCTGGTTCAGCCAGGTGGCGACGGTAAACACTCTCCATAGCTCAGTTCAGTCGGCGTCTTCTTTGGTGCCGGCACTGGGCGCACTGCTGGGCTGGCGGCTGGCGTTAATCGCTATTGGGCTGGGCTGTTGGATTGTGCCGCAGGTCACCCAAAAAGCGCCCGGCGTTTTCATTCTGGCAAGCGGTCTGGCGCTGGTGGTAGCCGGTGAGCTGCTTGGGCGCGGGATCTTCTATGGCTTGCATATGACCGTCGGCCTGACCTACGGCGGTTAGCGCCTTCCTATCACCGGCTTATCACCTGTATAAGCCGGTTTTTTTACTTCAAAGGTTATTATCATGTTGCAAAACCTTGCCCTGACCGGCCGCCTGTGTGGTGCGCTGCTCTATCATCCGCCAGGCGCACCCGAATTTGAGACAGTGAAGCCGCTTTTTATGTCAGCAGCGTGGGTCAGGGCCTGGCCTTATGGCACCGATGACGAACTCTCTTTGCTTGCTGAACGGTTTGCCCAGCACGCCCATGAGCCGCTAAATGATGCCTACCAGCGCCTGTTTATTGGGCCTGATGCGCTTGCAGCGCCCCCGTGGGGGTCGGTTTATCTTGATCGGGACGGCGTGGTATTTGGTGACTCTACTCTGGCACTGCGCCACTGGCTGGCCGCCCGGGGCATTACGTCCTATCATCCGCCGCAGGAACCGGAAGATCATATCGGCTTATTGTTGTTGATGGCCGCCTGGCTGGCGGAGGAGCGCCCGGCAGATGTGGATGCGTTTCTTGCCGGACACCTGTTACCCTGGGCACCGCGTTATATCACGCTGTTGGAACCTGCCGCCGGACATCCTTTTTATCAGGCCGCCGCATCCTTGACCCGCCTCACGCTCGCCGGCTGGCACAAGGCACGGGAAATCGAGGTGCTCGCAAAAACACTGTATCGCTGATGAGTGCTGACAATACACCAAAGGCGACACTCTCCCGCCGGATCAGCCGTCGCGGCTTATTGCGGAGCCTGCGTAATGCAGCCCGGCCCACTCAGCCTGCGACAGCAAGTCGGGTGGCTGTCAGGCCGCCCCAGGCCGTGCCGGAAACGGTGTTTCTGGCACGCTGTAATGGGTGCGGGGCGTGCGCGGCCGCGTGCCCGGTAGGCATAATCTGCCTGATTCAGGGAAAGGCAGAATTGGTTGTCGATACTGCGGCATGTGATGGTTGCCTGGGGTGTACGCAGCATTGTCGTGCCGGCGCACTTTCCGCTGACGTCAGAATGGCCATTAATCTGCGCCCGGTTATCACTGCCGGGTGTTTAAGCCCTCTGGCTGTCATATGCCGGGTATGTGCAAATGCCTGTTCTGTGTCGGCAATATTTTTTAATCAAGAAAAAGTGCCATCGATTATTGCTGCACAATGTTGGGGATGCGGCGCCTGTAAACTTGCTTGTTATCATGGGCATATTGAATTAATTCCCGTTGCGCGCGGCATTCACCCTGCAAGCATTGATAAATGATTTCAATCAACGAGTAACACTTTGTGCTGCCGAGGTTTTTTACCGCATTGACTTTTTAACGGCGGGTGGCATGATGCGCGCACTCTTCGCCTCCTGATTATCATCCACACTATGTCTGCCTACTCTCGCCCGGTGCTGTTATTGCTCTGTGGGCTTTTATTGCTGACCGTTTCTGTTGCGGTTTTGAACACATTGGTGCCGTTATGGCTGACCCACGAAGCATTGCCGACCTGGCAAATCGGGCTTGTCAGCTCTGCTTATTTTTGCGGTAACCTTGTCGGGACATTGATTGCCGGCGCGGTGATTAAACGCTATGGCTTTAATCGCAGCTACTATTTTTCCTGCCTGGTGTTCGCCCTGGCGACGGCCGGAATGGCCTATTCCATCAACTTCTGGGCCTGGCTGGGCTGCCGCTACATTGCTGGGATAGGGTGTGCGCTGATTTGGGTGGTGGTGGAGAGTGCATTGCTGCGCAGCGGCACGGTGCAGAACCGCGGCCAATTACTGGCGGCGTATATGATGACCTATTACCTGGCGACCGTAAGCGGGCAACTCCTGTTAGGTGTGATGCCTACCGGGCTGCTGAATGTGCTGCCCTGGGTGACGGCGCTGGTGCTTTTCGCCATGCTGCCGCTGTTCTTTGCCGCTTTCGGCTATCAGGATGTTACCCAGCCCCATACGTCGGTATGGCCGATGCTGAAACGCCGTGATGCCCGGTTAGGCATTAACGGCTGCATTATTTCCGGGATTGTGTTGGGCTCCCTGTATGGGCTGATGCCGCTGTACCTGTCCCATCAGGGAATGAGCGACGGCAATGTCGGCTACTGGATGGCGTTACTGGTCAGTGCCGGGATTATCGGGCAGTGGCCGGTAGGGCGGCTGGCCGATCGTTACGGACGTTTGCTGGTGCTGCGCATTCAGGTGTTTGTGATCGTGCTGGGCAGTGTGGCGATGTTAAGCGGCTATGCGATGGCACCTACGCTGTTCATTCTTGGCTGTGCAGGTTTCACTTTATACCCGGTTGCGATGGCCTGGGCATGTGAACGTGTCCCGGCGCATGAGCTGGTGGCAATGAATCAGGCGTTGTTAATGAGTTATACCATTGGCAGCCTGACCGGCCCCACCATGACCGCGATATTAATGCAGCATTATTCGGATCAATTGCTGTTTGTCATGATTGCGGCGGTGGCATTGGTTTATATGGTGATGCTTTTCAAGAAAGCCGGCGCTTCCTCAACGCCAATTGCAACGGCCTGACAGAGCGGCGCGGAGAATTATCTCCGCGCCTTATTTTTAAGACAGACCTTTTTAATACATTACCTTGTGGCCATAGCCTTCAAGGATATGTTTAACCCGATCCATGATTTCTTTGCTGGGTGGTTTCACGCCATCAAGCTTGTACTCTTCACCCATGGCCACCCATTTGTGCTTGCCCAGTTCGTGATAGGGCAGCAATTCAATTTTCTCAATGTTAGTCATGTCTTTGGTAAATTCACCCAGCATATGCGCTGAGTTATCATCATCTGACCATCCTGGCACCACAACATAGCGGATCCAGGTACGCTGATTGCGTTTAGCCAGATAACGGGCAAAATCCAGCGTGCGGTGGTTAGACACCCCGACCAGATTCTGGTGGATACTGTCATTGAGTTGTTTGAGGTCGAGCATGACCAAATCCGTTACATCCAGCAGTTCGTCGATCACCGGATCATAACGGCGCACAAAACCATTGGTATCAAGGCAGGTATTGATGCCCTCTTTATGGCAGGCGCGGAACCAGTCACGCACGAACTCCGCCTGCAAAATGGCTTCGCCGCCGGAGGCCGTCACGCCGCCCCCTGAGGCATTCATAAAGTGCCGGTAAGTCACTGCCTCGTTGACCAGTTCCTCTACCGTGACTTCTTTACCGCCGTGGGTGTCCCAGGTGTCGCGGTTGTGGCAATAGAGGCAACGCATCAGACAACCCTGGAAAAAGACGATAAACCGGATGCCTGGGCCATCAACAGTGCCACAGGATTCAAAAGAGTGGATACGACCTTTTACTGACATTGCGGGCTCTCCAATAGTGACTGTTCATCAGCAGTCTTATTTAAATAAACGGCGGGAAGTACAGCGATGTACCTGGCATGGTATGAATGCCGGCCCGGCGTTGAATAACGGTTTTGCCTGCCACCTTCAGTATAGATGCCCGGCAAAACCGACACTCAGCGTGGAAAGTGAATGCGCAGAGAGGAGTGAGGGGTGAAAGGCCCCTGAGCAGGGGCCTTGATATCACCGGGACAATTACAGCGACTTAGTAAAGGTACGGGTAATCACGTCTTGTTGCTGTTCTTTGGTCAGCGAGTTAAAGCGTACCGCGTAACCTGAAACACGAATCGTCAATTGCGGATATTTTTCCGGATGCTCCATGGCGTCCAGTAACATTTCGCGGTTCATGACGTTAACGTTCAGGTGCTGGCCACCCTCAATCGACGCTTCATGGTGGAAATAACCGTCCATCAACCCGGCCAGGTTAGCTTTACGCACATCATCATCTTTACCCAAGGCATTCGGGACGATAGAGAAGGTATAAGAGATACCATCTTTCGCGTAGGCAAACGGCAGTTTGGCAACAGATGTCAGCGAGGCAACGGCACCTTTCTGATCGCGGCCATGCATCGGGTTGGCACCTGGGCCAAACGGCGCACCGGCGCGGCGGCCATCCGGGGTGTTACCGGTTTTCTTACCGTACACCACGTTGGAGGTGATCGTCAGCACGGATTGCGTCGGTACCGCGTGACGGTAAGTGCGCAGCTTCTGAATTTTCTTCATGAAGCGCTCAACCAGGTCACAGGCGATGTCATCCACGCGGGCATCGTTGTTACCAAATTGCGGATATTCACCTTCGATTTTGAAGTCCACGGCCAGGCCATCTTCATCACGAATAGTAGAGACTTTGGCATATTTAATGGCAGACAGGGAGTCAGCCGCAACGGACAACCCAGCGATGCCGCAAGCCATGGTACGGTAAACGTCACGGTCATGCAGGGCCATCAAGGCCGCTTCATAACTGTATTTATCGTGCATGTAATGGATGATGTTCAGGGCAGTTACATACTGTTTTGCCAGCCAATCCATAAAGTGATCCATCCGATCCATCACTTTATCGTAGTCCAGCACTTCATCCATCATCGGCGCTTCTTTCGGGCCGACCTGCATTTTCATTTTTTCATCCATGCCGCCATTGATGGCATAAAGCATGGTTTTCGCCAGGTTGGCGCGGGCACCGAAGAACTGCATCTGTTTGCCGACAATCATCGGGCTGACGCAACAGGCGATGGCATAGTCATCATTATTGAAGTCCGGACGCATCAGGTCATCGTTCTCATACTGAACGGATGAGGTGTCGATAGAGACTTTAGCGGCGAATTTCTTGAAGTTCAGCGGCAGTTTTTCAGACCACAGAATGGTCATGTTCGGCTCTGGGGACGGCCCCATGGTGTAGAGGGTGTTCAGGAAGCGGAAGCTGTTTTTGGTGACCAGCGTACGGCCATCCACGCCCATCCCTGCCAGGGATTCTGTGGCCCAGATCGGGTCGCCGGAGAAGAGTTCATCATATTCCGGCGTACGCAGGAAGCGCACCATACGCAGTTTCATAACCAGATGGTCGATCAGTTCCTGTGCCTGCTGCTCAGTGAGTTTGCCGGCTTTGATATCACGCTCAATGTAGATATCCAGGAAGGTAGAGACACGGCCAAAGGACATCGCCGCGCCATTCTGGGATTTTACTGCTGCCAGATAACCGAAGTAAGTCCACTGTACGGCTTCCTGAGCGGTTTTGGCCGGGCCGGAAATGTCATAACCATATTTGGCAGCCATCTCTTTGATCTGACCCAGTGCGCGGTGCTGTTCAGCAATCTCTTCGCGCAGCTGAATGGTCATTTCCAGATCTTCACCGTTTTCCAGTTTTTCCTGCAGGGATTTGAACTGAGCAAATTTGTCTGCCATCAGGAAATCGATGCCGTACAACGCAACGCGGCGATAGTCACCGATAATACGGCCACGGCCGTAGGCATCCGGCAGGCCGGTCAGCACGCCGGATTTGCGGCAGCGCAGAATGTCCGGGGTATAGACGTCAAACACACCCTGGTTGTGGGTTTTACGGTAGTCTGTGAACACTTTTTTCAGTTGCGGATCGAGTTCACGGCCGTAAACCTTGCAGGAACCTTCCACCATTTTGATGCCGCCAAACGGAATCAGCGCACGTTTTAGTGGGGCTTCTGTCTGCAGACCAACAATTTTCTCCAGGTCTTTATTGATGTAGCCGGCATCGTGGGACGTAATGGTCGAAGCAATATGGGTATCAAAATCTACCGGCGCATGGGTGCGGTTTTCAATTTTGACCCCTTCCATGACATCGGCCCACAGGGCAGTGGTGGCATCCGTTGCGCCCGCCAGGAAAGACTCGTCACCTTCATACGGGGTGTAGTTTTTCTGGATGAAGTCACGGACATTGACCTCATGTTGCCAGTCACCGTTGCGGAAGCTTTCCCATGCGGTTGCCAATTTTTGATTAAGCTCGGACATTATGCACCTACCTTAAGATGTGAATTTCTTTGTAAACCCGGTGTAGTGATGCTGAACAGCTAGTGATGGGCATCACCACGCAAATAAATCGCCCAGTACGTCAACCCGACCAGAATGCCGCCGCCGATGATATTGCCGAGGGTCACCGGGATCAGGTTGTCGACAATAAAATGGCTGACGGTCAGATGTGAGAATTGATCAGGTGTTGCCCCCACCGCTTGCCAGAACTCGGGTGTAGCAAACTCTTTGATGACAATGCCGAGGGGAATTAAAAACATGTTGGCAATGCTGTGCTCAAAACCGCTGGCGACAAACATGCCGACCGGTAATAACATCGCGAACATTTTGTCCATCAGGCTGCGGCCGGAATAACTCATCCACACCGCCAGACACACCATCAGGTTGGCCAGGGTGCCGAGGCAGACGGCTTCAATAAACGTGTGGTGCATTTTATGGTCGGCAGTCTGAAGCACATTCAGCCCCCACAGACCATTTGCAACTTTATGTTCGCCCGCATACCAGATAAGGGCCACAAAGAAGAGCGCCCCCACCAGGTTACCCAGGTAAACGTTAATCCAGTTACGGGCTAACTGACCCCAGGTAATCCGTTTGCTGGCTTTCGCGACCACGATAAGCACCGTGGAGGTGAACAGGTCAGCGCCACCGACCACCACCAGCATCAGCCCTAATGAGAAGCAGAGCCCGCCAACCAGCTTGGCAAACCCATAGGGTACGGCGGCAGTGCCGGTTGTGGCGGTAATATAAAAAACGAAGGCAATAGAAATAAACACGCCGGCAGTAATCGCTAAATAAAACGTTGTCAGCGGGTGTTTTGTTGCTTTATATACGCCTGCATCTTCGGCCACTTTTGCTGCGGCGGGCGGAAGAAGAAGATCGAAAGGATTCTCAGCTTTCACACTAACTCTCTCTGATGGTTAAGACAGTGCAAAGAGATACTAACAAAGCAGTATAGTAGAAAAGTTGATTTAGATCATAATACGTGGGGAGATCGCACCTGCGTTGTATATTATATAAGCAATTTTTAATTTATCTATTTGATAGATAAGAAGAAAAAAAATTTTAATATTTATATTAATTTTTGATGATGGTTTGAGGTGATGCCCAATAAAGTTGATATTTATGTGCTATTGTTTAATTCATAAAATAATGTGCAGTATATTTTTATCATTTTATTTACTTTGGGTTAACTTAAATAACATTCCTACGGCTTTTGTCTTGATAAATCGTGAAGAAAACGGTAAGCCTCAAAAGAAAACATTCAGAAAAAACAGCTCCGGTAAAAATATTCATTACCGGAGCTGAAGAATCAGCCGGGATCAGAAGAGCAGGTTAATGGGATATGCCCATCGCCTCCTCAGTCTTACGCCCAATAACGACGTTTAGCCTGCTGCAATTTTTCATAAGCAGCCAGCAAGGATTGGTGGGCCGGCAGGGCTTTCAGTTCGTCATCAATGGCAAACAAGCCGTGGAAGCGGCTTTCGCCGCTCAAGGCCGCAGAGGCCTGATCCACAGCGTCCTGGCCGTACATCTTCACAAATGCCGCATAATATTGCGCCGGTTCACGCTCCGGTTCCTGCGCCAGCAGCAGCAGGGTTTGCAGGCAGCGGTAGTAGTTGCTGCGCTCAGGGGTAAAGACGGAAGCATTGAACTCCTGCGTCCACTCCGCCCAAATCAGTGCCTGATCCAGATCACCGCCGGCCAGGGCCAGCATGGATTTCAGTTCACCAACGCGCAACGTATACCAGCCGTTATCTTTACCGGTCGCCAGGCCCAGCAGTTCACGTACCCGGGTGAAATCATCCAGGCCTTCATCATCCAGCTCCTGGATCAGCGCCAGGTACTCTTCCTGAGACCAGTCACTGGCCGGCAACGCCAGCAATTTATCCCGCAGGTGAGCGCCCATGCTGTTGTTTGCCAGCAGCAGGTCTTCAGCCGGATAGATATCGGACATGCCCGGCACCAGAATACGGCAGGCGTACACCCCCAGATGCTCATAGTCAGCGATATACACCTCTGCGTCTTCCTGCTGGAAAATGGCCATGAGGGTGGCGAATTCTTCTTCTGTCGTGCCGCTGAAATCCCAGTCAGCGAAGGCGTAATCGGCATCCTGTTTAAACATATCCCAGGAGATCAGACCGCTGGAGTCGATAAAGTGGGTTTCGAGGTTGGCATGTTCTGCCACTTCTTCGTCATCAAACGTCGGCGGGGTAAAGACATCGAGATCCTTCAGGCTACGGCCCTGCAACAACTCAGTGACGGTGCGCTCAAGGGCGACACCAAAGTCCGGGTGCGCGCCGAAGGAGGCAAAGCAGGTGCCGTTAGCCGGGTTGAACAGCACCACGCAAATGACCGGGTACTGGCCGCCCAGTGAGGCGTCATAAGAGAGAATCGGGAAACCTTCCTCTTCCAGTTTGGCAATGGCTTCCACCACGCCCGGATAGCGCGCCAGGACTTCCTGCGGGATTTCCGGCAGGCTGATGGATTCCGCAATAATCCGGTTTTTGACATAACGCTCAAAGACTTCAGACAGCCCCTGGACGCGTGCTTCATTGGCGGTGTTACCTGCAGACATGCCGTTGGAGACATACAGGTTGCCGATGATGTTCATCGGAATATACACGGTATTGAGATCGGACTGGCGGGTAAACGGCAGGGTACAGATGCCGCGCGCTGCATTACCCGATTGGAGATCAATCAGATCGCCGGCGGTCAGTGCCTGATCCGGATCATAAAACGCGTGCAGGCGCTCATCCAGAATGCCCTGGGGCAGGCTGTTGTCTTCCGGCAGCGGGAACCATTTTTCATTCGGATAATGCACGAAATCGCCTTCGGCAATCTCTTTGCCCAGATAGAAATCGGCGAAGAAATAGTTGGTCGACAGGCGTTCAAAGTATTCACCCAATGCAGACGCCAGTGCAGCTTTCTTACTGGCCCCTTTGCCGTTGGTAAAGCACAGCGGACAATCGCGGTCGCGGATATGCACTGACCAGACATGGGGAACCGGGTTAAGCCAGGAAGCTTCTTCAATATGGAAGCCCAGATCGGTGAGTTTTTGCTGGAAGCGGGCGATGGAGTCTTCAAGCGCTGCATCTTTGCCGGGAATAAAGGTTTGGGTCATGGGGTTCACTTTTTATCGTACTGAAAACCGCCATAATACGGACTTTTATTCCTAAGCTCCATGAGTTGATGAGGCGGCCGTCGCCGGGAGAAACTGATTATTCTTATGGATTGATAATAGGGATTTTTTATCATAGCGCAGGCTGAGCACCCCGGTGCCTGTTGTTGCCTGCCCGGCAGCGGTGCGGCACGCCTCTCAGCCCTGCACACTTACCATTGCTCTGAAAGGGAAGACATCATGAAAGCATTTGATATTCAACGGATGCTGCTGGACGACGCGCCGGTGGAGTTTTTGGCTGAAGTGGCCGCCCGCAGTTTATTTACCTTTGTACTGGTGTTTATCTTTCTTAAGGTCAGTGGCCGGCGCGGCGTCAGGCAAATGTCGCTGTTTGAAGTGTTGATCATTCTGACGCTGGGGTCGGCCGCCGGGGACGTGGCTTTCTATGATGATGTGCCTTTATTGCCGGTGTTCGCCGTTTTCATTTCCATCATGATTTTTTACCGGCTGGCGACCTGGCTGATGTCCCGTCACCGGATGTTCCAGAATTGGCTGGAAGGCAAGCCAGTGGTGATCGTACGGGATGGCCAGTTTGAATGGCACACTATGAAGAAACGCAATATCACCCACGATGAATTCTTTATGGAATTCCGGCTGGCCGGCGTTGAGCACCTGGGGCAGGTCAGGCTGGCGATCCTGGAAGTCAACGGCGGGATCAGCGTCTTCTTTTTCGAGCCTGAGCATGTCAGGCCCGGCCTGCCGGTAATGCCTGCAGATTACGTCACGTTCCTTCAGAAAGTCCCGGAAGATGATGAGTATGCCTGCCACCATTGCAGCCTGATTCACGCCCTGAAAAAGGGGGAAACCTGCCGCTGCCCGCAATGCGGAAGCGATAAATGGGTCACGGCCCTGACGCACCGCCGCATTGTGTAAACTCAGAACATCCTGCCAAATTATCGTCCTGATAAGGAAGAAGATAAAGGCACAACCGGGGAAGAGTGGGACAGTATAAGCACAGGATCTTGCTGTTGTTTCCCGAAGGCGCTTTCCCGTTGCAGAATAACCGTTGCAGGGCACGGGTTCGAGTGATAAAACCGATAACAGGTTGGTCATACATAACAGTTATCTTAGCGAGTGGTGAAGGGAAATGACTCAGGTTTTCAATTTCAGTGCGGGTCCGGCCATGCTGCCGGTAGAAGTGTTGCGTCGTGCCGAACAAGAACTCTGCAACTGGCATGGGTTAGGCACGTCTGTCATGGAAATCAGCCATCGCAGCAAAGAATTTATCCAGGTGGCAGAAGAATCGGAACGTGACCTGCGCGACCTGCTGAAGATCCCGGCCAACTATAAAGTGCTGTTTTGTCACGGCGGGGCGCGGGCACAATTTGCCGCCGTACCGCTGAACCTGCTGGGTGAGAAAACCACCGCTGATTATGTCGATGGCGGTTACTGGGCCCACAGCGCCATCCAGGAAGTGCAAAAATATTGTACGCCGCATGTGATTAATGCGGCGACCACGCAGGATGGCCGCCGCGCCGTCACGCCAATGAACCAATGGGATCTGCATGATGATGCGGCCTATGTGCATTACTGCCCAAATGAAACCATTGATGGCGTCGCCATTCATGATATGCCGGACTTCGGTGACAAAGTGGTGGTGGCTGACTACTCCTCGTCCATTCTTTCCCGCCCGATTGATGTCAGCCGTTTTGGCGTTATCTATGCCGGTGCGCAAAAAAATATCGGCCCTGCCGGTCTGACCCTGGTGATTGTACGGGACGATCTGCTGGGCAAGGCAAAACAGGCCCTGCCGTCGATTCTGGATTACACCGTGCTGTCTGAAAATGACTCCATGTTTAACACGCCGCCTACTTTTGCCTGGTATCTGTCCGGCATGGTCTTTAAATGGCTGAAAGAGCAGGGCGGGCTGCTTGAGATGGAAAAACGCAATAAAGCCAAGGCGGAATTGCTGTATGGTGTGATTGATCAGAGCGATTTTTATCGTAATGAGGTGGCTGAAGCCAACCGCTCCTGGATGAACATTCCCTTCCAACTGGCTGATGCAGCGCTGGACAAGGTATTCCTTGATGAGTCTGTTAAAGCCGGGTTACATGCCTTGAAAGGCCACCGGGTGGTGGGGGGAATGCGGGCGTCTATCTATAACGCCATGCCGATTGAGGGCGTCAGGGCTCTGACCGATTTTATGGCAGAATTTGAGCGCCGCCACGGCTGACCCCACGCCGGTGGGGTAGCGCTGGCTGAGAAAAAGATTGTTAACCTGATGATTTTCCAGGAACCCCGGCCTAAAACCGGGGTTCTTTTATGATTGACTTTAGAGAGTGTGTTTTACATGCAGGACTCGTTAACCCTACAACCTATCGCCAAAATCAGTGGCACCATTAACCTTCCCGGTTCAAAGAGCGTCTCTAACCGGGCGCTGCTGCTGGCTGCGCTGGCAAAGGGCACCACAAAGCTCACCAACCTGCTCGACAGTGATGATGTGCGGCATATGCTGAATGCCCTGGAGAAACTGGGTGTGACGTTCCGTCTGTCCGATGATCGGACCTGCTGTGAAGTAGAAGGTAATGCCGGGCCGTTACACAGTGCGGATGGCCTGGAACTGTTTCTGGGCAATGCCGGCACCGCCATGCGGCCGCTGGCAGCGGCGCTCTGCCTCTCGTCAGGCGACATTACCCTGACCGGGGAGCCGCGGATGAAAGAGCGCCCGATTGGGCACCTGGTCGAGGCCCTGCGGCAGGGCGGCGCAAAGGTTGACTACCTTGAGCAGGAAAACTATCCGCCGCTGCGTTTGCATGGCGGGTTTACCGGGGGAGAGGTGTCGGTGGACGGCTCGGTCTCCAGCCAGTTTTTGACGGCGCTGCTGATGACAGCACCGCTGGCCCCGCAGGACACCGTCATCCATATCAAGGGGGAGCTGGTGTCCAAACCCTATATTGATATTACCCTGAATATGATGGCGAGCTTTGGTATCCGGGTCGATCACGACAATTATCAGGTCTTCCACATTACCGGCAACCAGACGTATCAGGCACCGGGCGACTATCTGGTTGAAGGGGATGCGTCTTCCGCCTCCTATTTCCTGGCGGCGGCGGCCATCAAAGGCGGCACCGTGCGGGTGACCGGCATCGGGCGCAACAGTATGCAGGGTGACATTCACTTTGCTGATGTGCTTGAAAAGATGGGCGCCCGGATCACCTGGGGGGATGCTTATATTGAGTGCACCCGCGGAACGTTACAGGGCATCGACATGGACATGAATGCCATCCCTGACGCAGCAATGACCATTGCAACCACGGCACTGTTTGCCCAGGGCACAACCACAATCCGCAATATTTATAACTGGCGCGTAAAAGAGACTGACCGCCTGGCCGCGATGGCAACAGAATTGCGCAAAGTCGGCGCAGAAGTGGAGGAGGGGCACGATTATATCCGCGTCACCCCGCCTGCCAGACTACAGAAAGCAGAGATCGGCACCTATGACGATCACCGCATGGCAATGTGTTTCTCCCTGGTGGCGTTGTCGGACACGCCAGTCACCATTCTGGATCCGAAATGCACAGCCAAAACCTTCCCGGACTATTTTGACCGGCTGGCCTCGCTGAGCCAGCCGGCATAGCGCTGACCAAAACGGGCAAATAATGCCCGTTTTTTTTATCCCGGCCATATTTTGACTATCTTCTAGACTCTCTGAATGTTTGTGGGGTTAATTTTACTCATGGTGTTGCGCAAAGGTAACAGTTCTGCGCAAGGCAGCGTATAATGCTGCACCTGAAAATAGCCTACTGGATAATAAAGCGGGTTTCCCCAATCTAAAGGAGTGAGATATGACGGTCACAGCCCCGGTTATTACCGTTGACGGCCCGAGTGGTGCCGGTAAGGGCACACTGTGTAAGGCGCTGGCAGAGTCACTCGGTTGGCACCTGCTGGATTCCGGCGCTATCTATCGTGTGCTGGCGCTGGCTGCGCTGCACCATCAGGTAGATATTCAGTCTGAAGAGGCGTTGGTGCCTCTGGCGGCGCATCTTGATGTCCGGTTTATCTCGCGCAACGGGCAGATCGAGGTGATTCTGGAAGGTGAAGATGTCAGCCACGAGATCCGCACTGAAACAGTAGGGAATACTGCGTCACAGGCTGCAGCTTTCCCGCGGGTACGCGAGGCGTTGTTGCGCCGTCAGCGTGCATTCCGTGACCTGCCGGGCCTGATTGCCGACGGCCGTGATATGGGCACAGTGGTTTTCCCTGATGCGCCTGTAAAAATATTTTTGGATGCCAGCGCAGAAGAACGTGCACACAGACGTATGCTACAGTTGCAGGAAAAGGGCTTTAGTGTTAACTTTGAACGTCTTTTAGCCGAGATAAAAGAACGCGATGATCGCGATCGTAATCGGGCTATTGCGCCGCTGGTGCCTGCTTCTGATGCCCTGTTGCTTGATTCAACAAGCATGTCCATTAATGAAGTGATTGAAAAGGCCCTGTCACACGCACGGGATATCCTGGCGCTGACGCAAAAATAACAGACCCCGGTCTGACGAATTTTTTACCTTGCTGCCAGGTACGGCGGCAGGGCATGTGAAACAACCCCATCCGGCGGGATGCTAGATGGACGTTAAATTGAAGAATCCTGAAGATTATCAATATGACAGAATCTTTTGCTCAACTATTTGAAGAATCCTTAAAAACCATCGAAACCCGCCCGGGTTCCATCGTTCGTGGTGTTGTTGTTGCCATTGACAAAGATATCGTTCTGGTTGATGCCGGTCTGAAATCTGAGTCTGCTATTCCGGCAGAACAGTTCAAGAACGCCCAGGGTGAACTGGAAATCCAGGTGGGTGACGAAGTTGACGTTGCTCTGGATGCAGTTGAAGACGGCTTCGGTGAAACCCTGCTGTCCCGTGAGAAAGCTAAACGTCATGAAGCTTGGATCACGCTGGAAAAAGCTTACGAAGACGCTGAAACTGTTACCGGTGTTATCAACGGCAAAGTTAAAGGTGGCTTCACTGTTGAGCTGAACGGCATCCGTGCGTTCCTGCCAGGTTCCCTGGTTGACGTGCGTCCGGTACGCGACACCCTGCACCTTGAAGGCAAAGAACTTGAGTTCAAAGTCATCAAGCTGGACCAGAAACGCAACAACGTTGTTGTTTCCCGTCGTGCCGTGATCGAATCCGAGAACAGCGCTGAGCGCGATCAACTGTTGGAAAACCTGCAGGAAGGCATGGAAGTTAAAGGTATCGTTAAGAACCTCACTGACTACGGTGCATTCGTTGATCTGGGTGGCGTTGACGGCCTGCTGCATATCACTGATATGGCATGGAAACGCGTTAAGCATCCGAGTGAAATCGTGAACGTTGGCGACGAAATCACTGTTAAAGTGCTGAAGTTCGACCGCGAGCGTACCCGTGTTTCTCTGGGTCTGAAGCAACTGGGCGAAGATCCGTGGGTTGCTATCGCTAAACGTTACCCGGAAGGCACCAAGCTGACCGGTCGTGTTACCAACCTGACTGATTACGGCTGCTTCGTAGAAATCGAAGAAGGCGTTGAAGGTCTGGTACACGTTTCCGAAATGGATTGGACCAACAAAAACATCCACCCGTCCAAAGTTGTTAACGTTGGCGACGTTGTGGAAGTTATGGTTCTGGACATCGACGAAGAACGTCGTCGTATCTCTCTGGGCCTGAAGCAGTGCAAATCCAACCCGTGGCAGCAGTTCGCTGAGACCCACAACAAGGGCGACCGCGTTGAAGGTAAAATCAAGTCTATCACTGACTTCGGTATCTTCATCGGCCTGGACGGCGGCATCGACGGCCTGGTTCACCTGTCTGACATCTCCTGGAACGTTGCAGGCGAAGAAGCAGTACGTGAATACAAGAAAGGCGACGAAATCGCTGCTGTTGTTCTGCAAGTTGACGCAGAGCGCGAGCGTATCTCCCTGGGCGTGAAGCAGTTGGCTGAAGACCCGTTCAATAACTACCTGTCTATGAACAAGAAAGGTACTATTGTTACCGGTAAAGTCACTGCAGTTGACGCTAAAGGTGCTACAGTTGAATTAGCAGGCGGCGTAGAAGGCTACCTGCGTGCATCTGAAGCTTCTCGCGACCGCGTTGAAGATGCAACCCTGGTTCTGAATGTTGGCGACGACGTTGAAGCTAAATTCACCGGTGTTGACCGTAAGAACCGCGTTGTAAGCCTGTCCGTTCGTGCTAAGGACGAAGCTGACGAGAAAGATGCCATCGCTTCTGTGAACAACAAACCAGAAGAAGGTAACTTCTCTAACGCTATGGCTGAAGCTTTCAAAGCGGCTAAAGGCGAGTAATGACGGGGGGCGGCCCTGCCGCCCCGAAACGGTAGTTTAGCTGCAAAGCTTGGAGGAACTATGACCAAGTCTGAACTCATTGAAAGACTTGCTGGCCAGCAATCTCATATTCCGGCGAAAGCCGTTGAAGATGCGGTGAAAGAAATGCTTGAACATATGGCCGGTACGCTGGCTGAAGGTGAACGCATTGAAATTCGCGGATTCGGCAGTTTTTCACTTCACTACCGTGCTCCGCGCGTTGGGCGTAACCCAAAAACCGGCGATAAAGTTGAGTTGGACGGCAAATATGTTCCTCACTTTAAACCGGGTAAAGAGCTACGCGATCGCGCGAACATTTATGCCTGATATAGCAAGGCATAGTGTTATTGCCTTAGAGATGATAAAACGGTGCCTGACGGCACCGTTTTTTTATGGGTAAAACAGCCGGATTGGGAGACGGATTCCACTCTGTCTGCTCTTTTCTGCAACACTGCACTTTCTTTCGCACCTGCCTCGTAATCCTTTTTTCTCTGTTTACCGCCGCTTTTCACTCCGCTGCACACTGCTTACCTGAACAATTTTTTACGGGCGGGCGTCGCGATTAAACTCTCTCTATCTCATCTTGCCTCAGCATGGGTCATTGGCACCTTGCCATTGATGTGCTTGCCGGAATTGCCGTCATCCTGGGCTGGTGCATTGCTGCTGATCATGGCGGGCGTTTTTACCGGGTGACGGCAACCGCATGGCTGGCGATAGTACTGCTGGCAATGGCATGGGCGCTGATACATGCCCTCGCTGCCTTAACGCAGATAGAAACGCTTTCCCGGCGTCATGTGGATATTGAAGGCGTAGTAACAGCCATTACCCTGCCTGATCAGCAAAATGACCGGACAACCATCAGGATACAAAAGGCTGAAGGGAAATGGCTATTCCCGCCGATGACGGTCACCGCATTCTGGCCTCAGGCAGAAACTGCACGATGCGCCGGGCAGCGTTGGCAATTAAACATGGCATTACGGCCGGTACACAGTCAGTTGAATGAGGGTGGGTTTGACAGTCAACGCTGGGCAATCGCTAATCACCGGCCTTTAGAGGGAAAAGTCCTTAATGCGATACCGGTGGTGACCGAATGCAGCTATCGCCAGCAATTTATCAGCTATATCCAGCGCCATATGCCGAAGACCCGGCATCATGCCATTTTGTTGGCGCTGGCTTTCGGGGAAAGCCGTTTCCTTGATACAGAAACCCGGCGATTGCTGCAACAAACCGGTGTGGCGCATTTAATGGCCATCTCTGGGTTACACATTGCTGTCGCCGCCCTGTTTGGCTGGTGGCTGGCGCGGGCAATACAATTTTTTCTGCCGGTAAAATGGATAGGCTATAGTTTCCCACTAATACTGAGCGGCCTGGTTGCGCTGCTGTATGTTGGGTTATCGGGGGCGAACCCACCCGCCGTAAGAAGCGGGCTTGCGCTGGGGGTATGGCTGGCCCTGCGGCTATTTTCTGTCAGGTGCAGCAGCTGGCAGGTTGGGCTATGGTGTATGGCTCTGATGCTGCTGTTTGACCCGTTGCTGGTGCTTTCTGACAGTTTCTGGCTCTCATGTTTTGCGGTGAGCGCACTCCTATTCTGGTATCACTGGTGCCCGTTACCGCACCGCTATGCAACCGGCTGGCGCGGCGTAGGGGTGCGCTGGTTCCATCTGCAATTCAGCATGTTCATCTTACTGATCCCCCTTCAGGCCGGCATCTTTGGCGGGTTTAACGCCGCATCACTGGCAGCAAACCTATGGGCGGTGCCCTGGGTGTCCTGCCTGGTTGTCCCTTTGGTGTTGCTGTCATTATCGGTTTCATTCTGGCTCTGGCCGGCCGGGCACCTCTGGACTCTGGCAGACCTCCTGCTGGGTTGGGCGCTGATGCCTTTATCTTCTCTGCAAACTGGCTGGTTTTTTCTGGACAGGCGAGCTCTGTTCTGGAGTGGTGCAGGGTGGTTAGCCGTCATCGCCTGGCGTCTGGGAAGCGTGCGGAATCATATGGCGATAGGCCTGGCGACGCTCTTATTAATCGCGGTCTATATGATGGAACGGCCAGCTGAAACATGGCGGCTGGATATGATTGATGTCGGACATGGCCTGGCGGTGTTGATTGAAAAACAGGGGAAGGGGGTACTTTTTGATACCGGCAACCGTTGGGAAGGGGGAGACAGTGCACAACGAACAATTCTGCCATTCTTACGCTGGCGCAATGTTGAGCTGGAAGAGATCATCATCAGCCATAGCCATTTAGATCATCAAGGTGGGCTGGCGACCTTACAGGCGGCTTTTCCGCAGGCCAGAATCCGCTCTTCCCAGCAGGGACTGCCCAGTTTGCCCTGTCGGCAAGGCGAAACCTGGCAGTGGCGGGGGTTAATGTTTCACGCCCTGTGGCCCAAAACGCTGGCCGGGCAGGCGGGTAATAATCAGTCCTGTGTGGTGGCCGTCAACGATGGGTACCATCAGATCCTGTTGACCGGCGATATCGAACGGGAGGCGGAACAGGCCCTGCTCAGAGAGCAGCGGCCATCGCTGGCGTCTGTTTTGCTTCAGGTACCTCATCACGGCAGTAACACCTCCTCCATTGCACCGTTTTTGCGGGCGGTTAATCCTGACGCTGCGATTGTTTCTGCTTCCCGGTTCAATGCCTGGCGCCTGCCCGCTAAAAAGGTCAGGCTGCGCTATCAGAAAAACCGTATCGGATGGTGGGAGACAGCCCGGACAGGGCAGATAAGCGTACTTTTTTCACACGATCGCTGGCAAATAAAGGGCTTCCGTGAACAAATTCTGCCCCGATGGTATCACCAGCGGTTTGGCGTACAGGGGGATAATGAGTAGAATGAGCCGCTATTACTTACGAAGCTGGTTAATTGCATGATGAATGATAAAGATCTCTCCACCTGGCAGACCTTTCGTCGCCTCTGGCCGATGATCACACCGTTTAAAACAGGCCTGATTGCGGCGGCCATTGCACTGATTCTTAATGCTGCCAGTGATACGTTTATGCTGTCGTTGCTGAAACCCTTATTGGATGACGGCTTCGGCAAAGCGGATAACTCAATCTTACTGTGGATGCCGCTGGCAGTGATTGGATTAATGTTAGTCCGGGGTATCACCAGCTTTGTTTCAAGCTATTGTATCTCATGGGTTTCCGGTAAAGTGGTAATGCAGATGCGTCGCCGCCTTTTCAGCCACATGATGGGCATGCCGGTCTCCTTTTTTGACCAGCAATCCACCGGTACCCTGCTGTCACGCATTACTTATGACTCAGAACAGGTCGCTTCCTCCTCATCGAGTGCACTGATTACTGTTGTGCGTGAAGGCGCGTCGATTATCGGTCTGTTTATCATGATGTTCTATTACAGCTGGCAGCTGTCGCTCATCCTGATTGTGATTGCGCCGGTTGTCTCTGTGGCTATCCGCCTGGTCTCCAAGCGTTTCCGCAATATCAGTAAAAATATGCAGAATACGATGGGGCAGGTGACGACCAGCGCAGAGCAGATGCTGAAAGGCCACAAAGAGGTGCTGATCTTCGGCGGCCAGCAGGTTGAAACAGAGCGTTTTAATCAGGTCAGTAACCGTATGCGTCAGCAGGGCATGAAAATGGTCTCTGCCTCTTCCATCTCTGACCCGATTATTCAGCTGATTGCCTCACTGGCGTTGGCATTTGTCCTCTATGCAGCGAGCTTCCCGAGTGTGATGGAGACCCTGACGGCCGGTACTATTACCGTGGTCTTCTCTTCCATGATCGCCCTGATGCGCCCGCTTAAATCCCTGACTAACGTGAATGCTCAGTTCCAGCGCGGTATGGCCGCTTGCCAGACTTTGTTCTCCATTCTGGACATGGATCAGGAGAAGGACGAAGGTACCCGTGAAGTCACCCGTGCTGTGGGAGAGATTGAATTCCGCCATGTGACGTTCAGTTATCCAGGCAAAGACACGCCGGCACTGCGTGATATCAACCTGCACATTCCGGCCGGTAAAACAGTTGCCCTGGTCGGGCGTTCAGGTTCCGGTAAATCGACCATCGCCAACTTGCTGACCCGTTTCTATGATATCCAGCAGGGCGAAATTCTGATGGATGGTCATGATCTGCGTGAATATACCCTGTCTTCACTGCGTCGGCAGGTCGCGCTGGTGTCGCAAAACGTACACCTGTTTAACGACACCATTGCCAATAACATTGCCTATGCCAGCCAGAACCTGTACTCGCGTGAGCAGATTGAGAAAGCGGCGAACATGGCCTATGCGATGGATTTCATCAGCAAAATGGACAATGGCCTGGATACCGTTATCGGGGAGAACGGGGTGCTGCTGTCGGGTGGGCAACGCCAGCGTATTGCCATTGCCCGCGCATTGCTGCGTGATTCACCGGTACTGATCCTGGATGAGGCGACCTCGGCACTGGACACCGAGTCTGAGCGGGCAATTCAGAAAGCCCTGGATGAATTGCAGAAGAACCGCACATCGCTGGTGATTGCCCACCGCCTTTCTACCATTGAGAGCGCAGATGAGATCCTGGTGGTGGAAGAGGGGCGTATCGTTGAACGCGGCAATCACCCGACGCTGTTGGCACAGGGTGGGGCGTATGCGCAACTCTACCGGATGCAGTTTGGCCAATGATAGAAAAGATCTGGGCCGGTCGGTCACCGCTGTATCTGCTGTTATTACCGCTGTCCTGGCTTTACGGAGCCGTGTCCTCACTGATTCGCCTGAGTTACCAGTGGGGCTGGCGTAAAAGCTGGCGGGCGCCGGTGCCGGTGGTGGTGGTGGGAAACCTCACCGCCGGAGGCAATGGTAAAACGCCGGTGGTGATCTGGCTGGTGGAGCAACTCCAGCAGCGTGGCCTGCGGGTAGGGGTGGTTTCCCGCGGGTATGGCGGCAAAGCGGAACAGTACCCGCTGCGGGTAACGCCTGAAACCTCTACCCGGCAAGCCGGGGATGAACCGGTGCTGATTTTCCAGCGCACCGGTGCGCCGGTTGCGGTGGCACCGGTACGCCGTGATGCGGTTCAGGCGCTGCTTTCTGAACCGGTGGATATTATTGTCACGGATGATGGCCTGCAGCATTACGCCCTGCAACGTGACGCGGAGATTGTGGTGGTGGACGGTGTGCGCCGTTTCGGAAATGGCTGGTGGTTGCCGGCCGGGCCGATGCGTGAGCGTGCCGGCCGCCTTAAGCACGTGGATGCCGTCATCACTAACGGCGGCCAGCCTGCGTCCGGTGAAATTGCCATGACGTTACAGGCCGGGCACGCCGTCAATCTGCTTACCGGGGAGCATCGTTCGCCGGAGCAGTTAAAGAGCGTGGTTGCTGTGGCCGGCATCGGCCATCCGCCGCGCTTTTTCGCCACGCTGGAGGCGTTGGGCGTCCGGCCGCATCACTGTGTGGCGTTTGCTGACCACCAGAACTACCAGCCTGAGCAACTGGCTGCCCTGACTACCGGCGATGAGCTTTTATTGATGACGGAGAAAGACGCAGTCAAATGCCGGGCGTTTGCGCAGGAAAACTGGTGGTACCTGCCGGTGAATGCCGATATTCCTGCCGCGCAGGCAGAAAAATTATTAACACTGTTGTCAGGATTAGCCGCAACCTCATCCGGTAAAAAATAGCGTTATTATTTATCGAGCAATAATAGCCACTTAAGCGCATAAAGACATAACTTTACAGAAATACCCGATTGTTAGTGTGGAAAAACTTGCTATCAATCGGGCTTTATGAGTAAATAGCCGCCTGCCTGTGATGCAGACCTATTTATGAGTATGTGTGACCTACTACAGAGTTAAGCTAAAGTTCAGCAGTTCCTCCCAAAACGTTGTCATCCGATTCCGCTTTCAAAGATGAACCCTCTTGTTGTCCCCCATCAGTAATATTTCTGTCAAACAGTCCGTATATGCCGTAGGGCAAATTATTTAAAAATTAAAAGGTAATTCTGATGTCCAAGAAAATGGGTCAAGTTAAGTGGTTCAATGAAAGCAAAGGTTTTGGTTTTATTGAGCAGCAGGATGGCGGTAAAGATGTGTTCGTTCACTTCTCTGCTATTGCATCGGAAGGTTTCAAAACCCTGGCTGAAGGCCAGCGTGTTGAATACACCATCCAGGACAGCCCACGCGGTCCGGCTGCAGCCAACGTTATCGCGCTTTAAGCGTGACACTCCCAGTCATGATGAATAGCCGGGTAAATTCAGACTAGTGCTGATTCCCCTTCATCATAAACTGATCAATTCTAGACCCGCACTACTGCGGGTTTTTTAAAAGCTCAAAAAAGGTTTTATTTATTGAAGACACAATTGAGCAACAGCATCCGGTGCCACTAAGGCGTGCTGAGGATGCTCACAAAAATTAAGGAAAATAAAATATGATGTTAAAAACAGGCCGTGTGAAATGGTACAACCAGGCAAAAGGGTATGGCTTTATTTCTCCGAATGACGGCGGCAGCGATCTTTATGTCAGCCGTATGTCGATTGCCAATACTAAAAATAAATCTCTCCTGGAAGGACAGCAGGTTGAATTTACCTGTTACCACAGCGTCAATCACGGTTTATCCGCTGCGGATGTTATTGCCTTCCATTGATTCAACGCGTTTTCCCCTGATTTTACCTGCTGCGTAAAGTGTGCTATCGATATCCAATACCGTGTTATTACACGAAGAATGGATATCGTTATGCCAGGCTTTACACTCTCTCTGCCTACCGCCCGCGCGCTACACCTCACTGCGCAGCAGTTATTGCACCCCCTTGCTTCACCGCCACAGCGGCATCATCTGCTGGACGCTATCCGGGCGATGGGCCTTCTGCAAATCGACACCATCAGTGTGGTGGCGCGCAGTCCCTATCTGGTGCTTTTCAGCCGTTTAGGCGCTTATCCTGCATCCTGGCTTGATGAGGCACTGGCACAGCGTGAGCTGTTTGAGTACTGGGCACATGAGGCCTGCTTTATCCCTGCCGACGATTTCCGCCTGCTGCGCCACCGGATGCTGGCCCCCGATAAAATGGGCTGGAAATACAATGCGGCCTGGCACCAGGAACATCAGGCGGCCATGACGCAACTGTTGCAGTACATTGAACAGCATGGCCCGGTGCGCTCGGCGGATTTTACCCGTGTGCAGGGCCGCGGCACGGGCTGGTGGGATTGGAAACCGGAAAAACGCCATCTGGAAACCCTCTTTACTCTGGGGCAGGTCATGGTGGCGGAACGGCGCAACTTTCACCGGGTGTATGATCTGACGTCACGGGTCAGGCCCGGTTGGTGTGATGAAACCAGCACCCTGAGTGAAGCGGAGGCCCGCCGGGAGATGTTACGCCGCAGCGCCCGCAGCCTGGGTATTTTTAAGCCGGACTGGTTGCCGGATTATTACCGGCTAAAGCACGTGCCGCTCAACGAGAGTATTGCCTCGCTGCTGGATGAGGGGGAAATTGTGCCGGTGAGTGTGGCAGGGTTCAGCGAGCCATTTTACCTGCACCACAGCCTGCAACCGCTTTGCCGGCAGGAAACGCGTTTGCGCCCGAGCGTGACCACGCTGCTGTCGCCGTTTGATCCGGTGGTCTGGCACCGCAAACGCGCCCTGGAACTGTTTGGGTTTGATTACCGTCTCGAGTGTTATACGCCGCAGGAGAAACGGCGCTATGGCTATTTTGTGTTGCCGGTATTGCAGCGCGGTGAGCTGATTGGCCGCACCGATGCCAAAATGCATCGCAAAGCGCAGGTCTTCGAGATTAAACAGTTTTACCTGGAGCCAGGCGTGCGGCTGGGGCCGCAGCGCATCCGCGATCTGACCCAGGCCATCACCCGCTGTGCGCAATGGCATGGGGCCACGCAGGTGCGTATTGGCGGGGTGCCGGAGGCGTTACAGCCGCACTGGCAGCAGGGGTGGGTATGTGGAACCCGGCCCGCATTCTTGCAGGACGATGATTAACCCTCTCTGCCGGTTATGGTATTCTTTGCCCCCTGAGCTTTTAACCACATCTCCAGCGTGGAGGGATTATGGATCATCGTTTATTGGAAATCGTGGCGTGCCCGGTCTGCAACGGCAAACTCTATTTCAACAAAGAAAAACAAGAACTGGTATGCAAAGCGGATAGCCTGGCTTATCCGGTCCGGGAAGGTATTCCGGTATTGCTGGAAAATGAAGCGCGTGCGCTGCCGGCTGACGAGACACACCCATGAGTTTTATTGCCATTATTCCCGCCCGTTTCGGCTCCAGCCGGCTGCCCGGCAAACCGCTGGCCGATATTCACGGCAAACCTATGGTCGTCCATGTGATGGAGCGTGCGCGTGAGTCCGGCGCTGACCGGGTCATTGTCGCGACCGATCATTCTGATGTTGTGGCCGCGGTAGAAGCAGCGGGCGGGGAAGTCTGCCTGACCCGTGCCGATCACCAGTCCGGCACTGAACGTCTGGCTGAAGTGATTGATCGTTATGGTTTTTCTGATGACGACATCATTGTGAATGTCCAGGGTGATGAGCCGATGATCCCACCGGTCATCATCCGTCAGGTTGCACAAAACCTGGCAGGGTGTGCCGCAGGCATGGCGACCCTGGCGGTGCCGATTGAGTCGGCAGAAGAGGCGTTTAACCCGAATGCGGTTAAAGTCGTCCGTGATGCCCAGGGCTTTGCGCTCTATTTCTCACGGGCCACCATCCCCTGGGATCGCGATAAGTTTGCGCAGTCGCGTGAGCACATTGGCGAGCACTATCTGCGCCATATCGGGATTTATGCCTATCGTGCCGGTTTTATCCGCCGTTATGTGACCTGGGCACCGAGTACGCTGGAGAATATTGAATTGCTCGAGCAACTGCGGGTGTTGTGGTACGGCGAGAAAATCCATGTCGACGTCGCCCATGCGGTGCCGACCGTGGGCGTCGATACCGCTGAGGATCTGGCACGCGTCCGCGCGGCCTTTGCCGGCTGACCCCTGTGCGGCCGGGCATTTTGCCCGGCCTGTCAGCCTCTGCTGCTTTTCCCTGCCTTTTTTGTTTGTCTCCTTTACCGGCTTTCGGCTGCCGTGTGGTTAATCCCGCCAATCTTGATCTACATTGAAGAATTAGCCTGGTGATACTTCCATCATGGATTGATTCAACCAATGGAGATCACTGCCTCATGGATCAGCTTAAAACCGAACTCAGTCAGGTACTGGGGGAGCCGCTGTCACGCATTGAGCGTATCAGCGAGCAGCCTTATGCCCATCTGTTCAGCCTCTACGATGCGCAGGGCCATGCCGTGCCGCTGCTGGCCAAGGGATTTCTGACCGCCGGCATTGCCCGGCAGGAAGCGTATAAACTCTCTGTCCTGACTCACGAAGGGGACGTCAGGATGCCGGCCGTCTATGGGCTGATGCCGACGCAGATGCCGCCTTATAAAGAAGTGTTACTGATAGAGCGCCTGCGCGGTGTGCCGGTTGAGGTGCCAACACGTAACCCACAACGCTGGGAAACGCTGAAAGATCAGATTGTGGAGGGGTTGCTGGCCTGGCACCGCGTAGACAGCCACCGGTGTGTCGGAACGGTGGACAGCACCCAGGAAAACAATTGGCGTAACTGGTATCAGCAGCGGGTAGAAGTGCTGTGGTCGACCCTCAGCCATGTGCAGGCCCCGGTGCTGACGCATGTGGATCGTGAACTGCTCTATCGTTCGCGCGCCGCGCTGCCGCGCCTGTTTCAGGGCTTTGATGATAATGCGGTGCTGGTTCACGGTAATCTGACCTTACGCAGCATGATGAAAGACCCGCGCAGCGATCAGCTGCTGGCGATGGTTAACCCCGGCATTATGCTCTGGGCACCACGGGAATATGACCTGTTCCGCCTGTGTGAAGAGGGGATGTCCGGCGAGCTGCTCTTTGCCTACCTGCAACGGGCGCCGGTTTCAGAAGCCTTTGTCGCGCGGCGCTGGCTGTATGTGCTGTGGGAAGCGGTCGCGCGCCTGCTGCACACCGGCCGCCTGGATCATGCCCATTTTTCCCACGCTGCCCGCCAGCTGTTGCCGTGGCTGGACTGACAAACCGGGGGTCGTCAGCTTTTCAGCCACTGCCACACGCGGCCGAGGCCCTCATACCAGACCCGTTCGCTGTGCGACAGGTACATCGCCTGCGGAATCGCCTGCTCCCACCAGTTAAGCGGCGAGGTGATCGCAAGCTGGTTGGCCGGAACCGGAACCGGCTGCAACCCCCTGGCGCGGAAAAACACCAGCGCCCGCGGCAGATGGTTAGCTGAGGTCACCAACAGGAAAGGCTGTTGGCCGACCAGCCCGGCAACCTGTGCTGCTTCCTGCTCGGTATCACGCGGCGTGTCCAGCAGCACAATATCGGCTGCCGGCACCCCCAGGCTTTCGGCCACCCGGGCGGCGGTGGCGGCACTGCTTACCGGGTTGGTCGGGGCCGCTGCGCCGGTAAACACCAGCTTTGCCCCCGGATGGCGCAAGTATTGGCGTATCCCTTCATTGACGCGCGGTAAACTGTTGCCGATCAGGTTGGAACTGGGTGCCCATGCCGGGTTGAAAGTGTAGCCGCCGCCCAGCACCACAATATAGGTCACCGGCTGCTGACCCTGGTAGGTAGGGTAGCTATTTTCCAGCGGCCGCAGCAGCCGGTCAGCCACCGGTTGCAGGCTTAATAACAGTAAAACCAGCCAGGCCAGTGAAAACAACACTTTTCCACTCCGCTGCCAGCGGGTAAACCACAGCAGAATCAGCGCCACGCCCATCATCAGCAACAGAAAAGAGAGCGGCATCATCAGGCCGCCCAGCAACTTTTTCAGGTCAAAAAGCATGAAAAACCGATCCTTTTGGGTGAAAAAACGACATCCAGGCAAGTTTGCGCGGCAATAAGATTTATTCTACGTCAGCCTGTGCCAAAATAGCAGGTTCGAAATTCCCCAGCCGTTACGGAGCCTGTTACCCCTCATGTCGATACCCGGCCGCAATTTTGATGATATTGCTGAAAAGTTTGCACGCAATATCTACGGCACCACCAAAGGCAAAATCCGCGAGGCGGTTGTCTGGCAGGATTTGACCGGGTTGCTGGCGACGTTGCCGCAACGGCCCCTGCGCATTCTGGATGCAGGCGGCGGTGAGGGAAAAATGGCCTGCGAACTGGCCGCTTTAGGACATCAGGTCTTGTTGTGCGATCTCTCCGGTGAGATGATCCAGCGCGCCAGAGAGGCGGCGCAGGCAAAAGGGGTCAGCCACAACATGCAGTGTGTGCAAAGCGCCGTGCAGGATATTGCGCAGCATCTCACGCAACCGGTGGATCTTATCCTGTTCCATGCGGTGCTGGAGTGGGTGGCAGAGCCGCAGCAGGCCCTGGCCGCGCTCAATGCCTGCCTGGCCCCCGGCGGCGCGCTGTCACTGATGTTTTTTAACCATCACGGGTTGCTGATGCGCCATATGGTGGTCGGCAATTTTGAGTATGTAAATGAAGGGATGCCGGTCAAAAACAAGCGCTCACTGGCGCCGGACTACCCGTTGATCCCGGCGGAGGTTTACCGCTGGCTGGAAGAGATGGGCATGACGATCCGCGGCAAAACCGGGGTCCGGGTATTCCATGACTACCTGAAAAATAAACAGCAGCAGACAGAAGCGTTCGCTGACCTGCTGGCGCTGGAGCAGCGTTACTGCCGGCAGGAACCTTTTGTGAGTTTGGGGCGTTACATCCATGTGATGGCGCACAAACCGAATGTGAAGGACGAATCATGAGTGAATTTTCCCAGACTGTACCCGAACTGGTCGCCTGGGCACGGAAAAATGACTTCGCTATTTCGCTTCCCACGGAGCGGCTGGCCTTTTTACTGGCTATCGCCACCCTCAACGGCGAACGCCTTGACGGTGAAATGAGTGAAGGCGAATTGATCGATGCCTTTCGCCACGTCAGTGACGGCTTTGAGCAGACCAGTGAAACCATCAGTGTGCGTGCCAACAACGCCATCAACGACATGGTCAAACAGCGGCTCATTAACCGCTTCACCAGTGAACAGGCGGATGGCCTCGCCATCTACCGCCTGACGCCGCTCGGCATCGGCATTACGGATTACTACATCCGCCAGCGGGAGTTCTCGACCCTGCGGCTCTCGATGCAGTTGTCGATGGTGGCCCAGGAGCTGAAGCGCGCCGCCGATGCCGCCGAAGAGGGCGGGGATGAGCTCCACTGGCACCGCGACGTGTTTGCGCCGCTGAAATATTCGGTCGCCGAGGTGTTTGACAGCATCGATCTCAGCCAGCGGGTGATGGATGAGCAACAACAGGGCGTGAAAGAGGATATCGCCGCCCTGCTGAACAAAGACTGGCGCGCGGCCATCTCCAGCTGTGAGCTGCTGCTGTCGGAAACCTCCGGTACGCTGCGTGAGTTGCAGGATACCCTGGAGGCGGCCGGTGACAAGTTGCAGGCCAACCTGCTGCGCATCCAGGCGGCGATGCCGCTGGAAATGGATCTGAGCTTTATCGACAAACAGGTATTTGACCTGCAAAACAAGCTGGACCGCATCATCAGCTGGGGCCAGCAGGCGATTGACCTCTGGATCGGCTACGACCGCCATGTCCATAAGTTCATCCGTACCGCGATTGACATGGACAAGAACCGGGTCTTTGCCCAGCGCCTGCGCCAGTCGGTGCAGGGCTATTTTGACCAGCCCTGGACGCTCACCTACGCCAACGCCGAGCGTCTGCTCGACATGCGTGATGAGGAGCTGGCGCTGCGCAATGAAGAGGTCACCGGCGAACTGCCGCCTGATCTGGAGTTTGAAGAATTTAACGAAATCCGGGAGCAGCTGGCCGCCATGATTGAACAGGCGCTGGCGGTCTACCGTGACGAGAACACCCCGCTTAACCTGGGTAGTGTCATGCGTGACTACCTGGCACAGTACCCGCGTGCGCGTCATTTTGATGTGGCACGCATCGTGGTCGACCAGGCGGTACGCCTTGGTGTGGCCGAAGCAGATTTCACCGGATTGCCGGCCGAATGGCAGGCAATCAATGATTACGGAGCCAAGGTGCAGGCCCATGTCATCGATAAATATTGAAGCAGTTATGCCGGTTAAACTGGCACAGGCATTGGCAAATCCCCTGTTTCCGTCGCTCGACAGCCAGTTGCGCAGCGGCCGCCATATCGGTATTGAAGAGCTGGATAACCATGCCTTCCTGATGGACTACCAGGAAGAGATTGAGCAGTTTTACCTGCGCTACAACGTGGAGCTGATCCGCGCGCCGGAAGGGTTCTTCTACCTGCGCCCGCGCTCTACCACCCTGATCCCGCGTTCGGTGCTCTCCGAGCTGGACATGATGGTCGGCAAGATCCTCTGTTACCTCTACCTCAGCCCCGAGCGGCTGGCGCATGAGGGCATCTTCAGCCAGCAGGAGCTGTATGATGAGCTGCTGAGCCTGGCGGATGAGAACAAACTGCTGAAATTTGTGAACCAGCGCTCGACCGGCTCGGATCTGGACCGCCAGAAGTTGCAGGATAAGGTGCGCACGTCACTGAACCGCCTGCGCCGCCTCGGCATGGTCTATTTCATGGGCGGCGACAACAGCAAATTCCGTATCACGGAGGCGGTGTTCCGCTTTGGCGCCGATGTGCGCAGCGGCGATGACCCGCGCGAGGCGCAACTGCGCATGATCCGTGACGGCGAAGCCATGCCGGTGGAGAGCAGCCTGTCACTGCAGGATGATACCGACGACAGCGAAGGCGAACAGACCGGCAACAGTGCGCCGGTGCGTGCAGAGGATGAACAGGAATGATTGAACGCGGTAAATTTCGCTCACTGACACTGGTTAACTGGAACGGCTTTTTTGCCAGAACCTTTGATCTTGATGAGCTGGTCACCACGCTGTCAGGCGGGAACGGGGCCGGTAAATCCACCACCATGGCGGCGTTTGTCACCGCCCTGATCCCGGACCTGACGCTGCTGCACTTCCGTAATACCACCGAAGCCGGGGCGACCAGCGGCTCGCGTGACAAGGGGCTGCACGGCAAACTGCGGGCCGGCGTCTGCTATTCGGCGCTGGACACGGTGAACTCCCGCCACCAGCGGGTGATTGTCGGCGTGCGCCTGCAACAGGTCGCCGGGCGCGATCGTAAAGTGGACATCAAACCCTTTACCATCCAGGGGCTGCCGACTTCCCTGCAACCGACGCAGATCCTCACGGAAACCGTGGGTGAACGCCAGGCACGCGTGCTCTCCCTGCAGGAGCTGAAAGAGCGGGTGGAGTCGATCGAAGGGGTGCAGTTCAAGCAGTTCAACTCCATCACCGATTACCACTCCCTGATGTTTGATCTGGGGATTATCCCGCGCCGCCTGCGCTCCTCATCCGATCGCAGTAAATTCTACCGCCTGATTGAGGCGTCGCTGTATGGCGGCATCTCCAGCACCATTACCCGCTCGCTGCGCGACTACCTGTTGCCGGAGAACAGCGGGGTGCGCAAGGCGTTCCAGGACATGGAAGCCGCGCTGCGTGAAAACCGCATGACGCTGGAAGCGATCCGCGTGACCCAGTCAGACCGCGATCTCTTCAAGCACCTGATCACCGAAGCGACGTCCTACGTGGCCGCGGACTATATGCGCCACGCCAATGAGCGCCGGGTGCATCTGGACGGCGCCCTGGCGTTGCGGCAGGAGTTGCTGTCGGGCCGCAAACAGCTGGCGCACGAACAGTACCGCCATGTGGAAATGGCCCGCGAGCTGAGTGAGCACAGCGGTGCCGAATCCGATCTCGAAACGGATTACCAGGCCGCGAGCGATCACCTTAATCTGGTGCAGACCGCCATGCGCCAGCAGGAGAAAATCGAGCGCTACCAGGGCGACCTCGACGAGCTGACCTACCGGCTGGAAGAACAGAATGAGGTGGTGGCCGAAGCCGGCGAGCTGCATGCCGAGCATGAAGCGCGTGCTGAAGCGGCCGAGGCCGAAGTGGATGAGCTGAAAAGCCAGCTTGCCGATTACCAGCAGGCGCTGGATGTGCAGCAGACCCGCGCCATCCAGTACCAGCAGGCGTTACATGCGCTGACCCGCGCGCGTGAACTCTGCGATCTGCCGGATCTGGAGATCGGCAACGCGGAGTCGTGGCTGGAGACGTTCCGCGCGAAAGAGCAGGAAAGCACCGAGACGCTGTTACAGCTTGAGCAGAAAATGAGCGTGGCCGAGGCCGCGCATACGCAATTCGAAACCGCCTACCAGCTGGTGGTCAATATCGCCGGTGACGTCAGCCGCAGTGATGCCTGGCAGACGGCACGCGAGCTGTTGCGTGACTGGGGCAACCAGCAGCACCAGGCGGAGCGGGTTCAGCCGTTGCGGATGCGCCTGAGCGAACTGGAGCAGCGCCTGCGTGAACAGCAGGATGCGGAGCGCCAGTTGCAGGAGTTCTGCAAACGTACCGGGCGTGACTACCAGCCGGAAGAGTTGGAAGGCGTGCAGGACGAGCTGGAAGAGCGCATTGAAACGCTCTCCGCCACGGTGGCGGAAGCCGGTGAACACCGCATGGAGATGCGCCAGGAGTCTGAGCAGTTGCAGCAGCGCATCAAAGCGCTGACGGCGCGTGCGCCGGTCTGGCTGGCCGCGCAGGAAGCACTCGACCAGCTCGCCACGCAGAGCGGTGAGGCGCTGGAGAGCAGCACCCAGGTCACCGAGTACATGCAGCAGTTGCTGGAGAGCGAGCGCGAAACCACCGTTGAACGTGATGAAGTGGCCACACGCAAACGCCGGATTGAGGGGCAGATTGAGCGCCTCAGCCAACCGGGCGGCGCGGAAGATCCGCGCCTGGTGGCGCTGGCCGAGCGGTTTGGCGGTGTGCTGCTCTCTGAAATTTATGATGACGTCACGCTGGAGGATGCGCCGTACTTCTCCGCGCTGTATGGCCCGTCGCGCCATGCCATCGTGGTACCGGATCTCTCGCTGATCCGCGATCAGATCAACGGCCTGGAAGAGTGCCCGGAAGATCTCTACCTGATCGAAGGGGATCCCCAATCCTTTGATGACAGCGTCTTTGGCGTGGAAGAGATGGAACGCGCGGTGCTGGTGAAAGTCGCTGACCGCCAGTGGCGTTACTCCCGCTTCCCGTCGGTGCCGCTGTTTGGCCGCGCCGCCCGTGAAAGCCGGCTGGAGACGTTGAATCAGGAACGCGAAAAGCTGGCGGAACGCTACGCCACGCTCTCGTTTGACGTGCAGAAAATCCAGCGTGCCCATCAGGCGTTCAGCCGCTTTATCGGTACCCATCTGGCCGTGGCCTTTGAGGATGATCCGGAAGCGGAAATCCGGGCGCTGACTACCCGCCGCGGTGAGCTGGAGCGGGCGCTGGCCGCCTATGAGGGCCAGCACCAGCAACAGCGCCAGCAGTTTGAGCAGGCAAAAGAGGGTATTGCCCTGTTGAACCGCCTGCTGCCGCGCGTGGGGTTGCTGTGTGATGAAACGCTGGCTGACCGGGCGGACGAAATCCGCGAAGAGCTGGAGGAAGCACAGGAGGCGGCCCGTTTCCTGCAACAGCACGGCGCGGCGCTGGCCCGCCTGGAGCCGCTGGTGCCGGTACTGCAAAGCGACCCGGAACAGCATGAGCAACTGAAGGCGGATTACGCCGACGCCCAGCATACCCAGCGGCTGGCCAAGCAGCAGGCCTTCGCCCTGACCGAAGTGGTGCAGCGCCGCGCGCACTTCAGCTATACCCAATCGGCCGGGATGCTGGACGACAACGCTGACCTGAATGATAAATTGCGTCAGCAGCTGGAACATGCTGAGGCGGAACGCAGCCGCGCACGTGACCTGCTGCGTCAGCATCAGGCCCAGCTGACCCAGTACAGCCAGGTGCTGGCGTCGTTGAAAAGTTCGTATGACGCGAAACGCGACATGCTGAAAGAGCTGGGGCAGGAGCTGCTGGAGATCGGCGTTCAGGCCGATGCCGATGCCGAAGCCCGCGCCCGGACGCGCCGGGATGAGTTGCACGCTGCGCTCAGCCATAACCGCGCGCGCCGCAACCAGCTTGAGAAACAGCTGACATTCTGCGAAGCCGAAATGGACGGGCTGCAAAAACGGCTGCGTAAAGTAGAGCGTGACTACCATCAGCTGCGTGAGCAGGTGGTTTCCGCGAAAGCGGGCTGGTGCGCCGTGATGCGTCTGGTGAAAGATAACGGCGTCGAACGCCGCCTGCACCGTCGCGAACTGGCGTACATGAGTGCCGATGAGCTGCGCTCCATGTCGGATAAGGCGCTGGGCGCGCTGCGCCTGGCAGTGTCAGACAACGAGCACCTGCGCGATGTGCTGCGCCTTTCTGAAGATCCCAAACGGCCGGAGCGCAAAATCCAGTTCTATATTGCGGTCTACCAGCATCTGCGCGAACGTATCCGCCAGGACATCATCCGCACCGATGATCCGGTGGAAGCGATCGAACAGATGGAGATTGAGCTGGGCCGCCTGACGGAAGAACTGACGGCGCGCGAGCAGAAGCTGGCGATCAGCTCGAAGAGTGTGGCAAACATCATCCGCAAAACCATCCAGCGCGAGCAAAACCGCATCCGTATGCTGAACCAGGGCTTGCAGGCGGTGGCGTTCGGTCAGGTGAAAAGTGTGCGCCTCAACGTCAATGTGCGTGAAGCCCATGCCACCCTGCTGGATGTGCTCTCCGAGCAGCAGGAACAGCATCAGGATCTGTTCAACAGCAACCGCCTGACCTTCTCTGAAGCGCTGGCGAAACTCTATCAGCGCCTGAACCCGCAGATCGACATGGGCCAGCGCACCCCGCAAACCATTGGCGAGGAGTTGCTGGACTACCGCAACTACCTGGAAATGGAAGTGGAGGTCTACCGCGGATCGGACGGCTGGCTGCGTGCAGAGAGTGGGGCGCTCTCCACCGGGGAGGCCATCGGCACCGGGATGTCCATTCTGGTGATGGTGGTGCAGAGCTGGGAAGAGGAGTCACGCCGCCTGCGCGGCAAAGACATCTCCCCTTGCCGCCTGCTGTTCCTGGATGAGGCAGCCCGTCTGGATGCCAAATCGATCGCCACGCTGTTTGAGTTATGCGACCGCCTTGAGATGCAGCTGATCATCGCTGCGCCGGAAAACATCAGCCCTGAAAAGGGCACCACCTACAAACTGGTGCGTAAAGTGGTGCAGAACCATGAGCATGTGCATGTGGTGGGGCTGCGTGGTTTCGCCGCCGGTGAACCGGAAACGGATCGCAGCCTGGCCGCAGAAGCCTGAGCAGCGCGTAATAGTTGAGAAAAATAAATCTTTCCAGCCGCCTTCGGGCGGCTTTTCATTTGTGTGCCTTTCTGCCACGCTGTTTGGCACGGCAGATGGCCGGCTGCGCTTTCCCGGTTTCACTGATTGCGGCCGCAAAAGAGCAAAAAGCCAGTTCTGCTTTATACTTATAGGATGTTTCAGCACAAGTAGATGATTGATATCTATTTGTATTTAATCAGGGGGCAAGGGATGATGCTTATACATCCTACTACATTGAAGAGTCTGGCCATTGCCTGCGCACTGGCCTGGGGCACTGCGTCCCCGCTGCGGGCGGATGCGGCGATGCCGGCATTACCCCACGCGACGGGCAACATGAGCGCACATGATGCCGGTAACCAACTCCGGGCTGCGCTGCCGCAAAAGATAACGCCTTTTTATCTGAATACGCTGTCTTCACTTTATGCGGCCCGCCATATGCAACCGATGTGGCAGGATGAGCAGGCGGTACAGCTGTTCCAGCAGCAACTCGCGGAGCTGGCCATCTCCGGCGTGCAGCCACAATTTACCCAGTGGGTGCGTCAACTGAGTAACCCTGATTTAACCGGGATGGCGCGCGACATTGTGCTGTCTGATGCCATGCTCGGTTACTTGCAGTTTGTGTCGGGCGTCAGTGCCAACGGCAGCAACTGGCTCTACAGCAGCACGCCGTACAAAATGTCATTGCCGGCAGCCACGGTGATCAACCAATGGCAGGTGGCGCTCGCCCATCAGGCGCAGAACCCGGCCAGCCTGCAACACTACCTGGCGTCACTGGCACCGCAGCACCCGCAATATGCACGTATGCACCAGGCGCTGAAAGACATGCTGGCTGACAGCCGCCCCTGGCCGCAACTGGTTAACGGCCCGAGCCTGCGGCCGGGCCAGCTGAGCGATGATATTCCGGCATTGCGGGAAATTCTGGCCCGGTCCGGCATGATGAATGCCGATGCCCCGGCCACGGCTGACCCGGATCCTATCCCGGCGGAACAAATCGCTGCCAGTAAGCCGTCTGCGGAAGATGATCTGTTCGTTGATGAGACTTCCGCGCATGAGGACAGCCCACCGGCGACCGTCAGCCCGGCGGCCGCACCGGTGAACGATGTGCCGCCTACGCCGCAAAGCCCACCGGCCGCCACGCCGGATACCGCCACCGAAGTCCAGGATAACCAGTACACGCCGGATCTGGTGGAGGGCGTCAAGCGCTTCCAGAAATGGCAAGGGCTGGCCGAAGATGGGGTCATTGGGAAACGCACCCGCGAATGGCTGAACGTGTCGCCCCATACCCGCGCGACGCTGCTGGCGCTGAACATCCAGCGGCTGCGCATTCTGCCGGCGAACGTGAACACCGGCATTATGGTCAACATCCCTAACTATTCGCTGGTGTACTACCGCGACGGGAGCGAAGTGCTGTCGTCACGGGTGATTGTCGGCCGCCCGAGCCGCAAAACCCCGCTGATGAGCAGTGCGCTGAATAATGTGGTGGTCAACCCGCCCTGGAATGTGCCGACCACGCTTATTCGCCAGGATATTATTCCCAAGGCGATGCATGACGCCAGTTACCTGCAAACTCACGGCTATACGGTGCTGAGCGGGTGGAGTAATGATGCGGAAGTGATCGACCCGTCGATGATTGACTGGAGTATGGTATCGCCGCAAAACTTCCCGTACCGGCTGCGCCAGGCACCGGGCGCCACCAACTCGCTGGGGCGTTATAAATTTAATATGCCGAGTTCCGATGCGATTTACCTGCATGACACGCCGAACCATGCGCTGTTCCAGAAAGATATTCGCGCGTTAAGTTCCGGTTGTGTGCGGGTTAATAAAGCATCGGTATTGGCTGGCATGTTATTACAGGATGCCGGCTGGAATGACGCACGGGTTAATTCGACGCTGGAAGCCGGGAATACGACCTATGTGCCGATCCGTCACCATATTCCGGTACAGCTTTATTATCTGACGGCCTGGGTTGCCGATGACGGCAAGCCACAATTTCGTACAGATATTTACAATTACGATAATACAGTGCGATCCGGCGCACAAATCCTGCCTCAGGCTGAACGCCTGCTGCAATAAATGCAGCAATTCCACTGAATTAACGGTCTGATCAATAGGTTGATTTTTGTCCGCCCCGGCCGGGGCGGCAAGTCAGCCTGTTTTAGCGTGGGTTGACTCGCTCCTCAATGGCAGTTATGGTTCGGGACAGCACAAATAATGTGCTTATTTTTTGACTCTCTTGCCGGGTAATCAGACAGTTCATGGATCAAATCGATAAACAACGCCGAAAGTGGCTGGCGCTCGGTGGCGCCGCTATGGGGATCGCACTGCTTCCAGGGCAGGCGTTCGCAACGCTCTCAACTCCTCGTCCCCGCGTATTAACGCTGAATAATCTGCATACCGGGGAATCTCTCAAAGCCGAGTTCTTTGACGGGAAGTCTTACAACAAGGATGAGTTGTCCAGGCTGAATCATTTGTTCCGCGATTTTCGCGCAAATAAAATGAAAACCATTGATACCGCACTGTTCGATCAGCTTTATCGCCTGCAGGTATTATTGGGAAATAACAAACCCATTCAGTTAATCTCCGGCTATCGTTCTGTTGCCACCAATGATGATTTACGTAAACACAGCAGCGGGGTGGCTAAACACAGCTACCATACGCTGGGTCGTGCTATGGATTTTCATATTGAAGGCGTGCAACTGAGTAATATCCGTAAGGCGGCATTAAAAATGCGTGCCGGTGGTGTAGGATATTACCCACGAAGCAACTTTGTGCATATTGATACCGGCCCGGTACGCCACTGGTCTTAAGTATCCGTATGCGTTTTAACCGGTGCGGGAGGCGTCCTGCACCGGCCATGGAGCCTTATGAATATTCTTACCATTCCTGTCACAGCGTTTGCGCAAAACTGTTCTTTGATCTGGTGTGATGCCACCCATGACGCGGCGATTGTCGATCCGGGCGGTGACGCTGAAACCATTATCGCCCAGGTAGCGGCAAAAAATGTCCATGTCACCCAGATCCTGCTGACCCACGGCCACCTCGACCATGTCGGGGCCGCGGCAGAGCTGGCGCAGCATTACGGCGTGCCGCTGGTGGGGCCGCACCCGGAAGACCGCTTCTGGCTGGAGGCGCTGCCGGCGCAGAGTCAGATGTTCGGGCTGGCGGAGTGTGCGCCGCTGACGCCGGACCGCTGGCTGGACGAAGAGGAAAGCGTGACCGTGGGCAATATGCAGCTGGATGTGCTGCATTGCCCCGGCCATACGCCGGGACACATTGTGTTTGTGAACCGGGCGGCGAAAATGCTGGTATCCGGGGATGTGATCTTCAAAGGCGGAGTAGGGCGGACGGACTTCCCGCGCGGTGACCATCAGGCGTTGATCCACGCCATCCGCACCAAATTGCTGCCGTTGGGAGATGACGTCACTTTCCTGCCGGGGCATGGGCCACGCTCCACGCTGGGCCATGAACGCCTGACCAACCCCTTCCTGCAGGATGAACCGCCCGTGTGGTAATGCCTGCTGAGCGGGCACAGGCCGCCATAAAAAAAGCCAGCCTCGCGGCTGGCTTTTTTGTGCCTGGGGTTCAGAGCACCGCGACAATCGCCTCACACAGCGGCGCCATGTTATCCGGCGTCATACCGGCAACGTTGACACGGCCGGAGTTCACGGCGTACACGCCAAACTCGTCACGCAGGCGCAGCACCTGATCTTTGGTCAGGCCGCTGAACGAGAACATCCCGTTCTGTTTGATGATAAAGCTGAAATCTTGCTGTGCGCCTTTCTCCTGCAGGGTATGCACAAACAACTGGCGCATACGCTGGATGCGCTGGCGCATGTCAGTCAGCTCCTGTTCCCAGAGGGCGCGCAGGGCGTCGTTGCCGAGAATGGTCGCGACCACGGCCGCACCGTGCGCCGGTGGGTTAGAGTAGTTGGCACGCACCGTGGCCTTGATCTGGCTGAACGCCCGGTCAGCATTCTCTGCATCCGCGGCGACCAGCGTACAGGCACCGACGCGCTCGTTGTACAGGCCAAAGTTTTTCGAGTAGGAGCTGGCCACGATCAGTTCAGCATGTTGGGCCGCAAAAATCCGCAGGCCCTGGGCATCCTCTTCCAGCCCGTTGGCAAAGCCCTGATAGGCAAAGTCAAACAGCGGCAGCCAGCCTTTGGCGCGGGAGAGGTCAGCCAGTTGTTGCCACTGCGCCGGCGTCGGGTCGATTCCGGTCGGGTTATGGCAGCAGCCGTGGAACAGCACCACATCACCGGCCTGCGCCGCCTCAAGGCTTGCCAGCATACCCTCAAAATTCAGCGTATGGTTTTCTGCGTCGTAGTAATCGTAATTCACCACCTCCAGCCCGGCAGAGCCAAACACATTATTATGGTTTGGCCAGGTCGGGTTGCTGATCCAGACCCGTTTCACGGTGGTCTGGGTGGCCAGGAAGTCAGCCGCCACACGCAGGGCGCCGGTGCCGCCCGGTGTCTGGGCGGTGCGGGCGCGGCGGTCAGCGATGATGGCGCTGTCGCGACCGAACAGCAGAGCCTGGGTGCACTCAGCAAAGGCCGGAATGCCGTCAATGCTCAGGTAGTTTTTGGTCGTCTCATTGTCCAGCAGATAGTGCTCGGCCTTTTTCACACTGGTCAGCACCGGGGTTTGGCCGGTTTCATCTTTATAGACGCCGATCCCGAGGTTGATTTTGGTCAGACGGTCATCAGCACGAAACAGATCGCCCAGTCCCAGAATCGGGTCGGCCGGGGCAGCGGTGATTTTCTCAAACATGTCAGAAATATCCATGGCTTGGTGATAAGCGGGCAGAAGCTTCAGGTTAACGCCATGTTTCTGCTTTGCCAACCGTTTGCGGCAAAAAGTACGTGATTTGTGAAGGTGGTTCGACAAGTACCGGAAGGGCGGGAAAGCAACAGGACAGGCTGAAAAAAGCAAAAAGAAAAGGCAGGGCCTATGCCCTGCCTTTCAGCATACCTGACCGGGGTCAGGCAGCAGGTCGATTAGAACTGGTAAACCAGACCCAGTGCAACGATGTCGTCGTTGTTGAGACCCAGTGCGTTATCGTCATCCAGTTGGTTGATACGGTAGTCAACGTAGGTGGACATGTTTTTGTTGAAGTAGTAGGTCGCGCCCACATCGAAGTATTTGATCAGGTCAACGTCGCCGATGCCTTCGATGTCTTTACCTTTGGACTGAACGTACGCCAGGGACGGACGCAGACCGAAGTCGAACTGGTACTGAGCAACCAATTCAAAGTTTTGCGCTTTCTGAGCGAAGCCGCTGACATCCACTTCGTTGCCCGCAGGGGTGGTTACCGTACCGGAAACTGGGGTGGCGTTACGGGTTTCACCGTACATGGCTGCCAGGTAGATGTTGTTGGCATCATATTTCAGCGCAGTTGCCCAGCTCTGAGCTTTGTCACCGCTACCCAGCACGCCAGCTGCGTTTTGCTCGTTGGTACGGTCAGATTCGCCGTATGCACCCACGATGCCTACACCGATTTCGCTGGTGTAAGAGGTAGACAGTGCCCAGCCGTCACCGTTAGCACGACGGATGTCGTCTTCACGTTCGTTTTTGCCCTGGTACTGTACAGCGAAGTCCCAGCCGTCAACCAGGCCGAAGAAGTTCTGGTTACGGTAGGTGGCCACACCGGTAGAACGGCCGCTCAGGAAGCCATCGGAGTAGCTGGAGTCACCGCCGAATTCCGGCAGCATGTCGGTCCAGGCAATGGCGTCGTAGATCACGCCATAGTTACGGCCGTAGTCGAAGGAGCCGTAGTCACCGAATTTCAGACCAGCGAAGCCCAGACGGGTTCTGTTACCGTCTTGCGCGTCGGAACCTTCGGAGTTGTTCGCCTGAACGTTGTATTCCCACTGGCCGAAACCGGTCAGTTGGTCAGTAATCTGGGTTTCACCTTTGAAGCCGAAACGAACGTAGGTGTTGTCACCATCAGAACCTTCGTCATCGGAGAAATAATGCAGACCTACGGCTTTACCGTACAGATCCAGCTTGTTGCCATCTTTGTTGTAGATTTCGGCGGCGTTTGCTGCACCAGCAGCCAACAGAGCCGGGATAACCACTGCAAGAATGTTGCGCTTCATCATTATATTACCCTCATTGGTGTTATTCGGACACCTTGCCACTGCCGCCAATAATTCAGGGAACTATTGTTGAGAGTATGGTGTCTTCCTGTGTCTGCACGCAGTGTTCCATTCGCGATGCGGTTAATCTACCGCGAAAATGCTACCAAAGGCCTAATGAGGTTTCAGAAGGAAACTAATTATTACAAAATGTAAAAATTAGGGAACTTTGTGACCGGGATCTAAATTTAAAAAAATGTAAAAGGCCAGCATTGCTGGCCTCTGATTTGTAACAAAATTGTCTTAATTGTACAGTTTCTGACAATCAGAAGCTGGCGTTGCGTGGGGTACGCGGGAAGGGGATAACATCACGCACGTTCTGTACGCCGGTGACATAGGCGATTAAACGCTCAAAACCAAGACCGAAACCGGAGTGCGGCACGGTGCCGTAACGGCGCAGATCGCGGTACCACCAGTAGTCTTCTTTATTCAGGCCCATCGCTTCCAGACGCTGATCCAGCACGTCCAGGCGTTCTTCACGCTGGGAACCGCCGATAATTTCACCGATGCCCGGTGCCAGCACGTCCATGGCTGCTACGGTTTTGCCGTCTTCATTCATGCGCATATAGAACGCTTTGATGTCTTTCGGGTAGTTTTTCACCACCACCGGCGCTTTGAAGTGTTTCTCGGCCAGATAACGCTCATGCTCAGAGGAGAGGTCAATGCCCCAGCTCACGGCGTTTTCAAACGTCTGGCCGGAGTTGATCAGAATCTCAATCGCATCGGTGTAATCCACCTGGGCGAAATCAGAGCTGACAAAACGCTCAAGGCGGGAAATCGCGTCTTTGTCCACACGCTCTGCAAAGAACGCCAGGTCATCAGCACGCTCGTCCAACACGGCCTGAAACACATATTTCAGCATTTTTTCAGCCAGACCTGCTACGTCATCCAGGTTCGCAAAGGCGACTTCCGGCTCAATCATCCAGAATTCTGCCAGGTGGCGGCTGGTGTTGGAGTTTTCCGCACGGAACGTCGGGCCAAAGGTATAGACCTTGGACAGGGCACAGGCGTAGGTTTCGCCGTTCAATTGGCCGGAAACGGTCAAAAATGCCTCTTTCCCGAAGAAATCCTCACTGAAATCAACCCGGCCCTGATCGTCACGCGGCAGGTTTTCCAGATCCAGCGTTGAAACGCGGAACATCTCACCGGCACCCTCTGTATCGGACGCGGTGATAAGCGGCGTGGACACCCAGAAATAGCCATTTTCATGGAAGAAGCGGTGGATCGCCTGCGCCAGGGTGTGGCGCACACGGGCAACGGCACCAATCAGGTTGGTACGCGGGCGCAGGTGCGCCACTTCCCGCAGGTATTCGATGCTATGGCGTTTGGCCGCCATCGGGTAGGTGTCCGGATCGTCCACCCAGCCCACCACGTTCACTGCCGTGGCCTGCAATTCAAAGCTCTGGCCTTCACCTGGTGACGCCACTACGGTGCCGGTGATTTCCACAGAGCACCCTGTCGTCAGGCGCAGCACATCAGCCTGGTAATTGGACAGAGAATTATTTACGACGGCCTGTAATGGATTAAAGCAGGAGCCGTCATAAACGGCGAGGAAGGAGATGCCGGCTTTAGAATCTCTCCGGGTACGCACCCAACCGCGTACGGTGACTTCACTGTCAACCGCAGCACGGCCTTGCAGTACGTCGACTACAGGCACAACGCTCATAGATTTCTCTCTTTAATAAAGGTTAATTCAGAATTGCGGAACCCGCGCACAGGCGGGTTTTGCTATGTTACTTACCGCGTCGCAGGACACAAGCAGAAATCACGGGCGCAGCGCAACATTTCTCAGGGATGTCAGAGGAATTCATACGCATAATGAATAGGGCAGGAGAGGTATATAAAGGAGGAAAATTGCACCGGCCGGAAAACCGGTGCAAAGCGGGCAGCCCTTAACTGGCTTTTTGTACCCGCGGCAGATCGAACGCTTTACGCAGCGCCGTGACAAATGCCGGGTCTTCACAAATGGTTTTACCGGGGCTGTCAGAGAGCTTCGCCACCGGCTTGCCATTGCACTCCACCAGCTTGATCACGATATTCAGCGGTTTGACGCCGGGGAGATCGCAGGTCAGCCGGGTGCCGATGCCGAACACCAGATTGATGCGGCGGTCGAAATGGCGGTAGAGCGCCAGTGCCTTGTCCAGATCCAGGTTATCGGAGAAGACCAGCGTTTTGCTCATCGGGTCGATGCCCAGCTTCTCATAATGGGCGATCGCTTTTTCGCCCCATTCCAGCGGGTCGCCGGAGTCGTGGCGCAGGCCCTGATAACGGCCGGCAAAGTCCGGCCCGAAATCACGCAGGAAGGCATCCATCGTGATGCAGTCCGTCAGGGCGATACCCAACTGGGCCGGGTACTCATCCAGCCACGCCTGCAGGGCGGCACGCTGGCTGTTGGCCAGCACCGGGGAGATCTGCTGGTGCGCCTGGAACCATTCGTGGGCCTGGGTGCCGACCGGTGCCAGATCGAGGCGGCGCGCCAGATCGTAATTGCTGGTGCCGACCAGATAAGGGAAATCGCTTTTCAGGGTGGTGACAATCGCCTGCTGCACCGCCTGTGAGAAACGGCGGCGGGTGCCGAAATCCATCAGCCGGAAGCGTGAGATATCGGTTTCACCGGCCAGTTCCCTGAACCGTTCCAGCTTACCGCGCAACTGGCTGACTGCCTGTTCCGGCGTTGCATCCGGCGAGCGGTGGCGGTGCACCACTTCACTTATCACCGCCAGCAGCGGCACTTCCCACATCACCACTTCCCGCCACGGCCCGCTGATGCGGATCTCCAGCGTACCGAGGCGGTTGGTGACCTGCACCTGTTGTGGGTTAAAGCGGAATGCTTTCAGCCAGTCCAGATAATCCTTGCGGAAAAACGGCAGGCCGGCGAGGTATTGGTACTCCTCGTCGGTCAGGGCCAGTTCGCTCATCAGGGTGATTTGCGCCTGGATCTCGTCGCGGTATTCACCGAGCAGCTCATCGCCGCGGCAGCGGAATTCCGCGGCCACGGTAATGTCATGATACCGGTGGTAGACAGCCTGCTGCATATGCAATTTATAGGCATCAGTGTCCAGTATTGACGTCAAAATCGGGGAAGCGTAGTGAGTCATAGCGCGTTACAGCATCCTCGTTGGGAGCATTTCCACAGTCGGAATAATCAGCAAAGAGCGTGAAGTATACCTTGATTATCCGGTTATTGAAGCCTCATCACACCATAAAAGGCGACGCAAGGTCGAGAGGTAAACGTGCCGTCAGCCGCGTTAATGTGTTTTAAATGTTATAAAAATGATATGACAATGAAATTAAATTGTGGTTACGAACCGGCAACCCGCCTGGTTTCAGGGTCACGGCGGCTTACCCATTGTGATCACAGCCTGCTTTTCCGGCCCGGTTCGCCGGCTCTTTTCAGACAGCGGCAGGCACAACACAGGACAGCACAAAAGGCTCACAAGTTGCTTACAAACTAGGATTTTATCCCGGCTATGATAAAGTCAGGCAAAAGGCGTTTCCGGCTTTTCCTGCTGCGCCTGCCGCAAGAAGGGTGGCAGCAGGGCGCAAGCCGAATACACTTACTTAACCTCCATCATCCGGACGTCAAAGGGCTTCTATGACACAGGTCTCTACCGCAACACAGCCGCAGGCTAAATACCGGCACGATTACCGTGCCCCGGACTACACCATTACCGATATCGACCTAAATTTTGAGCTGGACGCCGACACCACCACCGTCACCGCCATCAGCCAGGTCAAACGCCTGGGCGCGGTAGGCGCGCCGCTGGTGCTGAATGGGGAAAACCTGACGCTCCTCAGCGTCACGGTAGACGGCCAGCCCTGGCCGCACTATCACCAGCAGTCCCATACGCTGGTGCTGGATCAGCTGCCGGATGCCTTCAGCCTGACCATCATTAACCAGATCCACCCCGCCCAGAACACCGCGCTGGACGGGCTGTACCGCTCCGGCGAGGCGCTCTGCACCCAGTGTGAAGCCGAAGGTTTCCGCCACATCACCTATTACCTTGACCGCCCGGATGTGCTGGCACGTTTCACTACCCGCATCGTGGCAGATAAGGCGCGCTACCCGTTCCTGCTCTCCAACGGTAACCGGCTGGAGCAGGGCGACCTCGGCGATGGCCGCCACTGGAGCCGCTGGGAAGACCCGTTCCCGAAACCTTGCTACCTGTTTGCGCTGGTGGCCGGGGACTTTGACGTCCTGCGTGACACCTTTACTACCCGCTCCGGGCGTGACGTGGCGCTGGAACTGTACGTGGACCGCGGCAACCTGGACCGCGCTGACTGGGCGATGACCTCGCTGAAACAGTCGATGAAGTGGGACGAAACCCGCTTCGGCCTGGAGTATGACCTCGACATCTATATGATTGTGGCGGTGGACTTCTTCAACATGGGCGCGATGGAGAACAAAGGGCTGAATGTCTTTAACTCCAAATATGTGCTGGCGAAGGCGGAAACCGCCACCGACACCGACTACCTGAACATTGAGCGAGTCATCGGCCATGAATATTTCCATAACTGGACCGGCAACCGCGTCACCTGCCGTGACTGGTTCCAGCTCAGCCTGAAAGAGGGGCTGACGGTGTTCCGTGACCAGGAGTTCAGCGCCGATCTCGGCTCCCGCCCGGTCAACCGCATCGCCAACGTGCGCCTGATGCGCAGCGCGCAGTTTGCCGAGGACGCCAGCCCGATGGCGCACCCGATCCGCCCGGACAAAGTCATCGAGATGAACAACTTCTACACCCTGACGGTGTATGAGAAGGGCGCGGAAGTAATCCGCATGATGCACACGCTGCTGGGCGAGGCGCAGTTCCAGGCCGGGATGCAGCTCTACTTTGAGCGCCATGACGGCAGCGCCGCCACCTGTGATGATTTCGTGCAGGCGATGGAAGATGCCTCCAACGTTGACCTGTCGCTGTTCCGCCGCTGGTACAGCCAGTCCGGTACGCCGGTGCTGACGGTACGTGACGAGTTCAGCACCGAGCTTCAGCAGTACCGCCTGCATGTCAGCCAGACCACGCCACCGACAGCGGACAAGCAGGAGAAATTGCCGCTGCATATTCCGCTGGATATCGAGTTGTACGACCAGGAAGGGAATGTCATCCCGCTGGTGCGTGACGGCAACCCGGTGCATTCGGTGCTGAACGTGACCGAAGCGGAGCAGACTTTTGTGTTTGACGGCATCGCCCTGCCGCCGGTGCCGTCGCTGCTGCGCCACTTCTCCGCCCCGGTGAAACTGGATTACCCCTACAGTGACCAGCAACTGACGTTCCTGATGCAGCACGCCACCGACCCGTTCTCCCGCTGGGATGCGGCGCAAAGCCTGCTGGCGCTCTATATCCGCCTGAACGTGGCACGCCACCAGCAGAAACAACCGCTGTCACTGCCGCTGCATGTGGCGGATGCCTTCCGCGGTATTCTGCTGGATGACAAGCTGGAACCGGCACTGATTGCCCAGATCCTGTCGCTGCCGACCGAAAATGAGATGGCGGAGCTGTTTACCACCATCGATCCGGAAGCGATCCATGCGGTGCACGCTGCGATTGTCGGCTGCCTGGCCACCGAAATGGCGGACGAATGGCTGGCGGTTTACTACGCCAACCTGACGCCGGAATACCGCGTGGATCACGCCGACATCGGCAAGCGCAGCCTGCGCAACCTCTGCCTCAGCTATCTGGCCTTTGGCGATCCGGCGCGGGCTGACCAGCTGGTGGCGAAGCAGTACCACGCAGCGGATAACATGACCGATGCGCTGGCCGCGCTGTCGGCGGCGGTTGCCGCCCAGTTGCCGTGCCGGACGGCGCTGCTGACGGCGTTTGATGAGCGCTGGCACCAGGATGGCCTGGTGATGGACAAGTGGTTCATCCTCCAGGCGACCAGCCCGGCGGAAAATGTGCTGGAGAACGTGCGCAGCCTGCTGAACCACCGTTCCTTCAGCCTGAGTAACCCGAACCGTGTACGGTCGCTGATCGGGGCGTTTGCGTCCGGCAACCCGGCGGCGTTCCATGCGGCAGACGGCAGCGGTTACCGTTTCCTGACCGAGATCCTCACCGACCTCAACACCCGTAACCCGCAGGTGGCGTCACGTCTGGTTGAGCCGCTGATCCGCCTGCAACGTTATGATGAGTCGCGTCAGGCGCTGATGCGTGCGGCACTGGAACAGCTCAAAAGCCTGCCGAACCTCTCCGGCGATCTGTATGAGAAAATCAGCAAAGCGCTGGATGCCTGATCCCTGGGCGTAAGCCATGAAAAAGGCGCGGGCCATCAGGCACCGCGCCTTTTTTTATGGGGGAAACCGGCCTCAGGCGTAGCCGCGCGACACCACCGGCTGCAACACAGGCGCAGGCGCCAGGATGCGGTCCAGCACCCGGCTTTCCAGCTCTGCCAGCCGCACTGACCCGTGGCGGCGCGGGCGCGGCACATCCACCGTGACGTCCAGCCCAATCCGGCCCTCTTCAATCAGCAATACCCGATCGGCCAGCGCCACCGCTTCGCTGACATCATGGGTGACCAGCAGCACCGTGAAACCGTGCGTCAGCCAGAGTGACTCAATCAGCCCCTGCATCTCGATGCGCGTCAGGGCATCCAGCGCGCCCAGCGGTTCATCCAGCAGCAGCAGCCGTGGGCGGTGGATCAGCGCGCGCGCCAGCGCCACCCGCTGTTTCTGCCCGCCGGAGAGGGCCGAGGGCCATTCCCCGGCGCGCTCTGCCAGCCCGACCGCCGCCAGCGCCTCCTGCGCTGCCGGGCGCCAGTTGCCTTTCAGGCCCAGCCCGACATTGTCGATGACCCGCTTCCACGGCAGCAACCGGGCTTCCTGGAACATCAGGCGCGTATCCTCCTGTACGCTGGCCAACGGCGCATTGCCGCTCAGCAGCGCGCCCTCGCTGGCGTGTTCCAGCCCGGCCAGCAGGCGCAGCAGGGTACTTTTGCCACAGCCGCTGCGGCCCACCACCGCCACAAACTGGCCGGGGACAATGCGTAAATCAATATCATGCAGAACCGTGCGGGCGCCGTAACGTTTGCTGATATGGTTCAGCGTCAGCGGGGTGCCTTGTGGGATACGGGTTGGCGTACTCATGCGTTGCCTCCTTGGGAGGTCAGTTGATAGGCGGGGTGCCAGCGCAGCCAGACGCGCTCCAGCAACTGGGCGCTGAAATCGGCCAGTTTGCCGAGGATGGCGTACAGCACAATCGCCACCACCACGATGTCAGTTTGCAGGAACTCACGGGCGTTCATCGCCAGATAGCCAATCCCGGCATTGGCGGAGATAGTTTCGGCCACAATCAGTGTCAGCCACATAAAGCCGAGTGCAAACCGCACGCCGACCATAATTGAGGGCAGGGCGCCGGGCAGCACCACCTGCACAAACAGCGGCAACCCGGAGAGGCCATAACTGCGCGCCATCTCCAGCAGGCCGCGGTCAATGTTGCGGATGCCGTGATAGGTATTCAGGTAGATCGGGAACAGCGTACCGAGCGCCACCAGGAAAATTTTGGCGGACTCATCGATGCCGAACCATAAAATCACCAGCGGGATCAGCGCCAGATGCGGGATGTTGCGCAGCATCTGTAACGAACTGTCCAGCAGCCGCTCACCCCAGCGTGACAGGCCGGTAATAAAGCCCAGCAGCAGGCCGAGGCTGCCGCCGATGGCGAACCCAATCCCGGCGCGCCAGCTGCTGATCGCCAGATGGTGCCAGAGTTCACCGCTGGCACTCAGTGACCAGAAGGCCGTGACCACCGCGCTCGGCGCAGGCAGGATCCGGTTGGAGAGCCAGCCCGCCTCCACCGCCAGTTGCCAGACGGCAATCAACAGCACCGGCACCGCCCAGGGCGCGAGACGGTATAACCCACGTTTGGCAAAATGATGCATAGTGCGCTCCTCAGCTCTGTGACGCAGTGGTCTGGTAGAAATCATTGGCAATCACCTCGGATTGCGGCCGGATCACCCGCAGGTTACCGGGGGCGGCGTCAGGGGCCGCCAGATCGAGGTGCGGGAACAGCAATTCGCCTACCCGGTACGCCTCTTCCAGGTGCGGATAGCCGGAGAGCACAAAGGTATCAATGCCGAGATCGGCATACTCCTGCATCCGCGCCGCCACCGTCGGGCCATCGCCGACCAGCGCGGTGCCGGCCCCGCCGCGCACCAGCCCGACCCCGGCCCACAAGTTGGGGCTGATCTCCAGGTTGTCTTTTTTGCCGCCGTGCAGGGCAGCCATCCGCTGCTGGCCGACGGAGTCAAACCGGGCGAACGACTGCTGGGCGCGAGCGATGGTGTCGTCATCCAGGTTGGCGATCAGCCGGTCAGCCGCGCGCCACGCCTCGTCAGTGGTTTCACGCACAATCACATGCAGCCGGATGCCGAACCGCACCTGACGCCCTTTGGCCGCGGCTTTGGCACGTACCTGGTCAATCTTCGCTTTGACCTGTGCAGGCGGTTCGCCCCAGGTCAGGTAGAGTTCGACCTGCTCGGCGGCCAGATCCTGCGCGGCATCGGACGAGCCGCCAAAGTAGAGCGGCGGGCGCGGCTGCTGCACCGGCGGCAGCATCAGGCGCGCCTCTTTTACCTGGATGTGTTTGCCGGTGAAGGTGACGGTTTCACCTTCCAGTACCCGGCGCCAGACATGGGTAAACTCCGCTGAGGCTTCATAACGCGCTTCGTGGTCAAGGAACAGCCCTTCACCCGCCAGCTCATCCGGGTCGCCGCCGGTGACCAGGTTAAACAGGGCGCGCCCGTTGGAAAGCCGGTCCAGCGTGGCGGCCTGCCGTGCCGCCAGCGTCGGGGAGATAATGCCGGGGCGCAGCGCCACCAGGAATTTCAGCCGTTGTGTCACCGGAATCATCGACGCCGCCACCAGCCAGGAGTCCTCACAGGAACGGCCGGTCGGGATCAGCACCCCGCCAAAGCCCAGGCGATCCACCGCCTGGGCAATCTGTTGCAGGTAAGCGTGATCAACGGTGCGTGCACCCTCATTGGTGCCGAGGTAGTGGCCGTCGCCGTGGGTCGGTAAAAACCAGAAAACGTTAAGGCTCATGGTGTCTGCTCCTTGTGCGGCCCGGCGAGCGCAGCGCCGGGCTGGGTGGTCAATGGGTCAGGGCGCGGCGCGCCAGATACGGCTGGCGATATCCAGCTTTTTCGGTAACAGGTGATTTTCATAGAACAGATCGGCGGTGTTCTGCTGGGCCTGTTCGGTGCGTTTGTCCACCGGCTCAATCACGGTGACCGGGCGGTGGCTCAGATAGGTGGCGATCACCGGCTCCGGCAGCCCCATGGCGTTGGCCAGCAGGGTAATGCTCCGCGCACGGTCGGTGCGGGTCAGGGCGTCGGCGGCGGTCAGCTGGGTCAGCACGTCACGGATAAACGCCGGGTGCGCCTCGGCATAACTGCGCGCCGCCAGGTAGAAGGAGCCGGTCTGGTTCAGCGTGGTGCCGTCTTTCAGCACCCGTACGCCGCCCTGAAGCTGCGCAGCGGAGTAGTACGGATCCCAGATCGCCCAGGCATCGACGTTATGCTGGGCAAACGCGGCGCGCGCATCAGCCGGAGTCAGGTAGACCGGGGTAATGTCTTTGAACGTCAGCCCGGCTTGTTGCAGCGCACGTAACAGCAGGTTGTGCGAGCTGGAGCCTTTCTGGAACGCCACTTTGCGCCCTTTCAGGTCAGCCACGCTCTGGATCGGGCTGTTGGCTGCCACCAGGATCACTTCCGCTTTGGGTTTGGGCGGCTCCTGGCCGACATACAGCAGATCGGCCCCGGCCGCCTGCGCGAACAGCGGCGGCAGGTCGCCGGTGCTGCCCATGTCGATGCTGCCGACATTCAGCGCCTCCAGCATTTGCGGCCCGGCCGGGAACTCCACCCAGCTGATGCGGGTCTGCGGGTAGCGTTTTTCCAGCATCTGATGGGTTTTGGCCAGCACCAGGCTGACGGACCCTTTCTGGTAGCCGATACGGAACTGCGCCGGGTCCTGTGCGGCCTGTGCCGCCTGGCCCAGGCCGGTCAGGGCCGTCAGCAGGGTAAACACGGCCGCGGCACGGCCCCAGCGACGAAACAGCGACATCGGTGTCATTTTCTGCTCTCCTTATCGCCGGTTCAGGCAAAATGCCGCAGCAGGTCAGCCCCGGCGGCACGTACCGGTGCACGGCGGTCCAGCGCCTGATAGAAGCTCTCCAGTGCCTCTTCCAGCCGCAGCGCCAGCGCCGGGGCCGGCAGCGGGTGCGGCTGGGCTTTCATATCAATCTGGCTGTCATCCGCAAAGACACCGTGCAGCACCTCCTGCGCTTTCAGGGCTGACAGCACCGGTTTCAGCGCGTAGTCCACTGCCAGCATATGGGCGAGGGAACCGCCGGTGGCCAGCGGCAGCACCACTTTGTGCTCCAGCGCGCGCTCCGGCAGCAGGTCGAGCAGGGTTTTCAGCGCGCCGGAGTAAGCGGCTTTATAGACCGGCGTTGCCACCAGCAGGCCATCGGCCCCGGCCAGTGCGTCAGCCAGCGCCTTGACCTGGGGGCTGTTGAAATTGGCATAGAGCAGATCTTCAGCGTCGAAATCATGCAGGTTATAGGCGGTGATCGTCACCCCGCGCTGTTGCAGCCACTGCTCGCTGCGGCGCAGCAGGGCAGAAGAACGGGAGGGTTGTCGCGGGCTGCCTGCCAGAGATATAACGTGCATACTGACTCCTTATAACTAAAAAGAATAGTTGGGGCGTTTTTCCTAACCAAGTGTTAACACGCTATCAGCCGGCGCTTATTTCTTAAAATCTCTTTTTTTGCTTTCTTTTTCTGAAAAAGGGCATAACCGCGGGCAAGTCAGCAAAGGAAAAAGAGAGCCGGGGGAAAGGGCGGCAGGGCAGGCGGGAAAACGATTGCGGAAAGGGCGTTTTTTTGCGGTGGATCATTTCCCTTTTGCCGGGCATTCGCGGATAATACGCCCCCGGTTTGCCACCGGGAACTCAGGAGATTTCATGTATTATCCCCTCGTCAGAAAAGCACTTTTCCAGCTCGACCCTGAACACGCACACGAATTGACCTTCCGCCAGCTTCGCCGCCTTTCCGGCTCGCCGTTTGAATTCCTTATCCGCCAGTCGTTGCCTGCCAAGCCGGTCAGCTGCATGGGCCTGTCATTTAAAAACCCGTTGGGCCTGGCGGCCGGGCTGGATAAAGACGGGGAGTGCATTGACGCCTTCGGGGCAATGGGGTTTGGGTTTGTCGAGGTCGGCACCGTCACGCCGCGCCCGCAGGCGGGCAACGATAAGCCGCGGCTGTTCCGGGTGGTCGAGGCAGAAGGGTTAATCAACCGCATGGGGTTTAATAACCGCGGGGTCGATAATCTGGTCGAAAACGTCAGGAAGTCGCGTTTCGGCGGCATCCTCGGCATCAATATCGGCAAGAATAAAGACACGCCGGTGGAAAACGGCAAGGATGATTACCTGCTCTGCATGGAGAAAGTCTACCCCCATGCCGGCTATATTGCGGTTAATATCTCATCACCCAATACGCCGGGGTTGCGTTCATTGCAGTATGGCGAGGCGCTGGATGAATTGCTTGCCGTCATCAAGAATAAGCAGGCCGAATTACAGCAACAGCACCACAAATATGTGCCGGTGGCGGTGAAAATTGCACCGGATTTGTCAGAAGAAGAACTGGTACAAATTGCCGACAGCCTGGTTCGCCATAATATCGATGGGGTGATCGCCACCAATACCACGCTGGATCGCAAACTGGTGCATGGCCTCAATTATTGCGAGCAGGCGGGTGGTCTGAGCGGCCGTCCGGTACAGTTGCGCAGCACGGAAGTGATTCGCCGGTTGTCGCTGGAATTACAGGGCCGGTTGCCGATTATTGGTGTCGGCGGCATTGATTCCCTGACCGCCGCGCGGGAGAAAATGCAGGCGGGTGCCTCACTGATTCAGGTCTATTCCGGCTTTATTTATCACGGCCCGGCGCTGATAAAAAATATAATTAACGCGATTTGATAGTTTTTAACCAACATGCCGGGCCGGGGGGTTTATTTCTCTTCCCGGCTCGTCTATATTTTGTCCACTGCCGGGGTTATAGGCGCTGGATGCAGTGTGTTACCAGACTAAATAATATGTTCAGCGATCCTCACCGGCCTCATTTATTAGCATACCGTCGGCAGCGACACTTTTACGGCGGTCTTGTTGGGGTTTTTTTGAAATTAACAGGCGTAAAGGGGTAACCCGATGAGAATCAAACCTGACGACAATTGGCGTTGGTATTTTGACGCCGATCACGATCGGCTGATGTTGGATTTGGCAAACGGCATGATATTCCGCTCGCGCTTTCCCGCCAAAATGTTAACGCCGGATGCGTTTGGTGAGTGTGCTTTTTCCGTGGAAGATGCCGCGCTCTATTTTGATTATGAAGAACAGTGCCGCAAAATTAAGCTGAAATCAGAGCAGCGGGCTGAACTGGTATTAAATGCGCTGGTGGCGTTCCGTTACCTGAAGCCGCTGATGCCGAAAAGCTGGCACTTCACCCAGCAGGCGCGCGCACTGGCACCCAAAACCGGTGACGTAGTGGCAGTGAAAGTGACGGAAAGCGGTGACCGGGCGCAATTGCTGGTGGTGGAATCCGGCGACAATGCCAGCCTGTGCCTGCTGGCACAACATCAGCTGACGCTGGCCGGGCGCACCATGCAGTGCGGCGATGCCATAAAAATCATGCATGACCGGATGATGCCGGTGGCAGAAGAGTTGGATTTGGCGGCACTGTACGATCAGGCCGTGTAATTTTCCGGTATGTAAAACGGCATGTTTTCAGAAGCGGTCGGTGTTTAAGAACGATCGGTGTTGAAAACGGGCCGCTTCCCAAAAAAGTCGGCGCTGAGAACGGCCGGCTTCTGACATAGCGCACCCACGGGCGCGCCACCTTTCTGACCCCTTTTTTCCGGCTAACTCAGGGTGACATCTCCCAACGGGATGCAACTGCAACTCAGCAGCGTACCGTCGGTGCCCAGTGCATCCTGCACCAGCGGGGCCACGTTTCCCTGTTCCAGCGTCAGGCGGCAACTGCCGCACAGCCCGGCGCGGCACGAGTAGGGGATGCGGAACCCTTGCTGCTCCAGCTGATCCAGCAGGACCTCTTTTTTATTGCCGCTGAAACGCTGCCCCTGGTAGGTGATCGCGACCTGCTGCTCAGACGGGGGCGGGGGCGCGACCGGCGTGCTGGCCTTACCGGCGCTATAATGACGGGGCGGGCGGGTAGAGAGGATCTCCACCGAATCGCCAGCCCGGATAATGCCGCTGTTACGCGCCATCAGGTTCATGCCGAAATCAACGTCGCCGTTGTCTGCCGTGCGGAAGGATTGCAGTGTTTTCAGCGGCTCCCCGGCCGGGTGTTTTACCCCACGCTCGGTGCTGACGGTGGTCAGCACGCAGCGGCTGCAGGGTTTCACCGCCTCAAATACCACACTGCCGACCCGCAGTTCGGCCCAGCCGTCTTCGGCAAAGGCAGTGGCCCCGGCAACCACCAGGTTCGGCCGGAACTGTTCGAGTTTGATCCCCGCCGGGCAGCGGCGGCGCAACGCCTCCAGCGACGCCTCATTCACCAGCAGGAACGGATAGCCGTCCGCGAAGGTCAAAGGGGTATCGGGCGCGCTTTTCACGCGGCGGCTGAGGGCCGGCCCCTGCCAGCGCAACTGCACCTCGCGCGCCAGGTAACCGCTCAGCCAGCGGTTAATCGCCTCCGGGGCGATGCGGGCGGTAAAATGGTTGCCCCAGACTTCCGTCGGGCTCTCTGCCTCACTGAATTCATCGTAACGGATAACGGCGCTGTCGCCGTCCGGCGCGGTGATGTACAGGCCATCCGGCAGCAGTGCCGGGGTAAACTGCACCATCTGCGGCAGTTGCCGGGCGGTAATAAAGGTGCCGTCCGGCGTGGTCAGCATAAACGCCCGGTCAAAGGCCATGCCGGCGCGGTCAGCCAGGCCCTGCGAAAGTTGCAGGCCACGCATCGATTTCACCGGATGGATGAAAAGTTTTGAAAGGGTAATCACTGCTGACTCCTTGCCGGCATAAATGAGAGTCAGCAACTTTATGACAAGCGGGTGGGATTAGCTATAATGCGCAACAATTTTCTATTTGGTGATAAGTCGATATGAACTCTCTGTTTGCCAGCACGGCGCGTGGTCTGGAAGAACTGTTAAAAAGCGAACTGGAAGCGCTGGGCGCCCACGCCTGTAAAGTGGTACAGGGTGGGGTACATTTTCAGGGCGACGATCGTCTTCTGTACCAAAGCCTGCTGTGGAGCCGCCTGGCGTCACGTATTTTGCTGCCGCTGAATGAATTCAAGGTGCACAGCGATCTGGACCTCTACCTCGGCGTGATGGCGATTGACTGGCCGTCAGTGTTCGGCGTGGACAAAACCTTTGCCGTGCATTTCAGCGGCCTGAATGATGAAATCCGCAACAGCCAGTACGGCGCGCTGAAGGTCAAGGATGCCATCGTTGACAGCTTCACCCGCAAAATTGACCAGCGGCCGAACGTGGCGAAACAGCAGCCGGACATCCGCGTTAATGTGTTCCTGCAACGTGACACCGCCAGCGTCGCGCTGGATCTGAGCGGCGACGGCCTGCACCAGCGTGGCTACCGTGACCTGACCGGCGCGGCCCCGCTGAAAGAGAACCTGGCGGCGGCGATTGTGCTGCGTTCCGGCTGGGCTGTCGGCACGCCGCTGCTCGACCCGATGTGCGGTTCCGGTACGCTGCTGATTGAAGGGGCGATGATCGCCTCTGACCGTGCGCCCGGCCTGCATCGCCAACACTGGGGCTTTACCGCCTGGAAAGACTTCAACGCCGACCTGTGGCGCGAAGTCACCACTGAGGCGCAGGTGCGCGCCCGCCGTGGCCTGCAGGAGACGACCTCCCGCTTCTTCGGCTCGGACATCGACCGCCGTGTGATTGAGATGGCGCGTGCCAACGCCCGCCGTGCCGGTGTCGCGGAGTTGATTACCTTCAACAGCGGTGATGTCAGTAAGCTGGTCAACCCGCTGCCGGAAGGCCCGCGCGGCACCGTGATCAGCAACCCGCCGTATGGTGAGCGTCTGGAGAGTGAACCGGCGCTGATCGCGCTGCATAACCTGCTCGGCCGCATCATGAAAACCCAGTTCGGCGGCTGGCAATTGTCGCTGTTCAGCGCCTCGCCGGAGTTGCTGAGCTGCCTGCAATTGCGGGCAGAGCGCCAGTTCAAGGCCAAAAACGGCCCGCTGGAGTGCGTGCAGAAAAACTATCAGCTGGCGGAGAACGCCGAAGGCGTGGCCGGCGGCCAGATCGCCGAGGATTTCGCCAACCGCCTGCGCAAGAACCTGCGTAAGCTGGAGAAGTGGGCGAAGCAGCAGGGCATTGAGTGTTACCGCCTGTATGACGCCGACCTGCCGGAATATAACGTGGCGGTGGACCGCTACGGCAGCAAAGTGGTGGTACAGGAGTATGCGCCGCCGAAAACCGTGGATGCGCAGAAAGCGCGCCAGCGCCTGTTTGACGTGATCAACGCCACGCTGTCGGTGCTGGATCTGCCGTCCAACCAACTGGTGCTGAAGACCCGTGAGCGGCAGAAAGGCAAAAACCAGTATGAAAAACTGGCGCAGAAAGGCGAGTTCCTGCTGGTGCAGGAGTTTAACGCCAAACTGTGGGTCAACCTGACCGACTACCTCGACACCGGCCTGTTCCTGGACCACCGCATCGCCCGCCGGATGCTGGGTGAGATGACCAAAGGGAAAGATTTCCTGAACCTGTTTGCCTACACCGGCACCGCCAGCGTACACGCCGGGCTTGGCGGCGCGCGCAGCACCACCACCGTGGATATGTCCCGGACGTATCTGGAGTGGGCGGAGAAAAACCTGCGGGTCAACGGCCTGACCGGCCGCCAGCACCGCCTGATCCAGGCAGATTGCCTCTCCTGGCTGAGCGAGGCCAACGAGCAGTTCGACGTGATTTTCATCGATCCGCCGACCTTCTCCAACTCCAAACGCATGGCAGATTCCTTTGACGTGCAGCGTGACCACCTGGCGCTGATGAAGCACCTGACCCGTCTGCTGCGCCGCAACGGCACCATTATGTTCTCCAACAACAAACGCGGCTTCCAGATGGACGTGGCCGGTCTGGCCGAACTCGGCCTGGTGGCGAAAGAGATCACCGCCCAGACGCAGTCCCAGGATTTTGCCCGTAACCGTCAGATTCACAACTGCTGGCTGCTCACCCGCGCCGGCGAGGAAAAGTAACGTTTATGTCTTTAATCAGTATGTCAGGTGCCTGGCTCTCCTTCAGTGATGCCCCTCTGCTGGATAACACCGAACTCCACATCGAGCCTAATGAACGTGTTTGTCTGGTCGGCCGTAACGGCGCGGGGAAATCCACGCTGATGAAAATCCTGAACCGCGAAGTGCCGCTGGATGATGGCCGCATCGTGTATGAGCAGGATTTGATCGTGGCGCGCCTGCAACAGGACCCGCCGCGCAACATCGGCGGCACGGTGTTTGACTTTGTGGCCGAAGGTGTCGCCGAACAGGCGGAACACCTGAAGGCGTATCACGCCATTTCCCATCTGGTAGAAAGCGACCCGAGCGAGAAGAACCTGGCCAAAATGGCGCAGGTGATGGAAATCCTCGACCATCAGGGGCTGTGGCAGCTCGACAGCCGTATCCAGGAGGTGCTGGCACAGCTCTCGCTGAACGGCGACGCGGAGCTCTCCTCGCTCTCCGGCGGCTGGCTGCGTAAAGCGGCACTGGGCCGGGCACTGGTGAGTTCCCCGCAGGTTCTGCTGCTGGATGAGCCGACCAACCACCTGGATATCGAAACCATCAACTGGCTGGAAGGGTTCCTGAAAGAGTTCCAGGGCAGCATTATCTTTATCTCGCACGACCGTTCGTTCATCCGCAATATGGCAACGCGCATTGTGGATCTGGATCGCGGCAAGCTGGTCTCCTACCCAGGCAATTACGATCTCTACCTCACCACCAAAGAAGAGGCGTTGCGGGTCGAGGAGCTGCAAAACGCGGAGTTTGACCGCAAGCTGGCGCAGGAAGAGGTGTGGATCCGTCAGGGCATCAAAGCGCGCCGTACCCGTAATGAGGGGCGCGTGCGCGCCCTGAAAGCGCTGCGCCGTGAGCGTTCCGAACGCCGTGAGGTCATGGGCACTGCGAAAATGCAGGTCGAAGAGGCAAGCCGTTCCGGCAAAATCGTGTTTGAGCTGGAAAATGTCAGCTACCGCGTCGGCGACAAGCAACTGGTGTCCAATTTCACCGCCCAGGTGCAGCGTGGTGACAAAATTGCGCTGGTCGGCCCGAACGGCTGTGGTAAAACCACCCTGCTGAAGCTGATGCTCAACCAGCTGAAAGCCGACAGCGGCCGGGTACATTGCGGCACCAAGCTGGAAGTGGCCTACTTTGACCAGCACCGCGCCGAGCTGGACCCGGAACGCACGGTGATGGACAACCTGGCCGAAGGCAAACAGGAAGTGATGGTCAATGGCCGTTCCCGCCATGTGCTGGGCTATTTGCAGGACTTCCTGTTCCACCCGAAACGCGCCATGACGCCGGTGAAAGCGTTGTCAGGCGGGGAGCGTAACCGCCTGCTGCTGGCGCGCCTGTTCCTGCGCCCCAGCAACCTGCTGATCCTCGATGAACCGACCAACGACCTCGACGTCGAAACGCTGGAGCTGCTGGAAGAGTTGATCGACGGCTACCAGGGCACCGTGATGCTGGTCAGTCACGACCGTGAGTTTGTGGATAACTGCGTGACCGAATGCTGGATCTTCGAAGGGCAGGGCGTGATCAACAGTTACGTCGGCGGTTACCATGATGCCCATCAGCAGCGTGCCGCCACCCGTTCCCTGCGCGCGGCCCCGGCTGTGCAGGAGAAAAGCCCCGCTGCCGCACCCAAAGCGGACAGCGCCAAACGTCCGGCAAACAAGCTAAGCTATAATCTGCAACGTGAACTGGAGCAGTTGCCGCAACGCATTGATGCGCTGGAAAAAGAGATCACCGCATTGCAGGACACCATGAGCGATGCCGGTTTCTTCAGCCAGCCGCATGACGAAACACAACGTGTTATCGATGCACTGGCAAAAGCAGAAAGCGACCTGGAAGCCGCCTTCGAGCGCTGGGAAAGCCTCGAAGCACAGAAAAACGGATAAGAAACACGGCGGCCGGCTCCCGGCCGCCATCCCCTGCAAAGGAGCATTATGCCGCTGAGAGCGCCATGCCGTTGAGGAGTAAAGCCGTGCACGTGCATCGTTCTGATGATCCCCTGTTATGCCCGCAATGTGACCTGATGGTCGCGTTGCCTGCATTGTCTCCCGGCAACCGGGCAAACTGTCCGCGCTGCCATACCACCCTCCAGACTGCCTGGGCTGAACCACGCCGCCGCCCAATGGTGTTTGCGTTAAGCGCCCTGTTTATGCTGTTGCTCGCCAATCTTTTTCCGTTCGTCAGTATCCATGTCAAAGGGTTGAGCAGCGAGATTACGCTGTACCAGATCCCGCAGGTGATGATGTCAGAGGATTACGCCAGCATGGCCGGGATGTTCATCCTGTTTGTGCAGCTGGTGCCCGCGTTCTGCATGGTCACTATTATTCTGCTCTGCCTGCGGGTGCAGATGCCGCAGTCGCTGAAAGTCAGGCTGGCTCGCTGGCTGTTTATGCTGAAAGCCTGGAGCATGGTGGAAATTTTCCTGGCCGGTGTGCTGGTCAGCTTCGTCAAGCTGATGGCGTACGGCAATATCGGCATCAACCTGAGCTTTTACGCGTATGTGTTGTTCTGCCTGTTGCAGGTGCGGGCGTTCCAGTGCCTGGACCGCCGCACCCTCTGGAATGACATCGCGCCCGCACCCGTACCGGGGCGCGTCTTGCGGGTGGGGCAGAGCGGGTTGCAGCAGCAATTGCGCGCCTGCCCCTGCTGCACCGCGGTGTTACCGGCCGGGCAGGAGCAGTGCCCGCGTTGCGGCACCAAAGGGCACCTGCGCAAAAAACACAGCCTGCAATGGACAATGGCGCTGCTGATCACCGCGGCGCTGCTCTACATCCCGGCTAATGTCCTGCCGATCATGAATACCGAGCTGCTGGGTAACCCGGCTCCCTCAACCATTATGGCGGGCGTGATATTGCTGTGGAGCGACGGCTCCTACCCGGTGGCGCTGGTGATTTTTATCGCCAGCATCATGGTGCCGACGCTGAAGATGATGGCGATCGCCTGGCTCTGCTGGGACGCGCGCCACCCTGACCGGCAGCGTGACAGCGAGCGGATGCACCTGATCTATGAAGTCGTGGAGTTCGTCGGCCGCTGGTCAATGATCGATGTGTTTGTGATTGCGGTGCTCTCCGCGCTGGTCAGAATCGGGCAGCTGATGAATGTGTATCCGCAGGTCGCTGCGGTGTTGTTTGCCATGGTGGTGATCCTGACGATGATTGCCGCCATGACCTTTGATCCCAGATTAAGCTGGGATGGTCTGAATAGAAAAAACCAAAAGGAGCTGCATCTTGACAGCAAATGAAGGCACCGCCCGGGTGGAGAAGATCAAGCGCTGGTCACCGGTATGGATTGTGCCGATTGTGACGGCACTGATTGGCGCCTGGATCCTGTTCTACCACTTCAGCCATCAGGGGCCGGAAGTGACCCTGATCACCACCACAGCCGAAGGCATTGAGGGCGGTAAAACCACCATTAAAAGCCGCAACGTTGACGTCGGCCGGGTGGAAAGTGTGACGCTGAGCGATGATCTTAACCACGTGATCCTTAAAGCCCGCCTGAACCCGGACATGAAAAAGCTGCTGAAAGGGGACTCCGCGTTCTGGGTAGTGAAACCACAGATTGGCAAAGAGGGCGTCTCAGGCCTCGGCACCTTGCTTTCCGGGGCTTACATTGAATTGCAACCGGGCCGCAAAGGCGAGGAACCGGCGCAATACCAGTTGCTCGACTCCCCGCCGCTGGCCGCGCCGGATGCCAAAGGGATCCGCGTGGTGCTGGACAGCGAACGCTCCGGCCAGCTTAACCCCGGCGATCCGGTGCTGTTCCGCGGTTACCGGGTCGGCTCAGTGGAGACCAGCCGGTTTGATACCGAGACGCGCTCAATGCATTATCAGCTGTTTATCAATGCGCCGTATGACTCGCTGGTGACCAGCAACGTGCGTTTCTGGAAAGACAGCGGCGTCAACTTTGATATGTCCTCGCAGGGTATGCGGGTGGAGATGGGATCGCTGACCACGCTGTTCAGCGGCGGCGTCAGTTTTGATGTGCCGAACGGCTGGGAGCGCGGGGAACAGGCGCAGGAACATGCGGAATACACCCTGTTTGACGATCAGCGCAGCATCCAGGATTCGCTCTACACGGAACACCGCGACTTTGTGATGTTCTTCTCTGACTCGATCCGTGGCCTCTCGCCGGGCGCGCCGGTGGAGTTCCGCGGCATCCGGCTGGGCACCGTTTCGTCAGTCCCGTTCACCATTCCCGGTATTGAACAGCAAATGGACAGCGATTACCGCATCCCGGTGTTGATCCGCATTGAACCCGATCGCTTCACCAAACAACTGGGCAAAAACTTTGATATGGAAGCGGCCCTGAAAGATGCCCTGCAACGGGGTATGCGGGCGTCGCTGAAGTCAGGTAACTTGCTCACCGGCGCGCTGTATATCGATCTTGATTTCTACCCGAATGAGAAGGCGTGGAAAGGGCCGCGTAAACTGGGCGGCTATGAACTCCTGCCGACGACCAGCGGCGGCCTGGCGCAGATCCAGCAGAAAGTCATGATGACGCTGGACAAGATCAATGCGCTGCCGCTGAACCCGCTGATTGAAGAAGCCACGCAGACCCTGGCGCAGAGTAAACGTACGCTGGCAGAAACACAGCGCACGATGGCCTCGCTGAACAAAATTACCTCCAGCAAAGAGATGCAGAACCTGCCGGCGGACATGCAGAAAACGCTGCTGGAGCTGAACCGCAGCATGAAAGGCTTCCAGCCCGGTTCACCGGCGTACACCAAAATGGTCGCGGATATGCAGCGCCTCGATCAGGTGATGCGCGAACTGCAACCGGTACTGCGCACCATCAATGACAAGAGCAATGCATTGGTGTTTGAAGCGTCAGAGAGCCCCGATCCTCAGCCGAAGAAGGCCAAAAAATGATGAAATGGATACTTCCTGTCACGCTGGCTGCCCTGCTGGCCGCGTGCAGCAGTGATGACAGCGGCAAAACCTACTATCAATTGCCGGTACCCACGCAGCCGGCTGCGGCTGCGTCAGCCACACAGGCGCAGACCACGCAACGCCAGTTATGGATTGAGCAGGTGGGCGTCGCGGATTACCTGAACGGCAGTGGGGTGGTGTACCAGACTAACGATGTGCAGTACGTCATCGCCAAGGACAATCTGTGGGCCAGCCCACTGGAGCAGCAACTGCAACAGAACCTGGTCACACAGCTGAGCCGGGATCTGCCGGGCTGGCTGGTGTCAGCGCAGACCTTGGCCGGCGATCAGGACGTACTGAACGTGACGGTTACGGGTTTCCACGGGCGTTATGACGGCAAAGCGGTGGTCAGCGGGCAGTGGACGCTGACACAGAACGGCCAAACCGTTACCCAGCCGTTTAACCTGCAACTGGATCAGCCGGAAGATGGCTATGACACGCTGGTGCGCACCCTGGCGCAGGGCTGGCAACAGCAAGCTGACGTCATTGCCGCCTACGTAAAATAGTCATCTGAAAAAAGGGTAAAGCCCGGTGATGGGATCGCTGAATGCGGTCTGCTCATCGGGCTTTTTATTTATTCTTATAGTAATCAACGAGTTGTATCATCATCATTTACATCAGTGAGTTACCTGATTCTGCTTATATACCTCACAAATGTGACATTGGCGTGAATATTGCGCATTGATCTTCCCCTCTTAAAGGGCTATTGCTTAAACGTGGCGTGCGCAGACTGCGGCGACCACTGTTTTCTTTCCACCAGACCATGAATGAGGGAAATAAGGCATATGATGAAGAGACAAAAACGCGATCGCCTGGAACGGGCACATTCACGCGGGTATCACGCAGGTATTTCAGGTCGTCCCAGGGAATTATGTCCCTATCAATCGTTGGACGCCCGGTCTCACTGGTTGGGAGGTTGGCGACAAGCCATGGAGGACAGGGCCGTGACCGCTGCATAAGCGGCGCCCTGTAAGAAAAGGGAAGAACCTCCGCCAGGCGCGGAGGTTTTTATTGGGGGCTTAGAAGACGCTGGTGTCTTTAAACAAGCCCACTTTCAGGTCGCTGGCGGTATAGATGACTTTACCGTCGACCAGTACTTCGCCGTCTGCCACGCCCATGATCAGCTTACGGTTGATCACACGCTTGAAGTTAATGCGGTAAGTGACTTTTTTCGCGGTCGGCAGAACCTGACCGGTGAACTTCACTTCGCCCACGCCCAGCGCACGGCCTTTGCCTTCACCGCCCAGCCAGCCGAGATAGAAACCGACCAGCTGCCACATGGCGTCCAGACCCAGGCAGCCCGGCATGACCGGGTCACCAATAAAGTGACAACCAAAGAACCACAGGTCAGGGTTGATATCCAGCTCCGCTTCCACGTAGCCTTTGTTATGGCTGCCGCCGTCTTCGCTCATTTTAACGATGCGGTCCATCATCAGCATATTGCCTGACGGCAGCGGTGGGCCGCCTGCGCCAAACAGCTCACTGCGGCCGGAGGCTTCCAGATCTTCTTTCGTGTAAGAGTCGCGTTTTTCTACCATGTCGATGTAGCCTTATTTTAATGAAGGTCGCAGATTAGCTTACATGTGTAAGCTGAACAAGTCCGATCAGCCGCGGCTGAACCAGTTTAACCAGCGTAAGAACCAGGGCAGGTGCCGGCGTTCATGCGCGGTGACTTGTGCTATGCGATCCTGAATGGCGCCCAGTAAGCTGGGTTGCTGCTCGTCAGCATACGTTACGCCCGTGATTATCGTTAATGCCTCTGCCGCAGAGGAGACCGCCCACAGATGGAACTGCCCCTCACGCACGGCATCTACCACCTGCGGTTGCAGGCAGAGATGGCGCAGGTTAGACAGCGGCAGAATAACGCCCTGCTTGCCGGTCAGGCCGCGCCGTTGGCAGACTTCAAAGAAGCCTTCAATTTTTTCGTTCACGCCGCCAATCGGCTGGACGTTACCGAACTGGTCTACGGAGCCGGTCACCGCAATCTGCTGGTTAATCGGCTGTTGCGCCAGGGCGCTGATCAGCACACACAGCTCAGCCAGTGAGGCGCTGTCGCCATCCACTTCACCATAAGATTGCTCAAAAACCAGTGATGCAGAGAAGGGCAGCGGCTGATCCTGATCCAATTCAGAGATCAGGTAGGCCTGCATAATCATCATGCCTTTGGCATGCAGATTACCGCCCAGTTCCGCTTTGCGCTCGACGTCATTAAATTCACCGTCACCGGCGTGCACCACACAACTGATGCGTGACGGCTCGCCAAAGGCGCGTGGGTGGCCGGGGTATTCCAGCACGGATAAGCCGTTGATCTGCCCAATAACTTCGCCTTCGGTTTCAATCAGGATCTGGCCCAGCTCAATCTCATCCTGCATCCGTTCTGCCAGATAGCTTTCACGCCAGGCTTTGGCCTGTAACGCGGCATCAAGGGCTTTTTCATCCAGCAGCGTCTCTTCATTATAGAGGGCGGCTTCAGAAAGCAGGGCGCTGATCCACTCCGGGCAGAGCGGCAGGCTGCCCTGGTCGCCACTGAAACGCACTGCCTGCGTTAACAGCGTCGGCCAGGCGTTTTCAGCCGGGCGCGGCAGGTTCTGGCTGTCGGCCAGGCTGTTGATATAGGCGCACCAGGTGGCCATATCCTCAGGGTCGGTCAGCGGCAATTCGCCTTCAAACTCACCGTATAACCCGTGCTCCGCCAGCTCAGGCTCCATCTCATTGAGATCGGCCAGGCCGGGGCGGTCACCCACAATAATCAGTTTGAGATCCAGCGGCATCGCCGGGATATTCACCGGCAGCGGGCGCGTTTCATCCGGAGAAACCCAGCGGAACAGCCCCTCACTGATGATCTGTTTCAGGCGCAGCCACATCAGCGGCTGTGCCAGCAGGGTACGGGCGCTGAGGATTAATACCCCGCCGTTAACCTGATGTACGGCACCGGGGTGCAGCACGATTTCGCCATTAAACAGGCTGGCGCGGCCGAATAATTGCTCCGGCTCAATCCATTCCCGGTAGAGACAGCGCGTGTCCGCCACAAAAGGGCCGCGCCGGGGCAGGGACGCGGCAAGCGTCGCCTGGGTTCCGGTAATCTGATAATGGCTGCCGATCGGTTGGTCGTCATCCGGCAGCAGGCTGTCGACCGCTTCAGCGATCACCGCAAGATAGGCACGACTCTCCTGGGCTTTAACCGTCATGATGCGCGGGCGCGACTGCGGATGACAGAACAGCGTCAGGCCATTTTCCAGGCGGGGCTGGGTCACTGCGAAGGTTATCGGGGCCAAGTCAGGCGCCGTAGCGAATAATGTCTGGTAAGGCGCGGCGTCAGGAACGAGTGACTGCCATTCAAGTCGGTTATTGGTCAAAGTGTTAGGGTCAATCAGCAAAAAGGGAAAGGGCGATTATACAAGAATAACGAAGGCTGCATATAAGCAGAGTTATTCTTCGGCGAATGCGGTTTGACAATAATGCTGGGCTGTGTAAAAAACAGACAAGCGAGACGGTGAAAATTCATAAAAACTCCCGGCAAAACTGTTATGCTTAAGAAAGTTACACGGTCACATTAAGGCTCGCGATGAAATATCAGCAACTGGAAAATCTGGAAAGCGGATGGAAATGGAAATACCTGGTAAAAAAGCACCGGGAAGGGGAACGCATTACCCGCTATCTTGAAAACAGCGCTGCGCAAGAAGCCGTACACGAATTACTGAAAATGGAAAGCAATCCGGTCAATGTGCTGCAATGGATCACCCGGCATATGAACCCGGCCCTCGACAACCGGATGAAACAGACTATCCGGGCGCGGCGTAAACGGCATTTTAATGCTGAGCATCAGCACACCCGCAAAAAATCTATCGACCTTGAGTTTCTGGTCTGGCAGCGGTTGGCAGGCCTGGCACGCCGGCGCGGCGTCACGCTGTCCGAAACCGTGGTACAGCTGATTGAAGATGCAGAGCGCAAAGAAAAATACGCCAGCCAGATGTCCTCCCTGAGGCAGGATTTGCAAGAAATCCTGGCGAAAAAAGAGTAATGCCCGCTGGGCTCCTCCCTTTCCTTCTTCTCTTTCCCGGTTTATACCTCCCATAAAAAAACCCCGCCGGAGCGGGGTTTTAAAATCACGTACGTTTAACTTAAGCCTGCGGCTGAGTTACAACGTCTTTGATGCCTTTAACTTCGATCTCTACGCGGCGATCTGGTGCCAGGCAGTTGATCAGGGCAGCACGGCCTTTCACGCTGTCACAGGTAGAACCGGTAACCGGCTGGGTTTCACCCATGCCACGTGCGGAGATTTTGTCAGCCGGGATACCTTTGGATACCAGGTAATCCACAACGCTCTGAGCGCGCTGCTCAGACAGTTTTTGGTTGTACTGGTCAGAACCGATACGGTCACTGAAGCCCAGAACAACAACGGAACCGTCTTTCGGATCCATGGAGCTCAGCTGGGTGTACAGCTGATCCAGAGCCTGCTGGCCTTCGCCTTTCAGGGTGGATTTGTTGAAGTTGAACAGAACGTCAGACTTCAGGGTGAAACGCTTGGTTTCAACAACCGGAGCCGGTGCCGGAGTCGGAGCTGGTGCCGGAGCAGCCATCTCGTCCTGGCCGAAGCGGTAAGAAACACCCAGGCTCAGCATGGCGTTGTCAGGACGTGCGCCAACGGTCGCTGCGTCACCGATGTTGTTAACCCACTGGTAGTCCAGGCGGGTAGCCCAGTTTTTGGTCAGTGCGTATTCAACACCAACAGCTGCCAGCGGGGAAACGCCGGTGTCGTGGTCGCTGATGCGGTTGCCGTTCACAGAAGCGGTGGAATCAGCACGCCAAACCATACCACCCAGACGGGTGTACAGGTCCAGGTCATCATAGATTGGGTAGCTCAGTTTAGCTGCCAGCTGGATGCCCTGTGCTTTGAAAGCACCGTTGTTGACGCTGCCTTTGTAAGGCATACGGCCAAGCCAGTCATATCCCATTTCAAAGCCCAGGTATTGGTTCGCTTGGTAGCCCGCGAACGCACCTGCACCCACTTGGCTGTCATGGGTCGGGCCATTGCCAACACCGTTGTAGCCATTACCATAGAAACCTGTGTCATGGAACTGGGACCAGCCCACTTTAGCACCGGTGTACCAGGTGTTATCTTTCGGGGCGGCTTGCGCTACGGTAGCGAAACCTGCCAGTGCCACTGCTAATGCGATAGCTGTCTTTTTCATTTTGCGCCTCGTTATCATCCAAATAGGCAATGAGCTTTAAGCTGTTATAAGCCCTTGGTTAAAATCCTTCGCCAAGGTTATTGCTTCCGTTAGTTACTTTGCCAATTAATTTGGCCTTATAGAGCAACCTTGGCGATGTAAAGTCTACAACGTGGTGTGAAACTTACAAGTATGAAGTTTTCCTGAACCCGCAAAAAGGCGCAAAACGTACATAATTTTTAACATGTTCGGGCAATTGGTGACGAAATTACGTGAAAAAAACCCTTAACAAGCGTTAAACAAGCCGCCAAAACCGCTGTTGAAAGCGCTTTTGGCCGAAAAAAAGGCTTTTTTCATGAGAATATTCCTAATTTCTTTTAATGAAAGCGGGGAGAGTGAATTTTAAGTGAAGGCAGATGTCCCCGGCCTGCGCGTCCCTCATATTGAGGCCGCATAATGAAACCGTAAGCATGCCCCGATTGCGCGGCCCGTTGCAGCCTTTCCCGCTCTTTCTCAGTCAGTTCCGGTAACCACCCTAATACCACGCTGTAATTCCCGCTTTGCAACGCTTTTTCCATGGCATCGACCGTGGAGGTCGGCTGGATGGCGCGTAACTGTACCACTTTGTCTACCGGCAGGCCGGAATGGCGCAGCCAGTTACGGCTCAGTTTTTGTTGCGGTGCCAGCCAGAGCAGCCAGCGTGACTGAGTACCCAGATGATGGAGAAGGGGAAGAAGAATCTGGGCCAGAGCAGGTTGATCATCACTGTAAACGAACTCACTGACCAGGCCACCGGGCTGAGCCGCAGGCGCCTGAAAAGAGGAGGATGGCATGGTTATCTGAGCGTGTTCGCCGGTCTGATAGTTATGAGAAGATGGACGCATAATTTCCCTGCTCCGATGTCACTGTATGTATATACAGTATCCCCACTTTCCACAAAGATCAATGCGATTCTTTCAATACGTCTCGCAGATTTGATACGTAAATCCTTGTAACGGCATTTTGTCATTGGCAGCGCCGGTAACTTTCCGTATTTTGTAATTCCTTGTTCTTAATGAAATTATTTAGGTAGCGAATATATTTACTAAAGGAAATAGTAATGAAGAACCTATACGAAAAAAGGATCGATCAGGCAAAACAGATACTGGCTCCATTGGGGGAAATTCATACACGTTCCCAGTTTGGGGGATATGGGCTGTTGGCTGATAACACCATGTTTGGCCTGTTTTTGCAGGGTGAGGTCTACCTGAGGGCAACGGCGCAAATAGAAGAGGTATTCCACCGGCATCAGATGACGCGGTTACGTTATATCCGGCGTGGCCTGCCCCTGACACTCTCTTATTTTCAGCTTACCGAGGCGGGCTGGCAGGATCCGGCCCTGTTTCTGCAATTGGCTACCCTGGCATTGAATGGGGCCAGGCAGGAGCTGGCAGAAAAGCAGAACCGTGAGCGGCTGAAAGCCTTGCCCAACATCGGCGGGCATCTGGAAAGCCTGCTGTTACAAGCCGGTATCCACAATCAGGAACAGTTAAAAGCGCAGGGAGCAAAGGCATGCTATCTCAAACTGGATACGGATGATATTCCGCTCAGCCTTAAAGTGCTCTATGCCCTGGAGGGGGCCGTCACCGGTTACCACGAAGCGGCCCTGCCGGCGGAAAAACGTGATGAGTTGCGTAGCTGGTATGAGGCGCAGCACCCTGAGGCAGCCACCAAATACCGCCGCTGAAAGAGATGGCCAGCGCCCGGCTGGCCATCGTGATTGCATTGTTCAGTAAAAGCGGTGGTTCAGTCACGCCTGCGGGTCAGGTGACGGGCGGGTCAGCCGCTGATGCAGCGCGATTAATTCAGGCAGCAGGCCCAGGATTAACCCGACCTGTTGCAGCACCAGCTGCTCGCGGCTTTCCGCCTCCGGCACCACCGCCGCCACCCGCTGTGAAAGGCCCGCCAGCAGCCGTTGCAGCCGCCCGGCATCATTCGCCATCAGATGCAGCGCCCCGTCAACATAACAGGCGGCATCGTCGAGGATCGTCAGCACGTTGCTGTCATTCAGTTGCCCGCGATGGGCGCCCAACGCCGAAATGTAGCTCAGCAGCGTATGGTTCAGGCATAGCAGCCGGAACGCCTGCTCCTGCATCGTGGCACTGGCATCCGGCTCAACGGACATATTGGAAATCACGGAGGCCAGCTCTGCATTGCCGTTGTGCGCGTCCCGGCGCGCGATACGGTAGTCGAGCCGGTTGTCACGCCCCTGGTGATACTGCACCAGGATGGCATCCAGATAACGGCAGTTGGCATTCAGTGTCTTATCAATGACCAGCGGAAGCTGGCGGAAGCGCCAGTCAGGCCAGATAAAGGTCACGGCGGCCCAGGCGATGGCACACCCCAGCAGGGTATCGATCACACGCGGCAGGGCGACTTCAAACCCTTCGCCCAGCAGGTTGAAGCAGAGCAGCACCAGAAAGGTGATGAACATGGTGGCATGGGCGTACTGCACATTCCGGAAGGCAAAAAACAGCACGCCGCTGATGACAATAAGCACCAGTTGCCCTTCGGTGGAGGGCACAAAATAGAGGATCGGCAAGCCCAGCAGCACCCCGGCCAGAGTGCCGATAATCCGCAGCGCCAACCGGCGGCGGGTGGCATTGTAGTTAGGCTGGCAGACAAACAGGCTGGTCAGCAAAATCCAGTAACCATGATCCATGCCGGTGACCTGGATAAAGCTATAGCCGGCACACAAAACCACCGACATACGGATGGCGTGGCGGAACAGGGCCGATTGCGGCGTCAGGTTGCGGCGGAAACGCAACAGCATATCGCCCCAGCCGGAGAGGCGCTCCTCGGCCAGCCGGGTTTCCTGTTGCTGGCCGGTTGCCAGCGCCTGTTCCGATTCAATATTGGCCAGCTGGGCGTCAATCGCCCGCAGGTTTTTCAGCAGATGCTGTAAGGCACGCAGCGGATCACGGTTATCCGGGTCATCAGCCAGGCGCACCAGGGTCGCCTGCAACTGGCTGAAAGCCCGCTCAAACTGGCTGTTATGCTGGTAAGACTGTTGCAGCAAAACACACTGGGCCAGGTGCTGGCAGGCGCGGGCCTGCATACTCAGCATCCGCTGGAAGCGGAACATGATGTCGCTGTAGCGGAATTTTTCATTCAGTTCGCGGTACTGCGCATGGGTGGAGCTGGCACGCTCATGAATATCCTGCGCGGCAAAATAGTAGTGCAGGGCGCGGCGGGTGCCGCGCTGGCCACGATCGCCTTTCAGCCGGGTCAGCAGTGAGATTTTGGTCTGGTTCAGGGTCGCCACCAGTGCGCTGTTGGCCATCGCGACCTCAATCAAGGGCTGGTCTCCCTCTTCGAGGTCGGGGTCAAACAGGTTGGATTTTGCATCCAGATAGTGGGCCAGCTGATCAAAACTGCGGGCAATCTGCTCCTGCAACGGCCGGATAGGGAAAATCAGGTGCCCCATCAGCGTCAGCAGGTTATACCAGACAGCACCGCACAACAGCAGCAGCGGTTGCTGATACCATACCTGGTACATCGACGTGCCCAGCATGGTGTAGACGGCAATCAGCAGCGCGCCGAAGGCGATGGTGGCATAGCGCTGCCCGAGCGCGCCCAGCAGGATAAAGCCGCAGGTGGACAACATCAGCCCGGCCGCGAACAGCCACGGGTAGGGAAACAGCAGCTCGATAGAGGCCGAGGCGATAAAAAAGCACAGCAGGGTGATAAACAGATTACGCAGGCGGCCGGCCAGCCGGTCATCCAGATCCGCCAGGGCCGCCGCCACCACCCCAAGCGTCAGCGGAATGGTCAGCTTCGGTTGCCCAAGCCACCACGGTGCTGCCGCTGCCCCGGTCAGGGCCAGGGTGATGCGGATATAGTAAAGAATACTGCTGTTATAAATATACCGGCGCAGGCCGGGGGCGTAAGCGAGCACAAAAGACTCCGGAAGCGAGAAGGTCAGCCCGGCTCAGGGCCGGAAAAGCGGGCAACCACCGGGTGGCGGCGGCCCGGCATTCATCAGCGGCGGGCGTTATTGAGCCGTGCCTGTTGGGCCACTTCGACCGGGACTACCCGGCGGCCTACCGGCCAGAGCGCAATGGCCGCAATTTTGAAGTTGGCGAGCCCCACCGGAATACCGATAATTGACACGCATTGCATAATCCCGGTCGCGATGTGGGACAGGCAAAGCCACCAGCCAAACAGCAGGAACCACACAATATTCAGCAAGGTGCCCCCGCTGCTCAGCACGGCGTTACGGCTCTCCGGATGAAGTTCATCAACGTGAATCGCCTCATTACCGTAAGGCAGCAGCGAAAGTTTGGTAATCTCCCAGCAGGAGCGGGTCAGCGGCAGGGTAAAGATCAGGACGATACTGACCACCGTTGCCAGCACCCAGGCCAGAGTAGTAAAAAAGCCGCCTAACACGAAATTTAAGATATTCAGTACAGTACGCATAATAAGAAATGTGCTCTAAATAAAAAACCAACAGGGATGTGTGTGCGTTATGGCCGTGCCACAACCCCAGAGTCTACTCTTTTTTTCACGCGGGAGCCTCTCTGCCTGCTCCAGGCAGACCGGCACCGGCACAGTAAAAAGCCCTTTACTTTCATGGCACAGAATTATGGAACTCAAAGCGACGCCCCTCGGCAAACATCTGGCTCAGCACCCCTATAACCGGGTAAGGCTGCTTAACGCCGGTGTGGAAGTCAGCGGGGATAAACACCACTACCTGATCCCCTTTAACCAGTTGATCGCTATTCAGTGTAAACGAGGAATCGTGTGGGGGGAGCTGGAGTTTGAGCTGCCGGAAAGGAAAGTAGTGCGGCTGCACGGCACCGAATGGCAGGAGACCCAGCGTTTTTACCATCATCTCTTTTCACGCTGGCAGCAGTGGAGTGAGGAGATGGCTGAGATCAGCGCGCAGGTGCTGGTGGCGCAGCAGGCGGTGATTGCACAGGCAGAACAACAGCCGCGCTGGCTGACGGAGCATGATCTGGCCACGTTGCAGCAGGGTATCCGGGAGGCATTTGAGGCGCTGCCGATGCCGGTGGCGCGCATGGCGGAGTTCGCCGCCTGCCGGGAGGCCTGTGAGCACTGCCTGCGCTGGCTGGACGAGGGCAGGGCGCAGTGTGAGGCGCGGAACCGGGCCTGGGCCGGGCGGATGGCAGCGGAGTATGCACCCTTTTTTGCCTCGGTAGAGCAAGGCCCGCTGAATGCGCCCCAGGTGCAGGCGGTGGTGAACGGTGAAGAGACGGTGCAGGTGCTGGGCGGCGCGGGCAGCGGCAAAACCGCGCTGGTGGCAGCGCGTGCCGGCTGGCTGTTGCAGCGGGGGGAGGCCGCGCCTGAACAGATACTGTTGCTGGCTCCTGACCGGCAGGGCGCGGACGCGTTGAACCAGCGGATCGCTGCCCGGCTGGGCAAGGCCGGGGTGGAGGCCCTCACGTTTCAGGCGCTGGCATTGCAAATCATCGCCCAAAGCGGGCGAAAAGTGCCGAAAATCAGCAAACTGGAAGAGGACGGCAGCGCGCGCCGGAAAATGCTGCTCAAAGTGTGGCAGCAGCAGTGCGAGACGAAAAAGCCCCAGGCAGCCGGGTGGCGCACATTGCTGACGGACGACCTGGGCTGGGCGATCCCTGACAAAGCCTTCTGGAAAAACCGGGCGCTGGGGGAACAGCTGGCCCCCCGGCTGGATCAGTGGCTGGCATTGATGCGCAACCACGGCGGCAGCCAGGCAGAAATGTTAAGTGAAGCGCCGGAGGCGCTGCAGAGCGCGTTCCAGAAACAGATGCGCCTGCTGGCACCGTTACTGAAAGCCTGGAAAGCGGCGTTGAAAGAGGAGGGGGCGGTGGATGCCGGCGCGCTGTTGCATCAGGCAATGGATGTACTCAATAAAGGGCGCTTTATCAGCCCCTGGAAACAGATCCTGGTGGACGACCTCCACGCCGTCTCCCCGCCCTGGGTGCAGCTGCTGGTTGCCCTGCGGGCGCAGAACAGCCATACCGGCCTGTTTGCCGTGCTGGATAACGTGCTGGCAGGCCGCGACACCACCAGCCCGGACGGCCCGCTGTATTCCCTTTTTGATAAGCCCCATGCGCAGTGTGAACTGGAAACCACCTACCGGCTGAATGATCTTATTGCAGACGTGGCGGCCGGCATTATCCCGCTGCCGCCCGGGCAGGGCCGCCCCGCGCTGACCAGCCTGCGCCGCGGCGATAAAAAAAGCCTCCAGCTGTTGCCGGATGACCAACTGGATGCCTTGCTGGACAAACTGAGCGGCTTTGTTTCCCCCACGGAGCAGGTGCTGTTATTGGCCCGCCACGCTGCCTTGCGCCCCGCCATCGTGCAGAAAGCGGCAACCCGCTGGCCGAAGCTCAATCTCCGTTTTTCCACTCTTCATGGCAGCCGGGGGCAACAGGCGGAGTACGTCATAGTGCTGGGGTTGCAGGGCGGGCATGAAGGTTTTCCGGCCCCGGAAGGGGAGACAGCGGCCGATCAGGTGTTAACACCGGTACAAGGGGCTGCAACGCACGAGCAGGAGCACCGGTTACTGTATACGGCGCTGACCAGGGCGGCCGGGCGGGTGTGGCTGCTTTATTCGCCCGGTAACCCGTCCCGTTTTGTGGACGAATTGAAGAAGCGGGGCGTGCCGGTGCAGCGTAAGCCGTAATGGCGCGCCCGGCCGGGTTATTTCAGACGATCCTGCAGATAGCGCTGATAGTCCGGGATGGTGACCTGCACTTCCCGGCGGAACAGGCTGGACTCAATCAGGAAATCCGCCGTCGAGCGGTTATTGGCGACCGGAATGTTCCACACCGTCGCCAGGCGCAGCAGCGCTTTGACGTCCGGGTCATGCGGCACGGCGTTGAGCGGATCCCAGAAGAAAATCAGCATATCGATTTTGCCTTCAGAGATCAGCGCGCCGACCTGCTGGTCCCCGCCCATCGGGCCGCTGAGCATACTGGTCACCTTAAGCCCGGTGGCGCGCTGTACCAGGTTGCCGGTGGTGCCGGTGGCATACAACCGATGCTCCGCCAGCAACGCCTTATTCTCATCAACCCAGCTCAGCAGAATATTTTTACAGTGATCGTGGGCGACCAGCGCGATGTGTTTTTGTATGCCAATGGTGCGGGTGGTGAATTCCATATAAAAGCCCTTTATCAAAGGTAAGAGATAACGGACAGAGTACTGAAACTGGTTTTTCCTGCAAATGGCTGATGGCTGAAAAAAGCGGGAAGCCATAGGAAAAAGCGCTTTTTAGGGTAAAAAGCGCCTGGAGGGATTAACGCGCCGGGTGTTTTTCGGCCCAGTTCAGGAAGCGCTGGCGGGTTGGGGCGTCCGCCTGTTGGAACCAGTATTGCAGCATCTGCTCCGCCACGTTTTCGCCCTGTACGGTGACGGAAGCCTGGCTTACGGTGCCGGATGTGGCCGGCAGCGCCGGGCTGGCGGCTGCGGCAGGTAACAGCGCCGTCACCGAGGCCGGCTGGTTCGCGGCGTTATACTCCGCTATCGCTTTTTCCAGATCGGCACCCAGGCTCAGGCCGGGGATCTGCAGCGTGTCGCGGCGCACCGGCAGCGGGTGTTGATTGCCATCAACAACCTGGTAATCCGGGTGGGCATCAAAGCGTTTGCCGTCAGCGTCATTTTCCAGCCGCGGCAGGGTAAGCTGCCATGCGCCCTCAGCCGGGATATCGAACGCCGCAATCTGCGGTGACGAATGGTACAGGTACTGGTCACGCGCTCCGGCGCGCAGCACTCTGGAGACGCGGAACAGCAACTGATGCCGGCCCGGTGCCAGTGTCAGCTGCTCAGCCTGATTCAGCGACGACCCCGCCGCCTTTTTACCGTCAACCACCAGTACATCAACGTCCGGCGACAACGCCAGCGTGGCCGCGGTGGCAGGCAGGCACACAGAGAGCGCCAGCAGGCCGGTGACTATCCATCCTCGTTTCATTTCTCAGTTCCTCAGCAAAAAAGTCCGGCGTATTGTCCGGCAAGGTTTCCGGTGAGTCAAAGCATTCAACCATTTGATTTATATATATTTTTAAGGTGAATGAGAGGGGCGTAAAGTATGTGTTTTGATGATGAATATTGGGTGCAACCGAACTTTTTTGCGGCCGTTACTGAGAAAATGTGGCCCGCTGCCGGTGTAATCCGCGCCGGTGACGTACACTTGGCTGATACCACATCAAAGGGAGCATCAGGATGCAAGACAGTGACATCGCACAGGTACTGAAAAAGGTGAAAACCATTGCGCTGGTGGGCGCGAGTGATAATCCGTCCCGGCCCAGTTATGGCGTCATGGCGTATCTGCTGTCGCAGGGGTATGAGGTGATCCCGGTCAGCCCGAAACTGGCCGGCAGTACCCTGCTGGGGCAGCCGGTGGTCGCATCGCTGAAAGAGATCGGCCGCCATGTGGATATGGTGGATGTGTTCCGCAATACCGAGGCGGCCTACGGGGTGGCCCAGGAGGCGATTGAGATCGGGGCCGATGTGTTGTGGTTACAGATTGGGGTGATCAACGAGCAGGCGGCGGTACTGGCGCAGGATGCCGGGCTGCGCGTTATCATGGATCGCTGCCCGAAAATAGAGATCCCGCGCCTCGGCCTGCATCGCGCTGCCTGACGCGGCCCATAAAAAAGCCCAGACAAGGTCTGGGCTCCGGCGTTTCTCAGCAGCATCATTAATGGCGCAGACGCGGCGCCTGAAGCTGGTGGCGGATCTTTGCCGCCAGTTCATCCAGAGAAGGCTGTTCAGGGTGGGCGTCTGCCACTTCTCTGTCCAGTTGCGCTTCGGCCAGATACGTATGTACCGGCTGGCCTTGATCATCTTCCATCACAACGTGATACCAGGGCGCAAAACGCAGGCGTTCATTACCTGCAACCTCTTCTGCGCTTGGTTTTTCCAATGAGTATTCGGGGTCAATATCAATCACGACACCCAAAAAACCCAGCAGCTTATGGCGTACCTGCTGGCCAATACCAAATTTGCTGGCAATCATCATGACCTCCTGAGAAACCGTGCCTTTGCCTGAGAGAAATGGGGGCGAAAAGCACGTTTTCAAGTTACATCATCCGGCAGGCAAAGCCTTTCAGATAGAGGCCTTCAGGGTAAGGCGCGATAACCGGATGATCCGCCGCCTGGCGGAACTGCTCTATAAATTGTACATCACGCCCTGCATCTACGGCGGCATCGGCCAAAATTTTCTGGAACAGCTCAACCGGCATCAAACCTGAACAGGAGAAGCTCAGCAGAATGCCGCCCGGCGACAGTAACTGCATCGCCAGCATGTTGATGTCTTTATAACCGCGGCAGGCACCGGCCAGCTGGTTTTTGTTCTCAACAAACTTAGGCGGGTCCATCACGATCAGGTCAAAGGTTTCACCCCGGTCGCGGTAAGCGCGCAGCAGCTGGAACACATCATCCCGGACAAAGTCCGCTTTGCTGAGATCAAGCTGGTTGAGCTCGACGTTCTGGCGGGCAATGTCCAGCGCAGCCTGGGAGGTATCCACACTGGTGACGTGCGCGCAACCGCCCATCAGGGCCGCGACGGCAAATGCGCCGGTATAGGAGAAGCAGTTCAGTACCCGGCGGCCTTCTGCATAACGGCGGGCAGCCAGGCGGCTGTCACGCTGGTCCAGGTAAAAACCGGTTTTGTGGCCCTGCTGGATATCCACCAGCAGCTGCATGCCGTGTTCGGTAATCGGCAGCAGGGCCGGCGGCATGTCGCCCAGCACGTGGCCCTGGGCCAGCGGCAAGCCCTCTTTTTTACGCACCGCCACATCAGAGCGATCGTAAATGGCGCATTCCGGGAAACATTCCTGCAGCGCAGTCAGCAGGGCGGCGCGCTGGTATTCGGCACCGGCAGAGAGCAGTTGCAGCACCAGGAAGTTCTGGAAACGGTCGATGGTGATGCCCGGCAGGCCGTCGGACTCACCGGCAATCAGGCGGTAGCCGTTCAGGCCGTCACGTTTGGCCAGCCAGTCACGCCACTGCTGGGCCTGCTTCAGCCGGCGGACAAAGAAGGCGGTATCAATCTGTTCCTGCTTGTCGAACGTCCAGACGCGGGCACGGATCTGGGACTGGGGCGAGTAAGCGCCACGTGCCAGCCATTTGCCCTGGTTGTCGTAGATCTCAACGGTATCACCGGAAACGGCGTCACCTTCAACGCGGTGAACAGCACCGGAAAAAACCCACGGATGGCGGCGGAGCAGGGATTTTTCGCGCCCTTTGGCGAGATATAAACGTACGGTCATAATATAAAGGCTGCCAGCTTAAAAAAAAGAGCGACATTGTCGGAGTATGACGCCGAAAATGCAACGAATCACACCAGATGAGGAGAAGATTATGGCAAAGGTCTGTGTTTCTGCCTATGTGTATGGGCTTGTTCAGGGCGTCGGGTTCCGTTACTCGACGCAGCATCAGGCAAAAAGCCTGGGGTTGACCGGTTACGCGCGTAACCTGGAAGACGGCAGTGTGGAAGTAGTGGCCTGCGGCCCGCAGGAGAAGCTGGACCAGCTGATAAGCTGGCTGAAGCAGGGCGGGCCGAAAAGCGCCAGGGTAGACCGGGTGTTGACGGAACCCAAAGCCGCCGGGGAATACAGCGACTTCAGCATCCGGCATTAAGTCAGAGGCACTTCACCGGCTTGGGCAGGCCGGCAATTTTGGTGGCCTGTTTGGCCGGCCCTTTAGGGAACAGGCGGAACAGGTAACGGCTGTTGCCTTTCTCTTCCCCATATTTTTGCGCCATCGCTTTCACCAGCATACGGATGGCCGGTGAGGTATTGAACTCCAGATAAAACGCGCGCACGAAACGCACCACTTCCCAATGGGCGTCAGTCAGGGTAATGCCTTCCTGCGCAGCCAGCAGCGGGGCCATCCCTTCCTGCCAGTCCGCGCTGTTTTTCAGGTAGCCCTGGGTATCGGTGTCGATGGTGCGGCCTTCAAACTCGAACATACAACCTCAGAAACGGGAAAAATCGGCGGGCAGTTTACCAAAATTGGGGCGGTGCCAACAATAACCGTTCGCAGGTTGCAGCAGCGTGAAGGCCGTCTCAGGGAAAGGCAAGGGGGCGTCACCCCGCCGCAGCGGGGTGAGCAGGCACAGCATCAGTTACTGCGGGCGAAGCCCAGCAGGCTCAGCAGGCTGACAAACACGTTATACAGTGACACATACAGGCTCACGGTCGCGCGGATATAGTTGGTTTCCCCGCCGTGAATGATGTTGCTGGTTTCCCACAGGATAGCGCCCGAGGAGAACAGGATGAACATCACGCTGATGGCCAGATAAAGCGCCGGGATCTGCAGGAACAGGTTGGCGATCACCGCCACCAGCAACACCACAAACCCGGCCATCATCATGCCGGAGAGGAAAGACATGTCCTTACGGGTGGTCAGCACGTAGGCGGAGCAACAGAAGAACACCAGCGCGGTGCCGCCCAGCGCCAGCATGATGATGTCCCCGGCACCGGCAGACAGCAGCGAGCTTAAGATGGGGCCGAGGGTATACCCCATAAAGCCGGTCAGGGCGAACGCCGCCAGGATACCGGCCGGGCTGTCAGCCAGGCGGTACGTCAGGAACATCAGGCCATAGAAGCCGACCAGCATCAGCAGCAGGCCGGGGGCCGGCAACATCAGCAGCGTACTGGCCGTTGCCGTCAGGGCCGAGAAGCCCAGCGTCAACGCCAACAGGAAATAGGTGTTACGCAACACCTTATGCGTGCTCAACAGTGAGCGTTCACGTGACGAAACGACGATACGATCCATATGCGATCCCACCAGGTATAGTGAAAAGAAACAGAATCATAGAAAGTTGGTGCCGCGCCGCATAGACGTTTTACCCTTCTTTACGCGGTCATGACGAGTGAAAAAGCGGCAGCCTGCTGGTTTTTACGGCGATTGCGCGGCATGCGTCTATTTTTCAGGCGATTGAATCATCCCGGGCTTTACAAGCCGATCAGGGATGTTTATAGTTCGCGTCGTTGCGGAGGAGTGGCCGAGCGGCTGAAGGCAACGGTCTTGAAAACCGTCGATGGGCGACTATCCGTGAGTTCGAATCTCACCTCCTCCGCCATCAAATTTAAGGGGTTGCCGAAAGGCAGCCCCTTTTGCTTTGCAGCGTTTCAGGACATCTGCTCTGCCGTCCGGCGCGTTTACCCTTTCCGGCATCACGAAACGTGATCCAGCTCTGAATTACCCGCAAACCATATTCTCTTCGCCCCGAAAGTGATCGCCATCACGACAGGCAAGTAAAAATTAAATTAGGATTAGTGCCAATAGACGAACGGAAGTTGTCTGCTGTGTGTTCCGTTAAAGAGCTGACTTGCCTGACAACCGGAGATAAGCGCCGGGGAACAACACATTTTTCTGACTGGACTTCTGTAAGCAGTAGCCTCCTGAATAAGTAAAATGATGTCGTTTTCAAAATATACCCTGCCTGGTGCAGGGTTTTTTTGTACCTGGGCTGTGCAGGGCAGTGCCTGGCCGGATTTTCAACCCGACAGAGATGGCACAACTTTTATGGATTGTTTATCATATGTTCATAACGGTCGTGAATGAATCACCTTCATCATGTGCCGTGCCGGCAATGCCTGCATCAGGGCATCGATACCGGCAGGCCGTGGTGAACTCAGACAGTAATGAACACGTCAGTGGCAAAGTGAGATGGTGTGAAAAAAAGATCTTCTCTCCCGGAGAAGCCGTTGTACCAGGAAACCCTGGGAGATGCGCAGTTTGCTGTGGCGGTACTGGTGCTGACATCCTGTACATTGATCGTTTTCACGCTGATCATTACGCTGCTGGTGACATAACGGATGATGCAGGGAGCCGGTAACATGGACAAAAAACGTCTTGATGACAACAAGCTGATCGCAATCATTGCGTTGCTCGTCTCCAGCCTGATTGTGGTCTCTGTGTTGTTCGGCATGACATACTTTTCCGATATCAAAAACCACGATGCGGCGCGGCTGGACGTTAAACGCTGCTACATCAAAGAGTGACGCTTCCCAGGCCGGTTCCGTTCAGGGAGCGGCCCAGTATTTCAACACGCCCTCGTTATGCCCGGTCACCGGGTCACTCTTCGGCAGCGGCACATCCTGCACGGCTTTCGTGCGCGCGGACAGCAGGGCCGGTTCATCACGGCATAAATCCGGGCTGAAGCCGGCCGGATAGGCCCCCACCAGCATAAATTCCTTATCAGCCGAGAGCTGTTTATGGCCCACGCCCGCCGGGATCAGCAGCACATCACCGGGTTTTACCTCATGAACCGGCCCCTGCTCGCCGCCCAGTTGCAGGCGGGCCGTTCCGGCATAGCAGCCTACCACCTCGTGCGTGGTGGTGTGAAAATGGGTAAACGGGTAGACGGGGTAACGCCACTGCGGCGGCCAGCCGTTCGCCGTGAACAGGTGCTCCAGATAGGCGGCATTATCCGCAGTGTCCGGCGGAATCACATGGTGGTAGAGCATCACCGGGTAGGGGCTGTTCGGCACGCCGTGCGCCGGTGTGGTCAGGCTAATCCTCTCCATAGCAACCTCTCTCGATTGGGCGCGGGTAAAAGGGCAGACAGGGGCAGCGGCCAGTATTGCCAGAATGCGGCAAAACCGGCGGCGGTCAATGGGCATCCACGTTCCTCCATTCCATGTGTCACAGTGAGATAAGCACAGCAACCGCGCGGGGTTACATCCAACAGGTATAGCGCAAAACGTGATGATGATCGTTTTCTGCTGATCTTTTTCTGAAACCGGGCGCCGGCGTACGCGACGCATTTTTGGGAGGCCACATGGCCGGAAGCCCGCTGTCACCGGGCTTCGCGCGTGCCGCACGTTGCGTGCTGCAGGGGGCGCAACATCAGGCCGTGGTGAAAGAGGGGAAATGGATTTGAAAAAAAACCTTTATCTTCTAGGCTTAAAGAACATAAAGCACTTCAGGAGGAGAAGTCATGAATAAAAAAACACTGTTAATGGCAGCGATGGGAGCTGTAACGCTGCTGTCAGGATGTACCGCTTATGACCGCGCATCCAGCTATGTTGATGAGCCGGTCGTGAGCGACGTGAAAGTCGGCATGACCCGCGAGCAGGTACGCGCCATCGCCGGGCCGCCGTCCACCGATGTGACCATGATCCATGCGAAAGGGACGTGCAGCAACTACGCGATCAAACCGCGTGACGGCAAAGCGCAGGTTTACTTTGTCAGCTTTGATGAGACCGGCCATGTCCTGAATAAAGGCTACCAGTCATGTGCGGATTACGACACCGACCCGCAGCAGGGCAAATAATACCCCGACAAGGGTAAATAAGCCTGCGCAAAGCGACAATACAGAAACGGCCGCCTGGTTCTTCCGGCGGCCGTTTTTATTGGGCATCTGGGGGGGCAACGGCTGACAGGGGAAAAAACAGCGGCTATCGTTGAATTTAGGCCCACAGCAGCCGGTTATTCGCGCAATGGCTTTTTTGGCGGCAGGCGTATTCTGATGCCACTTAACCAGCCTGACAGGAATAACCATGAGCTTACGCACCGAACGCCTTTTCAAATACCTCAGCCTGATTTGCGGCGTGGCGATTATCGGCCTGCTGACGGTGATGTACCGTACCGGCCTCTGAGTCCCTTTCAGGCGTCGTTATTGATCTTCACCCCGATCCGGGTCACGTTCCCGCCTTCCATCTCGGCAATCGTCCAGATCAGATCGTTCCAGTCGATATGGTCACCGATAACCGGTTCTCCGCCCAGCCGCTGCAACATAAAGTGATGCAATGGCTGGCCGGGGTCGATATCCGCTGACAGCGTCAGGCCATATTGCTCCGCCACTGCGCCCAGCCGGGCATCCGCATCCAGAATAAAGTCGCCGAAGAAGCGCTCGTCCACCTTGGTGCGCGGCGTCTCACTGAAGAGTTTGCCTAACTGCGGAATATCGCTTTCGCGGCCAATCACACACAAAATATCGCCCTCCTGCAGGCGGGTGTTGCGCGTGGGGTAGAGCATCTCCTGGCCGCGGAACAGCGCGGTGATGCGGGTCTGCGGCGGCAGTTGTAAATCGCGGATCGCCGCGCCGATATACCACTTTTCCGCCCCGAGCTTGTAGGTGAAATGCTGCCAGATATTCTGCGGGTCGATATCCAGCCCGATGCGTGACTCCGGCGTCGGTGTCGGCGGCACAATGACCCGCGCCTGCTGGGCAGCCCAGGCCAGTGAGGTGCCCTGTACCAGCAGCGACACCAGCACGATAAAGAACGCCACATTGAAGAATAGGCGCGCATCAGGGATGCCCGCCATCATCGGGAACACCGCCAGGATAATCGGCACCGCGCCGCGCAACCCAACCCATGACAGGAATACCCGCTCACGGCCGGTAAAGCTGCGGAACGGCAGCAGGCTGGCAAACACCGCCACCGGCCGCACAAACACAATCATCCACACCGAAAGCAGCAGGGCCGGCAGCGCAATCGGCAGCAACTGGCTGGGCGTCAGCAGCAGGCCGAGCACCATAAACATGCCGATCTGGCTCAGCCAGGCCATGCCGTCAAAGGTTTGCAAAATGCCGTGGCGGTTGCGGATCGGCGAGTTGCCGAGCTTCAGGCCGCACAGGTAAACCGCCAGAATACCGCTGCCTTCCAGCAGGGTGGTGAGGGCAAACACCAGCAGGCCGCCGCTCAGGGCCAGCAGCGGGTAAAGCCCCGGCGCCAGAGGGATGCGGTTGATCGACTGCTGTAACAGCCAGCCACCGGCAAACCCGAGGGCGATGCCCAGGCCGAACTGGCGGATGATGTCCACAATAAACATCCAGCTCAGGCCATGCTCGCCTTTGCCGATCATGTCGATCAGGGTAATGGTCAGGAACACCGCCATCGGGTCATTGCAGCCGGACTCAATCTCCAGCGTGGCGCTGACGCGGTCATTCAGCCCTTTGCCGCCAATCATGGAAAACACGGCGGCCGCGTCGGTGGAGCCGACAATCGCCCCAATCAGCAACCCCTGATAGAGGTTGACATGGAACAGCCAGGCGGCGGCCAGCCCGGTCAGCGCGGCGGTCAGCACCACGCCTACGGTGGCGAGCGAGAGCGCAGGCCACAGGGCGACGCGGAAATAGGAGGCCCGGGTGCGCATCCCGCCATCCAGCAGGATCACCGCCAGCGCCAGGTTGCTTATCATGTACGCCAGCGGATAGTTATCGAACTCAATCCCGCCCAGGCCATCCACGCCGGCCAGCATCCCAATGGCCAGAAAAATCACCAGGATCGGGATACCGAGCCGTGAAGAGAGCGAACTCAGCAGAATGCTTGCCCCTACCAACACGGCACTAATCACAAACAATGTGTTGATAGTGCTTGCTTCCAAATCGCTTTCTCCCCTGTTTTTGCCGGTTATGCAGCAACTATGCCAGTTAACTGATTATGCAGAACCACTATAGTGTAATTTAGCCTGAGAATATCAAAGAGGTGTTTGATAATTTAGGAAAATGAGCGATACGCCGGGCTTTTGGCGGGTGACAGGCAGCATGTTGCAACCGTGCGACAGGGGTAGCGCAGGAACAGGGCCCCGTAATGGGGCCGGGAATCAACGCGGGTGGCGGCGTGCGCGTGGGTTAAGCAGGTTACGTGACCGGCTGAGCTGGATATGGCGGTAAAGGGCATAGACCGCGAGTACGCAGAATACCACCATCAACATAATTAACGTGGTTTGCATCGGGATCTCCGGTAAAGAAAGGAAGCACCTCTGCCGGGTGGCAGCTTAACGTAGTGTAGTGTATGCCTTGCGGCTTGTGTGTTTTGTGAGCGTTTTGCCGGCTATCCGCGGTTGGGCCACCGGCCGCGAACGGGTATACTGCCGCGCTGTGCCCGGTTGGCGGGCTGTTGTTATCAAGGATTCGCGTTTGTCTGACATCTCTGCCCCGGCCCGGCCGGGCCTGCGTCTCGCGCTTCAGGAGTGGGTGCTGATCGGCATTACCATGATCTGGGGCGGCACGTTTCTGATCGTTCATCTGGCCGTCCAGGTCAGCGGCCCGTTCTTTTTCGTTGGCCTGCGGTTTGCCACGGCGACCGCCGTGCTGCTGCTGTTCTCCGCCCATACGCTGCGCGGCCTGACCTGGGCCGAGCTGAAAGCCGGCAGCCTGGTGGGGGTGGCCATTATGTTTGGCTACGGCCTGCAAACGGTGGGGTTGCAGAGCATTAACAGCAGCAAATCCGCCTTTATCACCGCCATGTATGTGCCGATTGTGCCGCTGTTACAGTGGCTGGTGCTGCGACGTGCGCCGGGCATCATGTCTTCGCTGGGCATTGTGCTGGCCTTCGCCGGGTTGATTCTGCTCGCCGGGCCGGACAACGCCTCGCTCAGTTTCACCTTTGGCGAGATCATTACGCTGGTGAGTGCGCTGGCGATTGCTGCTGAGATCCTGCTGATTGGCGCGTTTGCCGGCCAGGTGAATATCCGCCGCGTCACTATTATCCAGCTCGGCACCGCCTCGCTGCTGGCTTTTTTGATGATGGCCCCGGCCGGGGAAAGCCTGCCGCCGCTCTCTGACCGGCTGCTCTGGAGCGCGCTGGGCTTAGGCTGTGCCAGTGCGCTGATCCAGGTCACCATGAACTGGGCGCAGAAGAGTGTCTCACCCACGCGCGCCACGGTGATCTACGCCGGTGAGCCGGTCTGGGCCGGGGTGGTCGGGCGGCTGGCCGGTGAACGGTTGCCGGGCGTTGCGCTGCTGGGCGGGGCGCTGATTGTGCTGGGGGTGCTGGTCAGTGAGCTGCGGTTGAAAAGAAAAAAACCGGCCGCTGTCTCAGACGGGTGTGCTGGATAGCGGCCGGCGATCATCAAGATGATGAGCTAAGGAGAAACTGAGGTCGTCAGCGATCTTTTAATGCAGCTTCTGTGCCAACCGGCACTCTACGCCGGTTGCGCAGCAGGGCATTCAGCAGAATGGCCCCAAAGGTAGCGGTGCCGATGCCCCCCATCGTGAAGCCGCCCAGGCTCAGGGCAAAATCCCCGGCGCCCAGCACCAGCGTCACGGCGACCATGATCAGGTTGCCGTTCTCACTGAGATCCACCCGGTTCTGCACCCAGATACGCGCGCCTGCCACGGCAATCAACCCAAACACCACAATCGAGGTGCCGCCCAGCACCGGGCCGGGAATGGTGTGGATCACTGCACCAAACTTGGGCGAAAAGCCCAGCAGAATGGCAACCAGCGCCGCCGCCACAAAAATCAGCGTGGAGTAGATGCGGGTCACCGCCATCACGCCGATATTCTCAGCATAGGTCGTCACACCGGTGCCGCCCATCGAGGCGGAAAGCATGGTCGCCAGGCCGTCACCGACAAAGGCGCGCCCCATGTACGGGTCGAGGTTTTTGCCGGTCATGCCCGCCACCGCTTTGATATGGCCGAGGTTCTCCGCCACCAGGATCACCGCCACCGGCGCGATCAGCAGCATCGCCTGGCTGCTGAATACCGGCGTGCTGAACGCCGGCAGGCCGAACCAGGCAGCTTGTGCCACCGGCGCAAAATTCACCGGTGTGCCCCAGCCCAGCCCGTTGGTCACCGCGATGTAGATCAGGTAGGCTGCCAGCAGCCCGATCAGGATCAGCAGGCGTTGCAGCAGCCCACGGGTAAACACCGCCACACTGCCGATACAGAGCACCGTGATCACCGCCATCCAGCTGTCAAACGTCGAGCCTGAGACGCTTTTCACCGCAATCGGTGCCAGGTTGAGGCCAATCGCCATCACCACCGCACCGGTGACCACCGGCGGCATCAGCCGTTCAATCCAGCGGGTGCCGGCCGCCATCACAATTACCCCGATCAGCGTATAGACGGCCCCACAGGCGATGATGCCGCCCAGCGCCACCCCCATATTGGGGTTCGGCCCCTGGCCGCCGTAGCCGGTCACGGCGATCACCAGCCCGACAAAAGCCGCGCTGGAGCCGAGGTAACTGGGCACCCGGCCGCCCACCACCAGAAAGAACAGCAGGGTGCCGATGCCGGACATCAGAATCGCCAGATTGGCATCAAAGCCCATCAGCAGCGGCATCAGCACCGTGGCACCAAACATCGCCACCGAGTGTTGCAGCCCCATCACCAGCGTCGGCCAGAGCGGCAACCGCTCATCCGGGGCGATGATTGCCCCGTCAAGATTGCCCTGCCGTTTATGCCATTTCGGAAACCAGGAAGAGGTCATGGTGTTCTCCAGAGGTGGAATGCAGACCGCCGCAGTGCGGCGGGCCGGTTAACTGAGCTGGCGCATCAGCGGGTGGTAGCGCCGGTCGAAATAGACCAGGCCGTGGCCCGCGTCATTGCGCCGCAACGCCACCACCTCACAGAACAGGATGTCATGGGTGCCGACGCTGACCGTCTGGGTGATGCGGCAATCAAAATTGGCCACTGCCCCGGCCAGCACCGGCGAGCCGGTCGCCAGCCGCGACCAGTCGGCAGCGGCGAAGCGGGCCTCCATCAGCGTTTTGCCGCCAAACAGGTTGGAGAGGTCCTCGTGCCCGGCGGACAGCGTGTTAACGCAAAGCTGCTGGTTGCGGGCAAAGGCCGGGTGCACCGAGGCGGAACGGTTCAGGCAGACCAGCAGCGTCGGCGGGGTGTCGGTCACGCTGCATACCGCCGAGGCAGTAAAACCGGCGCGACCTGCCGGGCCATCGGTGGTGATGATATTGACCGCCGCCCCCAGGCAGGACATGGCCTGGCGGAACGTGTGTTGCGTCACCGGCTCAACCGGGGGGGCCGCCTGCGCAGCGGTATCCGCATAGGGTAATGCAGTGTGCATATGTCAGCTCCTTACTATGAAATCAGCATAACCGGCAGGCGCGGTCGAACGGCAGGCGCGGCAGGCGGCCATACACCTTGCCGGCATCGCCATAGCCGATATTGATCAGAAAATTGACTTTCCAGCCCTGTTCCGCCAGAAATTCCTGCTCGATTTTCGCCGGGTCGAAACCGGACATCGGCCCGGTGTCCAGCCCCAGTGAGCGGCAGGCGATGATCAGGTAGGCGGCTTGCAGGCTGGCGTTACGGAACGCCGTCTCGTGGGCCAGTTCCGGGCTGGAGGTAAACCAGCTGCGGGCATCGCCGTGCGGGAAGAGTTCCGGCAGGGCGTCATAAAACGCCGGGTCCCAGGCCATAATGGCGGTGACCGGCGCACTTTGCGTCTTGGCGACATTGCCGCTGGAGAGCGTAGGCAGCAGCCGTGCGCGGGCTTGTGGGCTGCGCACAAACACGATGCGCGCCGGGCTGCAATTGGCGGAGGTCGGGCCGAGGCTGGCGAGCTGGTACACCTCCTGCAACAGCGCATCACTCACCGGCTTATCCAGCCAGCCATTCTGGCTGCGCGCCTCGGTAAACAGCGTGGCCAGGGCGGCAGCGCTCAGGGCTTCATTCATACAGGCTCCATTGGGTGGCGTTTCAGCCACGCCAGTAAAAGGGAAGTAAAGGTCTCCGGGTCCGTCACGCTCATGGCATGGCCGCCATAGGCCATCTCCTGGTAATGGCCCTGCGGCAGGGCCGCTGCCAGCGCCGCTGAACAAGGGTAGGGCACCAGCAGGTCATCCCGCGCGCACAGTGCCAGCACCGGTGCCTCCAGTGCCGGCAGCCGGGCACGCAGATCGGCGGCCATCAGCGCCTCCAGCCGGTGCAGCAGGTTTTCCATGCCCTGAAAGTGCGCGACCTGGTGCGCCTGCTCCTGCTCCAGCAACGCCTCATGCTGTGACAGCCAGTCCGCCGGGTAGAGGAACAGCGGCTGGGCGCGCACATAGGCTTCCACGCCGCTGTTCAGCAGCAGATCGCGGCGCACGTTGAAGCAGCGCCGGGTCTGGCTGTCCAGCACCGGCCAGCCGTTGACCACCACCAGGCTGTGCAGCAGGCCGGGGTAATCCAGCGCCAGCTGCAACCCGATAATGCCGCCCAGCGCATGGCCCACCAGATGGCAGCGCTGCACCTCAAGCCGCTGTAACAACGCAGCCAGTTCGGCGGCCATGTCTGCCATCCGGTAGCCCGGCGCCAGGGTGCCGCCGCTGCGGCCGGTGCCGTTGTGGTCGTAAAGGATCACCCGGCGTCCGGCCGCCAGCGCGGCCAGTTGCGGCTGCCAGAAACTGCCGCTGCCGCCCAGACCGGCACTGAGCACGACGGTCTCAGCAGTGGGCGACGGGTCGCCCAGCACCTCGTAATACATCATGGCCTCTCTTAGGTGACGGTCAGCGGGTGCCGATATGGGCAATGGTGGCGATCTCAATCAGCGCGTCCGGCTTCACCAGCCCGCACTGGATGCAGAAACGGGCCGGTTTGTCACCGGGGAAGTACCCGGCGTAGACCTGATTAATCGCCGCGTAATTGGCCCAGTCAGTGATAAAAATCGAGTTAAAGGTCACGTCATCCATCGTGCCGCCTGCGGTTTCAATCACGCTTTTGATGGTCTCGAGCACGTGGCGCGTCTGGGCGGCGGCATCGCCGACATGCACCACGTTGTTCTCTTTATCGAACGGCAGCGTCCCGGAGACATACACCACGCCGTCAGCCAGCGTGCCGGGGACAAAGGGCGCCAGCGGTACGCCGCTGCCGGGGGGAATAATGGCGTGTTTAGGCATTGCGTCTCTCCCTGAAGTCAGGCGGTCTGGCTGAGCGGGGCGCGTTGCCCCTCCACGGCGCGGCAGAAACTTGCCACGTCCGAGACCCAGCCGAAAAAGGTTTCGATGTTGAACAGTGCGGCCTGCTGGGCAAACGGCGGCCCGGCCTGATGGGTGGCGTCTTCCAGCACCACGCCGAAATACTCCAGGAAGAAGCCGTCGCGCAACGTGGATTCCACGCAGACGTTGGTGGCGATGCCGGTAAACACCAGATGGTGGATGCCGTAACTGCGCAGCAGGCTGTCGAGCTGGGTATTGAAGAAGCCGCTGTAGCGCGGTTTCGGCAGTACGATGTCACCCGGCTGCGGGCGCAGCTCATCCACCAGCTCATAATCCCAGTCGCCTTTCGCCAGCAGCTTGCCCTGGAGCGCCGGGCGTTTGCGCATGGTTTTCAGCGCGTTGGATTTGTGGAAATTCGGCGAGCCGGGGCCGCCCGCTTCCACATACTGGTTGTCCCAGCCGTTCTGGAAGAAGATAACCTTGATGCCGGCGGCGCGGGCGGCGGCAATGGCGGTGTTAATATTGGCAATCACCGGCCCGGTGGCGGAGACATCAAACCCGGCCAGGTCCAGATAGCCACCCTGCGAGGCATAAGCATTCTGCATATCCACCACGATCAGCGCGGTCTGTTGCGGGCTGAAGGCAAGCGCCTCCGGCCGGGCGGGCAGGATCACTTCGCTGCCCGGCTCACCGGGCTGGCGGCGCACTACCGGGGTGGACTCTGCATCGTGATGGGGGTCAACAATGTTCATTACGCTACCTCGCGGTTGGTGTCACCGGTGAGCACCGACTGGCGGGTTTTCATCAGCGGCTGGATGCGTTCGCCAAACTGCTCGATGCCGTTGATAAAGTCGTCAAAGGTCAGCAGGACGCCTTCGGTACCGGGCACGGTGGCCACTTCATCCAGCATTTTCGCCACATGGGCATAAGAGCCGACCAGCGTGCCCATATTGATGTTGACGGCGGACGTCGGGTCAGCCATCTGGCGCACGTTGGTGTCCGCGCCGGATTTGGTGTCTTTGCTGCTCTGCTCGGTGAGCCAGGCCAGCGCCCCGGTGTCTGCACCCGCTTTGTAGTGCTCCCATTTGGCGCGCGCCGCCTCGTCGGTTTCATCGGCGATGATCATAAACAGGACGTAGGAGGAGACGTCCCGCCCGGTTTTCTCCGCAGCGCTTTTCATCCGGGCTGCGGTTGGGGCAAAGGCCGCCGGGGTGTTGACGCCCTTGCCGAAGCAGAAGTTGTAGTCGGCATACTGCGCGGAGAAGGCCATGCCCGCGTCGCTCTGCCCGGCGCAAATCACTTTCATCTCCGCCTGCGGCTGCGGGCTGAGGCGGCAATCGTCCATTTGGAAGAAATCGCCTTTGAAGTCCGATTTGCCGGTGCCCCACAGGTCACGCAGCACCTGCACATATTCGGCCAGGTAGTCGTAACGGCGGCTGAAGTAGTCGTCGCCGGGCCAGATACCCATCTGCTCATATTCCGGTTTCTGCCAGCCGGTCACCACGTTCAGGCCGAAACGCCCGTTGGAGATGGAATCAATCGTCGAGGCCATGCGCGCCACAATCGCCGGGGGCATGGTGAGGGTGGCGGCCGTGGCAAAGATTTTGATGCGGGAGGTCACGGCAGCCAGCCCGGCCATCAGCGTGAAGGACTCCAGGTTATGGTCCCAGAACTCAGTTTTGCCGCCAAAGCCGCGCAGCTTGATCATCGACAGTGCGAAATCGAAATGGTAATGCTCCGCTTTCTGCACAATGGCTTTGTTCAGCTCAAAAGTCGGCTTGTATTGCGGGGCGTTGGTGGAGATTAACCAGCCGTTGTTGCCGATCGGGATAAAGACGCCAATTTTCATCTGCACACCTCATGTAGTCAGGACAGTCATGTCATCAGGCAGGTTGCCGGTGCAACGCGGTGCCGGGGTAAGGGAGGTATTGCAAACCCAATGCCACTTTTTTAAACAGTAAGCTAATCAGCAGGTTAAAAAATAACGGGCAGTGACTACTGACTGAATGGTCTGAAACAGACCATTTGGTAAAAAATTTGTGCACAAAAAGCAGGCAGATTTGAGCAAAAATGGTGCAGATTTGTTAAAAAATTAACCCAGACGGGGTAGGGAACGGCTTTGGGGCGCTAACATAGGCGCATTCATCGTCATTTGTTATGCTTGATGAAGAAAACATCATGTAAACCATTGAGAGTCCCTGGAGGGGATGTGAAGTTACCCGCAGAACAGGATGGCCAACCGGTGGCCGCGGCCACCAAAGCAAAAACACCCACCCGCCGTTCACGGGCCGTGGCCGCCAAACGGCAGGCGATTATGGCCGCGGCGCTGGAATTTTTTTCCCAGTACGGCATCCACGGCACCAGCCTCGATCAGGTGGCGGCGCGGGCGGACGTCTCCAAAACCAATCTGCTCTACTATTTCCCGTCCAAAGAGGCGCTTTATGTGGCGGTGCTGAAGGATCTCCTCGACATCTGGCTGGCCCCGCTGAAAGCGCTGCGCGCCGACCAGGCACCGCTGGCGGCGATCAGCGACTACATCCGGCTGAAACTGGAGGTGTCGCGCGATCACCCGCAGGCGTCGCGCCTGTTCTGCCTGGAGATGGTTCAGGGCGCGCCGCTGCTGAAGCAGGAGCTGCAAGGCTCGCTGAAAACGCTGGTGGCGGAGAAATCCGCGATCATCGAAGAGTGGGTGGCAACGCAGCGCATCGCACCGGTCGCGCCGTTGCAGCTGATCTTTATGCTGTGGGCCACTACCCAGCACTACGCGGATTTCTGGGTGCAGGTTGAGGCGATTTCCGGCCGCTCATTGCAGGATGAGGCCTTTTTCCAGCAGACCCTGGACACCCTCCAGCGCATCATTATCGACGGCATCCGCCTGCGCCCCTGAGCCGCCTGCCGGCCAGGGGCATTAATCCTAATCTCAGTGCCCATCCGACGGAGTTTTGGTAATTTTGCCCATCAGCGCATAGGGTTAAACCAGCCACGGCGGACGCTGATGCCGTCATACCGTTCTCTTTTTCGTTTTTGCCGTTCAGGGAGATGCGATGGATTCTGTTTCACAACTGGCGCTGGGTGCCGCCCTCAGCGTGACGGTGATGGGCCGCCGGATGCCGGTCTGGCAATCGGCCCTGCTGGGGGCGGTATGCGGCACGCTGCCCGATCTCGATGTATTTTTTGACCGCGGCGACCCGGTCAGCAACATGACCATGCACCGCACCGAAAGCCACGCGCTGTTTTACCTGACGCTGGTGTCGCCGCTGATCTCCTGGCTGGCCGGCATCCTGTTCCGGCTGCGCGGCCAGGTGATCCGCCTCTGGCTCGCGGTGTGGCTGGCGCTGGTTACCCACCCGTTGCTGGACACCATGACGGTGTACGGCACCCAGTTCGGCCTGCCGTTTACCGATTACCCTTATGCCATCGGCAGCGTGTTTATCATCGATCCGCTCTATACCCTGCCGCTGCTGGTGGGCGTCATCGCGGCGCTCATCCTGCGTAACCGGCGCGGCCTGCGCTGGAACCACGGCGGGTTATTGCTGAGCTGCGTGTATCTGCTCTGGAGTGTGTTTGCCCAGCAGCAGGCAACCGACGCCGCCCGGCAGGCGATCGCCCGGAACTATATCAACAGCGAGCGGGTGCTGGTGACGCCGACCAGCCTGAATACCCTGGTATGGCGGGTGGTGGTGATGACGCCGGGCACCTACGGCGAAGGCTTCTATTCGCTGCTGGCACCGGATCAGCCGCTGACGTTCACCTTCTACCCGCGCGGTGAGGCGCTGTATGCGGCGCACCGTGATAACCCGTATGTGGCGCGCATGGCATGGTTTACCCACGGCTTTTTCCGGATGCAGGAACAGAACGGGCACCTGTGGCTCAGCGATCTGCGCATGGGCGAGGAGCCGTATTACACCTTTACCTTTGATCTGGGGCCGCTGAATGCGCCCAACGGAGAAGTGCTGCCGACACGGATCAACAGTGTGCGCCCGCCGGTCAGTGAGATGATTGGCCGGGTGTGGCAACAGTTGAAAGCGGAATAGGGGGACGCGGGGGCGGGAATGAGGAGACTGCCCCGCCGCAGCGGGCGGGGCAGGCCGGTCAGGCGCGCTGTTTACGGCGCAGGGCCGCGTAAGTCACGCCCAGCAGCAGGAACCAGAGCGGCGTGACCATCAACGCCTGGCGGGTGTCTTCCTGCAACGTCAGCAGCACCAGCACAAAGGCGAAGAACGCCAGACATACCCAGCACATCACCACGCCGAGCGGCATTTTATAGGCAGACGCCTGGTGCAGTTGCGGGCGGGTACGGCGGTAGACCAGATAGGAGCAGAGAATGATGCTCCAGACGAACATAAACAGGATTGCCGACACCGTGGTGACCAGCGTGAACACCGTCATCACATTCGGGATCAGGTAGATCAGCACCACACCGCTCAGCAGGCAGATGCAAGAGAAGATCAGCCCGGTGGACGGCACCGCGCGGCGGGAGAGGCGGCCGAAACTTTTCGGCGCACTGCCTTCCTGCGACAGGCCAAACAGCATACGGCTGGTAGAGAAAATGCCGCTGTTGGCCGAGGAGGCTGCCGAGGTCAGCACCACAAAGTTAATGATGCTGGCTGCTGCCGGCAGGCCCACCAGCACAAACAGCTCGACGAACGGGCTTTTATCCGCGACCACGGAACGCCACGGCGTCACGGCCATGATGGTCACCAGCGCAAACACATAGAACATGATGATACGCAGCGGGATGGAGTTGATGGCGCGCGGCAGCACGGTTTCCGGATCTTTGGTTTCGGCAGCGGTGGTGCCCACCAGCTCAATGCCGACAAACGCGAACACGGCAATCTGGAAGCCGGCAAAGAAGCCGCTCAGGCCTTTCGGGAACATGCCGCCGTCATTCCAGATGTTGCTGAACGCGGCCACGCTGCCCGACGGGGAAGGGAAGTGCATCATCACCATCACCACGCCGGCGATAATCAGCGCCACAATCGCGACAATCTTGATCATCGCAAACCAGAATTCCATCTCGCCGAACAGCTTGACCGTGGCCAGGTTCAGGCTCAGCAGCAGCAATACGCAAAGCAGCGAGGCAACCCAGTGCGATAAGCCGGGGAACCAGAACTGCGCATAGGAGGAGATGGCGACCACATCGGCAATGCCGGTGACAATCCAGCAGAACCAGTACGTCCAGCCGGTGAAATAACCGGCCCACGGGCCAAGCAGGTCGGTGGCAAAATCACTGAACGATTTATATTCCAGGTTGGACAGCAGCAGCTCGCCCATCGCGCGCATCACAAAAAACAGCATAAAGCCGATGATCATATAAACGAAGATGATCGACGGCCCGGCCAGGCTGATGGTTTTGCCGGAGCCCATAAACAGCCCGGTGCCGATGGCCCCGCCAATGGCAATAAGCTGAATATGCCGGTTTGTCAGATTGCGTTTCAGATTCTCTTCACCGCGCGCGGGGGCGGCGTTGAGTTCTTTTGTTTGATCAACCATTAATAAAGGTTCCTGTCTTGTTATCAGTGAGGAGCTCTGAATGGCTCTTGTTGATGTTGTGTTGTGCCTGAAGCGGTTATCAAGATAATGTAATATTTGTGTTAACTGTTAGTTTCGCGAAAGCTATTTTCTGCGGGGGCGAACGTACGGCTTGTATACTTATTTTTACGCGGGTGGAACGTCCGTCGGGGTAAATAGCAAAGCGCAAGAGGCTAACAAAATAAATACATCCAAACAACGTGATTCCGGTCACGGAGAAAGTAAATTGTGCGTTCTGCCGGGCAGCTATTTTTTTCTGAGCGAAATACGGTGAATAAAGCGGCGAAGGCGGGCACTTATGCCGCCATCAGCGCCGGTTATCCTGCGGCGTGCTGTGATAAGCCGTTGATCTGGCTATTCTCTGAAAGGTGCTAAGCATTGCCGGATCCGGCATTTCACCCGGCCGCGGAAACCCCTATAGTCGGGATATCGCTTTTCTTTCAGGAAGATGCCATGCCCAGACTGTTGCCCGTGACGGCGGCCCTCGCCGCACTCCTTGGTTTTTCCCCTGCACAGGCCGCCACACCGGCGGATACGCTGATTGTGGCCATTTCGCTGGATGGGGTAATCAGCCTCGACCCGGCCGAGAGTTTTGAGACGGTGAGCACCGGCAGCCTGGTGGATATCTACCAGGGGCTGGTGGCCCCGGACCGGCAGGACCCGCGTAAACTGGTGCCGGCGCTGGCGACCGGGTGGCAGCCGGGCACCAGTGAGCACAGCCTGCGGTTTACCCTTAACCCCGACGCGCGTTTCGCCGGCGGCAACCCGGTCACGGCGGATGATGTGATCTATTCGCTGAGCCGCGTGGTAAAGCTGAACAAGACCCCGTCGTTTATCCTGAGTGAGTTTGGCTGGACGCCGGAGAACATTGGGGCGCAGTTCACCCGCTATGATGACCACCAGCTGGAGATCCGCTGGACGTCGCCGATTGGCCGCGATCTGGCCTTACGCCTGCTCTCTGCGCCGGTGGCCTCCATCGTGGACAGCAAACTGCTGGCGCAACAGACCCAGGGCAATGATTTTGGCAACGGCTGGCTGCGCACCCACTCCGCCGGCAGCGCAGCTTACCGCGTGCGCAACTACATTCCCCATGAGGCGCTGATCCTGGAAGCGAACCCGCAGGCTGCCACGGCCCCGAAACTGAAACGGGTGATCCTGAAAAACGTGGCTGACCCCGGCACCCGCCGCTTGCTGCTGGAGCAGGGCGACGCCGATGTGGCCTACGATCTGGGTGCAGACCAGTTTGCCGCGCTGGCGCACCAGCCGGGTGTGCGGGTGGCGGGCTTCCCCTCCGGGCTTATCTATTATCTCGGTTTTAACACCCAGAACCCGCAGCAGCCGGTGCTCGGCAACCCCGCATTCTGGCAGGCGGCGCGCTGGCTGGTGGATTATGACGGCATCGCCAACCAGTTGCTGAAAGGGCAGTTCCAGGTGCATCAGGCATTTCTGCCGCAAGGCTTCGACGGGGCGCTGGAGAGCAAACCCTTCCATCTGGATGTGGCAAAAGCGAAAGCCATTCTGGCCGGGGCGGGTATCAAGCCGGGCACCCACGTTGATTTGACCATCGTCAACCAGCCACCGTATACCGATGTGGCGCAGGCGTTACAGGCCAGCTTTGCCCAGGCGGATATTACGCTCAACATCAAACCGGTGCCGGAGGCGGAGCTGTGGGGCAAAATGCGCAGCCGCGATTTCCAATCGATTTTCATCTATTGGGGGCCGGACTACATCGACCCGAACACCAACGCCAGCACCTTTGCCTATAACGTGCCGGGTGGGCCAAAAACCCTGGCATGGCGCGTGGGCTGGCAGATCCCGTCGCTCAGTGAGCAGACCCGCACTGCCGCAGCAGCCAGCGATGCGACGCAGCGCCACGCGCTCTATACGCAGTTGCAGACAGAGATTCAGCAGAATTCACCGTATGTGGTGACGCTTCAGGGGCAGCGGCAGGTCGGGTTGCGCAGCGATATTGAGGGGGCCAGCCAGAACCTCGGCAACAGTATGCTGTTCTATGATGCCGTCAGCAAAAAACGCTGAGGCCGCCTGATTGCTGCGACAGGTGTGGAACCACCGTAAAAGGGCGTGCGCAATGATCGCGCACGCCCTTTTTTGCGGTTTTCCGGCAGGGCAGGCGTACAGCGCTCGTCAGCTTACGCTCATCCCGATAACGGCATTGACGAAAGACGAGGTGATAAACACCCCTCCCACAATAAGAAATGTTTGGTTTTTCATCGTGGCAGCAAGGGTCAGCATCACTAACCCTACCACCATCATTGGAATGGCAATGATCGTAAACGTGGACATCCTATCTCCTGTGCAGTTATTTCCTGGTAAGTCCTCAGCAGGCTATCACCTCTTACCGGCAGAGTGAGCGGACAGGCGCAGCGCCTGACGCCGGGGGTAAGACTCTGTCTCACTGTTTCTGTTGAGGTGGCCGGTAATACGCTAAAAAACCTTATAAAATTGACTCATTGATCTCATTTCGCGTTTCGGGTTCTTAATAAGATATCCTGGCATTTACTGCGCCTTTATACCATTTTTCATTAAAAAGGACATACGATGTTAAGGACTCTCTCTTATCGGGCATTGCTGCTGGCGTGCCTGAGTTTGACGGCGTATGACGCCACAGCAAAAAAAACACAGACGTCGGACGATGAAATAAAACAATTATTGATTGAAGCGTCTATTTCCGGCTATTCCGGCAATTGCGCCTGCCCTTATAACAGCGCCCGTAACGGCAGCCAGTGCGGCGGCCGCAGTGCCTGGAGTAAACCGGGCGGCGCGGAACCCCTCTGTTATAAAGAGGATGTCCCGGAGGAACAGGTAGAGGCATGGCGCAGGGCGCACGGCGAATAGCCTATTCCTCCGGCCGGGTGCGTTAAAGCAGGCTATGCTTATAGACTTCCCGGCCTGTCGCCTGGGCCGGGATATGGGTCATTACGCTGGAGGTAATATGGATAAAAAGCTGCAACAGACTGCGGAAGAATTGGGTGAAGTCCTGAAAGCACGCGGGATGAAAGTGACGTTTGCGGAATCCTGCACGGCGGGGCTGGCCGCGATGGCGGTGGCCTCAGCAGAATCAAGCGCGGATTTTTTCAGCCGCGGCTTTATTACGTATACCAACCAGGCGAAGCAGGAAGTCCTGGGGGTGAGCCGCAGTGCGCTCGACACTTATACTGCCGTCAGTGAGCCGGTGGTCCGGGAGATGGCGCAAGGTGCGCTGCGTATCTCCGGGGAGCAGGCCGCGGTGTCCATCAGTGGCTACGCCGGGCCGGATGGCGGGCCGGACGGCACACCCGCCGGGACGGTCTGGTTTGGCTGGGCGTTCTCTGACGGGCTGACCGTTGCCGAGGTGGAAACCTTTTCCGGTGATTGCGAGGAGGTGATTACCGCAGCGGCCCACTTTGCCCTGACGCGCCTGATCGCCCTGCTGAAAAACCGCTGATCGACACCCCATACCGGGCCCGTGTATGGCGGGCCTGGTGCCCCCGGTTTATCCTGTCGCGGTTTCCCGCGTTATCCCCTTTATGGCCTGAGGGTCGAATCACGTGCATATCAATAAGCCGCGCTTCTGCCCGGCCACCTTGTTTGTGCGTCAGGCAACCGGCAGCCGGTGCGGCACCGGTTGAAGTTCTCAGGCCTATTCAAGCTGTTATTCCGCCCGCGGAATCATGTATGGGAAATAAAAGTAATGAGCATAATTTATTTTATTACGCGCCTTTATTTATTCAAATGAGGGGCGGGTGAGTATTTATGATGCGCCATCACAATCCGGCCTCTTTATTTTTATTTCCGGCGGTGTTTTATTTCCGCAAATAACGATGCGCGTATAATAGAGTAAGCGCCGCGTCCCCTCACGATTCTCATCATTATCATTGAGTTATTTTGTTTTATGCCGTGATATTTAGTGTTGCCGGGCTGGCTATTCTATTTCGTGTGGATGCTACCGTTTAAAAAAACTTACCAATCGGAGAGCACACCCATGACACGCGATCAATTTAAACACGCCGCTGCCCTGACTGATACGCTGGCCGACCGCTGGTACGAGCCTTTTATGCAGACCTGCCACGAGTTTGTGATTGACACCCTGCCGCGCCAGGCCTGTTTTATTGCGCAGATTGGCACGGAGTCCGGCGGGTTTACCCGGATTATTGAGTCCTTTAATTACAGCGTCACCGGCCTGATTATTTTTGGCCCGCGTATGACGCCGCAGCAACGCCAGGCACTGGGGCGCAAACCCGGCGAACCGGCACTGCCGGTGGAGCGGCAACGGGCGATTGCCAACCTGGTGTACGGGGGGCGGGTCGGCAATACGCAGCCTGATGACGGCTGGACTTACCGCGGCCGCGGCCTGAAGCAGGTGACATTCAAAGGCAACTATTTGCTGTGCGGCCGGGCGCTGGGGCTGGATCTGCTGGGGAACCCGGATCTGCTGCTGCTGGACATCAATGCGGCCCGTTCTGCGGGGTGGTTCTGGCGGGAGAAAAATCTCAGCCGTTTTGCGGACATGGGGGATTTTATCGGCATGACCAAAGCCATTAACGGTGGGCTGAACGGCATTGAAGACCGGCAGGCGCGCCTGCGGGTGGCGCAGAAAGCGCTGGGGCTGATGAAGTGAGCCTGAAAGGGGAGCCAGACGGCAGGCGTCTGGCTCGGCAGATTATTGGCGGTAGGCCTGTTTGATCTGGGCAAGCGTGGTGCGGAAGGTGTCCGCCTGCTGCTCATCTTCGATCTGGGCGATGAATTTTTCCAGGTTCAGCACCACTTTACCGGCATCAGCCTGGCCCAGCGCCTTCAGGATCATGGTCAGGGTCGCTTTCAGGCAGGCAATTTCAGTCGCCAGGGTTTCTACATTCGGGTCAGTGGCAAATTCGTTAAGGCTCACAATCTCATCTCCTTGCGATGAACAACGCGTCACGGCATACCGTACCGCAACGTAAAATACAGAAGCGGGCGAGTATACCACAGGAAGGGCGGCGTCTCTCCTCCGGCAACCGGCGATGACGCAGACGCACCGGGGGCATATGTCAGAAAAAGGATAAAATGCGCAAAAAAGTTATAAAAAAAGGCGTGACATGAAAACAGGTATTTAAAAGATACCATTATTAATTTCATTATCAGGCCAATTATCGGGCAAAACGTGCGGTAAGCTAATTGATGGGGCCAGGATAGCGAAATAATTCGCTGAGTTTAATGTAAACATGCTGTAAAAATGATCTGACAGTGTTGGTGTTTTTTGCGTTTTTCGACTAAATTCAAAGGTTTGCTAAAATGGTAAGCCTTGATGAAAACGCTAGCAATTTTTTACAGTGTTTATTGGTCAAATAAGCGGGCATACAGTAAAATGACCCCTGCAAATAGCCGCTTCCTTTTCGCAACGAATAAAAACAAGGTTCGCTGACGGCAGTGCGCAGTTTGTCATGTTTGGATGATAGAAAAATGGATGTTGTGAAAAACAGAGCCTGACGCGTGCCGGTGTGGCGTATCCCGTGGTTTCGGGCGCTGTGCACGCTCTCTTGTGTTCATTTCTGGCGTAGACACTGACCGATGTCAGTGGACACTAGCTGACGGCGTTACTCCCCTTTTTTGGAGAATTCTCTTTGATTAGCGTTCTTCTTGTTGATGACCACGAATTGGTGCGCGCAGGGATACGACGCATTCTTGAAGATGTGAAAGGTATCAAAGTCTCAGGTGAGGCACAGTGCGGCGAAGACGCCGTAAAATGGTGCCGCAGCAATGACGTTGATATTGTGCTTATGGACATGAACATGCCGGGGATCGGCGGGCTGGAAGCCACGCGCAAAATTGTGCGTTTTTCACCCGATATTAAAGTCATCATGTTGACGATTTATACCGAGAACCCGTTACCGGCCAAAGTGATGCAGGCCGGGGCGGCAGGTTACCTGAGTAAGGGGGCGGCCCCGCAGGAAGTGATTAACGCGATCCGGGTGGTGTCGGCCGGCCAGCGCTATATTGCGTCTGACATTGCCCAGCAGATGGCCCTGAGCCAGCTTGAGCCGCAGACTGAGACGCCGTTTGGCTGTCTTTCTGAGCGCGAACTGCAAATCATGCTTATGATTACCAAGGGCCAGAAAGTCAATGAGATCTCCGAGCAGCTTAATCTCAGCCCAAAAACCGTGAACAGCTATCGTTATCGCATGTTCAGTAAGTTAAATATCAGCGGTGACGTTGAGCTGACCCATCTGGCTATTCGTCACGGCTTATTCAACACCGAGAGCCTAACCAGCAGTGAGTGAGCGTTTCGATTCCCAGGCATTTCTGAAAACTGTCACCAGCCAGCCCGGTGTGTACCGGATGTACGATACCACCGGGACGGTCATCTATGTAGGGAAAGCGAAAGACCTGAAAAAGCGTCTTTCCAGCTATTTCCGCACCCATGTCGGCAGCCGCAAAACGGAAAATCTGGTCAAGAATATTGACCAGATTGACGTCACCGTGACCCACACGGAAACCGAGGCGCTGTTGCTGGAGCATAACTACATCAAGCTCTACCAGCCGCGTTATAACGTGTTGCTGCGTGATGATAAATCCTACCCGCTGATTTTCCTGAGTGCCGATGATCACCCGCGCATCGCCATTCACCGCGGGGCCAAGCACGCGAAAGGCGAGTATTTCGGGCCGTTCCCCAACTCCTATGCCGTGCGTGAGACGCTGGCGCTGTTGCAGAAACTGTTCCCGATCCGGCAGTGCGAAAACAGCGTCTACCGCAACCGTTCGCGCCCCTGCCTCCAGTACCAGATTGGCCGTTGCCTCGGCCCCTGTGTGAAAGGGCTGGTGAGCGAAGAGGAGTACCGGCAACAGGTGGAGTATGTGCGGCTGTTTCTGGCCGGCAAAGACCAGCAGGTGCTGACCCAGCTGATTGAGCGCATGGAGCAGGCCAGTAAATCACTGAACTTTGAGGAAGCCGGGCGTATCCGCGACCAGATCCAGGCAGTGCGCCGGGTCACGGAGCGGCAGTTTGTCTCCGGTGACGGTGACGACCTGGATGTGATCGGCGTCTCCTATGATGCCGGGCTGGCCTGTATGCATGTGCTGTTTCTCCGGCAGGGGAAAGTGCTGGGCAGCCGCAGCTACTTCCCGAAAGTGCCGGGCGGCACGGAGCTTGCCGAAGTGGTGCAGACCTTTATCGGCCAGTTTTATTTGCAGGGCAGTGAAGGCCGGACCCTGCCGGGTGAAATTCTGCTGGATTTCGCCCTGCCGGAGAAAGAGCTGCTGGCGGAATCCCTGAGCGAGATGTCCGGCCGCAAAATTGCGATCCAGACCAAGCCGCGCGGTGACCGGGCGCGTTACCTCAAACTGGCGCGTACCAATGCGGCCACCGCGCTGGCCACCAAGCTTTCTCAGCAGTCCACGATTCACCAGCGGCTAAGTGAGCTGGCGAAAGTGTTGAACCTGCCTGAGATTAACCGCATGGAGTGTTTCGACATCAGCCATACGATGGGCGAGCAAACCGTCGCCTCTTGCGTGGTGTTTGACGGCAACGGGCCGGTCCGCGCCGAGTACCGCCGTTACAACATTACCGGCATTACGCCGGGCGATGACTATGCGGCAATGGCACAGGTGCTGAAACGCCGTTACGGTAAAGCGCTGGAAGAGAATAAAATCCCGGACGTGATCTTTATCGACGGCGGCAAAGGGCAGCTGGGCATGGCGATGGATGTGTTTGCGGAACTCAATGTGACCTGGGACAAAACACGGCCGAAGCTGATTGGCATTGCCAAAGGCACCGACCGCAAGGCGGGGCTGGAGACGCTGTTCTTTAAACCGGAAGGAGAGGGGATGGCCCTGCCGCCCGACTCACCGGCGTTGCACGTTATCCAGCATATCCGGGACGATTCCCATAACCATGCGATTACCGGCCACCGGAAAAAACGGGCGAAAGTACGCAATACCAGTGCGCTGGAAACGATTGAGGGCGTTGGCCCGAAACGCCGGCAGGTATTGCTGAAATATATGGGCGGGCTGCAACCCCTGCTCAACGCCAGCATCGAGGAAATTGCAAAAGTGCCGGGTATTTCACATGCATTGGCAGAAAAAATCTACAATGCGTTGAAACACTAGGGGCAATGTAGCAACATACTCACAATAATCCCTTTTGCCAGACAGTTACTGAGCGCTATGCAATTTAATATACCGACTTGCCTCACGTTGTTTCGCGTGGTTTTGATTCCCTTTTTCGTGCTGGCGTTCTACCTCCCGTTTGTCTGGGCGCCTATGGCCTGTGCCCTGATCTTCGTGGTGGCAGCCATCACAGACTGGTTTGATGGCTTCCTGGCCCGTCGCTGGAAGCAGACGACCCGTTTTGGCGCTTTCCTTGACCCGGTCGCAGACAAGGTCATGGTGGCGATTGCGCTGGTGCTGGTGGCGGAATATTTCCATGCCTGGTGGATAACCCTGCCGGCCGCCACCATGATTGCGCGTGAAATTATTATCTCGGCCCTGCGGGAGTGGATGGCGGAAGTCGGGAAACGCAGCAGCGTGGCCGTTTCGTGGGTCGGCAAGGTGAAAACCACCGCGCAGATGCTCTCTCTGGTGGCGCTGCTGTGGCGGCCCGATCCGACCCTGGAGTTTGTGGGGATCATTGCGCTGTACATCGCGGCGGTGCTGACTTTCTGGTCAATGTTCCAATATTTGCATGCGGCCCGGAAAGATTTGCTTGAACCGTGATCGATGTGACTTAAAAAACGCCAAACGAACATTTTGCGCTGATAATTCTGTTGACTCATCGGCACAGGTAAGTAGAATGCATCGCATCAGACGGCAGCGCAGCTTGCTGAAAGATAAGAAAATCAGGAACTTCTGATTATTGCGGGAATAGCTCAGTTGGTAGAGCACGACCTTGCCAAGGTCGGGGTCGCGAGTTCGAGTCTCGTTTCCCGCTCCAAATTTAAGTAAACTGGTAAGCGAAGCATTACGAGTTTAGCCATACAACATGGCAAATCAGTTACGGCGCGTTAACAAAGCGGTTATGTAGCGGATTGCAAATCCGCCTAGTCCGGTTCGACTCCGGAACGCGCCTCCACTTTTCCCGATGCCCGGGTGGTGAAATCGGTAGACACAAGGGATTTAAAATCCCTCGGCTTATGGCTGTGCGGGTTCAAGTCCCGCCCCGGGTACCACGGAAAGTAAAAGAATAACAAAGCAATAAGCAGTAATGTCGTAGACCGCCGAGAGGCGGTTTTTTTGTTTTTGTCACCCATTCCCCCCAAAATCCATAGCCACCGCCGCCGGTTTTTTATACGCTCATCTCTCCCTTCTTTTTTGAGGACAGACCATGCCAGAGCGTACCCAGCCCCCGGTTACCATCAGCCGTTTTCAGCCGTCAGAACGTGATCAGGTGATCAACGTTATTTTACCCATTCAGAATCAGGAGTTCGGCATTGCCATCACGGCAGCGCAACAGCCGGATCTCAGCGATATCCCGGGGTTTTATCAGTGCGATAACGGGGAGTTCTGGGTGGCACGCTGTGGGGATGAGATTATTGGTACGCTGGGGCTGAAAGATATCGGTAACCGGCAGGCGGCGCTGCGTAAAATGTTCGTTACCGCCGCCTACCGCGGCCGGGCGTGGTCAGTGGCACCCCAGTTATTGGCCGCTTTGTTCCGCCACGCCGGGGAGGTGGGCATCCGGGATATTTACCTGGGCACCACCGACAAATTCCTGGCCGCCCATCGCTTTTATGAAAAGCAGGGGTTCAGTGAAGTGGCGGCCGACACCTTGCCTGCAACGTTCCCGCGTATGGCAGTAGACAGCAAATTTTACTGCTGGTCCGCCCCGGCATAGGGGAGTGCGGCTTACTCCTGCTCCCAGCTTTTGTCCCACTGGGCGTTTTCAATCAATGGGCGCAGGGCCTGGTCAAAGACTTTCATCTGTGCCGGTGACAGGTTAGCCAATGTCTTTTCCGCCATGATCTGCCGGGCCACGCCGCGTGCGCTGGCCAGGTTGGTGCCGCTCTGCCCGGCCGTCTCTTCAATCAGCTCCGGCAGATTATGGTAGATATGGCTAAGGGCGTTGATATTCAGCATATTTCCTCCGAAGACGACCGGCAAGGCCGTCAGACCAGCGGATTATCAATAGGCTCCAGCAGCGCCGGCCCCTCATGGTGCGGGTTGCCGACGGCCTTGTCGACCGGGTGCCAGCTGAACTGGTCCACCGGAACTGCCCCCTCAGCGGCCAGTGTCCCGGCCTCTTGCGGGCTGAGGGCAGGATCAAGCCAGGCCCGCGCCGCGTCCGGCGTCAGCGCCAGCGGGCGGCGATCGTGAATGTCGAGCAGCCCGGCATCCGAGGCCGCCGTGACGATCACAAAACCATCATCGTCCGGCGGCGTTGGGGCGTCAGGGTGGAATTTACCGATGGCGGCAAAGAAAAGCGGTGTGCGGTGCTGATGGTAAATAAAATAGGGTTGCTTGCGTTTGGCGTCCTCTGCATCCTTCTTCCACTCAAACCAGCCATCCGCCATCACCAGCGCCCGGCCATGTTGCCAGAGCGGTTTAAACATCCGGCTTTCGGCGGCGGTTTCTACCCTGGCATTGATCACCGGCGGCCGGTGCGCCTCTTTGGCCCAATGCGGCTGATAGCCCCAACGCACCGGGTCGAGATAGAGCTGGTCATCGCGCTGGTTCAGCAGCAGCACGCGGGTGCCGGGCGCCACGTTATAGCGGTCAATCGGCACCGGGTCCAGCGCGCCATTGAAGGGAATATCCGGGGCCAGCGCCTCCAGATACTCTGACCGCGTCTGATGTTGTGAAAAGCGTCCGCACATAGTGCCTCCTGTTATGGCTAACAGGCTAAGTATAGGAAACTTAGACGGCAGCGATCGGCCGCTCCGGCGTCGGCAGCAATAACTGGTAAAAGGCGAGATCGAGCCAGCGGTCAAATTTATACCCCGCCTGCCGCACCGTGCCGCAATGGGTAAAGCCCAGGCGCTCATGCAGCGCAATACTGCCCTGATTGGTGCTGTCAATGCCGCCCACCAGCGTATGCACCTGGCGCGCCTGCGCTTCAGCGATCAGCCGTTCCAGCAGCAGGCGGCCCAGGCCACGCCCCCGGTGATCCGGGTGGACGTACAGCGAGTGCTCGACAGTGTATTTATTGGCGGGAAACGGGCGGAAAGTGCCGTAACTGGCAAAGCCCAGCAGGCAGCCGTGCTCATCTTCCAGGCCAATGACCGGGAAGCCGTTGTCCCGTTTCACGGCAAACCAGGTACGCATGGCGGAAAGCGGGCGGGGCTGGTAATCATACAGCGCGGTAGAGGTGAGGATGGCCTCATTAAAAATGGCCAGGATCGCCTTTGCATGCCGCTCTTCGTTGCATTCTACCCAGTTCATCTTGAACACTCCTGCTGTGCTGTTTACTATAATGAATATTATTCTCCTAAAGTAAACGCGGGCTTCAGCCATGTCAATTGATGAGATTATCGCCGGGCAATTACAGGCCAGGCGCAAGGAAAAAGGCTGGAGCCTCGACACGCTGGCGCAGCAGTCCGGGGTCAGTAAAGCCATGATCTCGAAAATCGAGCGTCAGGCCAGCAGCCCGAGTGCGGCGACGTTAGGGCGGCTGGCCGCCGGGCTGGGTATTGCGCTGGCGGAGCTGATTACCGAACATGCGCCGCAGCCGTACCCATTGCGCCGCCGGGCGCAGCAACCGGTCTGGCGCGATCCCGATCTGGGCTATCTGCGGCGGCAGGTGAGTGAGAAAAGTGACGGGCAGGGCGCGGAACTGGTGGAAATCACCTTACCGGCGGGCGCCAGGATCAATTACCCGCGCTGGAACGCCGCACCCTACCGGCAGCAGTTATGGGTGTGCGAGGGGGCGCTGGATCTGACCTACGGTGACACCTGCTATACGCTGGCCACGGGGGATTGCCTGAGTTTTGGCGTCGATGCGCCGCTGACATTCGCCAATCCGGGCAGCCAGCCCTGCCGGTATCTGTTGGTCATGACGTCAGCCTGACGGCTCAGAAGAGGGAAAACAGCAGCACCACCGGAAAACTCAGCGGCCAGGTCAAACCAATAATGCCGGACGTGAATAAGCGGATCTTAAATGAGGAATCGCGGCTGATCAGTAAGGTGAAAAGGGCGGAGAGGGCAAAGCCGATAAGGAAAATGGTTTTTAACGCTTCCCAGGCGGTATGAGCAGACACATCTATTACCTGTCGTTTACACAATGTCATTATTGTATTGATTTTGCACTTTTCTATCAATTCTTTGATCAGGGTAATAGACAAATTAAAAAGAACGGCTTCCATAAACCGGGTATCGTTCACGCCTTCAGGGTGTTGCCCCCTCTTCAGGCGTAAAAAAGCCCGGCCAGGCCGGGCTTTCACAGGGCGCACTTACCGCTTAGCGGCGGCCACCCAGCAGTTTTGCCAGCACGAAGCCAACACCCGCAGCGACCAGCAGGGCCGGAACCGGGTTATCAGACGTAGTACGCTTCACGGTATCTACGGCATCGTTAACGGCATAAGAGGCCTGGGAAAGATTCTTACGCACCGCCCCTTCAAATTGAGTCTTGCCGTCATCTGTTGCACGACCAAATTGCTCCTGGCCCGCACCTACAGCTTCTTCTGCTTTATCTTTTACTTTATCAAACATATGCAAACTCCATTTGTTGTGAACGTATTAAAAGCATAGACCAGAAAAACGGATCTGACCGGGTTATTAACATGCAGTAACAATGGTTTCGCCGCACAAAGCGCTTAAACGGGGCTTTTCCGGGCGTGAAACCCCGGCCCGCCTGCTTATCGCGTACGCGGCATACAGCCTGCCTGGGGTTAGCATGTTGTTACATTCTGCTGCCGGAATCCTTACAGGCAAACCCTGTACTCTTGCTTTCGCGAATAAATCGCTGAATAACAGACACAGAGGTAATAATGAAGGTAATGAAATCAGTGATGCTGGGATCACTGTTAGCGCTGAGCAGTGCTGCGATGGCTGAACCGGTACACGCGGACGCAGCACCAGTAAACAAGGCTGCACAGAGCCAGGCCCACCGCACGGCACAGCCGGCAAAACCGGTCAGCCACAAAAAAACCGTGCAGCACGTGAAGAAAAAACCGGTGAAAAAGCCGGCGCCGAAAAAGCAGGTTGCGCCGCACGATCAGCCGCGTTAAGGCTCAGCCGCGTTACGCCCGGCGGCAGCTTGCGCAGTGAAAAAAGCCCACCACCAGGTGGGCTTTTTGCTGTCAGGCTTTGCGCTTCTGGTGGGTGGAGAGGCGCGGGCCGGCAGCGACCGGCTGATAGCGTTCGCGGAAATAGTGTTCGAGTTGCTCCAGGCTGCGGCCCCGGGTTTCCGGCACACACCGCACCACAAACAACGAACCGGCAATGCCGATGCAGGCAAAGGTAAAGAAGGCCCCGGCCAGCCCGACACCGGCCAGCAACATTGGGAAGGCCAGCGAGATCATGAAATTGGCGATCCACATCGCAAAGACCGCCGCCCCCATGCAGATGCCGCGCATACGGATCGGGAAGATTTCAGAGAGCAGCAGCCAGGTTACCGGCGAAAGTGCGCCCTGCTGGAAGCTCAGGAACATCAGCATCCCGCCCAGCACCAGGTAGCTGCGCAGCAGGTTAGGCAGGCCGCCCACGGTTTCCGGCATCAGGATGCAGACCGCCCCCAGGAAAAACAAACAGCAGGTACAGCCTATCTGCCCAAGCAGCACCAGCGGCCGACGGCCGATTTTGCCCAGCAGCCAGATGCCGGCAAAGGTCATCGCCACGGAAATCACCCCGTTGGCGATGGTCGCCAGCAGCGCGGCGTCGGTGCTCAGGCCGGTCGCCTCCAGCATGGTCGGTGCATAATACATAATGGTGTTGACGCCGGTGAGCTGCTGGATAACCGCAATCCCGATGCCCAACAGGAACAGCTTCATCAGCCACGGCGTGGCGAGATCCCGCAGGCGGCCTTTGCCCTGATGGCGGTTTTCTTCGATGGTTTCTTCGATCTCCGTCATCTCCCAGTCCACATCCTGGGCAGAACGGGTACGCTCCAGCACCCGGCGCGCCTCGGCCATCCGCCCTTTCATGGCGTACCAGCGTGGGGAATCCGGCATAAACAGCATCCCGAACCACAACAGCACCGCCGGCAGTGTGGCGATTGCCAGCATCCAGCGCCAGGTGGATTCCCCGCCCCATAATTCATGGAAGGTGGCATTCGAGATGTAAGCCAGCATCTGCCCGGAGACAATCATCAGCTCCTGCAGCGTGACCAACTGGCCGCGGCGGTTGGCCGGGGCGATCTCCGCGATATAGACCGGCACCGTGGCGGCCGCACCGCCGACCGCGACGCCCAGCACCAGCCGGAAGGCGATCATCCAGGTGACATCCGGTGCCAGGGCCGTGCCGATCGCGCCGACGGCAAAGATGACGGCCAGAAACAGGATGATCTTTTTGCGCCCGGCAGCATCCGCCAGGTGGCCGGCCATCAGCGCACCAAAGGCCGCCCCAAACAGCAGGGAGCTGGTGACCAGCCCTGTAGTAAAGGGCGTCAGGTGCAGTTCCTGGCCCATAAACAGCAGGGCACCGGAAATCACACCGGTGTCATAGCCGAACAGCAGGCCGCCCAGCGTGGAGATCAGCACGATGATTTTAACAAAGGGTTCGGTTTTGGTTTGGCTGTTTGGCCCAGAAGCTGGGTTGGTTGTTATGTATTGTTCCATGATAGCTCCAGTGGTCTCGCAGGGTCTGGTCGTGACAGAGAAGGCAGATAAAAAAACCTCACGTTAAACACGAATAACAAAGTCGTTGTGGCTATTACTCAAGAGCAGGCAAATATTTATAGACAGAAAATTTCATTTTTTAAAATAATGGAAATTTAATTTTGTGGTCTGGCTCATAAAATAGCCATGTGTTACTGCTATGTTGCGGATAAAAAGGCGGGCTGCTCTATTTCTTCGCTGAAAAAAGGAAATGGTTCTCTGTAAAATAGAATGTTTATTTCTAAATGAAGTGAGCGGGGAATGTATTATCTGAAGGAGCAGGGGCAGGGGTGCAGCAGATCAACCGCTTACCTGAGGCACTGTGACAAGGCGCATATTTCATTTTTTCTGAAACGGGCATGGCCGGGCAAAGCGGGATAACGCGGGCTGATCGCCTATTGTGAAGAGACGCTCAACAAAGGGGAGGAAGGTGAAAGGCCGGCAAAAGAGCGCAGATCAGCACATTATAAACGGCGGTTTTCCTGGCTCACTTCAATCAAATCACTCAGCGCGTGCATCGAAATGCCGCTGTTGCCCCAGTCAACCATCGCCCAGGGCTTTTCCTGTTTGGAAAGCATGGAAATAACCCGGCCAATAATCTCGCCGGTTTTATGTTTGACCAGAGAATTAACGCCAATGCTCATAATATTCCCCTCCGTTGCAGACGTCTTGCCAGACTACCCCCAGCGTTGAAAAATGCCAATAAGCTTATTATGGGTATCGTGATCACATTAGCGTAAATCATCGTTCGGCGGGGAGAGGCTGACGCAGCATTGGGGTGGCCATTCAGGGGCCGGGCACACAGGCAGATAAAAAGCGCTTTACTTTGTGTAATGATAATCGTTATCATCCAATCGTCTTCTGTTACGGCAGTTCATGCCGTATCGAAGGCACGACATTGCTCACATTGCTTCCAGTATTTTTCGCCAGCCATCGGGCTGGCGTTTTTTTTGCTGCCGGTTAGCCGGCGTCGGGTTCCAGAACCCAGATATGGTATGTCCCGTCAATCATCTCGGCCCCCTCCAGCTCTTTTTCAAAGCCTGGGAATTTTTCGCCCCATTCGGCAATACTGCGGATATAGCGCAACCAGGGTTGGTCGTCACGGCCGAAGCGCTCGCCCGGCATCACAATCGGGATGCCGGGCGGGTAAGGGATAATCCCCACGGCAGAGACCCGGCCCGCCAGCCGGCCGAGCGGCAGATGGTTGCAACGCCCGGCCATGTGCGCCTGAAACGCCCGGCGCGGTAACACCACCGGCTCCGGCAACTGGCCGAACGCCTCTGATTGCAGTTTGTCCATCTGGCTGGTTTTCATGTAACTGAACATCTCGTCGCAGAGATCCTTCAGCCCCATTCCGGCGTAGCGCGCCGGATAGCCCCCGGCCAGATCCGGCAGGCAGGCGATGACCGGCGTGTTCTCATCATAGTGGCGTTTGAACTCCAGCAGGACGTTGATCAGCGTGCCCCATTTCCCTTTGGTGATCCCTACCGAGAACAGGCAGAGCACCATAAAGTCAGTGGTGCGTGACGGCACCACGCCGTGCTGGGTCAGGAAGGCGGTCACCATCGCCGCCGGGATGCCGGTCTGCATCAGGGTGCCGTCATCGTTCATGCCGGGCGACAAAATCCCGGCCTTGATCGGGTCGAGCATACACCACTCCTCCTCCAGCTGGTCAAAGCCGTGCCAGCGCTCACCGGGCTTCAGCACCCAGCAGCCGGGGTCGGTGGAGAGTTGTGCTTTTGAGGCCATGCGGAACGGGATTTTTTTGCCGGTTTCCGGGTCTGTCACTTCCGGGGCATTCCACGGTGCAAAAAACCATTCGCCGCGGTCGTGGAACGTGGCATTGACCTTGGCCAGCGCCAGCCGGAAATCCACCGCTTCGTTGATCACCTCCTGCGTTAAGGTCTGCCCCTGGCCCCCGCGCATCATCGCGGCACCGACCTCATTGGCGGCAATAATCGCATAGAGCGGTGAGGTAGTGGCCTGCAACATATAAGACTCATTGAAACGGGAGTGCACCACCGGCTTGCGGCCGTTACGGATATGGATATAGGACGCCTGTGACAGCGCGGCCAGCAGTTTATGGGTGGAATGGGTGGCAAATACCGTAGGGCCGTTTGGGTCGTGGTCTGCCGGGTCGCCGCGCATGGCAAAACGGTGCTGGTAGAAGGGGTTGAAGCGGGCGTACGCGTACCACGCCTCATCAAAATGGATCTGGTCTACGCTTTCGGCCAGCAGATCCTGCGCCTGCCCGGCGTGGTAGCACATGCCGTCATAGGTGCAGTTGGTGACCACCGCATACACCGGCGTGCGGTCGGCGGCCTGGTTAATCAGCGGGTGGGCGGCAATGCTGGCGCGGATGCTCTCCGGCCGGAATTGCTGCCTGGGGATCGGCCCAATAATGCCGAAACGGTTACGGGTCGGCACAAAAAACACCGGCAGTGCGCCGGTCATCACCAGGCCCTGTTCAATCGACTTGTGGCAGTTGCGGTCACACAGCGCCACCTGCCGGTCCCCGATGACCGCCGCCATGATCGCCCGGTTAGACCCGGACGTGCCGTTGAGCACCGAATAGCTCTGGTGCGCGCCGAACACTTTGGCCGCATAGGTTTCGGACGCCTTGATCGGCCCGCTGTGGTCAAGCAGCGATCCCATTGCCGCGCGTTCGATGCCGGTATCAGTGCGGAACAGGTTTTCCCCAAAGAAATCGAGGAATTCACGGCCGACGGCGCTTTTGGTAAAGGCGACGCCGCCCTGGTGGCCCGGCGCGGCCCAGGAGTACTCCGGGGACGTCAGCGTATAGTGGAATAACGCCTTGGTGAACGGCGGCAGCAACTGGTCATAATATTTGGCGATCAGCGCCCTGGCGCGGGCGGCGATAAAATCGGCCGTGTCCTCATGCATCCAGACGTATTCATTCACCATGCGCATGATGTCCAGCGTCAGGCTGTCGATGCAGGAGTGTTCCGCCATCAGCAATACCGGCACCTCTTTGTTGCGGTAGCGGATCTCTTTCAGCAGCGCGGACGCCTGGCTGTGGGAGGCGTCGTCGTTACCGCCGGATGTCCAGTCCACAAAGATGCAGCAGAGCGAGGCATCTGACATCACCGTGGCTTTGCCGTCCTCAAAGGTCGCCGCCGGGATCACGTCCAGGCCGGTGGCTTGCAGGGCGGTGATCAACTCCTGCACCGCCCGGCTGTTGGCGGTGTTGCTGTCCAGGATATTGCTGTCCACCACCAGGACTTTGCGTTTCTTGTTCATGCCTGAATCGATCATGCTGCCTGCCTCTGTCAACGTCATCGGGGCTTGCCCGCCGGATTACCGGGAGCGCTTAGTCATCATCGCGTACGAATGGGCGATCGAGCGGGAAGGGGGTTTTATGCCGCCGGTTGTAGTTCACGGTGTACATGGAGGTGATCACCATCACCGTCACAAAGGACCACATCACCTCCTGCGCGCCGGAACCGATGACCGCCCAGATGCAGTACACAAACGCCAGCAGGGTGATGAAGAAGTAGAGGGCATGGCGGTTGCCGAGATGGCCGCGCCCCACCAGCAACAGCGCCGAACAGGTGTAGAGGTAGGGCACCAGCGTAAAAATCACGGACACCGAAGAAACCAGCGCGAATTGCGCGGTCGCGTTAGGCGAGATACTGGCGATTTGGAACAGGGTCATCAGCACGCCGATAATCAACAGCCCGGCCACCGGCACGTTCTCTTTGTTCACTTTGGCAAAAATGGGCGGGAACAGGCCGTCGTCTGCGGCGGCTTTGGCAGTCTGGCCCGCCAGCAGCGTCCAGCCGCCGAGCGAGCCGAGGCAGCCCAGCGCGGCGCAGAGCGCCACGGTGCCGCCGGCCAGATCGCCCAGCGCCAGCCGGGCCGCATCACCAAAGGGTGAGGTGGAGAGGCGCAGTTCCGCATTGGGGATCATGCCCATGATGGCGGTAGTGGAGAGCACATAACAGACGGCGGCGATCAGCACGCCGCCGAGGGTGGCGATCGGCACATTGCGTTTCGGGTTTTTCACCACGCCCGCTGCCACCGAGGCGCTTTCCACCCCGATAAAAGACCAGAGGGTCACGCTCAGCGTGCTCTGAATCGCCCCGAGCGGCCCGAGGCCGCTGACATTCCAGGCGGACATATAGGTTTCCCCGCGGAACCAGAACCAGCCGAACAGCGCAATCGCCACAATCGGTACCAGGGCCAGCACCGTGGCCACCGCCTGCACCCGGGTGATCATTTTCGGCCCGACAATATTCAGCAACACAAACAGCCAGAGGATCGCCACACACGCGATGGTCAACGGAATGGGCGCTTTGAGCAGCGGGATAAAGTAGCTGAGGTAGCCTACGCCAATCACCACCATCGCAATATTGCCGATCCAGCAGGCCAGCCAGTAGAGCACATTGGTCTGATAGCCGATAAACGGCCCGAACGCGCGGCGGGCATAGGCATAAGAGCCGCCGGGGCTGGCATCCAGCGAGGACATTTTGGCGTAGACCATCGACAGCGCCAGCGCGCCGAGAAGGGTGACCAGCCAGCCCCAGATGGCAATACCGCCGGTGGCCGCTAAATTCGCCGGCAGCAGGAAAACGCCGGAACCCATAATATTCCCGGACACCATCAGGGTGACGGGAATAAGCCCCACTTTCTGATTTTCTGAGTCCATCGTGATTTTCTCCCTCAGGTTACTTTTGCCGATGCCCGCCCGGAGAGGAGAAAAAGAACGCCTGCGGCTGACCGGCGGTACAGGGAATAGGGGAAAGATAGCCAGCTTTCGGGTGATAAAACGATGAAAAAGAACTCATATTGTTTCACTGATAAAAATCATCGGCCTATCATTTATTTTACCGCCGGTGTGATGGCGGGGAGGGGCATATGGAGGCAGGGAAACCGTGCGTAGGCAGAGCGGATAAAGGCGCTCGCCGTGGGTGAAAAAGAGGGGAACAGGCGTCGCGGCTTCGCGAAATATCATGCTCTCATTCACACTGATGGCTATAACAGTTATGCGGTGAATATCCTTTAACTGCTATGCAGGCTATAACAGTCAGTGTGCTACGCTATGCGTCGCACTGCTCCTCCATTCCTAACAATCCCATGAGGGTGACACGATGGACGCCATCAAGACCATCCTGGTCAGAGAGATCCAACAGATTAACCAACAGGAACGCCGCGACGGCAAGGCGCGTTTCAATACGGAATTCTTTACCAAGCACCCCTGGCTCTGTCTGGCGATGCTGGCCGGTTATGTGGCGGTGGGCATCGTGATGTACTGCTCTCCCTATATGGGGCTGGGATGGTTTGCCGGTTTCACCGCGTTTCTGGTGCTGGTCTCCGGCGGCCTGCTGATGGACATCAAACCGGTCTACCGCTATGAGGATATCGGCGTGCTGGATCTGCGGGTCTGTTACAACGGCGAATGGTATTTCAGCCGGGAAGTGCCGGTGAAGGCAGTAGACGAGATCCTGGCGCACCCGCAGGTGGACAGCCGCATCAAAACGCGGATGCGGGAAATCATCCACCACAAAGGCACCATCGATTTCTATGACATCTATGACCTGGCGCGCAAGCAGGCCAGGCAGCCCGCCCCTGTGGCCCCTACCGGGCAGCAGCACCCCGCACACTGAGAAACAGGGGATATGCACATTGTGCATATCCCTGGCCGCACCGGATCGGGTAGACTATACCTATTCACGCAATCAATGCGTTGTCCCGATCAGGAGCCGACGTGCACAAGATTAAGCTCACCATCCATCACCTCTATCAGGACCATGCCGACGGCAAACAGGATGCACGTGCCACCGCACGCATCTATGCCGGCGATCGCCTGATCATTACCGAAACCATGTCAGGGCAGGCGCTGCATTACCCGCGTTACCTCAGCGCGGCGGATGACAACGGCCAGCCGTTGCGGGTGGAATGGGACACCGACGGCTGCGCGGCAATGTCCGTCAGCCGCGCCGAGGTCTGCCCATGCTGCGGCGGCGACGAGTGGCATTAATTTAACCGGGACTTACCAGGGAGCCAGTGATGCAAATGCTGCAAAATGAGGCTGATTACCGCCGCTGGATTATGGCGGAACTGTTTATGGTACGGGAGCTGCGGGAAAGTACGCTGTTTGTGGAGCAGGAAATCGAGGATTTTATCTTTGATGCCCGCCCGACGGCTTATCCCTGCATTGCGGTGATGGTGCAGACCAAAGGGGAACCGGCGGTGTGCGAGCCGGAATTTATCTACAAAGAGCAGATCTTTGACTGGGCCCACCAGATGGGCTTCGGCTTCGGCAGCTGACCGGGCCGCCGCCGGAGACGGCGGCAGCCCTGAGGCTTACACGTTCTTGCGGTCGATCTTCTCCTCGCCCCAGAACAGGTGATCGGCATCGGTTTTTTCAAACGCCTTCAGCAGCACTTCATCATTGCCTTCTTCCCAGATTTTCTGTGCCAGGACTTCATCGTCATTCGCCAGCTCAAAAATCGCTTCTGCAATCTCGATCGATGTGTCCCTGACATTGGCCCAGGATTTAACATTATTGATATCGGTCATTCAAACTCTCCCTTATTGCGATCGCCAGGGGTGATCCTCTGGTTGTGGTGATGTTGACCTGTTAACTATGGTACTGACCCGGCGGGTATGCAAATCAGCCGCCGTTAACTGACGGGATTGTGAACAGTTGGCAATCTGTGCGCAATCCGGTACAGGCGGTGGCGTGTCAGGTATACTGCCGTGCTGCAAAACTGTGAGGAGAGTAACCATGAGTGATGATATTTTCGATTTTGACATCGACGCTGAGCTGGAAAAAGCGGCTGAGAAGACCGAAAAAAAAGCCGCTGAACTGCCTGAGGTGGTGGGTGGCGAAGACGAGTGCGAAGGCTGCAAAATCTGACGCTTACCCGACAGGGGTAAATCCAAAAAACCGCTGCGGCGGTTTTTTTGTGCCTGGAGTGAAATGATTAGCTGTTAAAAAATTAACACATTCAATAGAATTATATTATTTAATGATTGGTATTAATTCATGGTAATAATATTACTGTAGAGATTTTCGGCATTTACGCCGAAGTTTAATTAAAAATGAAAATTTAAATTTTCTTTATTGCTTCACTGTTGCTGTTTTGTTATTTTCAATATCAAGAAAGCAACGGAACGCCTCATTTACGCGGGAATGCGTTAAGAGCCGGGTGAACGGGCAGAAGGCGCCATTTCACCCCTGCCGGAGTCTGTTTTAGCTGAAAGGCCACGCTATGCACCTGTTAACTAACCCGTTTGAATATCGTCATTGGATGATGACGAATTATTTTATGATCGATAATGTCGACGGCACCTCATTATTATCGGATGAGGAACTGGATGAATATCTCTTTGATTTACGGCCATTGGATTATCCTTGCCTGGCGATGATCAGCACCTCAATTAACCAGCCGATGGCGAATGAGGTGGTCTTTATTTATCGTGAACAAATTGCTCAATGGGCGGAAAAAATGGGTGTCAATTAATTTCCGGGGATAAATAATTGTACGGCCAACACCAGGGTGTACAGATAATAACAGCGTTACCCCAGTGATATTTCCAGGCTGCCGGCTTTTTGGGCAGCTTTTTTTATGCGTTTCCGGGGGCGTTTTCAGGGCACCGTTCAGGGATCGGGGGCAGAAAAAAACCAGCCGTCAGGCTGGTTTGATGGACACGCCTTGACGCGTGCCTGTGTGGCGCACGGCCCTTAGCGGGTCTGGGTAGTGGTCGACGTTGAGGTGGCGGTCGAGGTGCCGGTGCTGCCGCTTGGATCGCTGGCTGCGGCAGCGGCGGCGACGCCACCAGACAGCAGGGTCGCATCCGTCGCAGCGGCGGCACCGGTGCCGGTGCCTGCAGCGATCTCAGCGCCGGCGGTGGTGGCGGCAAAGGCTGCCGACGCCCCGGCCAGGTAAAGCGCAATGGCGGCCACGGTCATCACTTTCTTCATAGCTAACTCCTTGTGTTAAAGGGGACATAACATGCCGTAATGCATTTAACAGTCTAACCTTTAGCCAACCTATAAAAAATAAGAAAATGATGAAAATGAATTATAAATTTTGCTTATGTCAATAGGAATATCTTTAATCTGCCGCTGTTTTTTTGCCGGTCAGTCGCGCACCTCAACCAGTACCGGGCAGGGCGCGGTGGCCATAATGTCTGCACAGACTGACCCTTTCAATAACCGGTCAACCAGGCCGCGGTGGCGGTGTCCCATGACAATCACCGACGCCTCTTGCTGCGTCGCCTCGGCCACCAGCGCCTGGGCCGCATCACCGACAATAATCTGCCCGGTCACCTTATCCCCCAATGCATGCAGTTGCCGCATCGCGTCCCGCACGATCCGGGCGGCAGCGTTCTCCTCTTCACAGGCAGGCTGATACAGGGTGACCTCACCGGCCGGGTCGCTGCCGCTGTCAACGGCATAGGAGGCATCGACGCAGCAGGTTACGGAAATGCGGGCGCCGGAGGCCGCCGCCAGATCGGCCGCCAGGGCGATTACGCGCGGGGTCTGGCGTGATCCGTCCACGGCCAGCAGAATTTGGGTAAACATAGTGACTCCTTTTGCCGGCATCCGCCGGTCTCAACGGCGATCCAGCCTGCCGATCTCGCCCATTAATGAAGCCCGGCACGCCAGAATGGCCGTGTGCAGGGCCGGGTAATGCCGGTGCAGGCGATCGGTCGGCACCAGCAGGGAAACAGAATAACGCCCGAGCAGCGTGTCAATCGCGACGCCCATTGATGAAATCCCCTCCAGCGTTTCACCATGCTCCACCGCCACGCCCTGTTGGCGCACCTGCTGCAACGCCCCCAGCAAGGTATCAATGTCGCACACGGTGTCGGCCGTGACCGGCTCAAACGTTTCACCGAGCAACCGGCGGATTTCGTCATCACTGCTCAGGGCCAGCAGCGCCCGGCCGCCGGAGGTGCTGTAGATCGGCAGATTCAGGCCAAAACGCGGCACCACGCGCAGCTCGCGGTTCGCCACCACCATATGGACAATCGCAATCTGCCGCCCGCTGGGGCGCGCCAGCGTCACTGTCTCGTTGGTTTCATTACATAACGCCTGCAAAAACGGCGTGGCGATGGCGATGATGTCGCTGTGCACCGTGGCCACCAGCCGCAACAGCGTCGGGCCGAGGCGAAAACCGCTGCTGCCGTGGCTGCGCACCATGCCTTCGTCAGCCAGCGCCGCCACAATGCGCTGCACCGTGGAGCGGGGCAGGGCCACCGCCTGGGCAATCGCCCCCAGGCTCATTCCTTCCGGGTGTGCGCCCAGGGCATTCAGGATCGACGCCGCGCGGGAAATCACCTGGATGCCGCCGCTGCGCTCCTCATCGGTGGCATGGCTGTCATGGGTTGTCACACTACGCTTCCTTTTAAGGTAAAAACCGCAGGTATTTAACGGCATTCCGCTGCTGAACTCAATGAGTACCACATTGCAATACACCTAACCGTATTGTAGTATCCGCAGCGTGACCGGCATCACATGATGCTGCCGGCACGTCACCTGCCATTATTCGCCTCTGCTTCCTGCTGTGTCATGACGTATGGCCTGTTGCCCTCACGGCAACCCGGAGCGGCGTGCGTAAAACAAACGAGTTTATTTATGAGTGTAGTCAGTGTGCCGCCGGTGAGCGCCGGCGGCGCTCCCCCCGCTGCCCCCGCGGCGCAGCCCTTTAACGGGCGGCTGGTGGCCGGCCTTATCGGCGTGTTGATTGCCGCCCTCTCATCCGGCCTGAATGACCGGGTGACCGACATCGCTCTGAATGATGTGCGGGGCGCGTTGAGCATCGGCAGTGATGAAGGCTCCTGGCTGATTGGCGGCTATCAGGCGGCAGAAGTGGCCGCGATGATGCTGGCACCCTGGCTGGCCATGACCTTCTCCATGCGCCGTTTTGCGATGTCGATGGTGCTGGGGTTTGGGGTGCTGGGCGCGCTGATCCCGTTTGCGCCCAACCTGCCGGTATTTATCACCCTGCGGGTGATCCAGGGGCTGTTTGGCGGGGCGCTGCCGCCGCTGCTGATGACGGTGGCGCTGCGCTTCCTGCCGCCCGGCTTTAAATTGTATGGGCTGGGGGCGTATGCACTCAGCGCCACCTTTGGCCCAAATATGGCGACCTCGCTGGCCGCGCTGTGGACCGATCATGTCGGCTGGCAGTTCGTTTACTGGCAGGTGATCCCACCGTGTCTGCTGGCTTTCGCCATGATCAGCCACGGCATCCCGCAGGACCCGCTGCGGCTGGAGCGGTTCAGGCAGATTGATGCCTTTGGCATGGTCACCGGCTGCAGCGGGGTGGCGATGCTGGTGCTGGCGCTGCAACAGGGCGAACGGCAGGACTGGCTGGAATCCACGCAGATCTGCGCGCTGCTGTTTGGGGCCGTGGTGCTGCTGACGGCGTTCCTGATCAATGAGTGGTATCACCCGCTGCCGCTATTCAAATTACAGATGCTGAAACGGCGTAACCTGGCGCATGGCCTGCTGACGCTGGCCGGGCTGATGGTGGTTTACCTCTCCGGTTCGGCACTGCCGTCTAACTACCTGATGTCCGTCAACGGTTTCCGTGCCGCCGAAATGGGGCCGTTGTCGCTGACCATCGGTGTGCCGCAACTGCTGATGGCCCCGCTGGTGGCGGCAGTCTGTAACCTGCGCTGGGTGGACAGCCGCTGGGTGCTGGCGACCGGGCTCGGGCTGCTGGCGTTTGCCTGTTATTGCGGGTCAGAGATTAACAGCGCCTGGGTACAGGATAACTTTTATTGGTTGCAGGCGATGCAGGCCGTGGCCCAGCCGATGGCCGTGATCCCGATCCTGATGAGCGCCACCAGCGTGGTGCAGCCGCCTGAGGGGCCGTTCGCTTCCGCGATGTTCAATACCGTGCGCGGGCTGGGCAGTGTGGCAGGCTCTGCGCTGCTGGAAACCTTTATCAGCCACCGGGAGAAGTTCCATTCCCATGTGCTGCTGGACCACGCCGGGTCGGTGAGCTACCTGCTGTCACAGCCTTATGACGGTAACCGTGCACCACCGGCCCCGTTGAATGCTGACGGCAGTGCCGTTTCGAGCGAAGTGCTGGCGCGCTTCTCCACCCTGGCGAAGCATCAGGCCACCATTCTTGGCCTGAGTGATACCTATTTGATGATCATGTGCGTGGCGCTGGGGCTGATTCTGCTGGCGGCGCTGTTGCCGCAGCGCACCTATCCGCCGCAGTCGCTGGTCAACCGTTGATTGCCGTTATGTCCGCTCTGAGTGAGCCTTAAGAGAAGAGAACCATGTTAGCAACATCTTCAAAACGTATTCCGCTGCTGGTGGCAGTGATCCTGATTGCCCTGCTGGCCGGCTTCGCGGTCTGGCGGATGGCCGGCCATGGCCATGAAACCACCAATGATGCCTACGTCACCGCGGATTACACGCTGGTGGCCCCGCGCATCTCCGGGCATATCGCCGAGGTGCTGGTGGAAGACAACCAGCAGGTCAAGGCCGGGCAACTGCTGGCCCGGATTGATGACCGGGATTACCTCAATGCACTCAATACCGCCCGGGCAACGCTGGAGAGCAAACAGGCACAGCTGAAAAGCCTGGATGCGCAGCTGGTTAAACAGCAACAGGTGATCATCCAGGCGCAGGCCGCGCTGAGCTCCAGTTCAGCCGGGATGAATTACGCGCGTCAGAGTGCAGACCGTTATCGTCGTCTGTTACAGCAAGGCTCCGGCACCGCCGACCAGCGTGATGAGTCAGACGCGACCTACCGCGAGAAAGCCGCTGCGCACCAGAGCAACGTGGCCGCACTGGAAGCCGCCCAACAGGAAGTGGATGTGCTGAAGGCGGAGCGCGCCGAAGCGCTGGCCGCGATTGACGCCGCCACGGCCGACCTTGAGCAGGCAAAACTGAACCTCTCCTATACCCGCATCACCGCCCCGGTGGCCGGGACAGTCGGCCAGCGTTCGCTGCGCGTGGGGGCGTATGTCAGCGCCGGAACCCGCGTGCTGGCGGTGGTGCCGTTGCAGCACGCCTATATTGTGGCGAACTACCTGGAAACCCAGCTGGGCAGCGTGGTGCCGGACCAGCCGGTCAGCCTGCGGGTGGACGCGCTGCCGGATGTGGAGCTGCATGGCCATGTGGAGAGCATTGCACCGGCGACCGGTGCCACCTTCTCACCGATTGCAGCGGATAACGCCACCGGTAACTTCACCAAAGTCGCCCAGCGTCTGGCCGTGAAGATTGTGCTGGAGGGCAACCAGCCGCAGGTACAGCGCCTGAAAGTCGGGATGTCCGTGGTGCCGACCATCGATACCACCCAGCCTTAAGCGCAATTGCAGACGGTCTGATAACAGAACGCCCGCCCCGGTGACCGGGGCGGGCGTTTTGCTGTGGGGAGATCACTGGGAAGAGGGGGCCACCACCGGTTTTTGTGATTTGCCGGAGAACAGGAAACGCAGTAGCGGAATACGTTGATGCACTTCATACAGCAGGAACGCCAGCCCGAAAACAAATATCAGCCCCAGCGCAAACCCCACCAGATTATTCTCAATCCGCGGAGTGACAAAGGCCCCATATATCAGCGTCAGCGGGTGGTGCACCAGATAGATAAATAGCGACGCATTAACCAGATAGGTAATACGCGGCGAGTGGCTGTTGAGCAACCGGTGGCCGAAGGAGAACACCAGATTGACCATCACGATGCCCAGCGTGCCGGTAATCAGCGTGTCAATCTCCGGGGAGAAGTGAGCCGTATCATTGAGATGCTGATTGGCGATATAGGCAGCAAACAGCAGCGGGGCCAGCAGCAGCGCCAGCGGCGAAGGCCGGAGCAGCATGGCCTTCAGCCCTGCATATTTAAACGCCAGTGCCCCCAGAATAAAGAACGGCAGATAAAACAGCGATTCCATCACCACAAAATTAAATACGCTGTTAAATAACAGCTCAGGTGAGGCAATAAGGATCCCGCGCTGAATTACCGCGTAGCCCAGGCTGAACAACAGGAAATAAAATAAGAGTTTTCCTAAGCTCTGAAAATGATTAGCCGGAAAAGGAATACGATTCGTCTGAATTGTTTTCAATTTGCGGAAAATAGCGAAGCCCAGGCAGGTCAGAATAATTAATGTTAACAAAAACCAGAGATGTGAAACTAATTCCCAGATCGTGACATTTATTTTTTCATACAAGGTAAAGGCCGCCCAGCCCTGAATCCGGTTGGTGAAATTCTTCAGCATCAGGAATTGCGGCAAGGTGATCAGCACCACGGCCGAGAGCATCGGAATCGCCACCCGCTCGAGCCGCACCTTCAGCCAGCGCTGCGGCTCATAGCGCTCATACAGCATATAGGAAAAGTAGCCGGAGATAACGAAGAACACCTGCATACGGAAGGCGTGGATCACGTCATTCAGCACGGTGAGCAGGGCAGAGGAGGTCTGGCTGTTGACCGCCCATTGATGGCTGGAGTAGATCAAAGAAAGATGGAACGGAATGCCGAGCAACATCAAATAGGCCCGGATTGAATCGAGAAAGTATTCCCGTGATACTGTTTTTTTTGTCATAAGTTTCCAGGTTTTTTACTTTTGGTCCTGGCGCTTATTTTAGCGCGTTTCATAAATCCGGGCGATTCGGGTTACTCTCAAAGCGTTTGGCTTAAATCGCGGGAGAAAAACCCTACTATAGCGTCCGGCAATTTTCCATAGCCGTTTAATCTCTCTGTTGCTACCCTTGATCCCGGTCATCTGATTAAACAGTGACCCACAGAGAGGAACCATCCATTTATCATGTTGTCGGATAGCCAAATAATCCTTTAATATGGATTTCGAATGATTTCAGCACTCGAAAGGGGGGGTTGTGCGAGTTAAAAATGTAGCCAAGGGGCCGCGTGTGGCAAAAATTTGCGTGTTGAGTGCCGCTGTAATGATGACGTTAAGCGCAGCACCGGCATGGGCGTTCTCTATTGATGATGTCGCCCAACAAGCTAAGGAGTTGGCAGGTAAGGGATTTGAGGCTCCAAAGAGCAATCTCCCCTCCCAGTTCCGCGAAATGAAATTTGCGGACTACCAGCAGATCCAGTTCAACCATGACAAAGCCTATTGGAACAAGCTGAACACACCGTTCAAGCTGGAGTTCTACCACCAGGGCATGTACTTCGAATACCCGGTCAAAATCAACGAAATCACCGCCAACAAGGCGAGTGAGATCAAATACAGCCCGGACTACTTTAACTTCGGTAACGTCAAGCACGATGCCGACGCCGTGAAAAACCTCGGCTTTGCCGGGTTTAAAGTGCTCTATCCGCTGAATAAAGCGGACAAGAATGACGAAATCATGAGCGTGCTGGGCGCGAGCTACTTCCGCGTCATCGGTAAAGACCAGGTGTACGGCCTCTCTGCCCGCGGCCTGGCAATTGATACCGCACTCGCTTCCGGCGAAGAGTTCCCGCGTTTCCGCGAGTTCTGGATTGAGCGCCCGAACCCGGATGAGAAACACCTGGTTATCTATGCGCTGCTGGACTCCCCGCGCGCCGCCGGTGCCTACCGTTTTGACCTCTACCCAGGGCGTGAAACCACCGTTGACGTGCAGGCCAAAGTCTACCTGCGTGACAAAGTGGGCAAGCTGGGCATCGCCCCGCTGACCAGTATGTTCCTGTTCGGGCCGAACCAGCCTTCGCCGACCATGAACTACCGCCAGGCGCTGCATGACTCAAACGGCCTCTCTATCCATGCCGGCAACGGCGAATGGATCTGGCGCCCGCTGAACAACCCGCGCCATTTGTCCGTCAGCACCTATACCATTGAGAACCCGAAAGGGTTCGGCCTGCTGCAACGCGGCCGTGATTTCGCGCAGTATGAAGATCTGGACGACCGCTATGACCTGCGCCCGAGCGGCTGGGTGGAAACCCGCGGTGACTGGGGCAAAGGCCGGGTCGAGCTGGTGGAGATCCCGACAGCGGATGAAACCAACGACAACATCGTGGCGTACTGGTCACCGGAAAAACTGCCGGATGCCGGCCAGCCGCTGGATCTGAACTACCGCCTGCACTTCACCCGTGAGGAAGAGAAGCTGCATTCGCCGGATCTGGCTTACGTCAAGCAGACCCTGCGTTCCGCGGGCGACGTGAAACAGTCTAACCTGATCCGTGAGCCGGACGGCAGCACCGCGCTGCTGGTGGATTTCGTCGGCCCGGTGCTGAAAGCACTGAAAGACGATACCCCGGTCGCCTCACAGGTCAGTGTGAATGACAATGCGGACATGGTAGAAAACAGCGTCCGTTACAATCCGGTCACCAAAGGCTGGCGTCTCACCTTGCGCGTCAAGGTCAAGGATCCGAAGAAACCGGTCGAGATGCGCGCCGCGCTGGTTAATGGTGACAAACCGTTGAGTGAAACCTGGAGCTATCAGCTGCCTGCCAATGAATAAGTCAACGCCGTTACCCCACGATTATATTGAGGCACTGCCCCTCTCCGACCAGGAGAAGGGCACGCTGACCGGCCGCCTGCCGGCCGGCAGCGAGGTGGCCTTTACCGATCTGCACCACCAGCTGGCGGGGGCAGAGGCTGCCGCCCCGGCGGACGACGCGCCGCTGGCCTCGGTCAAAACCCGGCTGCAACACGCCTGGCCGGGCGTCTCTGCCCAACACGATCTGCTGGGTGAGGATGCAGAAGGGCGCACCACGCTGAAGGCGATGCCGCCTATCCGGCGTTCCAGCATGTTCCCGGAAGCCTGGCGTACCAACCCGCTGGCACGGTTCTGGGACTCCCTGCTGGGCCGCAGCGCCATGCCGAAAGAGCCGATTTCCCAGGAGATGGCGGAATCGGAAAAGCGCTGGCGTGTGGTCGGTTCACTGCGCCGCTACATCCTGCTGTTCCTGATGCTGGTGCAGACCGGCATCGCCACCTGGTACATGAAAACCATCCTGCCTTATCAGGGCTGGGCGCTGATCGACCCGATGGAGATCTTCAACCAGGACCTGATGCAATCGGTGCTGCAACTGCTGCCCTATGTGTTGCAGACCGGCATCCTGGTGCTGTTCGCCATTCTCTTCTGTTGGGTCTCGGCCGGTTTCTGGACCGCGCTGATGGGCTTTTTGCAGTTGCTGATCGGCAAGGATAAATACAGTATCTCTGCCTCCAGCACCGGCACCGAGCCGCTCGACCCGGCCCAGCGTACCGCGCTTATCATGCCTATCTGTAACGAGGACGTGGAACGCGTCTTCGCCGGGCTGCGCGCGACCTATGAGTCGGTCAAACGTACCGGTGACCTCGAGCACTTTGACATCTACGTGCTGAGCGACAGTTACGACCCGGACATCTGCGTGGCAGAACAGAAGGCGTGGCTGGAGCTGTGCAACGAGGTGGATGGCCACGGCAAGATCTTCTATCGCCGCCGCCGCCGCCGGGTGAAACGCAAAAGCGGCAACATCGATGACTGGTGCCGCCGCTGGGGCGGGGATTACAGCTACATGGTGATCCTGGATGCGGACAGCGTAATGAGCGGTGAGTGCCTTACCGGCCTGGTGCGCCTGATGAATGCCAACCCGCACGCCGGGATCATTCAGTCTTCGCCGAAAGCGTCCGGCATGGATACCCTCTATGCGCGCCTGCAACAGTTTGCCACCCGGGTGTACGGGCCGCTGTTTACCGCCGGTCTGCACTTCTGGCAGCTGGGCGAGTCGCACTACTGGGGCCACAACGCCATCATCCGCGTGAAGCCGTTTATTGAGCACTGTGCGCTGGCACCGTTGCCGGGCGAAGGCTCGTTTGCCGGTTCCATCCTTTCCCACGACTTCGTCGAGGCGGCATTGATGCGCCGGGCGGGCTGGGGCGTCTGGATCGCCTATGACCTGCCGGGAAGTTACGAGGAGCTGCCGCCGAACCTGCTGGATGAGCTGAAGCGTGACCGTCGCTGGTGCCACGGTAACCTGATGAACTTCCGCCTGTTCCTGGTGAAAGGCATGCACCCGGTGCACCGTGCGGTGTTCCTGACCGGCGTGATGTCCTACCTGTCGGCACCGCTCTGGTTTATGTTCCTGGCGCTCTCCACGGCCTTGCAGGTGGTGCATACGCTGATGGAGCCGCAATACTTCCTCCAGCCGCGCCAGCTGTTCCCGGTGTGGCCGCAGTGGCGTCCTGAGCTGGCGATTGCGCTGTTCTCCACCACGCTGGTGCTGCTGTTCCTGCCGAAACTGCTCAGTGTGGTGCTGATCTGGGCGAAAGGGGCGAAGGAGTACGGCGGGGCCTTCCGGCTGTTTATTTCCATGCTGATGGAAATGCTGTTCTCGGTGCTGCTGGCACCGGTGCGGATGCTGTTCCACACGGTGTTCGTGGTCAGCGCCTTCCTGGGCTGGGAAGTGGTCTGGAACTCGCCGCAGCGTGATGACGATGACACCCCGTGGGGTGAGTCCTTCCGCCGTCACGGTTCGCAGATGCTGCTGGGCCTGGTATGGGCGGGCGGCATGGCCTGGCTGGACCTGCGTTTCCTCTGGTGGCTGGCACCGATTGTCTTCTCCCTGATCCTGTCGCCGATTGTGTCGGTGCTGTCGAGTCGGGCGACCCTGGGCCTGAAAAGCAAGCGTGCTAAGCTGTTCCTGATCCCGGAGGAGTACAACCCGCCGCGTGAACTGGTGGCGACCGACGAGTACCTGTCGCTGAACCGTACGCGGGCGCTGGAAAACGGCTTTATGCATGCCGTGGTCGATCCTTCCTTCAACGCACTGGCCACGGCAATGGCGACCTCACGTCACCATACCCGCGCGGCCATTGAGCACTGGCGCAGTGAGCGCCTGAGCCAGGCGTTGCAGGTCGGCCCGGCCCGGCTGAACAAAGCAGAGCGTCTGCTGCTGCTGAGTGATCCGGTGCTGATGGCGCGGCTGCACAGTGAAGTCTGGAGCCACCCGGAGCACAGCCAGCAGTGGCGCGATTATTATCGCACCCTGCCGCGCAATGAGCTGGCGTTCCCCAACGCGAACTGATGGCCTGAAAGGTCTCATGAAAAGCGGAATGCGTGAGCATTCCGCTTTTTTTATGGTCTGTTACCGGGCGATCGGCACCAAATGCCTAAAATACCCGGTTTAACCTGACTACTATGCACGCCGTCAATACTTACGCTGTTAATAATTATAAGAGTAATACTATGTCTTCTGATTTTTACACCATTCTCCGCGCACTCCGGCACTTTGTGCTGTGTGCTGTGGTTATCGCGCTTTTCTCATCGTTGTTGTTTGTGGATGTCATCTGGCTGCATAACTTTGTCAAAGAGATCTCCATGACCGAGATCGCCCAGGAAGGGCTGCTGGCCGGCACGGCGCTGGTTTTCTTCCTGCTGGCGCGGCGTTATCCGGCATGGCGTTATGGCTTTGTGCTGCTTGGGGGGTTCCTGACCACGATGCTGATCCGTGAACTGGATGCCGTGTTTGATCTTATCAAACATGGCTGCTGGGTCTATGTGGCCGTGGCCGTTACCCTGGCGTGCCTGATCGCGGCGGCTACCCACCTGCGCTCCACCCTGGCCGGGCTGGCCTGTTTTGTCCGTGCGCGCAGCTACGGCATGATGCTCTGCGGCCTGCTCTGTATCCTGCTGTTCTCCCGGCTGATTGGCATGCATGTGATTTGGTCGCATGTGTTGCTGGACGGTTATGACCGTACCGCCAAAAATGTGGTGGAGGAGGGGGTGGAGTTGTTTGGCTATACCCTGTGCTTCCTGGCCAGCCTGCAATTTATGCGCGGGTTGCCGCGCGCCTGACTTTACATACTCTTAACTTTCCCGCCTGCGCCGGGCGTGCGGGTGACATGCTATGCTAAGGCATACAATCTCATAGCCTGCGCACCCCGCGCAGCAGACGACGAAAGGTAAGGGTGTGGTGCAGAGCAAGGTGTTACGGATCATCATGATGGGGGTGCTGGCGGCCACGCTGAGCGGGTGCGGCAGCATCATCAGCCGGACAATGCCGGGGCAGGGGCACGGTAATCAGTACTACCCCGGCGTACAATGGGATCTGCGTGACAGTGCATGGCGCTACGTTACGGTGATTGATGTGCCGCTGTCGATGATCGTGGATACCTTTATGCTGCCGATCGACGCCCGCCACGGCCCCTACGAATAAGCATGCCGGGGATTACCCGGCTGCAAAGGCCACCATCTGATAGCCGCGGTTGTTGCAGGTAAACCCGGCGATATCCGTCATGCCCAGCCCATCCACATGCGCGGCCAGTGAGTGCGGGTTGCTGTTGTCGATAAACGCAATGCCGCTGTCATAGCGGTCACGGGTAAAGGTTTGCACCCCCTGGTAGAGTTGCTTTAACACCCCTTTCCCACGCCAGCCGTGATCCACACACACCGGGCCATACAGGAACAGCCGCTGGGTGGACATCGGTTTATTGCGGAAATAGTGCCGGTTCTTCACCTGCAACAGGGTGTCCACCACCGGGGGGCGCGGGGTGAAGTGGGTGGGGGAGAGGCAGACGAAACCAATTACCCGCTCATCCTGCACGGCCACCAGCACGCCCAGTGCCTGGTTGATGCGCGTCAGTTGCGCGTTATCCAGGGCAGACACAATAAACCCCTGGCGGCGCTCTGCCGGGCTGAGGTTATCGCGCACGTTGGCGTGCTGTAACGCCAGAATCTGCGGGTAATCCTCTGCCTGGGCGCGCCGCACCCGGACGGCTGCCTCACTCACCGCTCATCCCACTCATCGGCCGCAGTTTTGCCCTCTTCGGTATCCAGCGGCGGGTCGAGCTGGAATTCGCCTTCATCCCACTCATGCAGGGTGTTCTCTTCCAGCCACTCCAGACGCAATTCAGTTTCATCGAAATCGTCTTCATAGATGGCTTGCGCCGCCGCGCCGCTGCGGAACGGCAGGCCCTCTATCGCATCGCCTTCATCCAGGAAAAATTCTGCCTGCCACATAATGTCGCCATCCTGCAGCACATATTTTTGCAGGTTAAACTGCTGCGGCGAAGGGATCTCATCATCCGCGTAGTCATCTGCGAGCGCTTCCAGGTACTCTTCGCGCGCAATTTCAATGGCTTCTTCCAGGGTTGCATACATGCTCATTGTTGGCCTCCTTCAATGACACGGTTGCGCCGTGTCAGCGCAGTAAACAGGGGTACCGGTTAAGTGTTGCCGGTGAGGCGGAGGATGCAAGTTTTTGGCGCAGGGAATACGAATAAAATTTTTTATGCTGCCTGCAACGGGGACATCACTGATCTTACGCTATTTTATCAGGTGAAATTTAATCAATAACATAGGGCGCAGACGCACGGGCAGCACGAACCTTCCGGGGCGCTCGGGATGCGCTGCCGGTTATTTCAGCAAGGCCCGTTTCGGGGCGCGTTGCAGGCACCAGTAAGAGTAAACCGCATTGAACAACACTACACAGGCCGTTACGCCAAACACGGCGCGGAACCCATAACCGGCAGAGACCGCCGCACCCAGCAGCGGGCCGGTAACATTGCCGATATCGCGGAATGACTGGTTATAACTGAACACCCGCCCGGCCACCTGCTGGGTGCTGTTGTAGATAAGCAGCGTCTGCACTGCCGGCAGCAGGGCACCATCCGCCGCGCCGAGCAAAAACCGTAAAATGCCGAGCTGTACCGGGTTCTGCACAAATGCCATCGGGATCAAAATCACCACCGACAGCGCCATCATGGTAATCAGGATGCGTTCCGGGCCGATGCGATCCCCCAGTTTGCCCAGCCGGGGCGCGCTAATCAGGGCTGCCACGCCCGGTACGGAGGCGATCATGCCGCTGATAAAGGCCAGGTTCTGCGTATCGCCGGCCAGTTCACGCACGTACAGCGTCAGGATAGGCGCAATGGAGCCGGTCGCCACCTGGATGATCAGCGTGGTGACGAACAGGCAGAGCACCAGCTTCGGGTTTTTCAGCGAGGCAAGCACCTGGCGGCCTGTGAGCATCTCTTTCTTCGACACCGGCACAAACTGCTCTTTGATCAGGAACAGCGTGAAGACAAAGCAGACAAACAGCACCAGCGCGGTAATAAAGAACACCGGGCGCAGGCCATAGCGGTCAGCCAGCAACCCGCCAATCAGTGGCCCAATCAGCGCGCCGCTGACCGCGCCGGTAGAGAGGGTGCCGAGCGCCCAGCCGCTTCGGTTGCGCGGCACCTGGGTGGCGATCAGCGCATTGGCATTCGGCACAAAGCCGCCCAGCAGCCCCAGCACCGCCCGCAGTGCCAGCAATTGCCAGATGGTGTGCGCCAGCCCCATCAGCACCATCACCACGGCCATGCCCAGCGCTGAGCGCAGCAGCATCAGTTTGCGCCCTTTGCGGTCAGCCAGGCCGCCCCAGAACGGCGAGGCCACGGCGGAAAACAGAAAGGTGATGCTGAACACCAGCCCCGACCACATATTTACCGCTTCGTGGCCGGTGACGCCGAGCGTTTCGATGTACAGCGGCAGGAAAGGCATAATCAGGCTGAAGGCCACGCCGGTCAGGAAGCAGCCGAGCCAGGCAACCGCCAGGTTGCGTTTCCAGTTAATGGGGAGAGCAGCGGGAAGCGTATTCTGCACAGCGGGGTAATATCCTGCGGTCAGGGGTAAACACCGCACTGCCGCCGGTGTCACCTGAGCAGAAGAGAAAACGCAGGCGCGCCTGGGAGGGCAGAGCATGAAAAGCAGACAGTTAGCGCGTTAAGTATGCGCCGCAACCGCTGTATTATCAACCAGCTGGGCAAAAGGAAAGGGGCAGCGAAAGAGAACAGGGCGTGAAACAAGGGGGGAGATGGCCGGCAGGGCACGGGCACCCACCGGCAGCAGACCGGACAAGCCGCAGTCCGGAAAAATATTACACGCCTTTCAGGCAGGCCAGTTGGGCGTTGGTCAGGGTGACTTCAACGGCAGTGACCTCATAACGGGCAACCGCCTGGAACGGGTCTTCCCCCAGAATACGGTCCAGTTCATCACGCGACACGCCCTGCGCCAGGATGACGCCGCCGTTACGCGGATCTTTGCGGCCGGCAGCCAGGAACGTGCCCTGACGGAAATACTGGTCGAGCCAGGCCAGATGGCCTTCAAGGTGAGTGTCTACGGTGTCCAGAGGCTGGGTGTAGGTCAGGCTGATGATATACATCGCGATCTCCGCTTTAACAGGGAGGGCGGCGCCCTCCGGGGTGAAAGTAACGGGTGTGCCGCCGCCTTAATACAGCGAAGGCTGCCCTTCCGGGCGGGTTTTGAAACGGCGGTGCAGCCACATATATTGGTCAGGGGCCATCATGATCGCCTCTTCGACCACCTGGTTCATGCGCGTGGCCGCGGCCAGCTCACTGTCCAGCGGCATATCCTCGACATCAGGCAGGATCACCAGCTCATAGCCGCGGCCATCCGGCAGGCGGCGCGGCACAAACGGAATAATCGCCGGTTTGGCCATCCGCGCCAGCAGATAGGTGCCGGTGGTGGTGGCGGCGTCCGGCACCGCAAACAGCGGCGCAAACACGCTGGCACGCGGGCCGTAGTCATGATCCGGCGCATACCAGATGATGTCACCCTGCTTCAGGCAACGGATCATACCTTTCAGATCTTTGCGGTCCAGCATGGTTTTATTGGAGCGCGTGCGGCCCCAGGTCTGGATCCAGTCCATCAGTTTATTGTCATGCGGGCGATAAACGCCGATACCGGGGTTGTAGAGGCCAAAAATGCGCGCGCCCAGTTCCAGCGTCAGGAAATGGAGGCCGACCAGCAGCACGCCCTGTTTTTTGGCCTTCGCCATGGCAATGTTTTCTTCACCGCTCACGGCAAACCAGCGGTGTACCCGCCAATCCGGCCAGAACCAGGCCATGCCGGTTTCAAACAGCCCCATGCCGACGGATTCAAAGTTTTTGCGCACCAGGACATCCCGTTCGGCGGCCGGCATCTCCGGGAAACAGAGCGCCAGATTACGCTGCGCGATATGCACCCGGCGTTTAAGGAACCGCATTGAGAAGCGGCCCAGGCGGGTACCCAGCCAGTAAATCACCGGGTAGGGCAGCAGCACCAGCACATATAACAGGCCGATGCCCAGCCAGGTCAGCCAGTATCGCGGGTGCAAAAGAGAACGGTTAAAGGTAGGAAGGTGCGTCATAATTTCTCTGCTTTATTTTGTTACGACGTAACAATCATGCTCTGGACAATACGTCCCTGTCAGCGCGGCAGAAGCTCCATGCCTAAAGCTGCCGGTGGCGGGTCAGAAACGCAGTATGGCAGGGATGAACCCTATGTATTCAGCCGCTACATTGTTGGCTATTGTGCCATTATTAGCAGCATAGGTGAAAATTCACCGCATAAAAGGTTCATTTTGTTAGAGTCGTGTACAAAACCACGTCAGATTGGGGTGATTTTCAGCATAATGTGGGTCAGCGCAAAGATGGCGGGCCGGGCGGCCCGCCTCGCAGGGGTTACTTATCGTTGAACAACCCTTTCAGCGCATGGGGTTCCGAGCGCTTGTACTGATCGGGCGCGATGGCTTTCTCGCCCAGTTTAGCAGCCGCATGCCACGGCCAGCGTGGGTCATACAGCATCCCGCGCGCCAGGGCCACCAGATCCGCCTGGCCGGTCGCCACAATGGCGTCCGCCTGTTCCGGTTCGGTGATGAGGCCGACCGCGATGACCGGCATCTTCACGTTCTGACGGATTTGATCGGCAAACGGCACCTGATAGTTAGGGCTGATGCTGATTTTCTGCTCCCTGGCGTTCCCACCGCTGGAGACGTGGATGTAGCTGCAACCCAGCTCGTCCAGCGCTTTCGCCAGCGCCACCGACTGTTCGATATCCCAGCCGCCTTCTTCCACCCAGTCTGTGGCTGAAATACGCATGCCGATCGGTTTTTCCGCCGGGAATGCCTCGCGCAGCGCCTGATACACCTCCAGCACCAGCCGCATCCGGTTCTGCAACGAGCCGCCGTACTGGTCGGTACGCTGGTTGGAGAGCGGGGAAAGGAACTGGTGCAACAGGTAGCCATGAGCGGCGTGCAGCTCCAGCAGGTCAAAGCCCAGCCGGTCAGCACGTTTGGCCGCCGCCACATAGGCCTGTTTCAGTTCATCGATGCGCGCCTGCGTCATCGCTTCCGGCGTTTCATCCTGTTCCGGGTTATAGGGGATTGCCGACGGGGCGATGGTTTTCCAGCCGCCCGGCTGGCCGTCAGGAATAGAGCTGCCGCCTTCCCACGGGCGCTTACAGGAGGCTTTGCGCCCGGCATGGCCAAGCTGGATGCCGAGCGGGATCGCGCTGTTTTCGCGGATCGCCTTAACGACGCCGGAAAGCGCCTGTTCAGTGTCGTCGTCCCACAGGCCGAGATCCTGTTGCGTGATGCGGCCCACCGCTTCCACCGCCGTGGCCTCAACAATCAGCAGACCGGCACCGGAAAGCGCTAGATGGCCGAGATGGATGGTGTGCCAGGACGTGGCTTTGCCGTCATCGGAGGAGTATTGGCACATCGGGGCGATGACGATACGGTTTGGCAGTGTCAAGGAACCCAGGTGAAAAGGGGTAAACAGCTGACTCATGAAGACCTCGCTTGTCAATGAAAGGGAAAGGGGTGCCGTATGGCCGGCGGCCCCCCACCGGAGATACGTGTTTTAATTGTCTCACTCTTAAGGCTTATCCCTTTTCTGCCTGACGTCAACCTGCGGGTCGGCAACAAATTGTTTCCAGTGGAGCCGGGGGCGGAAAAGCCACTATTCATTGGTTATGGTGATGTTTTGGAAAAAACTATCATGTATCATACGCCCCCGTTTACGCCCGCTGCGGCGCAAACGCCGTTTTGTTGAGACTTGATTACCCCCAGGAACGTACACCATGCCAGTGTTACACAACCAAATTTCCAACGAAGAACTGAAGGCACGTATGCTGGCCGAAACCGAGCCGCGTACCACTGTCTCTTTCTACAAATATTTTACCCTTGACGACCCGAAAGCCTTCCGTGACGCCCTGTATCTGGCGTTTAAGGCTGAGCAGGTCTTTGGCCGCGTCTATGTGGCAAAAGAGGGGATTAATGCCCAGATAAGCGTGCCGCAAAGCCGTTTTGAGGCATTCAAACAGGCGCTGTTTGCCAGCCACCCGGCGCTGGATCAGGTGCGCCTGAACATTGCGCTGGAAGATGACGGCAAGTCGTTCTGGGTGCTGCGCATGAAAGTGCGTGAGCGCATTGTGGCTGACGGCATCGAGGATGAAAGCTTCGACCCGTCCCAGGTGGGTGAGTACCTGAAAGCCGATCAGGTCAACCAGATGATTGACGATCCTGATACGCTGTTTGTCGACATGCGCAACCATTATGAGTATGAAGTCGGGCACTTTGAAAACGCGCTTGAGGTGCCGTCAGACACCTTCCGCGAGCAGTTGCCGATGGCAGTCGAAATGCTGCAGGATCAGAAAGACAAAAACATCGTGATGTACTGCACCGGCGGCATCCGTTGTGAAAAGGCCAGCGCCTACATGCTGCACCACGGCTTTAAAAACATCTATCACGTTGAGGGCGGCATCATTGAATACACCCGCCGGGCGCGTGAGCAAGGCCTGCCGCTGAAATTCATCGGCAAAAACTTTGTGTTTGATGAGCGGATGGGGGAGCGCATCTCCGACGATGTGATCGCCCAGTGCCACCAGTGTGGTGAGCCGTGTGACAGCCACACCAACTGTAAAAACGATGGCTGCCACCTGCTGTTTATCCAGTGCCCGCGTTGTGCGGCGGCTTACGAAGGCTGTTGCAGCGCCCTGTGCCAGGAAGAGCTGAAACTGCCGCCGGAAGAGCAACGCGCCCGCCGCGCCGGCCGTGAAAACGGCAATAAAATCTTCAACAAGTCTAAAGGCCTGTTGCGCCCCCGCTTGCAGATCCCGGCACCAGACAACGAAGCCTGATGCTGATAGGCGGCGCACGGTAAGAAACACGCAGTAAAAAAGGTCACCTGAGGTGACCTTTTTTTATACATCACACTGCCCGGCCGGCCTTATTTCGGCCGTACCCCTTCCAGCGAGATAATCAGCTGCACATTCTGCGAGGCAGGCCCAAGTTTGGTGTTGATGTTGTAATCCTTCAGCGCAAACTCGCCTTCTGCCTCAAACCCGGCACGGTAGGCGCCCCACGGGTCATCACCCTGGCCCATCAGCTTCGCTTCCAGCGTCAGCGGCTTGGTCACGCCGTTCAGCGTAAAGTTACCGGTGATTTTCAGTTCATCCCCGTCTTTTTCCACCTTGGTGGAGACGAACGTCGCCTGCGGATATTTACCGGTATTCAGGAAATCAGGGCTGCGCAGGTGTTTGTCACGCTCGGCATGGTTGGTATCGAGGCTGTTGGTGTTGATGGTGACGTTGACTTTGTCTGACGCAGGGTTTTGCTCGTCATAGGTAAAGGTGCCGTCAAAATCTTTAAAGCTGCCGTAGATCCAGCTGTAACCTAAGTGTTTGATGCGAAACTGCAGGAAGGCGTGCTGGCCTTCTTTGTCAATTTTATAATCAGCGGCCACCGCACTTCCGGTGCTCAGCAGTAATGAGGCCAGTGTCAGGCCCAGGGCGCGCTTTTTCAGTCGCGGAGTCATCGTCAGCATAGCAATCTCCATGTTACCAGTAGGTGAGTCTTAAGATGAGCGGCGACCCAGCATCCGTTTAAGGGTGACATCGCCGTCGATAAAGTGGTGTTTCAGGGCGGCCAGCGCGTGCAATACCGAGAGCACCACCACGCCCCAGGCCAGCCAGAGGTGCAGGTCACCGGCCAGGTCAGTCTGCGCCGGGCCGAGGGTCACCAGGGCCGGTACGCCAAACCAGCCGAAGACGCTGATGGGCTGGCCTTCTGCGGTGGCAATCAGGTAGCCGGTGACCAGGATGCCGATCAGGCCCGCCAGCAGCAGCAAATGCGCCGTGGTCGCCGCGATGCGGGTGGCTGCGCTGTAGGTACTGAGTGGCAGGGGCGGCGGGGAGACAAACCGCCAGACAATACGGAACAGGATCAGGGCGGCGAGCAGCACCCCGATACTTTTATGCAGCTCCGGCGCCCGGTGATACCAGACGTCGTAATAGCCCAGGGTCACCATCCATAAGCCGAGGGCAAACATGCCGTAAATGACCAGCGCGGCCAGCCAATGGATCAGCACACTGGTATGGCCGAAAGCCTGCGTATCGTTTTTGAAATGCATTTTGAAACCTTTACCGGACGGTAACGAGTTTTTAAAAAATAGACATCTGATTTTACAAAATCAACGGTTATTTTTTATTTGTAATCAATTTGAAATTTCTTTCATAAATTTTGATTTAGTCATGGTTATCTTATTCAGTGGCTTCGGCGAAATAACGTGAATGAGGGATAACGTAAATACCCAGGGCGGGACAGGTATTGTCAATAATTGTCAGGGTTTGTCAGTATAAATGGGCATATCTCAGAACAGCGGCAAATTAATTTCCGCCACGTGAAAAAGGAAAGAGCAAAACAGGATAACGGGGTGAAAAAAAGAGGCAGGTGAGCCGGGGCAGATGCACGGGCGATGCCGGGGGAGACCCGGCAGGCACTCAGGTAAACAAGGGGGAAAGGCACAGAAAGGAGAAATTATAAGGCGTGATGCAATTCGGCTATGATCCTGTCCCGTTCCGGGAAGAAAAAAGGCGGGTAGATGACATGCTTAATAACCGGGTAGAGAAAACAGAATTCCAGCCGGTTACGCACTGCCAGCTTACGGATGGCCTGGCGTTTATGCACATAGACCGTCCGCCCGCAGATGCCCAGTTGCCGCGCAATATCATTGTTCGTCTGTTGCGCCATCCAGAGGGAAATCACCGCTAACTCCTGGCGGCTGTAGAGGTAGCCTCTGCCGTTGCGCTTAAAGAAGGCCGGGGGCTGGCAAACATCACCTATCTGGTGCAGTAAGGGCAGCAGACACTGTTTATTCATCAAAGAGACCCGGCCGGACAGCGTAATAGGTTCGATCGCCGTGGGGTAAGGCGCATCAACATAAATATAAACATGGGCATCACCGCAGGCGAGAAAGAAATCAACGAGCTGGGGAAACTCGCCGCCGCGGCGACAATAATGCGTCATGTTAATCAACACCAGATCCGGATGGAAATCCTCAATCAGCGGCAGCGCGAGGTCAATGGCTGTGGCATGTTCCGTAATGACAGTAGGGTATTTTTCCAAAAAGCAGCAGGTGCCCAATAGGGTAAAGACACAACTGTCAATTATCATGATCCGCATTTGCCGCTCTCCTCGGGGATGGGTTAAATTTCCTTTTTAATAACCGGGCAAATTAATCACATCCAGAAGAGGCGTCAATTCTGAAAAAGCAGGGTCAACAGAATACAATTTCCGAATATATGGGCGGGTTCTATATTTAATAATAAAAGATTTGTCCTGATTATTATTTAAAGCCGCCGCCACCGGGGCAGCGGCTGTTCAGTCAGGCGAAACGGGACAGGCTAAACGGCGTAAGATCATAGGGAAGGGGCTGGTCATCCGCATACAGCGCGGCAATTTCACCCAGTACACTGGCAAATTTAAACCCATGCCCGCTCAACCCGGCGATAACCATCGCCTGCGGGCAGCCGGGCAGGGTATCAATGATAAAGTCTTCATCAGGCGTCATGTCATAGGTGCAGGCTTCCCCATGCAGACAAACCCCAACCCCCGGCAAAAAACGCCGCAGGAAGCGGAAGACTTCCGTGCCGTCCTCGGCAATGCTGCCGAACGGTTTACGCTGTTCCGGTGCCGAAATCGGCTGGCCGCCCTGGTGTTTGCCGAGCTTCAGACCCTCTTTACCCGCCGGGAAGCCGTAATAGTGGTCGCCCTCGGCCATTTCGACCGTAAAGGCCGGGAAATGATTTTCCTCACTGTAGCGGCCATCGGCCTGATGCCAGGAGAAGACTTTACGCAATGGCTGTATCGGCAGGGAGGGCAGCAACGCCTGCACCCAGGTACCGGCGCTGATCACCACTTTCCGGGCGGTGAACGCCCCTTCCGGCGTGGTGACCTGCATCCCTTGTTCCAGCGGCGTGAGGGCGGTGACCGGGCAGTTAAACAATTGGGCGCATCCGGCTTCGCGTGCCAGCCGGATATATTCGCTAATCGCCTGTTCACATTGCAGCACGCCTGATCCCGGCTCAAAGATGCCGATGAAGTTATCCGGCACGGTAAACTCCGGCCAGCGGGCCTGCACCTGGTCAGGCCCCAGGATCTCAACCGGCAGCCCGTAGGTTTCGGCACTGAGACGCACATTGCGCATAAAGGCTGAATCTGCCGACCCGAGGTTAATCACGCCGCACGGGTGAAACAGGCGCTGGCCGCTGATGTCGGCCAGTTGCTCCCATAATGCCTGCGCCCGCAATACCATCGGGACATAGCGTTCCCCTTCGCCATACGCATGGCGGATGATGCGCGTCTGACCGTGATGGCTCGCGCCTTTGTGCGGGGGCATGGCGCTGTCAATCATCAGCACTTTCATGCCGGCCTGGGTGGCATAGTAGCCTGCCGCTGCGCCAACTGAACCGCTGCCGACAATGATCAGATCATATTCCATGGAAGGTGCTTCCTCGTGATTCAGGGTAAAAAGACCCTGCCATCATAGAGAGAGTGACCCGGCGTTGACAATCCGCACCGGCAGAGAAAAAGGGTTGGGGGCCAGAAATGCAAAAGGCACCCGGATAACGGGTGCCTCAGGCCAAGCGATAAATAACGTTAATGTTTACGATGGTCCAGATCCAGGTATTCATTGGATTCTATCTTTGCGATGCCTGCTTCAAGAATGGAAACAAGTTGCCGCGCCACATCTGTCGTTAACCATAACGTTCTGTCAACATGTGCTTCTTCTGGAGATTGGTCTGTTGAAGACAGGTAATGAAGACGAATCATCATGGCATCATAAACATCGACGGTACTGATATCCCAACCTACGAGCGGGTGTGTCTGAATTACTTCATCTTTTCTGTCCATATAGACCCCTTCTTTGGTAGTGACTAACGTGAGTGACTAACTGAGGAGCAATGCGGCTCTTTATGAAGTGAGCACTTAAGTATAAGCACGGCCGACAGGTTTTTGGGAAGTAAAAGTTGATAATAGGCTAAAAAGAGGCCCGAATGGGCAATAAATGAACATGATGCGGTGTTTTTGGCGATTAATCAGGAGAAACCTCCCCGGCATAACCGGAGAGGCTGAAGATTACTCGGCCGAAGGGGTAATAACCGGTGAAAAGCGTTTTTCCCACTGCGCTGCCAACTGCGCAAAATGTTTTTGTGTCTCTTCATCCCGGTTCTGGTTCTGCGATTCCAGCTTCAGGCTGTGAATCATTAATTGGGCTGATTTATCATCGTGACTGAAAGCCAGATAAGAGAATGCCGTCTCCAGCACGCTCAGCCGACGTTGCTGATCGCGTATCAGCTCCAGCAGCTCGCCAAACGTCATTGCCTCTTCCGGTTTTTCGGCGGCCATGTGCCTACCTCCTGTGTGAATACAAGCCAGACAGATTACGGGCCGTGAACGGGGCAGGGGCGGCACGGTAAATGGCGACCCGGTTGACCCATCACAAACGGCCCTGTTACACGCGACAGCGGTTAACGCTGAGTATGTAACATAATGTTATATCGGTCCGGGGAAGAAAAACAGGCTGGCCTGAGATATAAAAAAGCCGGGAAGCGACGCCCGGCAAAAAAACAGCAAAGGGTTAAAAGTCAGTGACGAACCACTCGTCGGCGCTTTCCCATGTTTCTTGTAAGATCTCTTCGATCAGCGCCCGGTCCGTTTTCGCGCCGCCCAGCACCGACAGATGATTGGCCCCGGCGTAACGCACCTGTACGGCCACATCGGTAAACTGCTGGTTGAGGCGTTTGCTCAGCTCACCCGAGAGCGCTTCAAGCGCGCCCGCCGGCAAGGGTTTGGTTTTATCCACGGTAAGTTCAACACGCATAGTGCACCCCCACATCAGAATATACTGTTAATTTATACAGTATGCTGTGCAGGGGCGCAAGCCTGTTTTAAAGGAAACCGGAAAGCGTGGTCAGGAAACGCGCGTCACGCGCCAGGGCAGGGTCTGGCCCGCCAGGAACGGCACCACACTTTCACCGGCTACCGCAATCTCCTCTTCCTGCACCACTTCTGTCCGGGTCAGCTCAATAAACCCTTCATTGACCGGCAAGCCGTAGAATTGCGGGCCGTTCAGCGAGGCGAAGGCTTCCAGGTGTTCCAGTGCGCCCAGCTCGTCAAACACCGTGGCATAAGCTGACATGGCTAACGGCGCATTGAAGCAGCCGGCACAGCCGCAGCTGGATTCTTTGCGGTGGCGGGTATGGGGCGCGGAGTCGGTACCGAGGAAGAAACGATCGCTGCCGCTGGCAACGGCACTGCGCAGTGCCTGCTGGTGGATATTACGTTTCAAAATCGGCAGGCAGAACAGATGCGGGCGGATACCGCCTACCAGCATGTCATTGCGGTTGAACATCAAATGCTGGGGCGTTACGGTGGCCCCTAAATAGCGGTCACCCGCCAGGACGTAATCCGCGGCGTCTTTCGTGGTGATATGTTCGAACACAATCTTCAGGGCCGGGAAATGGCGGCGGATCGGGTCCATGACTTCGTCAATAAAACGCGCTTCGCGGTCGAAAATATCAACGTGCGCATGCGTGACCTCACCGTGGATCAGCAGCGGCATCCCAATCCTTTGCATCTCTTCAAATAAAGGGTAAATGCCCGGCACATCAGTCACGCCGTGAGACGAGTTGGTGGTGGCATTCGCAGGATAGAGTTTTGCTGCGGTAAAGACCCCTTGCTCAAACCCTTGTACCAGCTCACTGGCGGCCAGGGAGTCTGTCAGGTAGCAGGTCATCAGTGGGGTAAAGTGATGGCCGGAAGGCACCGCCGCCAGGATGCGTTCACGGTAGGCAATCGCTTGCGCGACTGAGGTGACGGGGGGCGTCAGGTTCGGCATGACAATCGCCCGGCCAAAAACGTCACTGGTGTAAGGCACCACGGTTCTGAGCATGTCATCATCACGCAGATGGATGTGCCAGTCGTCAGGGCGGCGGATCTTCAGAACTTGCGGTTGGGCGGTCATTTCACAACACTCCGGCATAAATGGAAAAGGCGTTAAAGGCATCAGCCGTATAAACAGGCGATTTATGGCGGGGTGTAAGGATAAGCGTAAACTTGATCAGATGCATCTGTTTGTTAATCCAAAGTTGAAATCACCGGCAAGATAGGGCCATAGTAAACCTGGTCATCCGGCCGGCGGCGATATTGCCTTAAGCGCGCCGTCCGGCATTAAAAAATAAGGAGTCATGAGTATGGAAGTGCGTGTCGTCGCAAGTCTGGTTGCCAAACCAGAATACCTGGAAGACGTGACCAATACCCTGCATGAAATTATTGAGCCGAGCCGCCTGGAAGTCGGGTGCATTCAATATGAACTGCATCAGGATGAAGAAAATCCTGCCTGCTTCGTGTTTTTTGAGCGCTGGCGTTCACAAGAGGCGCTGGATAAGCACAGCAACAGCGAACATTTCGGCCGCTTTGCCAGCCAACTGGAAGGCAAACTCGCGTCGTTGGACATCAAAACATTAAAACAGATCGCCTGAGCCGCTGTGCCGCCGCCCGGCATTGCCCATAAAAAAACCCGCCGGATGGCGGGTTTTGTTTTTTGCGGCGGAGTTATTCACTCATTTCCGGTTTGGTTGCCGGGGCAGTGGCGGTGTTTACCGCCGCATGTCCGCCCGCAGAGCCTTTACCTTCAAAGTTAAACACCGGACGCTGCCAGTCACTTTGGCGGGCCGGTTCCGGAGTGTATGCCGGTGCCGGTGCCTTGGTCATCGGCGCGGTCGCGTGGTGAGTAAACTCAACCGGAGCCGGTGACACCGCAGGTTTAGCCGCAGCGGCCGTGGCTTCAGCAATCAGCGTCTCTTTGACCGCCTTTTCCTCTTCCAGCGGCGCAACGTCAGCCTCAGGTGCCACAGCGGCGTTAACCGGTGCTTCAGCGGCATTTACCGGGGCTTCAGCGACGTTAACCGGGGCTTCAGCGACGTTAACCGGTGCTTCAGCAGCGTTAACCGGTGCTTCGGCAGCGTTAACCGGTGCTTCAGCAGCGTTAACCGGTGCTTCAGCAGCGTTAACCGGTGCTTCAGCAGCGTTAACCGGTGCTTCGGCAGCGTTAACCGGTGCTTCAGCAGCGTTAACCGGCGCTTCGGCAGCGTTAACAGGCTCTTCAGCAGCGTTAACCGGCTCTACAGCGGCATTTACCGGGGCTTCTACGGCAGGGGCCTGAGCAGGAACCTTTTGTGCCTGAGCAGCAGCTACAGCAGGCGCAGTGTCCGGCATGCTGACCGGTGCAGGCGCGCGCTCTTCAGCCACAGGCTGTGGCTCAGCAGCAGGGGCCTCTTTTACCGGCTCAACGTCCAGCTCAATACCTGCTTCCGGTGCGACAGTTTCCACCTGGTCGATGGTTTCCGCGGTCAGCGGATCAGCCATGATTTCCAGGGTCGGGGTCTCAACGGTTACGGTGTCCTCTGTCACATCGTCTGCCGTAATGTCAGTACGGGCAGCATCTGTACCGGCAATCTCTTCCGGGGTAGAGGACGGATAAACGTAATCACCATTTTCATGCAGCTCAGCGATACCGGCGGACAACGCAGTGTGCGGAGACATCGGCTCGTCATGATGCTCGTCAGTGGACGCAGTGACAGGGTAGCTGACCCAGACCTTACCTGACGCCATTTCCGGCGAGGCAAAGGCACCTGCCAGCGGCACCGGTGACTGAGAAGGGTAACGCTCATCACGGTAACGACGACGGCGCTGGCCGCTGACACGCAGGTGACGCGGCGAACGGCGGGAACGACGCGGCATCCCGGTTTCACCGTTGGCGTTACGGCCTTCCGCATTGTCATCATCTTGCTGAACGGACGCCTCTGCAACCGGCTGGCTCTCCGCAACAGGGGTGCTTTCCACCGCAGCCTCACCATTAAAGCGCACTTTCTGCGTCAATGGGCGACGTTCGCGGCGCGGCATCACCGGCTGCTGGCGATCGTCCTGATCGTTGTCATCCGTGTTGACGGCGGCCGTCACATCTACCGGGGCGATCACCTCTTCAGCGGCGATATCCTGCGGTGCTTTACGCTTCTCTTCCTGACGACGGCGCTGACGCTCAGCTCGCTGCTCACGACGTTGCTGCTGCTCTTCACGCAGGGCCTTTTCAGCCTCTTCACTGCGCGGCTCAGCCACCACGTCCTGATTGCGCTTATTACGGCGCTGCTCGTCACGGGGTTCACGCATTTCACGAGGTTCGCGCGGCTCACGGGCTTCGCGTGGTTCGCGGGATTCACGTGGTTCACGGGCCTCACGCGGTTCGCGGGATTCACGCGGCTCACGGTCGTCACGCGGGCGACGCTCCCCGTTACGCTCTTTACGGTTATTGCTCTGGCGACGCGGTGTACGGCGATCGCGCTCATTACGGCGAGGCTCGGTGCTCTCTTCCTTCACCACCACGTCTTCTTCAGCCGGTTTGGCTTCAGGTTGCTGCGGCTCACCCACAAACAGGTTTTTCAGGCCACTCAGCAGGCGGTTGATAAAGCCAGGCGCAGCAGGCGCTTCCTCTTTTTTCACCGGTTGGCTTGCGGCAGCGGCGACAGGCTTACCGGCGGCTTTTTCTTCAAACACCGGTGGTGCTTCAACCGGCAGGGCAAAGGTCGCCAGCGCCGGTTGTTCCGGACGTTTGCGCTCAGCCGGCAGGTCATCTGAAGGCTGGACCATCTCTGCTTCATGCAGTTGCGGCAGCAGGTAGCTCAGGGTTGACGTCTCTTCGCCTTTACGCACGCGCAGCACCGAGTAGTGCGGGGTGTGCATCTGGTCGCTTGGCACGATGATGGCGCGCACGCCGCCCTGGCGTTTTTCGATGGCATTGACGGCTTCACGTTTTTCGTTCAGCAGGTAAGAGGCGATCTGTACCGGAACAATCGCGTGCACTTCCTTGGTGTTCTCTTTCAGCGCTTCTTCTTCAATCAGACGCAGGATAGAGAGCGACAAGGATTCGTTGTCACGGATGGTGCCGGTGCCGCTGCAACGCGGGCAGACATGGTGGCTTGACTCACCCAGGGACGGGCTGAGGCGCTGGCGTGACATCTCCAGCAGGCCAAACCGTGAAATACGGCCGATCTGGATGCGGGCACGATCCTGGCGCACCGCATCACGCAGGCGGTTTTCCACTTCACGCTGGTGGCGCACCGGAGTCATGTCGATAAAGTCGATGACAATCAGGCCGCCGAGGTCACGCAGGCGCAGCTGGCGGGCAATTTCATCAGCCGCTTCCAGGTTGGTGTTGAAGGCGGTTTCTTCGATATCGCCGCCGCGGGTCGCACGGGCGGAGTTGATGTCGATGGCGGTCAGCGCTTCGGTGGTATCGATAACGATAGAGCCGCCGGACGGCAGGCGCACTTCGCGCTGGAACGCAGACTCAATCTGCGATTCGATCTGGTAGTGGCTGAACAGCGGGATCTCACCGGTATATGGCTTGATTTTGCTGCTGAAATCAGGACGGCCCAGGGCAGCAATGTGCTCTTTGGCCAGGTCAAGAATCTTCGGGTTGTCGATCAGGATCTCGCCGATATCCGGGCGCAGATAGTCACGGAAAGCACGGACGATCACGTTGCTTTCCTGATGGATCAGGAACGGGGCCGGGCGGCCTTCCGCGGCTTTCTTAATCGCTTCCCAGTGTTTGATGCGGAAAGAGAGATCCCACTGCAGCGCGTCAGCAGATTTACCGACACCGGCGGTGCGGACAATCAGCCCCATGCCGTCCGGCAGTTGCAGTGAAGAGAGGGCTTCTTTCAGCTCTGTGCGGTCATCCCCTTCAATACGGCGTGAAATGCCCCCGGCGCGCGGGTTATTCGGCATCAATACCAGGTAGCTGCCGGCCAGGCTGATAAAGGTAGTGAGGGCAGCGCCTTTATTGCCGCGCTCTTCTTTATCAACCTGAACGATGACTTCCTGGCCTTCACGCAGCACATCTTTGATGTTGGGGCGACCATGAGAGGAGTAGTTACTGGGAAAATATTCGCGGGCAATTTCTTTGAGGGGGAGAAAACCGTGTCTTTCGGCACCGTAATCAACAAAAGCGGCTTCAAGGCTCGGTTCTATACGGGTGATTTTGCCTTTATAGATATTGGCTTTTTTCTGTTCATGGCCTGGGCTTTCAATATCCAGGTCATATAAACGCTGTCCATCTACGAGGGCAACACGCAACTCTTCCTGCTGAGTTGCGTTAATTAACATTCTTTTCATCTTAACTTACTCGTTATTTTTGCATTGTCGATAAAGCTGCGGGCAAAATAACCTCCTGACCGGTGTTACCGTTGGCCCCGTGTCTTCTCGCAAAGCCGTCAACCTCCCGGTTGTCGCCTGCATAGGGGCGCATTACTTCGGTAAGCCTGCCTTTCTTTGTGAAAAGCAGCGCTCTTTGTAGGGGAATAGCCTCTCAGTTACGTCGACAGATCTCATTCCATTATGCCGGCCAGGCTGCGACCCGCAGCCCGCTAATTGCTTGATTTCACGCTACGTCTTACGCCATTGCTGCGTGTGTGCCATCAGGCAACGTTCTGATTCCGCTATTTTCCCTGTCTTAACGAGATTAACGCGGAAAGAAATCGCATTATTCCATTGCAGACACGGTTATAGCAAGGTGACTTTAGCAGTGCCTTACAAGAAACTCACGCACAAGAAAGCAGGACGGTAACGGTTGCTGAGTAAATAAACAAAATTATGCCGGGTCTGCGGCCAAAAGCCGGGCTGCGTCACAAAAATCAGTGGCGCGAAGGCGGCCGGGTATTTAGAATCGCCGCCATGAAAACAGAGAATCCATCAGTGCAAATCGTCACTATTTCTGACGATCAGGCCGGCCAGCGAATCGACAACTTTTTGCGCACCCAACTTAAAGGGGTGCCGAAAAGCATGGTGTACCGCATCGTGCGTAAAGGCGAAGTCCGGGTAAATAAAAAGCGCATCAAACCCGAGTATAAACTGGAGGCGGGGGATGAAGTGCGCATTCCGCCTGTGCGGGTGGCTGAGCGCGAGGAGCCGCAGGTTTCCGCCAAACTGGATAAGGTGGCCGCACTGGCCGACTGTATCCTGTATGAGGACGAGCACCTGCTGATCCTGAACAAACCCGCCGGTAC
>NZ_PJZI01000040.1 GCF_002858805.1 Chimaeribacter arupi
GGCAATGATTCAGCCGGGGCACCGAAAGCGCGCGGGTGCAGGGCCGGCGCGCCGGCAGGCCCTGCTCGGTTGAGGCTCGGAGGCTCAGGCAGCCAGCGATGCTGAACAACCGAAACATGCCACGTTACCCATTAAAATTAACATGCGGCACTTATGCCCGCGGGTGCAGGGCCGGCGCGCCGGCAGGCCCTGCTCGGTTGAGGAACGGAAAGCCGGGTAGATATCCGCACATGAACAACCGAAACATTCCACTTCACCGAAACATGCCACCTCGCCGAAACATGCCACCTCACCGCCCCCCGGCAGGGGAGAAAACCCCTACTCCCCCTTCTTATTACTCCGGTAAATCAACACCAACGCCACCGCCAGACACACCAGCGCCGCCAGGCGGTTCCCATTGAGCGGGATCTCCGGGTTATCCAGCCAGCCGAAGCTGTCGATCAGGATGCTCATCGCCAGTTGGCCGAGGATCACCGCCACCGTCGCCACCGCCGTGCCGACACGCGGCACCGCCGTCACCATGATGATGATATACGGCACGCCAAACAGCGCACCGGCCAGTTGCCACTTCGGCACCGTCATCAGCGTTTGCGGATGCGCGCTCTCAAAGAACAGGATCAGCAGCATCGTCACCAGCGCCCCGAGGCTGAAGGTGAGGAACGCACTTTTCAGCACCCCGACGCGTGCGCCGAGTTGCCCGTTAATCGCTGCCTGTACGCTCAGCGCGGCCCCGGCGACGATCGCCAGTACCACCATAATCATTTCTGTCATCGTTTATCCCCGTGCAATCAGCCACAGTGCCGCAATAATGAACAGCAGCGCCAGCAGGCGTTCCCTGCCGATTTTCTTCTTCGCCCCACCAAACCAGCCGTAATGGTCGATCAGCACACTTTTGGCCACCTGGCCGGAGAGAATGGCGATCATGGTCATGGCCAGCCCGATAACCGGCGTGGTCAGCGTCAGCACCACCACATACACCGGCCCCAGGATGCCGCCGAGCAGTTGCCAGCCGGGTTGCGCGGTAAATGAAGGCGCGTTGCGCGGGCCGAAAAACAGTACCAGCAGCAGCGTCAGGGCGCTGCCGACGCCAAAGATGCTCAGGGTGGCCCAGAGATGGCCGACTTCGCTGCCCAGCGGGCCGAGCAATCCGGCCTCGACCGACAGCCCCATGCCGCCGAGGATCACCAGCGGGATCAGTAACAAATTCATACGTTGCCTTTTTGTTGTTAAAAGAAAGGTGTCAGCACGTGAATGCAAAAACAGGCCGCCCACCGGGCGGAGGCGGACTATAACGTGGCGCGCTATTGCGAAAAACCGGATAATAGCGAAAAGAGTTTTGCGGATAATGCACAGATGAACGATTTCGATGCCGTTTCCCTACGGGCCTTGCGCCTGTTTGTGGCCGTACTGGATGAAGGGAGCTTTTCCGAGGTAGCGCGTCGCACCGGGGTCGCGCCCTCTTCTGTTTCGCGGGTTGTCCAGCAGCTCGAGCAGCATCTGCACACCCAGTTGCTGTACCGCAACACCCGCGCCCTGGCCCCCACGGAAGCGGGGCTGGCGTTCAGCCATTACGCACGGCGGATGCTGGAACAGGCGGATGAGGCGGCGCGCACCTTGCAGGAGCGGGAACAGTTGCCGGGCGGGCTGGTGCGCATCAATGCGCCGGTGGTGTTCGGCCAGCGGCACCTTGCCCCGTGGCTGGCGGCGCTGGCGGAGCGTTACCCGAAACTCAACGTGGAGCTGACCCAGACCGACGACTATGTTGACCCGCTGCACACCGCCGCTGACCTGCTGATCCGCATCGGTGTGCTGAACGATTCCAGTATGCACGCCCGCCCGCTGGCACGGCTGCGCTACCGGCTGGCGGCCAGCCCGGCCTATCTGGCACGGTTCGGCACGCCGCGCACCCCGGAGGATCTGCACGCGCACCGTTGCCTGGTGTTTAAGGGGTCATCCGGGCCGCAGCGCTGGTTTTTCCGCCCGCGTGAGGGTGAACAGCCGTGGCAGGCCTACAGCCTGCGCGGGCCGCTGACCGGCAACAACGCCGAAACCCTGACGCAGGCGGCGCTGGACGGCCTCGGGCTGGTGCTGTTCCCGAGCTGGCTGATTGGCGAGGCGCTGCACCAGGGGCGGCTGGTGCGGCTGCTGCCGGCGTATCAGGCGTCGATTACACTGGAACCGTCCACGCTGGCCGCGCTCTACCCGCGCAGCCGGTTGCCGTCACGCAATGTGCGGGCGGTGGTGGATTTTCTGGTGGAAAAAATGGGCGACCCGCCCTACTGGGATCGCTGATCGCCGTGCGTTAGCCGCATATCGATATGCGGGATGCCATCTTCGTCATACACCTCTGAACAGGGCTGGAACCCCAGCGCGCGGTAAAACGGCTGGAGATGCGCCTGGGCAGAGAGCATCACGCCGGCCTGCGGCCAGTGGCGCGCGCAGGCCGCCAGTGCCTGTTCCATCAGCGCCCTGCCGAGCCGCTGCCCACGCGCGGCAGGCGCGACGATCACCCGGCCAATGGCGGCCTCGTCATGTTTCAGCAGCCGCGCATAGGCCGCCGGTTTCCCCGCCTGCCAGCCGATCAGGTGGCGTGTTTCGCCGCTCAGGTCTTGCCCATCCACATCCAGATAGGCGCATTGCTGTTCCACCACAAACACCTCGCAGCGCAATGCCAGCACCGCGTAGAGCTGGGCGGCGGTGAGGTCACTGTGGTGCAGATCCTGCCACACTATATTCGCCATAATAATTCCCTAATTAATAATTCACGCTGGTTATATCTCACCTGGGCACGCCGCCTGCCCCGCGGCCGCGGCAGTAATCCGCCGCCCCCACTTTTTCATCTTTCAATCAATTAAACAATAACTTAACAATGTAGCCAGAGTGAAATCAGATTGTATTCGCCTCCTGCCATGACCTGTGTATATTGCGCCAGCTACATTACCTTAGGAATTTATACCATGACCCCGTTTATGAAATACTCTCTGGTGGCGCTGATGCTGACCGGGTTGACCGCGTGTGACAATGCGGCAGACAGCACCAAAACCGCTGCCGCCAAACCGGCAGAAAGCAAAACCGCCCCGGCGGCTGACGCCAACGCGGCCCCTGCCCCGGCAGTGAAGGCGCAGGAGGCAACGGCAGAGGAAGCCAAGGCCGCACCCAGCGCCCCGCAAGCGCCTGTTCAAGCGGAAGCCCCGTCGTTCTCGATGAATATCCCGAAAGGCTTCGCGGACAAATCCCCGGCGGTGGACGAGAAATCCAACTCGCGCACCCGCATTTTCGTCAACCCTGAAACCCGCCAGATGATCACTGTCACCACCGTGATGGGTGTGCAACCGGTGGCAGACGAGAAGATGAAGGCGTCACTGGAAGAGGCGATCCCGAGCATGATGACTGCCCTGAAAAAGCAGTACTCCACGGTGAACGTCGCCAAAAAAGAGGTGATTACCCTGGCTGACCACCCGTTCCTGCATATTGATGCCGCGCTGAAACAGCAGGAAAAGAGCGCCCTCAATACCACGCTGTTGACCCAGCAGGGCGTGCAGCTGATTAACGTCCAGCTGATGACGGTTTCCGACGACAAAAAAGCCCATGAGGCGTTGGTTAAACAAGTCAGCAGCCGGATTACCTTTAAGTAATCGCTGTTTTTTGCCAAAACCGCCTGCGGGCGGTTTTTTTATGCCGGGAAAACAGCAGGCCGCGGGCGGTGGATTGGTAAAATTTTTTGAATATACCGGTCAAATATATTCGCTGGCGGGATCAGGGGGAGTCACGCAGACTGCAGGAAGACGTAAATGCATATTCTTTAACGAAAAGGACGTAACCCATGTCAGTCATGAAAAAAGTATGGCTTCCGGTGATCATGAGCATCGGCTTGTATTCTCAGGTGTCTGCCGCCGCGACCCAACACTACGCGATGGACCCCGGCCATACCTCCGTGGTGGTTTCCTGGACGCACTTCGGCTTTTCACACCCGACCGCTGACCTGTCCAACGTCACCGGCAACATCGCTTTTGACGCGCAAAACCTCGCGCAGTCCAAAGTGGATGTCAGCATCCCGGTGAGCAGCATTGATACCCACGTTGCGGCCCTGACCAGCGAATTCAAAGGCGCCGAGTACTTCGACGTCGCCAAATACCCGACCGCCACCTTCCACAGCACCAAAGTCACCGCCACCGGCGACAACAAGTATGATGTTGAAGGTAACCTGACCCTGAAAGGCATCACCAAGCCGGTTGTGCTGCACGCCGTGCTGAACAAACAGGGCGAGCACCCGATGATGAAGAAACAGGCGATCGGTTTTGACGCCACCACCACCCTCAAACGTTCTGACTTCAAGCTGGACAAATATGTCCCGGCAGTGGGCGACGACGTACAGATCACTATCTCTACCGAAGCCTACGCCAAATAAGTTTCCGGCCCCTTGCCGCGCGCTTCAGGCCTGTCTCCGGACAGGCCTTTTTTTTGCCGGGCCGCTCAGCCCCCCGGCGACGCGTTAACCCGGCGCGCAGTTAACGCAGGGCGCAATGACATCGGGGCCGTAATCAAACCGGGGCGTAATCAAATCGGGGCATAGTCGCCGTAGCCGTCCGGCCACGGGGTCAGCAGGTCAAACCCGGTTTCCGTCACTGCCACGGTGTGTTCCCACTGCGCGGAGAGCGAACGGTCACGCGTGACCACCGTCCAGCCGTCGGCCAGGGTGCTGGTCGGCGCTTTCCCGGCGTTGATCATCGGCTCAATGGTAAAGATCATCCCGGCTTTCAGCGGCATCCCCTCACCTGGCCGGCCGTAGTGCAACACCTGCGGATCGGTGTGGTATTCGGTGCCGACCCCATGCCCGCAATATTCACGCACCACGGAGAAGCCCTTCTCATGCGCCACGTTCTGGATGGCATAACCGATGTCGCCCAGCGTTGCGCCCGGCCTGACCACGCGGATGCCCGCCACCATGGCGTTATAGGTGGTTTCCACCAGCAATTTGGCGCGGATTGACGGCTCGCCGACGAAATACATGCGGCTGGTGTCGCCGTACCAGCCATCTTTGATCAGCGCCACGTCGATATTGACGATATCGCCCTCTTTCAGCGCCTTTTTATCGGTCGGGATACCGTGGCACACCACATGGTTGACCGAGGTGCAGATGGTTTTCGGGTAGCCGTGATAGCCGATGTTGGCCGGGGTGCAGTGCAGTTTGTCCACGATATAGCGGTAGCAGATCGCGTCCAGTTCATCGGTGGTGACGCCCGGTTTGACATACTCACCGATCATCGCCAGCACTTCCGCCGCCAGATGCCCGGCAGTGCGGGCCTGTTCAATGTCGGCGGCAGAGTGCAGCATAATGTTGTTCATGAAGGCTCCTTGGTGGTCAGTGTTCCGTTGGCCTGTTCAGGCGCATGCAAGAGGGTGATGATGTCGCTGTAGGTCAGGCCGGGGTTACGTTCGGCCAGCCGGCCGATGCGCAGCCAATATTCCGCCTGCGCGTTGATCGAGCGGCAATAGATGTCGCTGGCGGCGCGCAGTTCGTCATGCATAAGGTCAGAGATTTTAATGATGCCCATCGGGTTCCCCCTGATATGAAACATATACAAAGTATATATAGAACATAGCCACGAAGTATAGATGAACCGGATGAAAAACGGCGATAAAAAAAGCTGCCCGGAGGCAGCTTTTATCACACAACAGCAACAGAATCAGGCGCTTTTCTTCAGCGGCACCGTGCGTACCGGCGCGTCACCGGCCACATAGTAGTCGGCGGTGCTGCGCGGCAGCGGCTGGCGGCCGCGGATGGCGTCAGCCATCTTCTCGGCGATCATGATGGTGGTGGCGTTCAGGTTACCGGTGATGATCTGCGGCATGATGGACGCATCAATGACGCGCAGGCCGCTCATGCCGTGCACCCGGCCCTCGCCGTCTACCACCGCCATCTCGTCGGTGCCCATTTTGCAGGAGCCGCACGGGTGGAAGGCGGTTTCGGCATGTTCCCGGATAAAGGCGTCCAGCTCCTCATCGCTCTGCACATGCTCGCCGGGGCTGATTTCGCGGCCGCGGTACGGGTCGAGCGCCGGTTGCGCCATGATCTCACGGGTAATGCGGATCGCGTCGCGGAACTCCTGCCAGTCCTGCTCGCTGGACATATAGTTGAACAGGATGCTCGGGTGCTGGCGCGGATCTTTGGATTTCACCTGCACCCGGCCGCGGCTCGGCGAGCGCATCGAACCGACGTGCGCCTGGAAACCGTGCTCTTTCACCGCGTTGCTGCCGTTGTAGTTAATCGCCACCGGCAGGAAATGGTACTGGATGTTCGGCCACGCAAACTCTTCACGGCTGCGGATAAACCCGCCCGCCTCGAACTGGTTGCTGGCCCCGACGCCGGTGCCTTTGAACAGCCACTCCGCACCGATTTTCGGCTGGTTGTGCATCTGCAATGCCGGGTAGAGCGACACCGGCTGGGTGCAGCTGTACTGCAGGTACATCTCCAGGTGATCCTGCAAATTCTCGCCCACGCCCGGCAGGTCATGCACTACCGGGATGTCGAGGCTGTTCAGCAGCGCGGCCGGGCCGACGCCGGAACGTTGCAGGATCTGCGGTGAGGCGATCGCCCCGCTGCACAGCAGCACTTCGCGGCTGGCGCGGGCGGTTTTTGCGTTGTACTCATCCTGGTGGAAATAGCTGACGCCCACCGCACGCTTGCCGTCGAACAGGATGCGGTCGGTGGTGGCGTGGGTCAGGATGGTCAGGTTGCTGCGTGATTTCGCCTGGTCGAGGTAACCGCGTGCGGTGCTGGCGCGGCGGCCGTTCGGCGTCACGGTGCGGTCCATCGGGCCGAAACCTTCCTGCTGGTAGCCGTTCAGGTCGTCCGTGCGCGGGTAGCCGGCCTGCACGCCCGCTTCCACCATCGCGTGGAACAGCGGGTTATTGCCGGTTTTCGGCGTGGCCACGCTCACCGGGCCGTCGCCGCCGTGGTAGTCATTCGGGCCGATGTCACGGGTTTCCGCTTTGCGGAAATACGGCAGGCAGTCGAGGTAGCTCCAGTGCTCCAGCCCCGGCGCTTTCGCCCAGTTGTCGAAATCCATCGCGTTGCCGCGGATGTAGCACATGCCGTTAATCAGCGAGGAACCGCCCAGCCCTTTGCCGCGCCCGCACTCCATGCGGCGGTTGTTCATATGCGGCTCCGGGTCGGTTTCATAGGCCCAGTTATAGCGTTTGCCCTGTAACGGGAAGGCCAGCGCAGCCGGCATCTGGGTGCGGAAATCGAGGCGGTGGTCGGGGCCACCGGCTTCCAGCAACAGTACGGTGACACCTGGGTCTTCGGTCAGGCGGGTGGCGAGGACGTTACCCGCGGAACCGGCCCCGATGATGATGTAATCGTATTCCATTGAATGTCTCCTCAATGTGATTGCTGTGGGTCGGGGCATCGGCCGCCGGAAAGCGGCGGCAGGCGGGGTAATCTCTCCCCGCATAAACCGCGGCAGGCGTTACCGGCCTGCTGCCCCTGACAACATGTCGTGGGTCGGTCAGAACACGGAGCTGAATTCGCCCAGTTCCACTTCAACCGATTTGATCTGCGTGTAGTGTTCCAGCGTGCCGAGGCCATTCTCACGGCCGACGCCGGAGTGCTTGTAGCCACCGACCGGCATCTCAGCCGGGGATTCGCCCCAGGTGTTGATCCAGCAGATGCCGGCTTCGAGCTGGTGGATGACGCGGTGCGCGCGGTTCAGGTCGCGGGTCACCAGCCCCGCGGCCAGGCCGAAGGTGGTGTTGTTGGCGCGGGCAATGACTTCCTCTTCGGTCTGGTAGGTGAGGATGCTCATCACCGGCCCGAAGATCTCTTCCTGCACAATTTCCATGTCGTCGGTGCAGTCGCTGAACACCGTCGGCGCGACCCAGGCACCCTGCGCCAGCACGCCGTCGGTCAGGCGTTCGCCGCCGGCCAGCAGGCGCGCGCCCGATTTTTTACCGCTTTCGATAAAGCGCAGCACGTTTTCCATGTGGGCGAAGCTCACCAGCGGGCCGAAGTTGACGTCCGGCTGGGTCGGCTGGCCGATGCGGATGCGCTGCACGCGCGCCAGGATTTTCTCCTCAAACGCCGCTTTCAGGCTTTCCGGCACAAACACGCGGGTGCCGTTGGTGCAGACCTGGCCGGAACTGTAGAAGTTGGCCATCATGGCGATGTCTGCCGCGCGGTCGAGGTCGGCATCGTCAAACACGATCAGCGGGGACTTGCCGCCCAGCTCCATCGTCACCTCTTTCAGGGTGGAACCGGCCGCATTCGCCATCACTTTTTTGCCGCTCACCACGCCGCCGGTAAAGGAGACTTTGGCGATGCCGGGGTGCTCGGTCAGCGCCTGGCCGACCTGCTTGCCGCTGCCCGGCAGCACGTTGAACACGCCGTCCGGCACGCCCGCCTCGGTGTAGATCTCGGCCAGCTTCAGCGCCGTCAGCGAGGTGACCTCACTCGGCTTGAAGATCATCGCGTTACCGGCGGCCAGCGCCGGGGCGGATTTCCACAGCGCAATCTGGATCGGGTAGTTCCAGGCGCCGATGCCGGCCACCACGCCCAGCGGCTCGCGGCGGGTGTAAACGAAGGCGCTGTCGCGCAGCGGGATCTGCTGCCCTTCGATGGCCGGGATAAGCCCGGCGTAGTACTCCAGCACGTCCGCGCCGGTCACGATGTCCACTGCCGTGGTTTCAGACAGCGGTTTGCCGGTGTCGGCGGTTTCAATTTCCGCCAGTTCATCATTGCGCTCACGCAGGATATCCACGGCGCGGCGCAAAATACGCGAACGCTGCATGGCGGTCATCGCCGCCCACACTTTCTGCCCTTTCGCAGCAGCCGCGACGGCGCGGTCCACATCGGCGGCGGTGGCGGCCTGAACCTGGGCGATCACCTCGCCATTGGCCGGGTTAACGGCATCAAACGTCTCGCCGGTGGCGCAATCGGTGTAGGTGCCGTTGATATAGAGTTTTTGCAAGCCATAGCGGGACATAGGTTTCTCCTGTCAGTTGCTCTGTGTGGTGCCGGTTAATCGTGCCGGTTAATCGTGCCGCGCGTCGCTCAAGAGCTGGTCAATATAGTCAAACGTGATCTCCAGTGCCTCCCGGCGGTCGAAGCTGTCGCCGCTCAGGGCGCTGCGTAACCAGAGGCCATCGATCATGCCCGCCAGCCCGTTGGCGGCACGGCGCGCCTGCGCTTTCGGCAGGCAGCGGCGGAACTCGGCAGATAAATTGGAAAACAGCCGGCGGCTGTTAACCCGTTGTAAACGTTTCAATTGCGGGCTGTGCATACTGCTGACCCAGAAGGCCAGCCAGGTTTTCATCGCCGCGCTGTTGGTCTGGCTTTCATCAAAGTTGCCTTCGGCAATCGCCCGCAGGCGGAGCCTGGCATCACCGCCCTGTAACGGCCGCAACCGCTGGCGCACCGCCTCGCCCAGGTGGCTTATCAGGTAGCGCATGGTCGCTTCCAGCAGCCCGTTCTTGTCACGGAAGTAGTGGCTGATAATGCCGTTTGACACCCCGGCGCGCCGGGCAATCTGCGAAATGGAAGCGTCATGCATCCCCACTTCATTCACGGCGGCCAGCGTCGCCTCAATCAATTGCTGCCGCCTGATCGGCTGCATTCCTACCTTCGGCATGGTGCCCTCTCCGGGTAAAAGCCAGAACGACTCGCGTCAGAACCGGCCAATGCTTCCGGCTGCGGCGCGTTGTTGGCCCCTATTAAACTTTTTTTTGATTGAACGTTCAATTAAAAATGCATATATTTTATTACCGCAACGTTATGGAATTGTGTAAATTAAGGATAGAAATCGTTGATTTGCGGCGCGTTTTTTGATCTGGCGCAAACAACAAACTTTTTGATCTGACAGGTTGCAACGGCAAGCGGTCTCAGCGGATGCCCTGTAACAGGCGTTTTTTTAAGCAGTCGACTCGCCCTTTGATATGCGCTAAGCGCGCTTCTGTTGCCCATCAGATCCCGTTTGAGACAAGTATGGGGAAAGCATGAGTACACCCGAAGACGTTAAACCGCAGGCCGACCGGTTAAACCCTGTCGTGTTCTTCACGTCAGCCGGCCTGATCCTGGCCTTCTCGCTGATGACCATTTTCTTTACCGCGGAGTCCGGCCGCTGGATAACCGCCACCCTGAACTGGGTGTCGGCCACCTTCGGCTGGTACTACCTGCTGGCGGCCACCCTCTATATCGTGTTTGTGATCTTTATCGCCTGCTCGCGCTACGGCGACATCAAGCTCGGGCCGGAGCAGTCCAAACCGGAATTCAGCATGATGAGCTGGGCGGCGATGCTGTTTGCCGCCGGGATCGGCATCGACCTGATGTTCTTCTCCGTGGCGGAGCCGGTGACGCAGTACATGATGCCGCCGGAAGGCCAGGGGCAGACGCTGGAAGCGGCGCGGCAGGCGATGGTCTGGACGCTGTTCCACTACGGCCTGACCGGCTGGTCAATGTATGCGCTGATGGGCATCGCGCTGGCCTACTTCAGCTACCGCTATAACCTGCCGCTGACCATCCGCTCCGCGCTCTACCCGATTTTCGGCAAGCGCATCAATGGGCCTATCGGCCACACGGTGGACATCGCGGCGGTGGTCGGCACCATTTTCGGCATCGCCACGACGCTGGGGATTGGCGTGGTGCAGCTCAACTACGGGCTGAAAGTGCTGTTCCATATCCCGGAAGATTTGCGGGTGCAGGCGGCGCTGATTCTGCTGTCAGTGATTATGGCCACGGTTTCCGTGACGTCCGGCGTGAACAAGGGCATCCGCTTCCTGTCGGAGCTGAACGTGCTGCTGGCGCTGGGGCTGATCCTGTTCCTGCTGTTTGCCGGTGACACCGAGTTCCTGCTGAATGCGCTGGTGCTGAATGTCGGCGATTACATCAACCGCTTTATGGGCATGACGCTCAACAGCTTCGCCTTTGACCGCCCGACGCAGTGGATGAACAGCTGGACGCTGTTCTTCTGGGCCTGGTGGGTGGCGTGGTCGCCGTTTGTCGGGCTGTTCCTGGCGCGGATTTCGCGCGGGCGCACCATCCGCCAGTTTGTGTGCGGCACGCTGATTATCCCGTTTGTGTTTACCCTGCTGTGGCTCTCGATTTTCGGCAACAGCGCGCTCTACCAGATTCTGCACGGCAACCTGGCCTTCGCCCATGAAGTGATGCAATACCCGGAGCGCGGCTTCTACAGCCTGCTGGCGCAGTACCCGGCGTTCAACCTCAGCGCCTCGGTGGCGACCATCACCGGCCTGCTGTTCTACGTGACCTCAGCGGACTCCGGCTCGCTGGTGCTCGGCAACTTCACCTCAAAACTGGCGGACATCAACAACGACGCACCGAACTGGCTGCGGGTATTCTGGTCAGTGGCGATTGGCCTGCTGACGCTCGGCATGTTGCTGACCGGCGGGGTGTCGGCGTTGCAGAACACCACGGTGATCATGGGCCTGCCGTTCAGTTTCGTGATCTTCTTTGTGATGGCCGGGCTGTATAAATCGCTGAAAGTCGAGGATTACCGGAAAGCGAGTGCGATGCAGAACGCCCCGGCCCCGGTATCACGTGATGGCGTGCTGAACTGGAAACAGCGCCTGGCGCGGGTGATGAACCACCCCGGCGCAACCTATACCCAGAAGATGCTGGACAACGTCTGCCGCCCGGCGATGGAAGAAGTGGCACGCGAACTGGCGGTGCGCGGCGCGAAAGTGGAGTTCAGCGAGCTGCCGCCGCAGGGCGAGGAGCGCCTGAGCCACCTGGAGCTGCTGGTGCGCCTCGGCGAGGAGCAGAACTTCGTCTACCAGATCTGGCCGCAGCGCTATTCAGTACCGGCGTTCACTTACCGCGCCCGCGCCGGCAAGTCACACTATTACCGGCTGGAGACCTACCTGCTGGAGGGTACCCAGGGCAATGACCTGATGGACTACAGCAAAGAGCAGATTATCAACGACATCCTCGACCAGTACGAGCGTCACCTGCACTTCCTGCACCTCCACCGTGAAGCCCCCGGCGCGGTGCTCACCTTCCCAACCTGACTTCCAAAACCGGCACAAGCCGGTTTTTTTGTGCCCATGCACGCCAGGCATTTCGTTTGTTTCGATTATTGTGCATTTCGTTTATTTCGATTAACCTGACAACCTACCTTGAAGAGGAGATGATTATGACCACATCCCTGCCCCATCCCGTCTTACCTGATCGCCGTGAAAGCGAACTGGCACAACAGGGCCAGCGGGCATTGGCCGCTTACCTGTCCACCAAACTGGAAACACAGCGCATCACGCTGATGGCGGGGGACGCGCACGGCCATACCATTGAATTACCCACCAGCGCGCTGACGTTGCTGATGGACATTCTCGGTGAACTGGCGTTGGGCAATGCCGTGCAACTGGTGCCTGTCCATGCTGAGCTGACCACCCAGGAGGCCGCCAACATCCTGAAGGTATCCCGCCCCCATATGGTGAAACTGCTTGAAGAGGGGCACCTGCCTTTCCACAAAACCGGCCGCCATCGCCGGGTCTTGTTTGCTGATCTCATGGAATATAAACAGAAACGTGAACATGCCAGCCTTGATGCCATGCAGGCACTGGCCGATCAGGCGCAGGATTTAGGGATCTACTGAATGAGACATTCGCCTTACCCGGTGGTGTTGGATGCCTGTGTGCTTTATCCCGCAAGGTTAAGGGATTTATTGATGCATCTCGGCATCGTGGGGCTTTACCAGCCCAAATGGAGTGACGCCATTCATGAAGAGTGGTGCCGAAATTTATTGGCCAACCGCCCGGATATCGCCCCGGACGCGCTGAAACGCACCGTAGCCCTGATGGACTCCGCCCTGCCTGATGCGCGTGTGACGGGCCATGCGTGTTTGATAGACGGGCTAAACCTGCCGGACAGCGGCGATCGCCATGTGCTGGCGGCGGCTATCCGTGCCAAAGCCGAGGTGATTGTCACGCTCAACCAAAAAGATTTCCCCGCCGCGGCGCTGGCAGAATTTGACATCGAAGCGCTGCATCCTGATGAGTTTATTTCCGATCTGTTTGATTTGAACCATGCCCTGGCGCTGGAAGCCGTGCGGCGTCAGCGCCAGTCATTAAGGCACCCACCGCTGGGTGTGGATGACTTTCTTGAAATGCTATTGAAACAGGGTTTGCCGATGACGGTAAAAGCGCTGGAAGGCTATACCTGCGCCTTCTGACTTCTTCCTGTTTTTAACCTTTACCTTAATGCCGTACCGCCTGCCTACAGCCGGGAACCTGCTGAGGCAGGGGTCACGACGGCGTGGCCGCCGCCCCCTGGTATGCCAGCAGCACCGCCATCAGTTCCGGCTGTTGCGGGGCGGCGGCCGGCGTCACCAATGCCGGGAAGAAAACGTTGGGCATGGGGCGGATGTCTGCCATGTGGCAGAGGGTTTTCACCTGTTCCGGCACCTCGGAGGCCGGCATCAGCGAGGCGGCCTCAATCCCCTGCGAGAGCATATCGAACACAATGCGCGGCTCATTGCCGGAGATAATAATGTTCGGCTGCACCCCCAGCTTGCGCAGCTGGGCAGAGATCAGCTCGAATGTCCCTTCGCCGTGGATGCGCCGCAACAGGATCAGCGGCAGTTTTCCCAGATCCGCCAGCGACACCGGCGCGCCCGGCGCAGGGGCCGGCAGTGAGCGGGACATCACCGCCACTGCCTTGATCGGCGGCAGGCTGACACAGGCATACCCCGCCAGCGACTGCGGCTGCTGGATCAGCGCCACATCAATGCGCCGCTCGTTCAGCATGGTTTCCAGCGTGCTGGAGTCAGAGATCACTGTCTCGACCCGGATGCCGTCAAGCTTCTGGCAGAACAGGGCCACCAGCGGGCTGAAATAACACTGATAAAGGTAAGAGATGCCGATGCGCAACACCTGCGCCTGATGCCCGGCGGCCTGAAGTGCGTCGCTGCGCGCCTCTTCCACACTGCGCAGGATGTCGCAGGCACGCTGGTAGAGCACCTTCCCGGCCTCGGTGGGGCTGATGCCGCGGCCGTTACGGGTCACCAGCGCGGTGCCGATCTCCTCTTCAAGCTCTTGCAGGCGTTTACTCAGCGGCGGCTGGGAAATATTCAGTATCCGTGACGCTTTGCTGATCGACCCCTGCTCCACAATCACACAAAAGTAACGCAACCTTTTCAGATCCATACTCCCTCCCTGATGCTTACCCGCCCCACGCGGATCACCCGCAGGCAGATCAGCATGGATACGCGCCGGTTACAACCTTTCTGGTATAGGTCGGGGGATGAAAACAGTATTACCCCCTGCTTTTTGTTGCTGCCTATGCTTAGGGCTGAAGAAATCATCCCCTGAAAGAAGGTGAACATTATGATTAAAACGACACTGGAACCGGGCACCGTTTATGACTTGCGCTCCGCCCTCGCCCTGCTGGCGCGCTACCCCGATGAACTGATCAGCACCGATGTGGAAGCTGACCCGAATGCCGAAATCAGCGGCGTCTACCGCTATGTCGGCGCAGGCGGCACGGTAAAACGGCCGACCCGCATCGGCCCGGCGATGATGTTTAACAAGGTTAAAGGTTTTGATGACGTGCGGGTGCTGATTGGCCTGCTGGCCTCGCGCCGGCGCGTGGGGCGCCTGCTGGGTGCTGACCCGGAGAAACTCGGCTTCCTGCTGAAGGATTCCGTCAATAACCCGGTTCCGCCGGTGGTCATCGCCAATGAGAACGCGCCGTGCCAGGAAGTGGTGCACCGCGCCGGGGAGCCGGGCTTTGATGTGCGTAAACTGCTGCCCGCCCCGACCAACACCGAAGAGGATGCCGGGCCTTACTTCACCATGGGCATGTGTTACGCCTCTGACCCGGAAACCGGCGAATCAGACGTCACCATCCACCGCCTCTGCATCCAGGGGCCGGATGAAATTTCGATGTATTTTGTGCCGGGCCGCCACCTGGACACCTTCCGCCAGAAAGCGGAGGCGGCCGGGAAAGCGCTGCCGATCTCCATCAGCATCGGCGTGGACCCGGCGATTGAAATCGGGGCCTGCTTTGAGCCGCCGACCACCCCGCTGGGCTACGACGAGCTGGCGGTGGCCGGCAGTTTGCGCAATCAGGCGGTGGAGCTGGTGAAATGCCTCTCGGTGGATGCCCGCGCCATTGCCAATGCCGAGATTGTGATTGAGGGCGAACTGGTGCCGGACTACCGGGTGCGGGAAGACCAGAACACCAACACCGGCAAAGCGATGCCGGAGTTCCCCGGCTACACCGGCGAGGCCAAAGCAGCGGTGCCGGTCATCAAGGTGAAAGCGATCACCCACCGCAAGCACCCGATCCTGCAAACGGTGATTGGCCCCAGCGAGGAGCACGTCAACATGGCCGGTATCCCGACAGAGGCGAGCATCCTGGAGATGGTGGAGCGCGCCATGCCGGGCCGCCTGCTCAACGTTTACGCCCATTCGTCCGGCGGCGGCAAATACCTGGCGGTGATGCAGTTCAAAAAAGCGTCGATTTCTGACGAGGGGCGGCAGCGCCAGGCGGCCCTGCTGGCGTTCGCCGCCTTTGGTGAGCTGAAACATGTGATCCTGGTGGATGAGGATGTCGATATTTTCGACACCAACGACGTGCTGTGGGCGATGCAAACCCGCTACCAGGGCGACGTCAGCACCGTCTTCATTCCCGGCGTGCGCTGCCACCCGCTCGACCCGTCGCAGTCCCCGGCGTTCAACCCGCTGATCCAGGATACCGGTATCTCCTGCAAAACCATTTTTGACTGCACCGTGCCGTTCAACCTGAAAGATCAGTTCCAGCGTTCCCGGTTCAAAGAGGTGGACGTCTCACGCTTTATTCCCGGTTTCACGGCCTGACGGCGAAACCTGTCATCAGGGGGCGATATCGCCCCCTTTTTCTTTTCTGCTTATACACTTAAACGTCCCCAGCTATTTTTTTGACAAGGAAACAGGAGAAGATGTGATGAAACGCCGTGAATTTATGTTGTCCGGGGCCGCGCTGGCGGCCGGTACGCTGGTCATGCGTTCTGCCGCGGCAGCCCCCGCCGGCCATGTTGAGGAGAAAGGGAGCGCCCTGATGCCGCCTGTCACCGATCGTATTAAGACCCTGACCATCAAAGGGACAGTGATTGGCGAGGGCAAACCGAAACTGATTGTGCCCACCACCGCCACCACCCCCGGTGACGCGCTGGCGGCAGTGAAAAAATATGCCGGCAACCCGGCGATTCAGGTCGTGGAATTGCGCATCGACACCCTGCGTGATACGCCGGACAACGCGGCGATCGCCGCCCTCACCCGCGAGGCCTGGGCGTTGCTGCCCCGGCAGGCGCTGCTGGTCACCTTCCGCACCAAGGCAGAGGGCGGCAACCGCGCCATCAGTGATGACGACTATGCTGCGCTCTACCGGGAGATTATCACCCACGGCAAGGCCGACCTGCTGGACATCGAGATGTTCCGCGGTGAGGCACAGGTGAAAGCGCTGGTGGCGCTGGCGCACCAGGCCAACATGGCGGTGGTGATGTCGAGCCATGACTTCCGGAAAACACCGTCGGCAGAGGAGATCATCACCCGGTTGCGCCGCCAGCAGGCACTGGGGGCGGACGTGCTGAAAATCGCCGCCATGCCGCAGGATTCCGGCGATGTGCTGCGGCTGATGAGCGCCACCTGGGAGATGCACAGCCGCTACGCAGAGCGCCCGCTGCTCACGATGGCGATGAGCGGCACCGGCGTGGTGTCGCGGCTGGCGGGCGAACTCACCGGATCGGCGCTGACCTTCGGCATGGTGGGCGAGGCCTCCGCGCCTGGCCAGATAGAGGCGGATGACCTCAGCCGGGTGCTGAACATCATCCACACCGCCAACCAGGCCTGACGCGCAGATCAGTTCTCCGCGCTGTGCACCTGGCGGCTGACGATCCCGGCGGAGGCCATTTTCTCCCGCGCTTCCAGCCGGTCACCGGCCGCCAGCTCCAGCGGCTGCTGCAAGCGGCCGACGCGCGGGTTCAGCGCCAGTTCGGCCAGGATCGGGAAATGGTCAGAGCCGATATGCGGCAGGCGCTGCATCCGCACCAGCGTAAAATCGCGGCTGTGGAACACGTGGTCGAGCGGCCAGCGCATACAGGGGATCCCGGCATGGAAGGTGTTAAACATGCCGCGGCCGCGGCGCGGGTCGAGCAGCCCGCTGACTTTCATAAACAGCCGGGTGGTGCGTGACCACGCCACGTCATTCAGGTCACCGGTCACTACCGTCGGGTAACGGGCGCGGGCGGCGCAATGGCCCACCGCCACCAGCTCACCGTCACGGTTGGTGGACTCATCATCCTCGGTCGGGCTGGGCGGCATCGGGTGCAGGCAGTGCATCACCACCTCATCGCCCGAGTCCAGTTCCACGCGGAAGTGCATCGACGGGATCCCCTCTGCCACCAGGTACTGGATCATCGCGTCCTTGATCGGCAGCCGTGAATAGACGTGCATCCCGTACAGGTTGTCCTGCGGGCATTTCAGCTGATACGGGTATGGCGCGCCGCTGTCGCCGCGCTCCAGCACATCAAGCTCGGCCTGCCACCAGAGGTCGGTTTCCAGCGCCACCAGCACATCGGGCTGATGCTCCCGCACCAGCGCTTTCAGGGCGCAGGCGTTGCGGTTGGTCATCAGCACATTGGCAGTGAGAATTTTCAGGGTCGGCCGGTTGTGCAGGCGCGAACGTTTGACCTGCACCGGCCAGAGCCGGGTATAGGGAATGATCCAGTGCGCCTGGTAGAGCGCGCACAACAGCGACAGCAACACAATCAGATCCCCGGTGGGGATGCCGGCAAGCGTCGGCCCGCCACTGCCCGGCAGCAGGCAGAGTTCCACCACCAGCAGCAGCACCGCGATCGAGGCCATCTGCAACCGCGGGAAGTCCCATACCCGCACCCACCACGCCTGACAACGGCAAAACGGCAACAGCGTCAGCACGGTCATGACCACCGTCAGCCCGCTGAACAGCATCCGTATTTTATCCATACTTAATTCTGTTCCCTTGCTGTAACAGCCTGGGCACGCCGCCCGGCTAAAAAAGTGACGATTCTGGTTATTCACCCATGTTATCGATTTCCACCGGGCTTTGTCGTGAAATTTTGATCAGGGTGCCGGGGTATGGCACCAGTTGCGTCCGTCCAGCAGGCCGCCATCCGGCGAGGTAAAGCCGATGCAGCCCAGCACGCTGTCAAACAGCTTGCCGTGGAACGCCGGTTTCTTCTCCGCCGCCATGCGCTGCAACTGCGTAAAGGCGGCGCGGTGGGCCGGTTCGGCCAGGAACGCATCCGAGGCCCACACCATGATCGGGATGGTGCGCTGCTCCGGCGGCGCGCGATCCCGCGGGGTGCTGTGGAAGTGGATGTTGTCGGAGATCGACTCGCCGTGGTCAGAGGCGTAAAACACAATCGCCTTGCGGTCACGCACCTGGTCAATCACCTGTTTCAGGAAGGCATCGGTGTAGAGCACGCTGTTGTCATAGGCGTTGATCATGCTCTGGGTCGAGCAGGCTTCGTCAATGCCCATGCACTCCGGCTGCCAGCGGGCGAAGCTGCGCGGGTAGCGCTCGGAGTAGAGGTAGTGCGAGCCTTTGGTGTGCAGGATAATCAGGTGGCGGCCGTGCGGGTGGCGTTGCAGCGAGCCTTGCATCTGCCCCACCAGCAGCATGTCGCCAATCGGTTTACCGGCGTTGCGCGCCTGGGTTTCGATGTCATCGCGCAGCACATAGCGGTCCGCCAGGGTTTTGCTGTAGAACCAGTCCTCCGTCTGCATGGCGAACAGCTCGGAGCTGAAGCCCTGCTGTTTCAGCACCGAGAAGACGTTCATCTCTTTCAGCGTGCGAGACGGGTCATCGGTGGTGCCGCCGATGCGCACAAACATGCAGCGCAGCGAGAGTTTGGTGGAGGTGTCACACGAGGTGCCCTGCAAGGCCACCAGGTTCTTCTCACGCGACAGGTTCGGCGTGGTGTCACGCGCATAACCGTAAAGGCCGAAGTGGTCGCGGCGGGCGCTTTCGCCAATCACGAACACCACGTCGATGTCATCGGCATCTTTCGGCGGCAGGTAGGTAAAGTGTTTGGCCGGGTCGAACAGATTATTCAGCTCCTCCGGCTGGGTGTAGGCGCTGTAGGCAAACAGCCCGAGCGCCGACAGCCAGTTGGACGGCAGGTAGGTGCCGGCCACGGTGTCATCATACTGGGCGGCCATCGTGGGGTTGCCGTCCACTTCCAGCACCTCGCCCATCAGCTTCAGCGGCAGCCAGCAGAACAGCGCCGCCGTCAGCAGCACGCCGGTTTTGCGCAGCAGCAGGCGGCGGTTCACCGGGCGCAGATCGCCGTCCGGCAGGCGGCTGAGCCAGAGCGCCGCCAGCGGCGGCAGCCCGGCCACCACAATCCACAGCATAAAATGGTAACCGATGGAGGCTTTCGACAGGTCGAGGTCGGTGGTCATCACCGCCGCCAGGATGCCGTAACCGATATCGACATTAAACACCGCCATATAGTAACTGGCGGCGGCCGACGCCAGGATAACAATGGTGGTGAGCAGCCGGAACAGCCAGCGGCCGGTAAATGAGAACAGCAAACAGAGGAAATAGACCAGCGAAAAGGCGGCCAGCATCTCGGCGGCCAGCGCCAGCGGCGTATCCTGCGGCACCTGGGTAAAGCGCCGCCAGAACACCGGGGCGTTAAGGATGACCCCGACATAAAAGGCGATAAACAGCATGACCTGCTGCTGGGAAAGAAGTCTGAAACGTTGCATGGTGACCTGTGACCGGAGGGTGAGTGTTGTTCTGTACCCCGCACGAGCGCGCAGTAATGTTTAAGATATATGACAAGGCGCGCGCTTTTGCCAACTTCCCGGCCCATCCAACTGAAAATTCAGTGCATTCTTAGGGTTAACCCGGAAACCACAACGTAAACCGTACCCGGCCCGGCAGCGTGCAGTCGGGCGTGACGCTGCCGTGGTGCAGCTCCATGATCGCGCGGACGATCGCCAGCCCCAGCCCGTTGGCGGCACCGTCACTGCGGGCGGCGTCGGCACGGTAGAAGCGGTCGAACAGCTTCGCCTGCTGCGCCTGGGGGATAGGTGCGCCGCGGTTATCGACGTGCAGCGCCACCCCGCCCGCCTGCGGTGCAATGGTCAGGCGGATGTCGCTCTCCGGCTCGCCGTAGCGGATGGCGTTCGCCACCAGGTTGCTCAGGGCGCGCTGCACCATCAGCGCATCGGCGGTGATGTGCGCGTCGCCGTGGTAACCCAGCGTCATGCCGCGTTCGGCCGCCACCCCTTCGAAATAGTCACAGATGCGCCCCGCCTCCTGCGCCAGGGCCAGCGCCACCGGTTTCACCACCGACTGCGCATGGCTGGCACGCGCCAGGAACAGGATGTTCTCCACCATGCGTGAGATGCGCTCCAGCTCCTCCATATTACTCTCCAGCAGCATCTCATACTCCGCCGCACTGCGCGGCTGGTAGAGCGCCACCTGGCAGTGGCCCATCAGGGCGTTGACCGGCGTGCGGATCTCATGCGCCAGATCAGCGGAGAACTGCGTCAGCCGCTGGTAGCCCTCGTCCAGCCGGTCCAGCATCGCGTTGAAGGCGCGGGTCATCCGCCGCAGCTCCGGCGGCGCGTCCTGCTCGCTCAGCCGGTGGCTGAGGCTGGCCGGGTGGATCGACGCCATCTCACGCGCCATGCGCCGCAACGGCCGCAGCCCGCGCCGCAGCACCAGGTAACCCAGCAGCGCAATCAGCGTAAACGCCCCCAGCACCGCGCCCACCAGCCGCCAGCGGAAGGCCGCCAGCAGGTGCTGTTCGTTGAACATCAGATGCGCGGCGGTGATCTCCAGCACCCGCCCATCCGCCAGTTGCACGTCAGCCACCAGGTAGCGCACCGGCACGCCGTCAGGCGTCACCACGGCGTGCACCGCCGACAGCGACGGGGGCTGGTCAGCCGCCAGTGCCGCCACCGGCGGCAGCGTCAGGCGTGACGGGTTAACGTTAATCAGCGTGGCACCGTGGTGCAGCCGGAAGCGGATCACATCGCGCTCATTGCCCATCATGTTCTCAAACAGGCCGGGGTTCTGGCTGAGTTGCGACAGCGGGAAGTTGTCCGCCAGCAGGTGGCGGAAATACTGCACCCGGCCAATCACCTGGTACTCACTGCGCCGCGCCAGTTGCTGCGCCATCTCACCATAGAGCCACAGGCTCACCGCGCTGAGCACCAGCGAGGCCACCAGCGCAAACAGCAGCGTACTGCGCAGCGTCAGGGATACCGGCCTCATGGCCGTACCTCGCACACATAGCCGATGCCGCGCACCGTGTGAATAAGCTTGGGCTCCCAGTCGCGGTCGATTTTGGCGCGCAGCCGTTTCACCGCCACATCCACCACGTTGGTGTCGCTGTCAAAGTTCATGTCCCAGACCTGCGAGGCGATAAGCGTGCGTGACAGCACCTCCCCTTCCCGGCGCAGCAGCAGGTGCAGCAACATAAACTCTTTGTTGGTCAGGGTGATAAGCTGCTCTTTCCGCGTGACCCGGCGGCGCAGCACATCCACTTCCAGGTCGGCCAGCGTGTAGAAATCCGCCTCACGCACCGTGCCGCGCCGCAGCAGGGTGCGCAGCCGCAGCAGCAGCTCGGTAAAGGAGAACGGCTTGACCAGGTAGTCATCCGCGCCCAGCTCCAGCCCGTGAATGCGATCCTGCACCGCGTCACGCGCCGTCAGGAACAGCACCGGCACCTCGTGTTTTTTACGCAGCACCTCCATGACCTGCCAGCCGTTCAGCCCCGGCAGCATCACGTCCAGGACGATGGCGTCAAAGCTCTGCTCCAGCGCCAGAAACAGGCCGTCGGTGCCGTTGCGCGCCAGATCCACGCAGTAGCCCGCCTCGGTCAGCCCTTTTTTCAGATAGTCACCGGTGCTGGTGTCATCTTCTACAACCAATATGCGCATTGTCTGTCTACCCACGGTGTCATCAGCCAATTCTATCAGTTTGCTGCCCGGCACTTGATGACAATATTGTCATGCAGCGGTCATCTGCCGGTGCCGGTTAAGGGGGCAGGATGAATCACCGAACGGCGGCCGCCCGGCTGCCGCGGTTGCCAAGGAGAAGTCACCATGTCCATCCTGTCCCGCTTTACCACCACCCGTCTGGCCTCTGCCCTGCTCGCCTCGCTGCTGCTCAGCAGCGCCGCCCACGCCGCCCCCACCACGCCGGGCAATGACGTCATCAAGCCGGTGCGCGGCACGCTGACGCAGGTCAGCGACCACGACCTGACCCTGACTGACCGCCGCGGCGGCACCCTGAACGTCGGCCTGACCGACCAGACCAGGGTCAACAGCGTCACTACCGGCAAACTCAGCGACATCCAGCCGGACAGCTTTATCGGCACCGCCGCTGTGCCGCAACCGGACGGCAGCCTGAAGGCGCTGGAAGTGCATGTGTTCGCCCCCAGCCTGCGCGGCACCGGGGAAGGCTTTAACCCGTTTGAATCACCGGACGGCAAAGTCAACACCATGACCAACGGCACCGTGGGCAAGCTGGTACAGGCCAATGGCCGCACCCTGACCGTGACCTACCACAATGAGCAGAAAACCGTGCAGGTGCCGGATGATGTGCCGGTGGTGACCATTGCGCCGGGCGACCGCAGCCTGCTGAAACCGGGCACCCATGTGGTGCTGTTCGCGATGAAAGATGCGCAGGGCAACCTGGTGGCGCGGGGTATTTCCGCCGGGAAAGACGGCACCGTACCGCCGATGTAATCCGGCTGAGGAGAACATGATGGCCGTTTCCGCTTCCCGACCGGTTCACCCCTGGCCGGTGCGCCTGTGCCACTGGCTCAACGTCTTTGCCATGGTCTGCATGGTGATGAGCGGCTGGGGCATCTACAACGCCTCGCCGCTGTTTGGTTTCACCTTTCCGCCCGCTGCCACGCTGGGCGGCTGGCTGGGCGGCGCTATCGCCTGGCACCTGGCGGTGATGTGGCTGCTGGTCGCCAATGCGCTGGTTTACCTGGTGTGGGGCGCGGCGCGCGGCCACTTCCGCCGCCGCTTTTTCCCGCTGTCACCGCGGGCGGTATGGCAGGACACCCGGCAGGCGCTGGCGCTCCGGCTGCCGCACCGGCTGGGGCAGTACAACGCGGTGCAGAAAGCGATGTACCTCGGCGTGCTGCTGCTCGGGGCGCTGCTGGTGCTCTCCGGCCTCGCCATCTGGAAGCCGGTGCAGTTCAGCGGGCTGGTGGCGCTGCTCGGCGGCTTCGGCTGGGCGCGTTACGTCCACTTTTACGCCATGAGCGGCATCGTGCTGTTTGTGGGGGTCCATGTCCTGATGGTGCTGCTGGTGCCGAAAACCCTGCCCGCGATGATGACCGGCGGTAAGGAGCCGAGTGATGAGTAAAAAAGAACGCAGGCTGGTGCTGGAACCGGACCAGCGCAAACAGCTGGTGAACCTGCAACGCCGGATGCTGCTGCGCGGCGGCCTGACGCTGGGCGCGGTGTCGATGCTGACCGGCTGCAATCTGCAGGACGGCGACAGCGTGGACAAGGTGCTGTGGGCGATGTCACGCTGGAATGACCGGGTGCAGGCGTGGCTGTTCCACGGCCAGAAACTGGCGCAGACTTACACCCCGGCAGAGATTACCCGGCCGTTCCCGTTCAACGCCTACTACCCGGAATACAACGTGCCGGCGGTGGACCTGGCGAGCTGGAAACTGGAGGTCAGCGGGCGGGTGCAGGATAACACCCCCTGGACACTGGATCGCCTGAAGGCACTGCCGCAGGCGAGCCAGATAACCCGGCTTATCTGCATTGAAGGGTGGAGCGCCATAGGCCAGTGGGGCGGCGTGCCGCTGCGTACCTTCCTGCAACGTATCGGGGCCGATACGCGGGCGAACTATGTCGGGTTCCACTGTGCCGACCGCTACTACACCAGCATCGACATGGCCACCGCGCTGCACCCGCAGACGCTGCTGGCGCTCGATTTCGGCGGCGAGGCGCTGGCGGATGATTACGGTTTTCCGCTGCGGTTACGGATGCCGACCAAGCTCGGCTTCAAGAACGCCAAACATATCGTGGCCATCAGCGTCACCAATGACTATCCGGGCGGCTACTGGGAAGATCAGGGCTACAATTGGTTCAGCGGCATCTGACGCGGTGGCCGCAGCGCGCAGAAACAAAAAATCCGCCCGGAGGCGGATTTTTTTTAGACACAGCGAATAACGCGCTGAGGTGCTCCGGCAAGAATGCCTTAGAAGCGGTAACCTACACCGGCGATCCAGGTGCCGACGTCAACGTTACGGATGCGGCTCTGCTCGTAGGAAACGTCCAGTGCCACGTTTTCGATCGGGTTGAACTGCAGACCGGCACCGTAGGAGAAGCCGTAATCGCTGGAGGATTGCTTGTCACGGTTGTCAGCGGTCGCGGCGTTAACCACGTTGTTGTCGAATTTGCCGTAGCCCACACCGATCACACCGTAGATGCTTGCCCAGTCGTTCAGACGGTAAACCGGACCTGCGGTGATGCCGTAGTATTGGCCTTTGCTGTACACGTCGGACGCGGTGTCGTCATGCTCGATGTAGGTGAAAGAGCCGATCACGCCCAGCGGGTTGGTGTTATCGAAATCGTAACGGTATTTCAGGTTGAAGCCGTTAGCTTTGTTCGCTACGCCTTGTGCGTCGCCCTGTGCGTAACCTGCAGTCACGGTGCTGTCGCCAGCGAATGCGTTAGTTGCACCAACAGCCAGTACACAAGCCAGAGCGGAAAGACATGCAATTTTTTTCATAACCACCTCAAATGAGAAAATTAATTACCTTCACGACAAAAATATAACAAAGATCTGGCGGAAACTCTGCCCGAGATAAGGTGTCTAAGCCGTGTTATGGTGTAACAGGAAATTTCCAATACCCTCTATCCTTCTAATTTAGAAGGATTTTTTTCAATCCAAATTATAAGGCAATCTTATTGAACTTTTTATCCAATACAGATAATTCCTAAAAATTTGGTCAGCATTCATGCGTTTTTTCCCATTTTGTAAACGGCTGTTTACCCTTTAATTGACCTGTTTTTACACTTCACGCCGCCTGCCCCCTCCCTTACACTGGCCCGACCCGCCCACTGACCGGGCCTTTTGTGGATCTGAAAAGGAATGCGATGAAATCCCCTGCCTCTCTTACGCCTGCCGCCGGCCCGGCTTCCATGCTGCTGCCGGTGGGGTTGCTGCTGATCTCCATGATTTCCATCCAGGGCGGCGCAGCGCTGGCCAAATCGTTGTTCCCGCTGGTGGGTGCGCCGGGCATCACCGCCCTGCGCCTTGGGCTGGCGACAATTATCCTGTTTGTGATTTTCAAACCCTGGCGGATGCGCCTGCACGCCGGTAACCGCCTGCCGCTGCTCTGTTACGGGCTGGCGCTCGGCACCATGAACTTCCTGTTCTATCTGTCGATCCGTACGGTGCCGCTGGGCGTGGCGGTGGCGCTGGAGTTCACCGGGCCGCTGGCGCTGGCCATCTTCGGCTCACGGCGGGCGGTGGATTTCCTCTGGGTGGTGCTGGCGGTGCTGGGGCTGGCGTTCCTGCTGCCGCTCGGCCATGCGCTGGGCAGCGTTGACCTCAAAGGCGCGCTGCTGGCGCTTGGGGCCGGGGCCTGCTGGGCGCTCTACATCCTGGCCGGGCAGCGTGCCGGCAGCCACGACGGCCCGGCCACCGTGGCGGTCGGGTCACTGATTGGCGCACTGATCTACTGCCCGATAGGCATTATCGACACCGGCAGCGCACTGTTCGCGCCGTCACTGTTACTGCCGGCACTGGCGCTGGCGATCCTCTCCAGTGCGCTGCCCTACTCGCTGGAGATGGTGGCGCTGACCCGGATGCCCGCGCGCACCTTCGGCACGCTGATGAGCCTGGAACCGGCGCTGGCAGCCTTTTCCGGCATGTTGTTTTTACATGAGCACCTGAGCGTGATCCAGTGGCTCGCTCTGAGCGCGATTATCTGCGCCTCGGCCGGGGCAACGCTGAGCGCCCGGCGCTGATCCGGCCAAAGCGATCTACGCTTGATACGTCGCCTACCTATTAACAGGAGATCGCCATGCCGGATTGGAACCCTGAGCTTTACCGCCAGTTTGAAGCAGAACGTACCCGCCCCGCCCAGGAGCTGCTGGCGCGGGTCACGGGCCAGCGCGCCCACCACATCAGTGACCTGGGCTGCGGCCCCGGCAACTCCACTGAGCTGTTGAAACAGCGCTTCCCACAGGCTGACCTCATCGGCATTGATAACTCCGGCACCATGCTGGAGAGCGCACGCACCCGCCTGCCCGGCTGTACCTTTGAGCAGGCGGATATCACCGACTGGCAACCGGCCGCGCCGCAAGACCTGATCTACGCCAATGCCTCCTTGCAATGGCTGCCTGACCACCCGACGCTGATGCCGCGCCTGATGGCCTTGCTGGCACCGGGCGGCACGCTGGCCGTGCAGATGCCGGACAACCGCAATGAACCGACCCACCGCCTGATGCGTGAAGTGGCGGCGCGTGACCCGTGGAAAGCGAAAATAGGTGACGCCGCGGCTGACCGGGTCAGCATTCTGTCGCCCGGCGAATATTACGACCTGCTCTCACCGCTGGCCGACAGCGTGGACCTCTGGCGCACCACCTATTTCCATATTCTGCCCTCCACCGCCGCCGTGGTGGACTGGGTGCGCGCCACCGGCCTGCGCCCGTTCCTGGCGCCGCTCGACCACGTGGGGCAACAGACCTTCCTTCAGCATTACCAGTCAGAGATCGACCTGGCGTACCCCAAACGCCGGGACGGCAATGTGCTGCTGGCGTTCCCGCGGTTATTCCTGGTTGCCCGCCGGAAAATATAATCTGCCGCCTGCCTGCGGGCAGGCCGCTTATTTCCCTGCCCGGTCAGCGCGTTATTTCCCCCCGGCCTTTCCGTTATGTTTTGTTACATAGAAGTGAATTTATTCTGACAGCGCGGCAGGCATTATTGCGCCGTAAGGCAATTCCTAAAAAACAGGCGTCTCATTCTCACCTCCGCTGGGCAAAATAAGTTCACCCTGATGCTTTTTAAATAAATTCACTTATAAAACAGTTAATTGAAAAAATATTCCCTGATAGCGGTTGAATTCCGACCTGGGTGCCCTTAGGTTTATTAACAGCAGCGTGATTGCACTGAAAAATCATGACGCTGGAAAAGGAGAGGATGCCGCTGCCTATTAATGTGATAGGCGAGACTGGGGCAATCATTTCCGGCAGATGTTTAAAAGGTTGCTATACTTAACCCGTATTGAATCCGCAACCGACAATCAAGAGGATAACTATTATGAGTACCGCTAAACTGGTAAAAACGAATTCTTCTGAACTCCTCTATACGCGTAACGATGTAGACGAAAACGTCAAAATTGAAACCATCAAGATCCTGAACCGTCTGGTCGCGCAATTCATTGATCTGTCGCTGATCACCAAGCAGGCGCACTGGAACATGCGCGGCAGCAACTTCATCGGCGTGCATGAAATGCTGGACGGCTTCCGTACCACCATCACTGACCACCAGGATACGCTGGCAGAACGTATTGTTCAGCTGGGCGGTGTGGCGCTGGGTACCGTACAGATCGTTAACGATCAGACCCCGCTGAAAAGCTACCCGACCAATATCCACAGCGTACAGGAACACGTGAAAGCGCTGGCTGACCGCTACGCCGTGACCGCGAACGAAACCCGTAAAGCGATCACCCAGGTGCAAGACGAAGACACCGCCGACATCCTGACTGCGGCGTCCCGCGACCTGGATAAATTCCTGTGGTTCATTGAATCCAACATCGAATAACCGTTTTCGCGCCGCGCCACGGCGTAGGAATATGTTCTTTGATCGTGATGGCCTTTGCGCCAGCCAGACAGGCAACCTTTGGGTTGCCTGTTTTTTTTGCCTGTTCACCCCGCCTGATACCTGCTCCTCCCCCACTGACGGCGCGCGTTACTAAGAATTATCTTAAATTGATAGGGCTTGTGAATGGATTCTTCATTATTAATAGCGCAAAGCAGCTTTCACCCTTCTGCCATTCCCTGTAACGTTCGCCCCACTTTCTTTACGCTTATTTACGGATGCCCTAAAGGTGCCCGGCGGGGCCGTGGCCTGCGCCGTCGCGTAAACAACTATGATTTTTGTGCCTTTTTCCGGGCATTACATTGCACTAAATCAAATTATTATTTTCCTGCCGGTCCCGCTGCCCGTGTCGCCTCTGGGGGAACAGTTCCCGCCGGCACTTGGCCTGCGGGTGAGCCATGCCCTTTTTTATGCATGGCAGCCGCCCGGACTCTTTTTATGACCTGATGGATTTCTTATGGCCCGTAGTGGACTGGAAGTACAAAAAGCGGCCGTCAAAGCGCTGTTTTTACGCGAGATAAAAACACGTTTCGGTAAATATCGCCTGGGGTACCTGTGGGCGGCGCTGGAGCCGGCGGCCCATATCGTGATTATGCTGACGATCTTCGGCTATATCATGCATCGCACCATGCCGGACATCTCTTTCCCGGTCTTTCTGATTAACGGCATTATCCCGTTCTTTATTTTCAGCAATATCAGCAACCGCTCGATCGGCGCGATTGAGGCCAACCAGGGGCTGTTCAATTACCGCCCGGTTAAGCCTGTCGACACCATTATTGCGCGCGCCGGGCTGGAGCTGGTGATTTACGGGCTGGTGTACCTGTTATTGATGCTGGGGGTCGGGTTATTGGGTGAACAGTTTGCTGTGACCCGGCTGATTACCCTGATCGCCGTCTGGCTGCTGCTGGTGCTGTTCGCCGGCGGTGTCGGGCTGATTTTTATGGTGGTCGGCAAAAGTTTCCCGGAGACGGAGAAGTTTCTCCCTATCCTGATCAAGCCGCTCTACTTCATCTCCTGCGTGATGTTCCCGCTACACAGTATCCCCAAAGAGTACTGGCCCTATTTGCTGTGGAACCCGCTGGTGCATGTGGTGGAGCTGTGCCGGGAGTCGGTGATGCCCGGTTACGTCAGTGACGGCGTCAGCCTCGGCTACCTGGCGCTCTGCACGCTGGTGGTGCTGTTTATCGGGCTGGCACTTTACCGGGTACGCGAAGAGGCCATGCTGACGTCATGATTACCATTGAGAACCTGACAAAATCTTACCGCACCCCGGCCGGGCGTCATTACGTCTATAAAGACCTGAACGTGGTGTTGCCGGAAGGCAAAAGCGTGGCGCTGGTGGGCCGCAACGGCGCGGGGAAATCCACGCTGCTGCGGATGATTGGCGGTATTGACCGGCCGGACCACGGCCGGGTCGTGACCCACAAAAGCATCTCCTGGCCGGTCGGGCTGGCAGGCGGTTTTCAGGGCAGCCTGACCGGCCGTGAAAACGTGAAATTTGTCGCGCGGCTCTATGCCCAGGCCTCAGAGCTGAAAGAAAAAGTCGCCTTCGTGGAAGAATTTGCCGAGCTGGGCAAATATTTCGACATGCCGATTAAAACCTACTCCTCCGGCATGAAATCCCGCCTGGGGTTTGGCCTGAGCATGGCCTTCCGTTTTGACTACTACCTGGTGGACGAAGTCACCGCCGTGGGCGATGCGCGTTTCAAACAGAAATGCGCGGAGCTGTTCAAGGCGCGCCATGCCGAATCCAGTTTTCTGATGGTTTCCCACAGCCTCAACAGCCTGCGCGAGTTCTGCGATGTGGCACTGCTGATCGGCCGCAACAATCAGGTCACGTATTATGACGCAGTGGATGACGCCATTGCGGTGTATCAGCAGGAAGAGGGGCTGTAGACGGCCCTTTAATTATTTTCCTGCAAGATAAAATTAATTCACAGCATTAAATGCACGTTGCTTTATGCAGCTAATAACGTTAATTACTTTGGTATTTTGACATGAATGTTCTGTTTTACCTTGAGCCGGCCATTGAATTTGGAAACCCGCTCTTTCGTTACGCCACATTAAGAAACTCCTTTCTGCCACAAATTAAATCCTTGCAACAGGCAGGCATGAATGTTGTTACTTTAATGGGGTTGCCGGTTGCCAGCCAATGCCTGGAAGATAGGCACGCACGTAATATTAATACGCTGGCTGTTATCGATCCTTTCGAATGGATGAAAGGTGAAAGTTATCTTACCCGTGCACAGCGTCACCATGATGAAGAGTATCATGAAGGTGAGGTAGAGAGATTAGGTGAGTTACTGACTCAGTCGCTCCCGGACGCCTTTACGCCGGATGTGATTATTGTCTGGGAAAGTCCGGCTAATTTCCTTAACACATTATATCCTCAGGCCAAAATCCTCTATCAGATGCCGGGCTTCTTCTCACGCCCGCCTTTCGGCCAATTGGTTTCTCTGGATATCGGGCTATTAAAATATGCGGCGGCTAAAACCTATGAAGGCAATGTTGTTTCCAATGAAGAAATGGATGCATTGCATACTTTACGGTTGACAGAAAATCAATTTTTGCAGGCTGTTTCACCGGTAAAAGAGATTGTCGCCGATATTTATCATCGTTTCTCTAAAGTCGTGCTGCTGCCGCTGCAAATTGACAACTACTTTATGATAAACAGCGTCATCGGTAATCATAAAAGTCAATTTGATATCTTAGTAGATATATTAACGCGTTTGCCTGATGATCATGCGCTGCTGGTCACGAATTATAAGTCTAAAGATGCACAAAGTGCCGTCTTGACTGAGCAAGGCATTACCTATCTGCGTAGCCGTTTCCCTAACTTTATCTATCGTCAAGAGACGGATAACGTTCCCTGGGTTTCTCAATTCCTGGTGCCCCTGGTGGATGGTATTATTACTATCTCCTCCTCAATTGGTTTCCAGGCAGCATTTTGGCAAAAACCTTTGCTGGCATTGGGCCAGAGTCATCTTACGCCTTTTGCAACTGCGGCTACACTGGACGCCTTCTTAACACAAGCCGCCAGCCCCATTCCGCAAAACCGCGATAAGTTGATGTTAGAAACTATCCGTCATCAGCATTGTCCGATGAATTTCCTAGCAGATAGCCGCTATGCTGAGTGGTTGAAAAAATTTGTGGCCACCGGCGAATTGACGCCGTGGTGCGACCGCCCTGTCGGCCAAATGTTATTGGAAGAGCGCCGTGAAAGTCAGTTATTGGACGCATTAGGATATTTCAATAACGTACGAGGGGAATCCTCAATGGATCATTGCCACGAGCTTTCCCAGCAAATCATAAAACATGATATCGTCTCTTTCGATATTTTTGATACTTTGCTTTACCGGCCATTTAAATCGCCTACCGATCTTTATACCTTCATTAATCATGAAGCCCGTGCTATCACCGGCATTGCCACACTGGATTTCAAAACAGTCCGCCGTGCCGCAGAAAAAACAGCCTTCCTTGCTGCCATTGAGCGTGGCGAAGGTGAAGTAACATTTGAAGAGATTTATCAGGTATTGGCGGCAGACCTGGCGTTGGATGAAACCATCATGCGTCGCCTGATGCAGGCAGAAATGTCTGCTGAACGCGAGTTACTTTATCCACGCGTGTCCGGCTATAAAGCCTTTTTAGAAGCCAAGAGTTTGAAGAAACGTATCATCATCATCTCTGATATGTATCTTCCGGAATCTTTCCTGGCTGAAATTCTGGAAAAAAATGGTTATACCGGTTATGAACGTTTATTTGTCTCCTCTACTTACCGTGCTAAAAAACACAGTGGTGTGTTGTTTGACCGGGTATTGGAGCAGATGCAGGTTGATCCCAGCCGCATCCTGCATATTGGCGATAACCTTGATGCTGATGTAAAACGCGCAAAATCACGTGGTTTAAAACCATTCCACCTGATAAAAGCGTCTGAAGTATTCGAAAAAAACAGCAACTATACGTTGCCCTGGTCTCGTGATGAAGCGCGCCATGCCCTTGACTGGCGTATGCTGCTTTCAATCGCCGGTAACCGCCTGCATGACAACCCATACCTGCCTCACCGTAATGGCACAGTATTTGGGGGATCCCCCTGGAAGCTGGGCTACTACGGATTTGGCGCCTTACTCCTGGGTTATACTAAGTGGCTGTTGGAAAATGCTGTTCGCGATGGTGTGGAAGACCTCTATTTCCTGTCGCGCGATGGCAAGGTGATGAAAGCCGCTTATGACGCAGTAGCACCTCTTTATCCCAACGCGCCACGATCGCATTATTTACTTTGCTCACGCCGTGCCGTTAACCTGGCGAAAGTAGAAAATATGAGCGATATTCTGGATCTTCTGCATGTCGATTTTGCGCACCGGGTCAGACTGTCACATCTGTTAAAACATCGCTTTGGGATTAATAGCGATATTATTCCGCAAGAGATCCTTAAAGAGCATGATTATACGCTTGAAAGCCCGCTGACAGCGGCGGATATCCCACGCCTGGAAGCGTTATTTAACGATCTTCAACCGATACTGCTTGCCGCAGCGGCCGAGGAACGTACCCACTATCTTGATTACCTGCAACAAAGCGGCATTTATGGCGCGACCAAAAATGCCATTGTTGATATAGGGTATGCAGGCACCATGCAGGAATCACTGCATCAGCTGTCGGGCGGAGAAAAAGAGATTGGCGGATATTATCTGATGACCTTCCGTCAGGCCCTGAAGCGGGTGGCACAACGCAACCTGCCTGTTCGAGGCTATCTGGCTGAATTTATTGACCGGCATGATACTTACCATCCTTTCTGCCGCCATGTACCGCTTTATGAAACCTTGTTCAGCAGTGAAGATACGTCCTTTATCTGTATGACGCGGGACTGGGAAAAAAACCTTTATCCGGTCTTTATGGCTCGCTCGCCAATCGAAGCGCGCCGTGAAGAGGTCGTGTATAAAGTCCAGCAAGGGGCAATAGAATTTATTTCAGAGGTCGTCCGTATCCTGGGGCCGCGTTTTGATGCGCTGGATATCGAACCTAATAAAACCCTGCGTATTATGGATAATTACTTCAATAATCCACATCCTCGTGATGCTGCTATTTTGTCAGGCGTCATGTTTGAAGATGCCTATGGCGGCACAGCTTATAAAACAATTTTACCGGATGTCAACGCGTTAGATGTGCCTTGCGTCTGGCAAAAAGGCCGGGAAGTGCTGCTGAAAGATCAAGCTATTAAACAGGCCCCGGCTCCTGCGCCGAAACGTGCACCAAAGCCTGCTGCCCCGAAATCTGCAGCCGTACCCCCTGCCCCGGTGAAAGCGCGTAGTCATGCCGGAGCGCCGCCTGCGCCACGCGGGGTTACACACCATGTCATTCGCTGGGTAATGCTTAATACCCTTTCTGAAAAGAAAAAATATAAATTTGAACATAAACCGCATCTTTTCTTTAACGATGCAAAAAACCCGTTACTGCGTAAATTGGGTAAACGTTATTTAAAAGGGTATAGCAACCTATGATCACGCCGTTCTTTGAATTGGCCCGGCGTCATATCGATATTGTCTCTCCGTAAGAAACGAAATTGATTCGTCCGGCAGAGATGACGTTTGAGTCACCTATCTGGCTGGCCCGCGGACATTACGATGTCCGCTCTTTTGGCGCTTACAGCTATGTGAGAGAAGATGCCTTAATCATGGCGACCGGCCGTATCGGTCGTTATTGCTCTATTGCACGGCGTCTTAATGTTGGTGAAAGTGAACATCCGACCGGTTATTTCTCTACGTCGCCTATGTTCTATACCACCCGGTACTGGAAACGGCATCAAGAGACGATGTCATTTTATCGTCACCAGGCCGGAACTATTAAGAAAGCCGCAGAGATCTTTCGCCAGGAAGGTAAGAATGAAGGGCGTAATAGCATTGGTAACGATGCGTGGATAGGTGAAGGTGTGTCTATCCGGCGCGGCTGTAAGATTGGCCATGGGGCGATTATCGCCTCACGAGCAGCCATTACCCGTGATGTTCCGCCTTACGCTGTTGTCGGAGGAACACCGGCACACATCGTAAAATATCGGTTTGCGCCTGATATTATTGCCCGTTTACTGGCGTTGAACTGGTGGGATTATGATATCCGCAATGTGGATGGATTGGACTGGACGAATGTAGAAGCAACGCTTGGACGTCTGAAAATGCTGAAAGCGGCAGGCAATCTGCTGCCCTTAACGCCGGATCTTATTACCTGGAACGACGTTACATAATGATAACCGGGCAGCATTATATTGCTGTCCGGTATTTATGTGTTCAGGGTTTAAGCGATTTCCCTATATTACCTGCTTCATTACCCCACCTTTCAGACTGTTCCGGCTCTTCCCTCTTATCAAGAATAAAATGATAATTCTGCCCATAATACACCGCATTGATTTGGGTGGTATTTAACAGATAAGTGCGGAACCGTTGAAAAAGCTTCATATCGGGTTTGAAATCCGATCCCCAGAACTGGTTCAGATGCCCCTGAAATGTCAGCCCACGCATATCGTAGAGCGCCCTGCCCATCACTTTAAGCGGTTTATTGTGGATAAGTGCGGAGATTCCGGCGGTGCTGTTGATGGTCACTACACCTCTTGCATGATTCAGCAATTCCGGCATCGGCAAATCATGCACATAAAATACCCGTTGGCTGACTTTATACTGCTCGCTCAGGCGACGAATCAGCGGCCCATAAAGCCGGTGTCCGCGATCCATAGGATGATGCTTGATGACCAGTGTTTGGTCTGCCGGAGCTTTTTTGGCAAAGGAATAAATCACATCGTTAATATAATCACGGACATCATGATAAGGGCTATGGTGACGGATTTGGCTGTCATTATAAACCTGCAGGATAGCCAGATAATAGCGCTGATCTAATGTGGTGCACAATTGTGGCAAAATACCGCGCTGACGGAACCCATACCAATATTTCCGGCACGCTGCCCTCATCCAGCAACGCGCTTCATAAGTGGGGGAAAAGGATTTATGGTGCCGGTATTCCGGAAACTGCTTGCGATACCACTTACCCATTAAATAATAGAGAATGGCATGACCTGCCCTCAATGAAAAAGAGGGAGAAAGATCGGTAACGTCCATAGATATCTGGGGAGGTAATTGCCGGTAGAACTCTCCCTCACGCGGTATGCCGGAAAAGGCATTGACGCCCCCTTGCTCTACAGTAATAAAGTGCGGCCGGAGGTAGCCCTCTTCAAACGCCAAAAAACGGATCCCTTTTGCCTGTGCCCAACGCTTTGCTTCACGGTGCAAGGGGCGGCAATCACCAAAGCAGAGTATCGTGTCAAAGTCATAATGACGATAGACCTCTTTCAGCCAGCCGGGAAACTCTTTGGGGGTGGCCCGATAAGGAAGCACCGTGCGTTGGCGGCAATAAAACTGATCGCCCCCATTAAACACCACATTGACAGTCTCCCGCCCAAGCGTTTCCAGCCACTGTGCCACATCACTGAAAAATGGGCCCATTGGTCCTTGCAATAGCAGGTATTTCTTACCAGAAAGTAATAACGTGAGGGCGCTATTTTCCATATACACCAACGTGAGAAAACCGGCCCCACTTTATGGGCCTTATTTATTATTCATGCCTTTAGCAGTGCTGTATTACGGCATGACCAGAGTATTAAAGCTGTTGGGCGGCGTTATAATTTAATTTGACTTTAATCAGCATCTTAATCTTTTTATACATATTGATGATGCTGCTGAATTTTCTTTTTGCGATAAACATCTCCCCACGTGGGAGACTTTCCAGATAATTCACGGCGGCTTCTGCGGTAAGGGGTTTACCGGAAACAGGGTGAATATAACTGGGGTAACGGATCAGAGCCTGATATACCAATTCATCCAGTGTGATTCTGCGTGTACGCCGGGAACATGGGTATTCATCCTGGGTTAACCCCCAACCGGCGTAGAACGGGATCCCATAGCATGTCACCGGTTTGCCGTGCATCAGGGCTTCGAAACCGGCCAGTGATGTCAGGGTATGTACTTCATCTGCTGCCCGGATACAGTGAATAATATCGGCATCCAGCACCATTTCATTAGCCCAGCACGCCACATCCTCTGCGGCGATGGCACCTTTGCGGTTACCGGCCAACACATCCGGGTGCGGTTTATAGAGGATGTAAGCGTCTGGGTTACGTTCCCGCACTGTACGCAGTAAGGCGCTGTTACTGCAGATCCCTACGGTTCCGGTCAGGATAGAAGCGTCATCCTCAACCTGTCCCGGCACCAGCAACAGCCGTTTGCCGGCTGCTGCTGCCGGCCGTGAGAAGGCAGCACCCAGGTTGTATTTACTCAGGCGGGCTGCCAACAGACGGTGGCGGAGCGCAGCTGCCCGCTCACACTGCTGCTTTGTCAATGCACTACGGTTCAGCAGCGTTTCAAGATCACTTGGACGGGTAGCATCGTAATAGATGCCGCACTTATCCAACACCAGCGATAAGGGGGGATGCAGATGAGAACCCAGCCCGGCAGAACGCAGGAAGCCATCCTCCATGCGCCAGACTGGTAACGCCGGATCGTGCGCGGCATTCTGCCACTGACGCTCCCCTTTAATGCCCCACACAACAGCGGCAGTGGCTCCTGCCGGCGTTGGGCTGAAACGCAGCCGGTTATCTGCTGTCTGTAAAAACGGTGACAAAATGGCCCGCTTCCACATCGACATGCCTGGCGCAACCAGTGTCCCTTGCCGTGCGCGGCAATGATCACGCGCCATACCCAGCCACGTCAGCAACTCATTCAGCGTGCCTGATTTGCCGCTTTGGGGATCGAGATAGCGGCTGTAGCGCAGATAGGCGGCAGCAAAAAGGTCGGTCAGGGTTGCCCGGCCACGGCGGAGGGATAAAGATGAAGCTTGGGGATGGCGATCGTCCGTCAGCCCCCAGCCGGCATACCATGGCAGCCCAAAACACGTGACGGCTTTTCCGGCCAGGAGTGCTTCAAACCCATATTGGGACGTTACCGCATACACCCGGCTGACATGCTGAAGCAGAGAGTAAGGGCTGGCATTGCAGGTCAGCAGCGTAACACGTGGGTGCTGTTCAGCGGCCTTACGGGCAGCCTCAGCCAGATAGCCGGCTTTTTTGCCGTGCAAGACATCCGGATGCACTTTGACCCAGATCGCCGCCTCCGGATGCTCTTCCAGGGCCGCCTCCAGCATCCGGGAAAATGCCTCCGGCCCCGCCCCGCCATAAGCGACGGCCTTATCCCCAAAGGTCTGATCAACCACCAGAACTATATCGCCTTCAGGCACCACACCGCTGTAAGGCGGGGCCTGATTGTATTTGGAGATGTCAAGCCGGGTAATGGTTTCTATTGCCGCATTGGCCTGCGGATACAGCACCGCGTTGCCTGGCTGGTCCTGGATCAGGTATTCCAGCGTACTGGGTTGGGCGGCATCGTAATAGATCCCTGCCTGATCCACTACGATGGAGTATGGCGGGCTTCCGGCGACGCCTAATCCGAGTGAACGGATAAATCCATCCTCAAGCCGCCACACCGGCACGCCCCGGCGGCGGGCTGCAGCTGCCGCCTTATGCCCGCTGGGGCGATGCCCCCAAACGGCAACAGCGGTGACCGAAGCCGGGATCTGCCGGTGACATGCCAGCTTGACGACCCCTTCCGGCAGGAGCTCTTCAAGATGGGGAATACGCGCAATACCTGCCGAAAAGATGCCGATCATCCCCTCTCCTTACAGCGTCAAAATAACTTTGGCGGCGACGGCAATCTGGTAAATGATGGTCGAGATACCGCGGGTGACTTCAATGCTCTTCGATTCAAACTTCGGCAGTACCATCAGCTCATCGCCCGGTTGCAGGGTGTCGACATTGTCGGCGTCATCCGCCTCGCCGTTCTGATGGATAACGATGACCTTCGCGTTGCCTTTTTTCTGGGTGAAGCCCCCCACCTTGGCGATGTAGTCATCCGGCGACAGCCCTTTCTGCCAGGCCACCGCGTTCGGGAACAGCACTTCGCCGTGCACCATCACCAGTGAGGTGCGCTCCGGGATGTTGATGATGTCCCCATCTTCCAGGATCACCTGGTCAAGGGTGTTTTCATTCAGCACCACCGCGCCCTTGGGCACCACGTTGCGCGCCTTGGCCACAAAGCGGCTGATCAGCTGCGCCTCCTGCATCCGCAGGTTGGCCTCTTCAGAGGTCGCGGACTGGGCCGAGAGCGACGCCTCCTCCAGCTTCTGCAACGACAGGTTGAGCATCTCTTTCTGGCGCTCCGCCACCGAGCGGCGGAACAGCTGGATGGCGTTCAGCTGCGACATGTTATTGGCGCGGATCTGGGCCAGCACCTGGCGCATGGTGGCCCCGTACGGCAGCACCACGGCGTGTTCGCCGGAGTGCGCGCCCTCGATGCGCACCTGGATCGTCCCGGCGTAGCGGTCAGCACTGACGATCAGCTGGTCGCCGTCCTGCAGGGAACGGCCGCTTGCCTGGCTGAGCGGGTAGTACTCGCTGCGTTTGACGGTGCCCTGCTGGCGGATAATGGTCATGTGGGTGGCACCCGGTTTCGGGCGCGCCCAGCTCAGTGCCTCGCTGACCGGCAGTGAGCCGTCACGGAACTCAAAGTCATAGCTGTTGAACACCTCGCCCTGCACGCTGACGGTGTGCTGGCGCGGGCCGACCACGATCACGTCACCGTCGGCGAACTGTGACAGGCTGAGGTTGCCGTTCAGCAGGAAGTCATACAGGTTGATGTGGTTGCGCACGCGGTTGCCGCGCTTGACCTCGATGTCAACATAACTGCCGCGCTCGGTGTCCACCCCGCCTGCCTTGCTCAGGTAAGAGAGCAACGAATCGGAGGCGACGCCGCCATACAGGCCGGGGTTATTGACATAACCGGTGACAAACACCTTGACCGGCTGCGCCTGCACCAGCGAGGCATAGACGTTGACGTTGGCCTGATAGACCTCTTTCACCTTGCTGGTGACCAGGCTGTTGAGCTGGCCGTTCGGCGTGCCGGCGACTTTCATCGGGCCGACGTTCGGCAGGAAGATGTTGCCTTTCGGGTCCACCGCCAGGCTGCCCTCAAAGTTGAAGGCGCCCCAGAGCCGCACCTGGATCTGGTCGCCCAGCCCAATCACATAACCGGGGTTGAACCCGATGCTGCTGGCGCTGTTGCCGCCGCTGCCGCTGAAGATCTGGGCGCCGAACATGCGGCTGGCCGGGGCCGGGACAACCGGTGCCGGGGTGTCGTCAAACTGGTTGTTGCCCGCAGGCTGGGCGGTCTGGCCGCTTATTACCTGCGGCAGCGGGGCCGCGCCGGTCAGGCTCGGGTCGGCGGTCAGGGAGATCGCCTGGGCCTGGGCCAGCGGCAACATCAGGCTAAGAATCACGGTGTTAAACAGTTTCATGGCGTGCTCGCGGTAGTCGTTATTAGTCCCGGTGGTCATCAATCACTGCCAGCAGCAGTTTGATGGTGCCGAAGAGTAAGCAGCAGATCAGCAACAGGCTGATGATCAGGTAAGGGCTGTTGGGGTAGGTCGACTCTTCCGGCATCTGCGGCGAGCTGATCACTGACAGCACTTTCAGCTTGCGCGCGCTTTCAACGCGGGTTTTCTCAATCGAGGTGAGCGCCAGCTTGTAAAGGTCGGTGTCAAACGCCACCCTGGCTTTGATGGCTTCGAAGTCCACCGCCATGGTGTTGAGCTGGCGGCCGTCCGGCGCGGTAATTTTGCTCTGCTCCGCCTCAATCTGTGCCGAGAGCGACGCCAGCGCATTGCGGGCGCTGACCACCTGCGGGGTATCCTCACGCAGGTAGGTCAGCAGGTTGCGCAGTTCCGCTTCCATCTGGATTTTCTGGCCGGTCAGGGTATTCACCAGGGCGCTTGCCGCCTGGGCCTGGGCACCGGGGTCCAGAATGCTGTTGCTGTTCTGGTAGGCCAGCAACGCGGCGCGGCTGGCGTCCAGGCGGCTGCTGGCTTCATGCATCTCTTTCTCAGCAAAGGCCAGCTGGTCACGGGCGATCCGGTGGGACAGCTCGTTAATGAAACGCTCGGACTCCCTCAGCACCGCCTGGTTAAAGCGCTGGGCGAACTCCGGGGTAAAGCCCTCGGTGGCGATGGTCAGCAGGCCGGTTTTATCGTCAAACGTGACGCTGATGCGGTTGCGGTAGTACTCCAGGAAGCGCTCACGCGGCAGCTCTGCCGGCAGGTGGTAGAAAATATCCCAGCCGCTGGCGCCAAAGGCCTGATGGAAATTGAGCTGCTTGTCGAGGAGCGCCAGCATATCCGGCGAGTTGATATAGGCTTTTAAATAGAGCGCATCCTCGGCGGTACTGGTCGCCCCTGCCCCCAGCAACAAGCCGACGTTGACGCTGCTGCCGTTGATATCATCGGAACGTTTAACGGCAACCGTGGATTCACTCTGGAAGCGCGGCTGGCTGAACAGCACCAGATAAATAATCAGCAGCGCCAGCGGCGCAATAATGATGATTTTTGCCAGGTGGCGATGCAAAAAGGCCAGGTTGACAGCCTGCCGTAACCGTCGGGCCAGTTGCCGGCCCGGCATCGCAGCTTTTACGTTATTCATTAACATGAGGGGTCATCATTTTTATTAAGGGGCGTGGCGTGGTGCCATTATCACGCGCGTTATCCCCCTGCAACACAGGGGTTATCGCGCAAAAATGGGCGTTATTCGAGTAATTAGCTGAATTTTTAATCAAAAATCCGGATGAGCCCCACCACATCCCGCCCCTCGCCGGTGACCAGCAGCGCGGAAATACGCGCCTGCTGCATCAGCCGTTCGGCATCCGCGATCATGGTGTCCTGCGGCAGGGTGATTGGGTCTGAGGTCATGATGTCGCGGGCGGTGCAGGTGTCGAGGCCGCTGCACTTCGCCAGCGCCCGGCGCAGGTCGCCGTCGGTGATGATGCCCACCAGCCGTCCGGCCTCGTCATTCACGGCCACCATGCCCTGGCAGCCGCCGGTGATCTCCTGAATCACCTCACGGAAGGTGGCGGAGGCCTGCACCTGCGGCACAGTGGTCTGCATCAGGTCAGCCACGCGGGTCAGCAGGCGGCGGCCCAGCGAGCCGCCGGGGTGGTAGCGGGCGAAATCCGTGGGCTGGAACTGCCGCTGCTGCATCAGGGCGATGGCCAGCGCATCCCCAATCGCCATCGTCAGCGTGGTGGAGGTGGTCGGCGCGAGGTTATTCGGGCAGCTTTCGCTCTCCATCATCAGCTCCAGCACCGCGTCAGCATGGTGCGCCAGGGTGGAGTTGCCGACATTGGTCAGGGCGATGATGCGGTTGCCGAACGCTTTCAGCGACGGGATCAGCTTCAGGATCTCATCGGTTTCGCCGCTGGCGGAGATCAGGATCAGCAGGTCATACGGGGTAATCATCCCCAGATCGCCGTGGAAGGCTTCCGCCGGATGGATAAAGAAACTGGGCGTGCCGGTTGAGGCCAGCGTCGCAGACATTTTGCGCCCCACGTGGCCCGATTTTCCCATTCCCGACAGAATGACATGCCCTTTGCATTGGCTCATCAGCGCCAGCGCCTTTTGATAGTGCGCCGGGTCAATATGCTCCGCCAGCTTGTGCAGGGCGTCCGCCTGTTCATTCAGCGTGCGTTTAATGGAGGCGATATTATCAGGCGGCGCAACATCGTCGGGGAGTATGGAAAACAGCGTATCAGACACGTGATTAACCTTAACCGGTAATAAAATGACAAAGGCAGCGGGCTGCCGGAATAGCGCGAATGGGTAAAATAACGCCTCAAAAAAAGGGGACTTAACTAAAACGCTGCCTATTTATCATATGAAATAAATGAACACAATAAATTTAAGATTATTCTTAGCTTACGTACAATTTTCATCCAAATGTAACCTGAAATTACCCCATGTAACCTTACTTCTTCAGATTAACGCTTTCTTAACGCAAATTACCCACGCCGTTATTGGGCTTTCCGGCAAACCACCCGATTAACAGCTATAATTTAAGGTGCCGGCACGTTATTTCACCTGAGGGTGAATACGGTGGCCGGGGCTTGTTTATTTATCACCGGAGGTAACAATGGCCAGTGGTTGGGCACAAGATGGTGCCGTTCAGGATCAGATTGATTCGACCGTGGATGATGCGGTGCAACGCGCCCGGCAGGCGCTGGGGCACGGCGACAGTGAGAAATTCTGCCAGGAGTGCGGCGAGCCGATCCCGGAAGCGCGGCGGCAGGCGTTGAAAGGCGTACGTTACTGCGTGCAGTGCCAGGCTGAGCTGGACAAAGCCGCGCAAGACCATGCCGGGTATAACCGCCGCGGCAGTAAAGACAGCCAGTTACGTTAGGCGGGCCGGGCCACCGGCCCCCGCCCCTTACCGATTATGTTTCCTTATCATTCCCTCCTCTGCCCTCTCCCGCTTTTTTTCGCGGAATAACGCCTTTTGCCCTGGAAAAGTTACCGTTTAGTAGCAAACTAAAAGCGTTATTGTTAATAAACGCACGTTAATTCCTCAAAACAGTGCTTATCCTGTCCCCATGCACCACCAGAGAACACCTGCACCGTTTTAGTGCACCCTGATGGTGCAATAACGCCCCTGCCGGGCTGTTTTAGGAGAGAGTGCGAAAAATCCTATTGCTTTTCAATAACTCGAAAAGTTGGCACGATTCTTTCATGGCAGGGCGTGAAATATAAGAATTGGCTATTACCCCCCGGCCTTACATAAGGAACTTTCCATGAAGTCACTGTTACGTTCATACGCAAAAAGTTCGCTGGTTGCCCTGTCACTGGCGTTCGCGTTTTCCGCACACGCAGCCGATAAATTGATTGTCGCCACGGATACGGCTTTCGTGCCGTTTGAGTTTAAACAGGGCGACAAATATGTCGGGTTTGACATCGACCTCTGGGACGCCATCGCCAAAGAGCTGAAGCTGGACTATAGCCTGAAGCCGATGGATTTCAGCGGCATCATCCCAGCCTTGCAGACCCACAACGTTGACCTGGCGCTGGCCGGCATCACCATTACGCCGGAGCGTAAAAACGCCATCGACTTCTCTGACGGCTACTACAACAGCGGCCTGCTGGTGATGGTGAAAAATGACAACACCGCGATTAACGGCGAGAAAGATCTGGCCGGGAAAGTGGTGGCCGTGAAGAGCGGCACCGGCTCGGTGGATTACGCGAAAGCCAATATCAAAACCAAAGACCTGCGCCAGTTCCCGAACATCGACAACGCTTACATGGAGCTGGCCACCGGCCGGGCGGATGCGGTGCTGCATGACACCCCGAACATCCTCTACTTCATCAAAACCGCCGGCAACGGCCAGTTCAAAGCGGTAGGCGACTCGATCAAAGCCCAGCAGTACGGCATCGCGTTCCCGAAAAACAGCGACCTGCGCGAGAAGGTCAACGGTGCGTTGAAAACCCTGCGTGACAACGGCACTTACAACGAGATTTACAAAAAATGGTTCGGCACCGAGCCTAAATAAGGCCGGCGCCCCACCGTTAAGCAGTTTCCCGGCAGCACCCGCTGCCGGTTTTTCCAGGAGATGAGTCATGCAGTTTGAATGGAGCGCCATCTGGCCCGCTCTCCCCCTTTTGCTCGAAGGCGCGAAGATGACCCTGTGGATTTCGGTCCTGGGGTTGCTGGGCGGCCTGATTATCGGCGTGATCGCGGGCTTTGCCCGTGCTTATGGCGGCTGGCTTTCCAGCCACATCGCGCTGGTGTTTATCGAGCTTATCCGTGGTACGCCGATCGTGGTGCAGGTGATGTTTATCTACTTCGCCCTGCCGATGATGATCCCGGTGCGTATTGACCCGTTCAGTGCGGCGGTGGTGACGATTATCATCAACTCCGGCGCTTATATCGCGGAGATCACCCGCGGCGCGGTGCTGTCTATCCATAACGGCTTCCGTGAGGCCGGGCTGGCGCTGGGCCTCTCCCGGCGTGACACCCTGCGTTACGTGATTGCCCCGCTGGCGTTGCGCCGCATGTTGCCGCCGCTCGGCAACCAGTGGATTGTCAGCATCAAAGATACCTCCCTGTTTATTGTGATCGGTGTGGCTGAACTGACCCGTCAGGGCCAGGAGATCATTGCCGGGAACTTCCGCGCCATGGAAATCTGGACGGCGGTGGCGGTGATCTACCTGATCATCACCCTGGCCCTGAGCTTCATCCTGCGCCGGCTTGAAAGAAAACTGAAAATCATATGATCGAATTCAAAAACGTCTCCAAGCATTTCGGCAAAACCCAGGTGCTGCATGACATTGACCTGAAGATTAACCAGGGCGAAGTGGTGGTGATTATCGGGCCGTCCGGCTCCGGGAAATCCACCCTGCTGCGCTGCATCAACAAGCTGGAAGAGATCACCTCCGGCGATCTGGTGGTTGACGGCCTGAAAGTCAACGACCCGAAAGTGGACGAGCGCCTGATCCGCCAGGAAGCGGGCATGGTGTTCCAGCAGTTTTACCTGTTCCCGCACCTGACGGCGCTGGAGAACGTGGCGTTCGGGCCGATCCGCGTGCGCGGGGCCAACAAGGCAGATGCCGAGAAACTGGCGAAAGAGCTGCTGGGTAAAGTCGGGCTGTCTGAGCGCGCCCACCACTACCCGTCTGAGCTGTCCGGCGGCCAGCAGCAGCGCGTGGCGATTGCCCGTGCGCTGGCGGTGAAACCGAAGCTGATGCTGTTTGATGAGCCGACCTCCGCGCTGGACCCGGAGCTGCGCCACGAGGTGCTGACGGTCATGAAGGATCTGGCTGAAGAGGGCATGACGATGGTGATCGTCACCCACGAGGTGGGGTTCGCCGAGAAAGTGGCCTCACGCCTGATCTTTATCGACAAGGGCCGCATCGCCGAGGATGGCGAACCGCACGCCCTGATCAACAACCCGCCAAGCGACCGCCTGCGCGAGTTCCTGCAACACGTTTCCTGAGCCTCTGTCCGGAACGTTTGGCGGCGGGCGTCCTGCCCGCCGTTTTCCTGCCCTGCCCCGCTTTTCAGCCCTGCCAGCGGCTCGCGACCCAGGCGGCCTGCTGCCGTTCGTTCAGGAACGTCCAGGCGACAATGCGGCTGACTTTCTGCCCCTGCGCCATGTCCAGCGTCCGTACCGTGACAGCCCCGGCCTCTTCCAGCGCCTGGTAGATCAGCGGCAGCGTCTCTTTTTTCGACACCAGCGAGGTAAACCAGAAGCAGTTCTGCGCCAGGGTGCGGCTTTCGCTGACCATCCGGCTGATGAACAGGGCTTCGCCGCCTTCACACCAGAGCTCGTTGCTCTGGCCGCCGAAGTTAAGCAGCGGCGCGCCGTCCGGGTTGCCCTGGCCGAGGTTCTGGCGCTTGCGGCGGGTGCCGGAAGCGGCCTCTTCTGCCGAGGCGTGGAACGGCGGGTTGCAGAGGGTGGCGTCGTAACGCTCATTGGGTTTGATGATGTTGGTGAAGATCTGCTGCGGCTGTTTTTGCAGGCGCAAGCGCACATTGTGGGTCAGCAGCGGGTTCTGCGCGATGATCTTCTTCGCAGAGGCCAGCGCCACCTCATCGGTGTCACTGCCGGTGAAGCGCCAGCCGTAGTCATGCAGGCCGATAATCGGGTAGATGCAGTTCGCGCCGATGCCGACATCCAGCACGGTGATATTTTTGCCGCGCGGCACCTCGCCCCGGTTGCAGGAGGCGAGCAGGTCAGCCAGGTGGTGCAGGTAGTCGGCCCGGCCGGGGATGGGCGGGCAGAGGTAACCTTCCGGGATGTCCCACTCCGCGATCTGGTAGAAGTGGCGCAACAGCGCGCGGTTCAGCGCCTTGACGGCAGCCGGGTCGGCGAAGTCCACGGACAGGTCACCCCAGGCATTTTCCGCCACAAAGGCGGCCAGCTCCGGGCTGGAGGCGATAAGCACCGGGAAATCGTAGCGGCTGCGGTGGCGGTTACGCGCGTGAAGTCCGCTTTTTTCCTGCGGGAAGGTTTTCTTTTTTTGCACCTGAAGGCTCTCTCACAACATTTTCTGCGCCATACGATAGCACATTCCGCCCACGGCCTGTGGCCCCATCGGCACGCAGAGCGCACATTCTCCCCCTGGACGAACCCCCTGCCCGGCGGCTAACGTTAAGGATTACGCCATTAAACAAGCAGGTATGCCATGACTGAAGAGAACCGTTACGCTGATGACCGTTACTACTATGAACCCGCCGCCGGGCACGGTTTGCCGCACGACCCGCTGAACGCGATTGTCGGCCCGCGGCCGATTGGCTGGATTTCGTCGCTGAACGCTGAGGGGCAGCGCAATCTGGCGCCTTACAGTTTCTTTAACTGTTTTAACTACCGGCCGCCGATTATTGGTTTTTCCAGCACCGGCTGGAAAGACAGCGTGGCGAATATCCGCGCTACCGGGGAGTTTGTGTGGAATCTGGCGACGCGCTCCCTGGCGGTGCAGATGAACGAGACCTCCGCCAGCCTGCCGAACGGCGAGGACGAGTTCGAACGCACCGGGCTTACGCCAATACGCGGCCGCCGGGTCGCCGCCTGCCGGGTGCTGGAAAGCCCGGTGAATTTCGAGTGCAAGCTGTCACAGTTGATCCAGCTTGAAGGCGCTGACGGCCGGAAGCTCGATTCCTGGCTGGTGCTGGGGGAAGTGGTGGCGGTGCATATTGACCGCACGCTGCTGGAAGACGGCATTTACCAGACGTCACGCGCGGAGCCGGTGTTGCGGGCGGGCGGCCCGAGCGCCTATTACGGGATTTCGGAGGATCAGAGGTTTGATCTCGTGAGGCCGGATGCCAGGTAGGGCTGGCGGGACGCCCCGTCCGGCGTCTGCCTGCAACCCCGCTGCCGTCATTGGTCGTAAAGTGGGATGTTTCGGTTGCTTATAGGCGCTTATGTGGCTGGGGATCGAGTTTGTTGCGTTGGCAGACGCGCGCATTCTTTCTGCGGCTCCGCTGCCGTCATCGGTCGTAAAGTGGGATGTTTCGGTTGTTTATAGGCGTTTATGTGGCTGGGGATCGAGGTTTGTTGCGTTGGCAGACGCCTGCATTCCTTCTGCGGCTCCGCTGCCGTCATCGGTCGTAAAGTGGGATGTTTCGGTTGTTTATGTGCGGTTATGTGGCTGATGTTAAAGGGGCTTGAGGTTTGTTGCGTTGGCAAACGCCTGCATTCCTTCTGCGGCTTCGCTGCCGTCATCGGTCGTAAAGTGGGATGTTTCGGTTGTTTATGTGTATTTATCTACTTAAACCTCCCAGCCTCAACCGAGCAGGGCCTGCCGGCGCGCCGGCCCTGCACCCGCGCGCTTTCGGCGCCCCGGCTGAATCATTGCACGCTCCCGCGTG
>NZ_PJZI01000041.1 GCF_002858805.1 Chimaeribacter arupi
GGGTGAGCGGGCAGGACGCCCGCGAAAGACGCCCATGACAGGGACTGTCATTAGCGGCGGCCCGAAAAGCCCGGAGGACGCTGGAGGGGAGGCGCGGTAGCGGCCAATAATTCTGCCGGGACACCCAAAGCGCGGGGATGCAAGGGGCGGGCGCTTACGCGCCCCTTGCGCGGTGGCGGCAGCGGGGTTACAGAAGGCGTGCGGACGTATGCCAACGCAACCTTCGCCGATCTAAGAAAAACAGCCAACGCAACATACCTCGATCCCAATAACGTTAAAAATCGCCCGTCTGGCGATCCCCAGACGAAAAAAAACCCACATCGGACAGTGGGTTTGGTTGCAACCGGCAACAAAGGAGGAACTGCTCTTCCTCGCCGACAAGCATACCCGGTTCCCCCCGCGCTGAGATAACCCCAATTGAAAAGTAATTGTGAAGAGTTGTGAGAGCACAAAATGGATACGCCAAAATGTGACAGAGTTTACCAAGGTAACAATCACCTATAGGTAAGAATATTTCCCTGGAAATAGGAATAAGTTTAAAAGACTCTTCTGAGTTATGCGAAATGTGACGCAGATCAATACGGATTTGTGCGAGAAATGCTGGTGCCCGCGGCGCGGTGCCTGCGCTAAGATGTAGTCCTTTGAATTATTTTGCTATTTTTCCTTACAATACTCTCACATGAGTTAAGAAAACGCTTCTCGTATAGTGTCCCTCTTATTTGAGAACGACTGTTCTCGCTTTTCAACCAGAGTGAATACTATGCGCCGCAAACTTCTCTCCATGAGCATTGTGATGCTTCTTTCTGCGTGCGACCAATCGGCTTCCTCCTCTGCCGGCGCGTCTGCGCAGGCACAGGCCCCGGCCGTTGATGTCGTGACGCTGCATGCCCAGCCCGTCAGCCTGACCAGTGACCTGCCGGGTCGCACCAGCGCTGTGCGTACCGCAGAAGTACGCCCGCAGGTCAGCGGCATTATCCAGAAACGTTACTTCACCCAGGGCAGTGAGGTCAAAGCCGGCCAGCCGCTTTACCAGATCGACCCGGCCACCTACCAGGCGGCCTACGACAAAGCCCAGGCCACGCTGCGCAATGCCGCGGCCCTGGCGAAGCGCTATAAGCCGCTGGCCGAGGCGCATGCCGTGAGCAGCCAGCAGTATGAAGATGCCGTTGCGGCACAGAAAGAAGCCGAAGCGGATCTGGAAGCCGCCCGCGTTAACCTGAACTACACCCGCATCACTGCGCCGATCAGCGGCCACATCGGGCGCACGCTCTACACCGAAGGTGCACTGGTCACCAACGGGCAGACGTCTTACCTGACCACCATCCAGCAGCTCGACCCGATCTATGTCGACGTCAGCGAATCCTCGCAGGATCTGCTGCGCCAGCGCCGCGCCCTGGCAACCGGCCAGCTCGCCTCAGACGGTGCCAACGCCGCCAAAGCGACCCTGACGCTGGAAGACGGCACGCAATATTCCCTGCCGGGCCGCCTGGAGTTCTCGGAAGTCACGGTTGACCAGGGCACCGGCTCCGTGACCATGCGCGCCTCCTTCCCGAACCCGGACGGCGAGCTGCTGCCGGGGATGTTCGTGCATGCCACCCTGCAACAGGGCGTGCAGAAGCAGGGCATCCTGGTGCCGCAGGAAGCGATTGGCCATGACGTGAAAGGCAAGCCGTATGTCTACGTGGTGAAAGCAGACAGCACCGCCGAGCAACGCACCATCGAAACCGGCGAGATGATCAACGGCTTTTGGCTGGTCAACAGCGGCCTGAAAGAGGGCGAGCGGGTGGTCACCAATGGCCTGCAAAGCGTGCGCAGCGGCGTCAAAGTCACGGCGACCGAGCAGGCGAAACAGGCTGATGCTGATTCCACCAGGAATCTTTCCCTGACCGATCCGTCCGCACAGTAAGGTTAACGCATGTCTAAATTTTTCGTCGAGCGTCCGATCTTTGCCTGGGTTGTGGCAATCATCGTGATGCTGGCCGGTGCGCTCTCTATTATGCACCTGCCGATCAACCAGTACCCGAACATCGCCCCGCCGGCGATCTCGGTCACCGTGACCTATCCGGGCGCATCAGCCCAGACGGTACAGAACACCGTGGTCCAGGTGATTGAACAGCAGCTCAACGGGCTGGATAACCTGCGCTACATCGAGTCACAAAGTAACAGTGACGGCAGCGCCACCATTATCGCCACCTTCGATCAGGGCACCGACCCGGACATCGCCCAGGTTCAGGTGCAGAACAAGGTGTCACTGGCGGAATCCCAGCTGCCGACTGAGGTGGTGAACCAGGGGATGCGCGTCGCGAAGTACCAGTCGAACTTTATGATGGTGGTCAGCTTGATCGCCGACAGCGGGTCGATGAGCAACTCCGACCTCAGCAACCTGCTGGTGACCAAACTGGAAGACCCGATCACCCGTACCAAGGGCGTCGGCGACTTCCTGATGATGGGCTCCGAATACGCGATGCGCATCTGGCTCGACCCGGCCAAACTCTATAAATACCAGCTGATCCCGAGTGATGTGACCGCCGCGATCAACCAGCAGAACGTGCAGGTGTCGTCCGGTAAGCTCGGCGGCCTGCCGACGGTGAAACAGACCAAACTCAGCGCCACCATCATCGGCAAGACCCGCTTCACCTCCACCCAGCAGTTCAAGGATGTGTTGCTGAAAGTCAACCCGGACGGTTCACAGGTGCGCCTGAGCGATGTGGCCAACATCGATCTGGGGCCGGAAAACTACAGCATCGCCTCGACCCTGAACGGCAAGCCCTCTACCGGTATCGCCCTGCGTCTGGCGAGCGGCGCCAACATCCTCGACACCGCCAAAGCGGTGCGCGAAACGCTGGATGGCCTGAAATCCTCGCTGCCGGAAGGCGTGCGCATCGAGTTCCCGTATGACACCTCGCCGGTGGTCAGCGCCTCTATCGAGGAAGTGGTGAAAACCCTGCTGGAAGCGATCGTGCTGGTGTTCTGCGTGATGTTGCTGTTCCTGCAAAACCTGCGCGCCACCCTGGTGACCACGCTGGTGGTGCCGGTGGTGCTGCTCGGCACCTTCGGCATCCTGGCGGCCTTTGGCTACTCGATCAACACCCTGACGATGTTCGGGATGGTGCTGGCGATAGGCCTGTTGGTGGATGACGCCATCGTGGTGGTGGAGAACGTCGAACGTGTGATGCACGAGGAGAAACTCGACCCGAAAGCCGCCACCATCAAATCGATGGAGCAGATCCAGGGCGCACTGTTCGGCATCGCGCTGGTGCTCTCTGCCGTGCTGATCCCGATGGCGTTCTTCGGCGGCTCAACCGGCATCATCTACCGCCAGTTCTCGATCACCATCGTTTCTGCGATGGCGCTCTCGGTGCTGATGGCGCTGATCTTCACCCCGGCACTCTGTGCCACGATCCTCAAGCAGTATGACGAGGAGAAAGCGCACACCGGTTTTGCCGGTTGGTTCAACCGCATGTTTGACGCGGGCACCCTGCATTACACCCGCAGCGTGCAGGGCGTGATCTCGCGCCGTAACCTGTTCCTGGTGATTTACCTCGGCATCGTGCTGCTGACCGGGTTCCTGTTCACCCGCGTGCCGACCTCCTTCCTGCCGGACGAAGACCAGGGCGTGATGCTGGTGCAGGTGACCCTGCCGCCGAACGCCTCCTCGGAGCGTACCCAGGCGGTGCTCGACACCATGCGCAGCTACCTGCTGGACAAAGAGGGCGCGTCGGTGAAATCGGTGTTCACCGCCAACGGCTTCAGCTTCTCCGGCCGCGGCACCAACGTCGGTATCGCCTTCGTGTTGCTGAAAGACTGGAGCGAGCGCGGTGCAGACCAGACGGTACAGGCGCTGGCCGGCCGTTCCATGGCGCACTTCTCGCAGCAGAAAGAGGCCAAAATCTACGCGCTGGTGCCGCCGGCGGTGATGGAGCTGGGTAACGCCACCGGCTTCGACTTCTTCCTGCAGGACACCAACAACGCCGGGCACGAGGCGCTGATCGCCGCGCGTAACCAGTTCCTCGGTATGGCCGCGAAAGACAAACGCCTGACGGCAGTGCGCCCGAACGGCATGGATGACGAGCCGCAGTATGAGCTGATGATTGATGACGAACGCGCCCGCGCCCTTGGCCTGAGCCTGGAAGACATCAACGACACGCTCTCCGCTGCCTGGGGCTCCAGCTACGTCAACCAGTTCATGTACCAGGACCGCGTGAAGAAGGTGTACATCCAGGGCCGCGCCGCCTCGCGCGTGACGCCGGAAGACCTCAACAAGTGGTATTTCCGCAACAGCAGCGGCCAGATGGTGCCGTACTCCGCCTTCGGCAGCGGCAAATGGGGCTTCGGCTCGCCGCGCTTTGAGCGTTTCAACGGCGTGTCGTCCGTGGAACTGATGGGCTCCCCGGCCAGCGGCTACAGCTCCGGCGACGCCACCAAGGCGGTGATGGAGATTGCTGCCAAGCTGCCGAAAGGGTTCCGCGTGCAGTGGCACGGCATCTCCTATGAAGAGCAGATCTCCGGCTCGCAGGCCCCGGCGCTGTATGCCATTTCCGTGCTGGTGGTGTTCCTCTGCCTGGCGGCGCTGTATGAGAGCTGGAGCATCCCGTTCTCGGTGCTGCTGGTGGTCCCGCTCGGCGTGCTGGGCACCATTGGGGCAGTGCTGATGCGCGGCCTGCAGAATGATGTCTTCTTCCAGGTGGGGCTGCTGACTACGGTGGGGCTGGCGGCGAAAAACGCCATCCTGATTGTGGAGTTTGCCAAAGAGCTGCATGAGCGCGAGGGCAAAGGGATTGTCGAGGCCGCGGTGGAAGCCGCCAAGCTGCGTATCCGCCCGATCATCATGACCTCGATGGCGTTCATCCTCGGTGTGGTGCCGCTGACTCTCTCGCACGGCGCGGGGGCAGGCAGCCAGCACTCCATCGGCACCGCCGTGGTGGGCGGGATGATCACCGCGACCTTCCTGGCGATCTTCTTTGTACCGATGTTCTATGTGGTGGTGGTACGCCTGTTTACCCGCCGCCGCGCAGACCAGACTAAACCTGTGACCGCCAATGGCCACGCGATTGAGAAAACAGACCATGAATAAGCCACTCCGCCTCTCCCTGATGGCGCTGGTGACCCTCGCCACCCTGAGCGGGTGTACGCTTGCACCGGACTATAAACAGCCGGCGATGCCGGTGCCCGCCAACTGGAACCTGCCCACCCAGGGCGTGGCCAACGGCGCGGACATCGGCTGGAAAACCTTCTTCAACGATCCGGCGCTGCAACAATTGGTCAGCCTGACGCTGACCAACAACCGTGACCTGCGGGTGGCGGCACTGAACGTCGAGAGCGCGCAGGCGCAGTTTGATGTAGACCGCGCCGCGCTGCTGCCGACCGTGGCCCTCGGGGCCGGCGGCACCGGGGCGCACCTGCCGGGCGGGCTGTACAACACCCGCACCACCGGCCCGGTGACTTACCACCAGTACCAGGCCAACCTCGGCGTGACTTCCTACGAGCTGGACCTGTTCGGCCGGGTGCGCAGCCTGCGTGACGAAGGGCTGGAAACCTACCTCCAGACCGACGCCACCCAGCGCGCCACCCAGATAAGCCTGGTGGCGCAGACGGTATCCGGTTACCTGTCGCTGTGTGCGGACCGTGACCTGCTGGCGCTGGCGCAACAGACGGTGGCGAGCCAGACCGACTCCTACAACCTGACCAAAGCCAGTTACGATCAGGGCGTGGCCACCACCCAGGATCTGGCGCAGGCCGAAACCACCGTGCGCAGCGCGCAGGCGGACGTGGCGAGCTACAGCCGCCAGGTGCGTCAGGACATCAACGCCCTGAACCTGCTGGCCGGCACCACGGTACCGCAGGCGCTGATTGACGGCGCGACGCTCAAGCGTGACTGGCACTTCCCGGCGATCCCGGCCGGGCTGCCGTCTGACCTGCTGACCCGCCGCCCGGACATCGTCGCGGCGGAACATGCGCTGAAAGCGGCCAATGCCAACATCGGCGCGGCGCGCGCGGCCTTCTTCCCGAGCATCACGCTGACCGGGCAGGGCGGCACCACCAGCGCCAAACTCGGTGACCTGTTCTCCGGCGGCACTGGCTCCTGGTCGTTTATGCCGTCAATCAACCTGCCGATCTTTGACGGCGGCGTGAACCGCGCCAACCTGACCATTGCGGAAGTGTCGAAGAAGATTGAAGTTGCCCGCTATGAGAAGGCGATCCAGCAGGGGTTCCAGGAAGTCTCTGACGGCCTGGCCGGTCAGGCGACCTACCAGGATGAGCTGAAAGCGCGCGAGCTGGACACCGCCGCCAACCAGCGCAACTACGACACCTCAGAGTTGCGTTACAAGCAGGGCGTGGACAACTACCTGAATGTGCTGGTGGCCCAGCGTTCGCTGTATGCAGCGCAACAGGCGGAGATCACCACCCGCCTCGGCCAGCTCAACCAGACCATCACGCTCTACAAAGCCCTCGGCGGCGGCTGGAAGCCTTAATGCCGGCGATGTGAATGAGTGAGTGACTACCCCCAAAGGGCGCCCCGGCGCCCTTTTTTACGTCTGGGGTTCAAGCCCGGCGGTGACCAGGTTGCGGAAGGCGGCGAGCGCCGGGTTGTCACAATCCTGCCGCCACGCCATGTAGACGTCCGCCACCGCGCCCGCCTGCGGCAGCGGGCGGAAGGTGACGCCCTCCATCCGCAGGGACTGCGCCGACGCCGGGACAATCGCCATCCCCAACCCGGCTTTCACCAGCGCCAGGATAGTGTGGGTCTGGCTCAGGAACTGCACATAGCGCGGCAGCACATTGGCCTGGCTGAACAGCGACACAATGCAGTCATAGAAATATTTCCCCTCATTCGGCGAGTACATAATAAACGGCTGCCGGTGCAGCGCCGACAGGCTGAGGGTAGGGGCGGCCGCCAGCGGGTCCGCGGCGGGCAGGGCGATCACCAGCGGTTCACGCAATACCCGCAGGTACTCCAGCGGGAACAGCGGTTGCGGCTGGCGCACAAACGCCACATCCAGCGTGCGCGCCACCAGCGCCTGCACCTGCGCCGCCGACACCATCTCTTTTAAGATCATCTCCACGTCCGGCAGCACCCGGCTGGCCTGGGCGATCAGCGCCGGGATCTGGCTGTAGGCACACACGGCGGTAAACCCCAGCGTCAGCCGCCCGGCCACCCCGGCCGCCACCCGCCGCGCCGAGATCTCCGCCTGTTGGGTAAACGCCAGGATCTGCCGCGCATCACGCAGAAAACTCTCGCCGGAGGCCGTCAGGCGCACCTGCCGGTGGCTGCGGGTCAGCAGCGTGACGCCCAGCGTATGTTCCAGCAGCTGGATCTGGCGGCTCAGCGGCGGCTGGGTCATAAACAGCCGCCGGGCGGCACGGCCGAAGTGCAGCTCTTCCGCCACCGCCACAAAACAACGCAACTGGCTAAGCTCCATGATTCAATTCTTGTATCGGTTGATAGTGTTTCTAACTTAGACCGATATCGATGATGTTTCTATGATGTTAAGTGAATGATAGAAAGATGTTTTAACCGGTAGAGGGTCTGACAGGCCGCCATACCGGGAAACAACCCTAAAAAGCCGTAATAAAAAACACCCTAAAACAACGCCTTATTTTATTTTTTGATAGAACAGTCCCCCTGCCAGCGACGGCATCCAAGGCATAACGCCGCGATCAAGGATGAAAATAACCATGATGATGTGGAGACGACGATGACGACCCCTACCTCTGCCACTTCGCCGGCACAACAGAATCCCCCACGGGCGGCTGTGATTGAGCAGGCGCAGCCGGGCCACTTCCGTTATGTGGTGCTGGCGATGATTTTTCTGATCACCGTGATCAACTATGCCGACCGGGCAACGATGTCGATAGCCGGGACGGAAGTCTCACGCGTGCTGGGCCTCGACCCGATGATGCTCGGGCTGGTGTTCTCCGCGTTTGCCTGGGCGTACGCGCTGGGGCAGATCCCCGGCGGCTGGCTGCTCGACCGCTACGGCGCACGCCGCGTCTACGGTTGCAGCCTGCTGCTCTGGTCGGTGTTTACCATGATGCAGGGCACCGTGGGCTGGTTCGGCGTCACCGGGGTGTATGCCGCAATGGTGCTGTTTGCCATGCGCTTTATGCTCGGGCTGGTGGAGGCCCCGGCGTTCCCGGCCAACTCCCGGATCGTGGCCTGCTGGTTCCCCACCAATGAGCGCGGCACCGCGTCCTCGCTGTTTAACTCCGCGCAATATATGGCGGTGGTAGTGTTCACCCCGCTGATGGCCTGGCTGACGCACGCGCTCGGCTGGGAACATGTGTTTATCTGGATGGGGTCGCTGGGTCTGGCGATCGGCGTGGGCTGGTTTGTGTTCTATAAAGAGCCGCACACCAGCCCGCACCTCGGCAAGGCGGAGCTGGAGCATATCCGCGCCAACGGCGCACTGGTGGATCTGGAGCAGAACCGCCGCCGTGACCGCCGCCGCTTTACCTGGCAGGAGGTGCGGCAACTCTTCACCAACCGCACGTTGTGGGGCATCTATATCGGCCAGTACTGCATTACCGCGCTGAGCTACTTCTTTATCACCTGGTTCCCGATTTACCTGATCAAAGGGCGCGGCATGTCGATCATGGAGGCGGGCTGGGTCGCGGCGCTGCCGGCCATTTGCGGCTTCAGCGGCGGGGTGCTGGGCGGGATGCTCTCCGACTACCTGATCCGCCGCGGGGTGCACCCGTCACCGGCGCGTAAAACCCCCTTTGTGCTCGGCATGTTTATGGCGTCGATGCTGGTGTGGGCGAACGTGGTCTCCACCGACAGCGCGGTGATTGCGCTGATGGCGGTGGCATTCTTCGGCAAGGGGCTGTCCGCCATCGGCTGGGCGGTGATGTCTGACACCGCGCCGGAACAGATGATCGGCCTGAGCGGCGGTGTGTTTAACTGCCTGGGCAACATCGCCGGGATCATCACCCCGGTGGTGATCGGCTACCTGGTGGCGACCACCGGCTCGTTTGAGACGGCGCTGTGGTTTGTGGGGGCGCATGGCCTGCTGGGGATGTTCGGCTATCTGGTGGTGGCCGGGAAATTTGAACGGCTGGTGATTAAGCCACCGGCCGGGAAAGCCTGAACCAGGGCAGGTTGCCGCCACGCAGGCGGCAACCTGAGCATCAGGCGAGGATCACAAAATCGCAGTGCTGTACAGACAGCGTACGGGTACAGACGTCAAACCCATTGCCCGACCCCTGATTGTCCGCATTGCCTTCCACCGTCTGGAAGGTGTGGTCCACCCCGTCAAACGCGAGGCCGGTATGCCGCCAGTGGTCCGGCCCCTGTTTCACCAGGAACAACCCAACCTGCGCCACATCGCTCCACGGCGTGTTGCCGCTGTCGATATGCACTCCGGGAATAAACCGCCCCTGTTCTCTGGCGCTGCGCGCCAGCGCATCACAACTCAGCGATAACGCCAGCGGCAGCGGGATCTCCTGCACGGCACAGGCCTGGCTCAGCACCACATTCACAAAGCCGGCGCACCACGGGACGCCTTCGCCCTCCTGCCCATTGCAATAGAGCCGCACCCACGGGCCGCGGTTCTGACCGCCCAGTTCAACCGGATGCACGGCCAGATGCTGGCGCGCCACCTTCAGCAGGGTTTCCGGCAGCGTGGTCGAGCGGGCGGGCAGCTTCAGCACCCGCAGCATTGGGGCCACCAGCTGCGCCCAGTCCTCGCTGTTTACCGGCCCGTTATCCTGTAACCCGGCAGATTGCCGGAACGCCGCCAGCGCCCGTTGGGTCGCGGCGCCGAAATCGCCGTCAATCACCAGCCCGTGGCCGTGGAACGTCAGCCACTCCTGCACACGCTTCACCGCCCCGGAGCGCGTATCCTGCGCCACCGGGCCGGGGTAATGGGTTTCCGCCTGGATAACATCAAGAGAAGGGTAATCAGACATGGTGTTTACCTCACTGTAGGGAAAACGCCCCGGCCGGGCCGGGGGCCACTGGGTTAAGTTAAAAACCGGGCCAGATTTGATTAAAAACTAACCGTTTGAGGGTAAGGTAAACCGGATACCTGATAAAAAACAGGCGGGCAGCCCCGTTGCCGGAAGGCACATTGATTGTATTGATAAATTACCCTGATGAATCGGAATTTCCTTAGGTTTATGCGCCCGCCAGGCGCTTTCCCACCCCGGCCGGGGCGGGGTAACTCCCGGTTACCGCACTGATTTTTTGCAATCACCCCGATTCACCCCATACTTGGTTAAGCGTCGCCCCCCGACGGCGCGCCTCCCTTTACCGTTATCAGCCAGGAGCCAATAATGAGTAATGCGTTTCTTGAATCGATTACCGCCCGCCGCAGTATCTACTCACTGGGCAGTGAGTTGCCCTGTTCCGAATATGAAGTGATAAGCCTGATCACCCAGGCGGTGAAGCTCAGCCCCTCTGCGTTTAACTCCCAAAGTTCCCGCGTGGTGATCCTGTTTGATGAGCAGCACCACCAGTTGTGGGAGATCGTGAAACAGGAACTGAAAAAGATTGTGCCGCCCGATGCGTTCTTCACCACGGAGAACAAGATCAGCTCGTTTGCTGCCGGGGCAGGCACGGTGCTGTTCTTTGAAGACGACCACGTGATTGATGATTTGCAAAAGCAATATGCGCTGTACGCCGATAATTTCCCGGTCTGGTCGGAACACTCCACCGGCATCGCGCAGTTCTCGGTCTGGTCGGCGCTGGCGCAGGTGAAAATCGGTGCCTCACTGCAACACTACAACCCGCTGATTGACGAGGCGGTACATCAGCAGTGGCATCTGCCCGCCCATTGGCGGCTGCGCGCCCAGATGCCGTTCGGCAGTATCCTCCAGCCGCCGGGTGAAAAGAGTTATATGGCGGACGAAGAACGTTTCCGTATTTTTAAATAAGGGTAATTTGTTTCATCAGGGATTTATAAAAATCCAATATCATTCATAAATTACTTGCCGGGCGAGCAATAGATAGCAGCCTCCCAATAACCCCGTCCGGCATTTTTCCGTTCCCCCCATCCTTGCTGCCGTAACGTGCGGGCAATCAGTCGGTTCATTATGTCGTGCCCCATCAGCAATACCGGGCCATCCCCATGCTCTGCCAGGCTTATCAACCGGGCGGCCGCTGCCTGCGCCCGTTGGTTGGCGGCGATGCGGGATTCCGCCTGCCTGCTGTAGCCGCAGAGCCAGAGCAGGCGCAACAGCAGTGCCCAATGAAAAGGTGACAGGCGCAGCCCGACGGGGTGGAGCTGCGGAAGCTCTGCCTCACGAAACAGGTGCTCAACCCACCTGGGTTGCAGGCCCAACGCCCGCAAGGAAGAGAGCGCTCTGGGCAACGGGCTGCTGACCACGCAGGTGGCGGCCATCGCCTCATGGCGGCTCGTGGCGGGGGGCGTGTCATGGCCGGTCTCCGCCTGATCATACTCTTCTGTCCACCGAGCCATTTCCCCGGCGGTAATGTTGCGCGTCGCGTTAAGGCTGGGTTTTCCATGCCGCATCAGAATGATATCCATCGTCTCTCCGGTGATGTCCTGTTAACGAGGCTACCACAAAACCCTTAACTGCCCGCTCCCCTGTGATTTTCCGATGCTGTCTGTTTTTCAGTCAGTGCGTTTTTCAGCCATACTTAACCCGGCAGAATAACCAGGGCGGATGCTATGTATACACACCGGCTGATTTTTCCCGGCAGCGTGCTGCGCGGGCGTGGGGCGATTGCCCATCTGGGGCGGATGTGCGGGCGGCTGGGGCAGCGCGCACTGTTGGTCGGCGGCAAACGGGCGCTGGCCTTTGCTGAGCCGCTGGTGGTGCGCCAGCTGGAAGAGAGCGGCGTCAGTTACCTCGGCAGTGAGTGGTATGGCGGCGAGTGCAGCGAAACGCAGATCCTGCGGCTGTCCGATCTGCTGGAACGGCACGGGGTGGAAGTGGTGATTGCCGCCGGGGGCGGGCGGGCGCTGGATACCGCCAAAGCCGCGGCCGTGCAGTGCCATATCCCGGTGATGACGCTGCCTACCGTGGCCTCGACCTGTGCGGCAATGACGCCGCTGGTGTTCCGTTACCATGACGACGGCCAGTTCCGCGATATGCAGGCGTTGCCGGAAGGCCCGGCCGCGGCGGTGATTGATGCCGACATCCTGGCGCGCACGCCGCTGCCGGGCTTTGCCGCCGGGCTGGGGGATACGCTGGCAAAATGGTACGAGTACCGCGCCGTGAGCGCAACGCAGGCGAACCAGGCACTGGCGGGGGTGGTGCGCGCCCACAGTGAGCTGTGCCATACGCTGATTGCCGCGCACGCTGCCGATGCCTGTGCCGCCGTGCGGGCCGGGCAGGCCAATGCCGCGCTGGAACAGGTGCTGGATGCGGTGTTCCTCTACGCCGGGCTGACCTCGGTGATGAGCAACGGCGGCCACACCGGCGCGGCCCATGCCCTGTACGAGGGGTTTACCGGCAGCCCACGCACCCGCCATGTGGCGCACGGCCTGCTGGTGGGGTTCGGCAACCTCTGTTTGCTGGCGCTGGAGCAGCGCCATGACCACGAGCTGATTGCCGCCATCGGGCTGGCGCGCGCCGCCGGGATCCCGGCCAGCCTGGAGGAGATCGCCCCCGGCCTGACGCCGCCGGAGATCGCGCCGGTGTTGCAGCGCGCCGTGCGCTCAGCGGACATGGCCAATATGCCGTTCCCGGTGGATGTCCCGATGTTGCAGGCCGCGATTGACCGGGTGCACCGGCTGGCCGCGCAGGGGGTCTGAGGCGTTGCGTCTCGCCAAAACCGGCGTACAATGGCGCCGGAAAAATTCCCCAAGGAGGGAGAGATGAAAAAAATGCCGACAGAGAACGTCTCCCGTCTGGGTTTTATGGCTGGAGTCATCTCCGTACCGGAGAATTTTAACGAGCTGGGTGCAGAAGAGATTGCCCTGATGTTTGGGTAAAAATAGCGCCGGTTGAAAGCGTTGCCATGACCTCGTCCATTAAAAAAGCCGGCATTTGCCGGCTTTTTTGTCTTTACACGCCGGGTGGCGCTTATTGCGGGTACGGCACCCAGTCACCGCCGTTCAGCCGGATATAGGGTTTGCCCTGGTACTGCATCACGATGGCGTTGGCATTCTCAGACACCACCGGCGTTTGCGGCAGGTTCTGCGTCAGGGTTGACCAGTCCACGCTCGGCGCGGTGAAGATTTTGCCGTCCACCGAGCGCGCCACCAGCTCCGACACCGCCAGGTAGCTGCTGGGGGTGGTGATGGTCAGCGGCGTGCTCTGGTGCGGGGCCTGCATCCCGAAGAAGCGGATCCCAGCCGGGATGTGGGTAATGCTCGGGCTTGGGATGTCGCGCAGCCCGGACATCTGCATCTTGTCGCCGGTGACCGCCGCGCCGTGCTCCGGCACAAACACCACCATCACTTTCCGGCCCGATTTCTCCAGCTGGTCAAAGAAGGTGTTGAGTTGGCTGAGCAGCGTGGTGGCGCGGGTTTTGTAGTCCGCTGATTTGGTGGAGCCGATAAAGCGGTTGCCGTCGTGCAGCGCAATCAGGTTAAAGAACGTGGCGCTGCGCGGGCCTTCCTGTTTGGTACCGAGCCAGCGGTTCAGGATCTCCAGGTCGTTATAGATCGGTTCGCCGTCAAACGAGGTCATCTCATGGCCGATGCCCTGTTGCGACATCAGCGGGGACTGCATGTTGGCCTCTTTGCGCAGGTCATCAATGTAGCCGCCGAAGACGCCGGAGTGGTCCATCATCAGCTGCGAGGTGAAGCCGAGTTTAGCGAGGTTGTCGAACAGGTAGCACTGCTGGCCCGCCGGTTTATAGAGGTCAGCGTGTGACGGCTGGCCGCAACTGGCACGCAGCAGGCGGATAGAGGCCGGGCCGCTGTAGGCAGTGGCGGAGTTGAAGTTGTCAAATTTCACGTCAAAGCGTGACCAGAACGGCGAGCTGTCCTGGCCTACCGCCTGCATATCCGCCCAGGCCAGCGAACAGATGTTGATCACCAGAATATCAAACGGCTGGGCATCGGCCGGTAACTGCGCCGGGAAGGCGGTGGCCCGTGCGCGCTCCTGATCGTAAAACTGGTTGAGGTAGGCCGTCAGGTTGGCATTGGTGGGCGGCAGGGTCTGCGCCGGGCCGGCCCCGGCGGCCACCGTGGCGGCACCCGGTGCCGCAGCCGGTGCCGGTGTGCCCGCCGGCGCGGTGGTGACCACGGCAGCCCCCGGTGCAGCGCTGGTCATGCGTTCCGGCAGTACCTGCACCGCCACCAGCCACGCCAGCACACCGACGGTAAAGGTGGTGACGCGCACCCACTGGGAGATAAACAGGTAGGCCACCAGCATCGCAAACGCGATCCCCACCCACTGCCAGTTGATAAAGCGGTCAGCGAGATCCAGCAGGTACCCTGGGCTGAAGCCCGCGACCTGTGTCCCCTCAGACAGGATGGAACGGTAACCCGGCAGCCAGGTGTCATGGTAGAACAACCCCAGCCCGACCGGGATGGCGATAATGTGCCGCCAGCGGTGCAGCCGGGCTGACGGCAGCGGGAACAGCAGGAAGGCCACAAAGATCAGGTTGCTCACCAAATCGAAGTTCAGGTAGCCGTTCCACAGCAGGGCGAACTTCAGCAGGTAATAGTAGTTCCAGGCACCCAGCCCCCGCCAGTGTCGCCACAGGCCGGGTTGGGCGGCAGGCGCGTGCCGCGCGGCAGTATTCTCACTCATGATCGATGGTTTTCTCTTTAGTCGAGCCGTCACGCACCCAGACGCCGGCGGATTTCAGGTAACGGGTAGGGAAGATCCGGGCCTGAAGGCCCTGCCAGAGCCGGGGCAGCGCGGCCCGGCCGGCCCACCCCAGGAAGAAGAAGACAACCGCGGCAATCAGGGAAACCTGGAGAAGATCGGTCATATTCATGGCGCGCCCTCCGTGTGCCCGTGGATGACAGGCAAACTCAGCGGCTGAGGTTGCCGGCGCGGCGGTGCGGCAGGCGCGGCCGGTGCCACCGGGGCGGCGGCCGTGACCGGCAGCGGCGCCTCCTGGGTATCCGGCGCATCCTGCGCGATACGGCTCAGCTGCTCGAGGATGGCGGTGTCCTCATGCCATTCGCGGCGGCTGGTGAAGGCGTCCGTTACCGGCAACTGGAACACGGACTCCAGCGCAATCTCCAGATCCGGCAGGCGGCAGTTGGAGAGGAACAGGTGCAGGTGATGGGCGTCCACCGTCACCAGATCGCCGTCCCGCCGCAGGGTGCAGAGCGACAACGCCTGGCGCGGCAACAGCCCCGGCACCGGCCGCATCGACAGCAAAATGCCTTTGGTGTCCTCCGCCAGCAGGCTGCTGTCGAGCAACGAGCGCACGGTGTCGCAAAAGGCCGGGCGCGCCAGCACGCCGCGTACCTGCAACGGGCGCATCCCGGTAATCAGCCGCTCGACGTCATCCGGCAGGGGGCGGCTGTAACGGCTGCCCTGAATGCCGTCCAGCAGCGTCAGGAAGGTCGACAGCGAGGCGACATGCGGCACCACCAGGTTGGCACCGCAGGCCTGCAACAGCTTCTCATCGGTATAACGCAGGCTCACGGTCATCTCACGTACCGCAATCTTCAGGCCGTTGCCGCCCACCAGCCGCACATGGTGGATCTCACGCGCCAGCGCCGGAATGGCCTGGTTGCTGTGCAGGGCAAAGATTAAGGTCGCGGCGTGCAGGGTTTCCCCACGGCGTGCCAGCTGGGCGTTGTCCTCAAACAGCTGCCAGTTGTTCGAGAGCGGCGGTGCGCCCTCCAGCACACTGCGTTCAGCCAGGTACCAGCTGTCATCACTGCCGCGGAAATCCCCGGTGGGCTGGTCATCCTGCAACGCAAACCCGCCTTCCGGCAAGGTACGCAAATTAAAGCGCTGGTTGGTCACCACGCCTTTATCCGCCGCCCACCAGGCAACCTGATAATAGTTATTCTCCACCTCGCTGCTGAGCGAGGAAAAGCCGAATAAAAGCCGGTGCTGTGATATTAACGCGCTTTTTATTTTATTTGCCCCGGCGCTGTGGCAAATAATAAAAAGTGTGCTACCGAGCTTATTGACGACGCGCCGCATTGCCTGAAGCCATTGCACAATGGCCTCCTGGCCCAATTCCAGCATCAGGGTGGCGGGGGCGTAATAGATAATTAACCCACCGGGTTTTCTGATTAACCGCGCGGCTTCCAGCGGCAGGCGTAATAACGCGGCTTTCTGGGCCGGCAGGGTAAATAACGGCAGGCGCGCAACCGCCGCGCCGGGCAGGGTGCCGAGCACCTCCCTGGGGGGTTCGCCACTGCAAATCAGCGAAATATCAGTGCCTTGCGCCTGGCTTGCCACCACTTGGCGGCACAGCGCACGCGCATTCTCCTGCGTGTCACTGTTTACCCAGTAAAGGCCGCGCACCTGCATGACCGATAATTCATCCCAAAGCTGTTTAATACCGAAGGGAAATGATAGCGCCATGAAATTTTCTGCTTTATGAAAAGTTTGCGGAGGTAAAAACGGAAAAAACTTATAAATGAGTCTAACATTGCCATTTGTAATCACCAACTTTACGCCTAAAAAATAATGACCCGGTAACCGCGGCCCACGGCGGTTCTCCGGTTTTTTAGCGCCGTCTGGCGTGTTGTCCCGTTTAAGGTAACAGGTATGGATAATAAACATCAGCTTACGTTTCAGCCGGACGCCCCGGCTATTAGTGATGATTTTTATGTGCTGCGAAAGACATTTGAGATCCCCGCATTCCGTTATGTCGATATTTCCCGTGCATCACGTATCCCGGCATTATTGGCCCGCTGGCCGCTGCTGGGTGAATTGAGCGTGCAACCCGACCCAGCCATGCCGCCTGCCGGTGATGGGGAGCCTGTCTGAGATGCCGGTGATTGCCATTCAGGGGGTACGGGGCGGTGCCGGCGGCAGTGCCGTGACGGCCGGGCTGGCCTGGGCGCTGCATCAGCTGGCGGAGTCGGTGCTGGTGGTTGACCTCTCGCCGGATAACCTGTTGCGCCTGCATTTCAATATGCCGTTTACCGATGGCCGTGGCTGGGCACAGGCGTTGCACAACAATCAGCCGTGGCAGAACGCCGCCCTGCGCTACAGCGGCCAGCAGGGCGCTGCACCGCTCGACCTGCTGCCGTTTGGCCGGGTGCCGCCGGGGCCATTGCCGGCGCACGTGCCGGACGTCGCTGCGCTCTGCCGCGCCGGGCACTACCAGTGGGTGCTGCTCGACCTGCCCGCCGGGCAGGAAAGCCCGCTTGCGTTGCAGGCGCTGGCGCAGGCTGACCGGCTGTTGCGGGTGGTCACCGCCGAGGGCAATTGCCATGCCCGCCTGCACCAGCAGCCCACCCCGGCCCACAGCGCGCTGCTGGTCAACCAGTTCACCCCGGCCAGCCAGCTCCAGCAGGATATTTTGCTGCTCTGGCAGCAGAGCCTGCCGGGGCTGCTGCCGTTTGTGGTACACCGCGATGAGGCGGTCAACGAGGCGCTGGCCGCCAAGCAGCCGGTAGGGGAATACCGTTCACACAGCCTGGCCGCCAAAGAGATGACGGTGCTGGCCAACTGGTGCCTGATCAACCTGAAAGGGGGCGCGGCATGAACCCGTTACGGCTGTTCCTGATGCCGCCGGTGATGGCGGCGCTGCGCGCCCGTTACCAGGATTACCGCCGCCACCGGGCCGGGGTCGCGGCCAGCGCGCTGATGACGCTCTGGGTGGCGCTGGCCTGGCTGGTGCTGAAGCTGGAATCCCCGGTGTGGCAGCCGGTACGCGCCCACCCGCGCCACTGGTTCCCGCATATTGCGCCGCATAAGCCGCAACTGCTGGATGGCCTGCGCTATCTGTTGCAGGCGGGCTGGCTGTTGCTGACGCTGCCGGGGCGGCAGGTACGCACCCCGCGTGAACGGCGGCTGGTGCCAATCTACACCCGCTGGCGGCAACGGATGATTGAGCGGCTCAACCAGTTGCCGGCGCAGATCGGGGCCGGGCGGCTGGCCAGAAAGGCGCAGCGGCAGGTCGGGCGGATGCCGCCCCTGCTGCGGCGGGTGCTGTATGGCATCACCTGTGCGCTGGCACTGGTGCTGGCGTGGTTCTGTATCTCCCAGCCGTTCGGCCTGTTTGCCCAGTTCACCTTTGTGCTGCTGCTGTGGGGCATCGCGATGCTGGTGCGCAACATTCCCGGCCGCCTGCCGACTTTGATGCTGATCGTGCTGTCGCTGACCATCTCCTGCCGTTACCTCTGGTGGCGCTATACCCAGACGCTGAACTGGGATGATTCCCTGAGCCTGATCTTCGGCCTGACGCTGCTGGTGGCGGAAACCTACGCCTGGGTGGTGCTGGTGCTCGGCTACTTCCAGACCATCTGGCCGCTGAACCGCAAACCGGCCCCGATGCCGGAGGACATCAGCACCTGGCCGCATGTGGATGTGATGGTGCCGACCTATAACGAAGACCTCAGCGTGGTGCGATCCACCCTGTATGCCGCGCTGGGGATGGACTGGCCCAAAGACAAGCTGGAGGTCTGGCTGCTGGATGACGGCAACCGCCCGGCGTTCCGCGCCTTTGCCGAAGAGATTGGCGTGCGTTATGTCGCCCGGCCTACCCATGAGCACGCCAAGGCGGGGAACATCAATAACGCGCTGAAACAGGCCACCGGCGACCTGGTGGCGATCTTTGACTGTGACCACGTGCCGACACGCTCCTTCCTGCAAATGACCGTGGGCTGGTTCTTCAAGGACAAGAAGCTCAGCATCGTCCAGACGCCGCACCATTTCTTCTCGCCCGACCCGTTTGAGCGCAACCTCGGCCGCTTCCGCCAGGCCCCCAATGAAGGGGCGCTGTTCTATGGGCTGGTACAGGATGGGAATGACCTGTGGGACGCCACCTTCTTCTGCGGCTCCTGTGCGGTTATCCGCCGGAATGTGCTGAATGAGATTGGCGGCATCGCAGTGGAGACGGTCACCGAGGATGCGCACACGTCGCTGCGGATGCACCGCCACGGTTACACCTCCGCCTATATCCGCATCCCGCAGGCGGCCGGGCTGGCAACAGAGAGCCTGTCGTCACATATCCGCCAGCGCATCCGCTGGGCGCGCGGCATGGTGCAGATCTTCCGGCTCGATAACCCGCTGTTCGGCAAAGGGCTGAAGCTCTCGCAGCGGCTCTGCTATGTCAACGCCATGATGCACTTCCTCGCCGGGGTGCCGAGGCTTATCTTCCTGCTGGCCCCGCTGGCGTTCCTGCTGTTCCACGCTTACATCATCTACGCCCCGGCGCTGGCGATTGTGCTCTATGTGTTCCCGCATATGGTACATGCCAGCCTCACCAACTCACGCATCCAGGGCAAGTTCCGCCATTCGTTCTGGAGTGAGATCTACGAGACGGTGCTGGCCTGGTATATCGCCCGGCCCACCACCGTGGCGCTGTTCCGCCCGCATGGCGGGGTGTTTGACGTGACGGCCAAGGGCGGGCTGGTGGAAGAGTCCTATGTGGACTGGAAAATCTCCCAGCCTTACCGGGTGCTGATGCTGCTGAACCTCGCCGGCCTTATTTTTGCGGTCTGGCGGTTCGTCTGGGGGCTGCCGGATGAGCGCTTCACCGTGCTGGTGAGCGTGGCCTGGGTTATCTACAACATGATTATCCTCGGCGGTGCCACGGCAGTGGCGTTTGAGGCGAAACAGGTACGGCAGGCACACCGCGTCGAGATCACGCTGCCGGCCGCGCTGATGCGCCCGGACGGCCATATGTTCCCCTGTACGCTGCGTGATTACTCCGACGGCGGCGTGGGGGTGGAGGTGGACGATGCCGCCGAGCACTTCCGCCGGGGGGAGAGTATTCACCTGCTGCTGCGGCGCGGCGACCAGGAGTTCATCTTCCCCTGTGTGATCACCCGCCAGTTCGGCAACCGGCTGGGGATGCACACCGATAACCTCACCGTGCAGCAACAGATCGATTTTGTGCAGTGCACCTTTGCCCGCGCCGATACCTGGGTTATCCAGGGCGACAGCTTCCCCGAAGACCGGCCGCTGGCCAGTTTGCGGGAGGTGATGGCGCTCGGCATCCGTGGCTATCTGCGGATGGCGGAACACCTGCCGGCGTTTATCCGCCCGGTGGTGCAACTCTTTACTTCTCTTTTCGCTGGGGTGCTGTCACTGGTTCCCCGCGGCGTATCGGCTCTACCCGTGGCGCATGGGGCGCAACGGGCAGCGAACTCACCAAGATGATGACACCCATGATGAGACTATTGACCTGTTTTATTGCCGCCCTGTTCAGCCTGAATGCGATGGCCCGGCTTCCGGTAACGCCCCTGGCCGCCTCCCCGGAGACGGTAACCCCGGAGACCGGCAGCGCCCCGGCCCCGGTACGTGACAGGCAGATCGCTTTCCCGCAACTCGCGCCGCCGCCCGGTGCCTTTGTACTGCGCGGTATCGCCCCGGAAGGGCAGATTGAATTCGGGGTACGCAGTGATGAGGTGGTGACCCAGGCGACCCTGAACCTCCAGTTTACGCCGTCACCGTCCCTGATCCCGGTGGAGTCCCAGCTGAAGGTCTACCTGAATGACCAGCTGATGGGGGTGGTCGCCATCGGTGCCGATCAGCTGGGTAAACCCAACCAGGCCCAGTTGCCGATCGACCCGCGCTATATCACCGATTTCAACCGGCTGCGGCTGGTGTTTATCGGCCATTATCAGCGTATGTGTGAGAACCCGTCCAACAGCACCCTGTGGGTGGACATCGGGAAAGGCAGCTCGCTGGATCTGCGTTACCAGAAACTGCCGGTGGATAACGATCTCTCCCATTTCCCGGAGCCGTTCTTCGACGCGCGGGATAACCAGCCGCTGACCCTGCCGATGGTGTTTGCCGCCCAGCCCGGCCTCGGGATGCAACAGGCCGCGGCGAAACTCGCGTCCTGGTTCGGTACCCGCGCACAATGGCGCGGACAGCATTTCCCGGTGCTCTACAACCAACTGCCGGAGAGCCATGCGGTGGTGTTCGCCACCAATGACCAACGCCCCGATTTCCTGCGCGCACTGCCGCCGGTCACCGGGCCGACGGTACAGATGATGTCGCACCCCGATAACCCCTATGTGAAGCTGCTGGTGGTGATGGGGCGTAACGATCAGGACCTGGTGCAGGCCGTGACCGGCATCGCCCAGGGGAATGTGTTGTTCCGCGGGCAACAGGTGGCGGTGAATAAAGTCGAGCAACTCGCGCCGCGCCAGCCGTACGACGCGCCGTTCTGGGTACGTACCGACCGGCCGATGACCCTGGGCGAACTGAAAACCTATCCGGAACAGCTCCAGGCCGACGGTATCCAGCCTTACCCGATTGCGCTCAGCCTGAACCTGCCGCCGGATCTGTTCCTGATCCGCAGCTCCGGTATCACCATGCAGCTGAAATACCGCTATACGCCGCCGGAGCTGGCGAACACCTCCCGGTTGAGCGTCCACCTGAATAACCAGTTTGTGCGCGCCTTCACCCTGCAAACCGGCACCCGTGACAGTACACAACTGCTGCGCCTGCCGCTGCTTGGCCTGTCAGAAGCGGGGCAGAAAGTCTCTATCCCGGCGCTGAAGCTCGGCGCGCTGAACCAGATGCGCTTTGACTTCGAATACACCTCGCTGATTTCCAGCAGCCGTACCGACCGCTGTGAGACCTTTACCAGCGTCAATAACCATGTGGTGGTCGACGACAGCTCTACCATCGACTTCTCCGGCTACCGCCACTTTATGGCCATGCCGGATCTGCGCGCCTTTATCAATGCCGGTTTCCCGTTCAGCCGGCTGGCCGACCTCTCGCAGACGCTGGTGCTGGTGACGCCGCAACCGCAACCGGCACAGCTGACGGCGCTGCTCGATACCCTCGGGCGCATCGGTTCACAGACCGGTTACCCGGCACTGGGGGTAACCATCAGCGATGACTGGGCGAAAGCGAAACAGGCGGATGCCGATATCCTGATGATTGGCGCACTGCCTGCCGACCTGCGCAGCGACAAGTCGATGAGCCTGCTGATGGACGCTACACAAGGCGCGGTGACACAACCGAAACGGCAATCGCCGCTGCCGGATAACAGCGGGCCGGATGCCGATGCCCAGCCCGACAGCCGTACCACCATCAGCGCCGCTGACCCTGTGGCCGCGCTGGTGGGCGTGCAGTCGCCTTACCATGAGCAACGCAGCATTGTGGCACTCCTGGCAGATTCCACCGCCGGGCAAAGCCTGATGAATGACGCCTTGCAGGACAGCGGCAAACGCGCGGCGGTAAGCGGCTCGGTGGCCGTGGTGCGCGCCTCCGGGGTCAACAGCCTGCGGGTCGGCGATGTTTATTTCGTCGGCCACCTGCCGTGGTGGGAACAGGCCTGGAACATGCTGGCCACCCATCCGGGCTGGCTGGCCGTGATGGCCGCGGTGCTGGTGGTGCTGGTGGCATTGCTGCTGTGGCGTGCGCTGCGCCTGCTGAGCCGCCGTCGCGTGATCTCTGAGGATTAACCATGCGGACTTCTTTTCTGCGGCCGGTTTTGCCGCTGGCCCTGAGCCTGACGCTGATGCCGCTGGCCCAGGCGGTGGAGCAGGCCGTTGCGCCGCCGGCGGCCGGGGCCGTTTCCCCCGAAACCTGGCTGCTGGAGCAGGTACGGCTGGGCGAGGCGACCTTCCAGGACGCCCTGGTGCAGCAGTCCCTGCACCGGCTGGAGCTGATGAGCCCCAACAACCCGCAGGTGATCGCCGCGCACCTGCGGCTGGCGCTGCGCCAGGGCAATGTCCCGCAGGCGCAACAGCAGCTCACCAAATTACAACAGATCGCCCCGGATGCGGCGATCACCCGGCAGTCTGCGGTACTGGTGGCGCTGACCCAACCAACGGGCCGCCAGCAGCTGCAACAGGCGCGGTTGCTGGCGACCGCGGGCAGGCTGGTTGAGGCGCGCGCCGCCTATGACGCCGCCTTTAACGGGCCGCCGCCGGGCATCGATCTGGCGGTGGAGTACTGGCGGCTGGTCGCCCGGCTGCCGCAACAGGCCCCGGAGGCGATCCGGGCGTTGCAGGCACTGGACCAACAGACCCCCGGCAACAGCCAGTTACGGCTGGCGCTGGCGCAGATGCTGTTCAGCCAGAACCAGGAGGACGAAGGCTATGCGATGTTGCAGAAGGCGGCGCAGGATGCCACCGGGCGTGACGCCGCCGGGGAACTTTGGCTGGCCCGTATAAAACAGCAGACCGTGACGCCCCAGAGCCTGGCCGCGCTGGACCGCTACCTCACGGTGTTTGACAGCGGCGCACCGGCCACCGCCGGGCAGCAGGAGCGGGCGCGGCAACAGGCCATGCTGGCTGACCCCAACTATCAGGCGCGGCTGCGCGGGCTGGCACAGGTGGAGGGCGGCAGCGGCAAAGAGGCGATTGCGGCGCTGCAACAGGCGTTACGCGCCTCACCGGACGACCCGGATGTGCTGGGCGCGCTCGGCATCGCCTATGCGCGATCCGGCGACCGGGCGCGGGCGATCACGCTGTTTGAGCAGGCGCAAAAAGTCGATAACAACGGGTTCGAAGGCGACAAATGGATCAGCCTGATTAATTCCAACCGTTACTGGTTGCTGATTGAGCAGGGCGACAAGGCGTTACAGGCGAAAGACATCGCCGGGGCGGAGCGCGCCTACCAGCAGGCGGTGCCGCTGGAGAAAGAGGACCCTTATGCCACGCTGGGGCTGGGTGATGCCGCGCTGGCCCGCAACGATCCGGCCGCCGCAGAGCGCTATTACCAGCAGGCGCGGCGCATTGACCCGGCCAATGAAGGCGCGGTGCGCGGGCTGACCAACGTTTACCTGCAACAGTCCCCGGAGAAGGCGCTGGCGTTTATCAATGGCCTGTCGGCGGCGCAGCGCAAACCGCTGGCCGACACCCTCAACCGGTTGCAGGGCGATATACTGAGCGCGAAGGCCGATCAGTTCAGCCAGCAACAGCAGTGGCGTGAGGCGGCTGCCGCGTATGGTGAAGCCCGGCGTTACGCGCCGGATGACGTCTGGCTGGCGTACCGGCAGGCCGGGGCGCTGCGGCAGATCGGGCAGGGTGCGGAGGCGGACCGGCTGTTCCGTGATTTCATGGCTGCCCATCCGCCCGGCGAACAGCAAAACTACGCGTACGCGCTCTATCTCTCCGGCCAGGATCAGGATGCACAGGCGCTGGCGACCCTCAACCGCCTGCCGCGCGCCCAGTGGTCACAGAACATGAAGGAGCTTGAACAGCGGCTGCAACAGCAACAGACGCTGGATCGCGCCCTGGCACTGCGTGCCGCAGGCAACCGGGCGGCGGCCGAAGCCCTGTTACGCAGCCAGCCGCGCCAGACCGCCATTGACCTCACGCTGGCTGACTGGGCGCTGGAAGATGGGGACTACGCGGCTGCCCGCCAGGGCTATCAGGCGGTGCTTACCGCTGACCCTGCCAATCTGGATGCGCAACTGGGGCTGACGGATGTGGCGGTGGCGCAAGGTGACAACGTCACGGCGCGTACCCAGCTACAGCAGCTGGAGAGCCGCCCGGCAGACACCCTGACCCTTAACCAGCAGCGCCGCATCGCCACTGCCTGGCAGGCCGTGGGCGAGCCGCAACGTGCCGCCCGGCTGCTGACGGCGCTCAAACCGGCTGCCCGGCAGGCGGAGCCGGGGCTGACCCCGGCGCTGATCTTCCGGGACAGCGCCCGTATTGAACAGCAGCAGGGGCAGTATGCACTGGCGCGCGAGGATTACGGGCTGGCAATGGTCGCCAGCGGGATAACGCCCGCGGTGCCGCAAGACAATGACAGCTACACCCGGCTGACGCGCAACCAGGCCACGGATGACTGGCTGAAACGCGGCATCCGTGCCGATGCAGCAGACGCATACCGCCAGCAGGACGTCACCTTTACCCTCGACCATGACAACTCCGCCTCCAGCGGCACGCCGGGGTATTCCGATTTCAGCGCCAACACCACCATGGCGCAGGCTGATATGCCGCTCTATGACGGCCACGCGTTTTTACGCAGCGACTATGTGCACATTGATGCCGGCACCTTTGAGACCAGCGACGGCAGTTACAGCGAAGATTTCGGGACCTGTTCCAGCGTCGCCTGTACCACGGACAGAAGCCAGACCGCCAGCGGCGCAAGCATTGCCGCGGGCTGGCGTAACGACCGCTGGAACGCCGACATCGGCACCACGCCACTGGGCTTCGAGGTAGTCGACTGGGTGGGCGGCATCAGCTACAGCGGTGACTGGCGGCAGATTGGCTGGACGGCCACCGCCTCCCGCCGCCCGATCTCCAGCTCGCTGCTGGCGTTCGCCGGGGCCAAAGACCCGAACACCGGCACCACCTGGGGCGGGGTACGCGCGACCGGCATCAGCCTGAGCGGCAGTTACGATCAGGGCGAGGCAAACGGCGTCTGGAGCGATCTCAGCGTCCACCAGATCACCGGCAAAAACGTCGAGGACAACCAGCGTGAACGCCTGATGGCCGGTTACTACTACAAGCTGATTAACGAGGACAACCGCCGCGCCACCATCGGCCTCAACAGCATGTTATGGCATTACCAGAAGGATCTCAGCGGTTACTCGTTGGGACAGGGCGGTTACTACAGCCCGCAGCAATACTTCTCCCTGGCGGTGCCGGTGAACTATCGCCAGCGCACCGAGAACTGGTCATGGCAGCTGGGCGGGTCGGTATCGTGGTCACGCTCGAAAACCGAAAGCCAGCGCCGCTACCCGCTGGGCGGGCTGATTCCCACCGCCTACACCAACCGGGATGACGTCAGCGAGGGCAGCAGCAGTACCGGCATTGGTTACACGTTGCAGGCCCAGCTTGAGCGGCGGCTCACTTCCCACTGGACGCTGGGTGCCGGGGTCGATATCCAGCAGGCCGAGGATTACACCCCGAGCCATTTCCAGATCTATCTCCGTTATTCCGTCGGCGGCTGGCAAGGGGATCTGGATACTCCGCCACAGCCTTTGACACCGTATGCGGATTTTAAATAACAGGTAATAATCGCCACAAGGTTAATTAATCAAGTAAGCAGCACTGTTAATTCGGGGCTGCTTTCTTTTTTGAGTAAGCAGGAAAATAAATTGATTGCCGTTGCTTTATTCTGCGAAGATTGTGCGCCTGACGAGATAACTATGACGAGAAAAAGATAAACTAATCCGGGCCCTAAAAAGGAATGAACAAACGCGGACGGTCTTTGATATCGCCTGGATTGGTTCAATTTTTGGAACGGGCTGATAAGCGAAAGGGAGTCTACAGCTAAAGAATCCCATTTGCTAAAACCATTGAAATACATGGTAATTAATGCTGAAATCAATGTCGCTGCATCAAAATTAGTTACAACAAACAAAGCACTTCTAATAAATAACCCTGTCGCGATAAAAAAGGGGATTAATAAAGAAAAACAAGATGCTTTAAGTGTTGAGCAGAAGAAAAGGGCACGGGTAATACCGATGCGAGAATTATCTCAGGGGGCGTAATATCAGGGCATTGATAAGGATCAAGGGCATGGAAAACAATTGAACAGGGCATTTTCTTGCACCTGTCTTATACCAGGGGCATGGCATTATCATCCTGTTATGCGTCGTATGGAAAATGCAGCCATACTGATGATCGGGCAGTCTATCAGGAGGCATCATGAACGATACGGCATTACTTCATTATTTAACCGAAAGGGAATGTTGCCTGCACCAATCGTGGGTACGTCACGATCGGGGCAGCAACGTAATACCTCATTGCATCCTTTGTTCCGGGAGATTAGCCGATCAGGTGGGTATTCAGCCGGGAAGAGGTGATCAGCGCGTTAGTCAGCGCTCGCTGCCACCGGGTTTTCGCTTGAACGGCTTTCCGCAGGCCTGGCCATGCTGAATTATCTTTTCTACCAGACGCAAGCTGATGGTCAGCAATTTCATGTTGCGCACGGACGTCATTCTGATGCAACACCCAGGCAGGCTGGCAACGTCGTTTTCATCAGGGCACAGCCATGTCTTCAGGGTGATTTTAACATTCCATTATTAATTACAACATTCTATTTACTTACCACATCTGACAGTGCCTCCGATTAGCCCAATCTCTGAAATAAGAAAATCATCCTCTATAACAGCCTGACAGCCCAAAAAGCGGGCAGGGTGCGCGTAAACGCGGCGGATTGATGGAAATACCGGCATATTTTTATCGGCCAGCGCCATCCATCGCCTGAAAACAGGCTTTTTCGGCGTGCGTTACGCCAATTCTGCTGGGGTTTGGGTGCCGCCTATTGGCAGATTTCACGTAGCGCGATCGGCATTCAGGGTGTTTTACTTAGCGGGATATCACCAGGCATATGGACTGGCGACGCCCAAGATAAAAGCAGGCTGCGTTACGGCGTCAGGTAATGAAGAAAAAAACGTGTCGCGGGCGTTAATGCAAAACCTCAGGGGAACCGGCCGGAGATTATCTGTGCCGGTTATCCTGGAGAACCTGAACCAGTCGGTTAACGACAGGATGTTAAAGCATGGTGCTGATACGATGCGGCATGGAAACATTGGAAGCTCAGTGGGTCTAGAGCGTATAGAACGTCTCGGCTATGCAGGGTGACGCTGAGGGCATCGATCTGTAAGTGCACGTGGCCAGAAACGCCGGCCATCAAAATAATAATGCCAAAATACGTGACAACGTCACTGAGAGGTTTGCTGCAAAGATTGCTGCATAGTGTGATCCTGAAAATTGCCCTCTGAGCCAGGTTAACCCGTGCCGGATTCAGGATAAGCCCATGATGGCAAAGGCCAAACACCCAGGACTGCCGTAGCGTTACTAAGGTTCACATAATGTATATTATGTTAAATAAGGTATTTGCCTCCCGCTAGATCAGGATACCTGATTACTCCCTGGCTGCCTGTTGTCCCCCCATACCCCTGCATGGTTCTGAACTTTTCTCTGGCCCGGTGGCTCTGCCTCATCCCTTCCCTTTTGTGCGCCTGCCCGCAAAAAGCCAAATCTTATGGCCGCAGTGCATGGACGGCCCGGCTTTCACGGCATGATGTCCGGTGACGTATTCACTCAAGGACACTGCCATGCGCAAAGATGATCTGCTGACCTTCCTGATGAACCAGACTGATTTCTTTAATCCCGCCGATCGCAGCGAGGTGTTTACCGCAGCCTACCTGGCCCGGCGTTTTGGATTGCAACGCAATACCGCCAGCCACTACCTGAATCAATGTGTGGCTCAGGGCTTGCTGATTAAGGTCAACACCCGTCCGGTTTACTTCCTGCACCGCCAGGCGTTTGAGCAACAGTTTTACCCGCTGTCGAAACCGGCGTATGCAAGTATGGAGGAACTGCTGGCCGACAACCAACAGCCGCCCGCAGTACATGACCATTTTGCGCTGCTGATCGGCTATGACGGCTCGTTGAAAAAGCCAATCGAACAGCTTAAAACCGCCCTGTTCTATCCGGATGGCGGCCTGCCGTTGCTGATTACCGGTGACAGCGGCACCGGCAAAAGTTACCTCGCGCAGCTGATGCACCATTACGCCATCAGCCAGGCACTGATTGAGCCGGACGCGCCCTTTATTACCTTTAACTGTGCACAATATGCCCACAACCCGGAGCTGCTGGCCAGCAACTTGTTCGGGTATATAAAAGGTGCGTTTACCGGCGCAGTCACCGACAAACCGGGTGCGTTTGAAGCCGCCCACGGCGGGATCTTATTTTTGGATGAAGTACACCGGTTACATGCCGAAGGCCAGGAGAAACTCTTTACCTGGCTCGACCGGGGCGAAATCTATCGCGTCGGGGAGACCGCCCGCGGCCATCCCGTCTCGGTCAGGCTGATTTTTGCCACCACCGAAGAGATCCACAGCACCTTTTTAACCACGTTTATACGCCGTATCCCTATCCAGGTGGTGCTGCCGGCGCTGGAGAGCCGGGGCCGGAAAGAAAAAGAGAGGCTGATCCTGCAATTTTTCTGGCTGGAGGCGAAAAAAGTCGCCCGGCGCTTAAGCCTCAGCCCGCGCCTGCTGTCAGTAATGACGCACTATGTCTATCGCGGCAATGTGGGGGAATTAAAAAACAGCGTGAAATATGCGGTGGCCTCCGCCTTCGCCACACAGAACAGCCGGGATGCATTGCGGATCTCGATTCATGACCTGCCGGAAACGCTGATGGCGCACATCCCGGCACTCAACGATATGCCTACCGGCAACGCCGGGGATATTGTGCTGGATCAGGAGACCCACCAGCCCTGGCTCCTGCATCACCACGACCCGCTGACCCTGCTGATCGGCGATACCCAGCGCACCATCCTGACACAGTTTGATGGGTACCGCGCCGGGCACACCGGGTGGGAGGCGTGTGAAAAGCGTATCGGCCATGAGATCGACATGCTGTTTGACCGGCTGGTATTTGATAACCGTGACCGCAGCCACTCCCAGATGCTGTTGCTGACCACCAGCCAGGTGCGTGATGAGTTCTACCGGCTGGAGAAAAGTTACCATATCCACTTCAACGGCAATGGCATCTACGCCCTCGCCCACTACCTGACCCACTGCCCCCATGATGTCCCGCCCCCGGCGCAGGTTGAATTGTGCCGCCAGTTCACGGCCTGGCTGGGGCAGAAATACCCGTTGCTGACGCTGTTCGGGCAGGAGGTGCTGGCCGCCGTGGCACGCAGGCTGGATATCCAGACACAACCTGTTGATCTGGTTATGCTTATCCTGTGGCTTAACAACCTCGGTGTACAGAACAATGCGCTGGTGACCAAAGCCGTGATCCTGGCGCATGGCTACGCGACCGCCAGCAGCATCGCCAACGTCGCCAACCGGTTACTCAAGCAGAATGTGTTTGAGTCATTTGATATGCCGCTGGATGTGACGCCGGAAGCGATCGCCCAGGAAGTCATGGCCTATCTGGCACGTAACCCCCTGGCCGCGAGCCTGATGATCCTGGTGGATATGGGCTCGCTGACCGACATCCACCGCTACTTTACCCACGCCCTCACGACGCCGGTGGCCATCATTAATAATGTCTCAACCCGGATGGCGCTGTATGTCGGCGAACGTATCCTGCACGGCGACCCTCTGGAGGAGATTGCCGCGCAGGTCACGGGCGATCTGCCCATTGAGCAACAGATCATCTGGCCATGCCGCAATAAGCCCAGGGCGATTATCACGACCTGCGCCACCGGCATCGGGGCCGCCACCAACCTGAGTACCCTGCTGAAAGCGAGTATCCCGGCAGAGCTGGCGATTGATGTCGTGGCGTATGAGCATGACGTTTTGACGGATGCCGACCGGCGGGCCGCGATCTTCTCCCGCTTTGAGGTGCTGGCTATCGTCGGCACGCTGGACCCGCAACTCCCCGCTATCCCTTACCTGTCGCTGGAGACGCTGATTGCCGGCCGGGGCGGCGACATCGTGATGGGGATTTTCCGTGGTTTGGTTGACCCGGAAGGCGTCGCTGAGATTAACAACCTGATCATTAAGAATTTTTCACTGCGGCGGGTCATTGAGTCCGTCACCATTCTGGATACCGGAAAAGTGATTAATCAGGTGGAGCAGTTCTTTATGCGTTATGAGCACCTGACCGGGATGCAGATCGCGAATGATAAGAAAGTCGCGCTCTATATCCATATCAGTTGCCTGATCGAGCGGCTGATCCGCCAGGCGGCGATTCAGTCCTGGCCGGTGAACCGTGAACAGTGTCAACGTCGTTACCTGATTCCGCTGCGGGAGGCCTTTAGTGTCATTGAGGGCAGTTACAGTGTCAATATTCCCGACGCTGAGCTTTATTACGTGCACGATATTCTCAATAGTGCGACGGAATTTATTCAATACGATCAGGAGTTTTAACTGCTGGTGCCCGCCTGCCCCGCACGCCGACACTTTATCTGGCATGGGGGTTGCAATAATGCTGTTAAGCCATGTCTATGTTGAGGTCAGGATGAAACGTCACTATGTATTTGCCAGCCACGGCCGCTTTGCTGAGGGAATATTGCATTCTGTCGAACTTATTTTAGGTAAACAGGCAAATATCCATACGCTGTGCGCCTATCTGGAAGAAGAGGATGTCACCGCGCGTATTGATGCGTTAATGAACGCGTTTAGCCAGGAGGATGAGGTCATCATTCTGACCGATATTTTCGCCGGCAGTATTAATAATGAATTTATCCGCTTTATTCACCGCCCCCAGGTTCATTTAGTGGCCGGAATGAATTTACCCCTGATTATTGAGATGTTGATTGCGCCCCCCGGCGGGGACACCGCAGCGTTAATTGAGGAATCGTTGAACAATGCGCGGGAAAGCATCCAGTACTGCAACCAAACCCTTCATTCTGTTGAGTTAACTGACCGGGATTTTTAACCAGGAGAGCCACATGATCACACTGCTGCGGGTCGATCACCGTTTATTACATGGTCAGGTCGCTTTTTCATGGACCCAGTATATCGGGGCCGACTGCATTCTGATCGCCAATGACAGCGTGCCCAATGATGAATTACGCAAGACCACCATTAAGCTGGCCAAACCCCCGTCGGTAAAACTGGTGATCAAAACGATTGCTGACGCGGCAGAGGCATTAAAAAGCGGCGTCACGGATAAATACCGCCTGTTTATTGTGGTGGAATCCGTCAGGGATGCCTGGCGGCTGGCGAAAGCGTTCCCTGATATTACCAGCATTAACCTGGGCGGCGTAAAAGCCAGGGAAGGAAGCCGGACAATTTCAAAGGCGATTAATTTATTGCCGGAAGAGATTGCCCAACTGAATGAATTAATCCAGGCGGGCACGGAAGTGGAAATCCGGCAGGTGCCCAATGACCGGAAAATGTTATTTAACGAGTGTGTCTGATTCCAGGGGGAAACAATGGTAGAGGCACTGTTGCTTGGGCTGGTCGCATTTATTGCGCAGTCAGAATATGCGCTTGGCACCTCCCTGATTTCGCGCCCTGTGGTTACCGGGCTGCTGACAGGGCTGGTGCTCGGCGATGTACAGACCGGGATCATCATGGGGGCGACGCTGGAGCTGGCGTTTATCGGGTCATTCTCTGTCGGGGCGTCGATCCCGCCGGACGTGGTGACCGGCGGCATTCTGGGGGTGGCGTTTGCCATTACCTCCGGCGCCGGCACTGAAACGGCCCTGCTGCTGGGGTTGCCGATCGCCACGCTGACGCTGGTGCTGAAAAATATCTATCTCGGGCTGTTTATCCCGCTGCTGAACCAACGGGCGGATGCCTATGCCGCACAAGCGGATACGCGCGGCATTGAACGGATGCACCTGGTGGCCGGGTTCGGCATGTCGCTGATGCTGGCGGCGGTGGTCACCTTCTCCTTCATGGTGGGCAGTGATGCGGTGAAATCGCTGCTGGAGGCGATCCCGGCGTTCATCAAACATGGGCTGAGTGTCGCTACCGGCATTATCCCGGCACTGGGCTTCGCCATGCTGGCGCGGCTGCTTATCACGAAACAGGTTGCGCCCTACTTCTTCCTGGGCTTTGTCCTGATGGCCTACCTGAAAATCCCCGTGACGGGCATTGCCATCCTCGGCGCGATTATCGCCGTGATCATGGTGAACATGACCCGTCTGAACCCACGCACCGCAACGGTACAAGGAGCCGGGCATGACAATGAAGATGATTTCTGAAGAGCAGGCGGTTGAAACCGTTGAGCCGCACCAGGCGCTGTCGGCGAAAGAGCTGCGCCGCGTATTCTGGCGCTCGTTCCAGATGGAGTTTTCCTGGAACTATGAACGGCAGATGAACCTGGCGTTTGTCTATGCGCTGATCCCGGTGCTGAAAAAGCTCTACCCGCGCAAAGAGGATCTGGCCGGGGCGCTGAAGCGGCACCTGGTGTTCTTTAATACCACACCGCACATCGTCACCCTGATCCTCGGCATCACCGCGGCGATGGAAGAGAAGAACAGCCACCAGCGGGACATGGATGCCGCCTCGGTCGACAGCGTCAAAGCGTCGCTGATGGGGCCGTTGGCCGGGCTGGGGGATTCGTTCTTCTGGGGCACCCTGCGCCTGATTGCCACCGGGATAGGCACCAGCCTGGCGCTGAAAGGCAGTCTCCTGGGGCCGTTGCTGTTCCTGCTGGTGTTTAACGTGCCGCATATTGCGCTGCGTTACCTCTTTACGCGCTGGGGCTATGTGCTGGGCACCGGGGTACTGCAACGGGTGCAACAGAGCGGGATGATGGAGAGCCTGACGTTCGGGGCCGCCATCATCGGGCTGATGGTGGTCGGCGGCATGACGGCCTCGATGATCGACATTACCATCCCGCTGGCCTTCGGCAGTGGTGACGCCAAAACCCAGGTGCAGTCGATCATCAATGAGGTGATGCCCTGCCTGCTGCCGTTGCTGAGTTTTGGCCTGGTTTACTGGCTTTTGGGGAAGAAGGTGAAACCTTTAGCGATTTTGGGCGGCATGGCCGTCGTGGGTATCGCCGGTTCCTGGCTGGGCATCCTTTGAGGGAAATATCATGAGCACATCTTTGCTGAACACCCCGACCATGCTGACCTATATCTATGACGAACCCAACGCGCTGGCGAAAATCGTCCGGGAATACGCGCATACCCTGCTGCCGTTAACTGAGCACCTGCGCGGGCGGCAGATAAACAGCGTCATGATGCTGGCCACCGGCTCCTCCTATAACGCCGCACTGTGCGCCCGCTGCTATTTTGAGGATACCTTCGGCATTCTGGTTGAGATTAAAGAGCCGTACCACTTCACCCACTATGAACGGGTTAACCCGTCCACCTCACTGGTGCTGGCGATATCCCAGAGCGGCAAAAGCGCCTCGACGCTGGCCGCGATGCAAAAGGTGCAGGCGGCGGGCATCCCGGTGTTCTGCCTGACGTCAGATCCCACCAGCCCGGCCGCGCAGGCCGCTGACGGGGTGCTTGACCTTAATACCGGCATTGAGCGCGTCGGGTTTGTGACCAGGGGGTTCAGCGCCACCGTGCTGAACCTGCTGTTGATCGCCCTGCTGATTGCCGGACATCAGGGGGTAATCAGCCCCACGGCGGCGCAGGCTGAGCGCCGGGTGCTGCAGGATCTGGCTCAGGCGCTGCCGGGAGTGATTGAAAAAAGTGAAGCCTTTATCCGGCGTCACCACCGTGCCTGGCAGGCCGCGTCGCGCTATGTGGCGATTGGCTATGGCGCGCTGGTCGGCGTTGCGCGGGAGGCGGAAACCAAATTCACCGAAACCGTGCGGCTGCCCGCCAGCGGGGTTGAGCTGGAAGCCTATATGCATGGCCCCTACCTGGAGGCGAACCCCTCGCACCTGCTGTTCTTTATTGAGGATACGCACAATAGCCGGTTACGGGCGTTGCGCGATTACATGCAGCCCCATGTCAGCCAGGTGTTCACGATAACGCTGGATGATGATGACGCGTCTGACACCGTATTGTCGCTGGGGGTGCCGCTCAGCCACCCGCTTTCCCCGCTGCTGTTGGTTGTGCCGTTCCAGTTACTCTCTTTCCATCTCGCCGCCCTGCGCGGGGTGGATCTCAGCCTCCGTATTTTTGATGACTTTGACCGGGTGTTAAAGAGCAAAATCTAAGTCCACCTTCAGGAGAGATACATCATGTTAGGGTTTAACCAAGACGAGTACCTGACCAGTGCCCGTGAGATCATTGCTGCGCGCCGGACGGCGGAACAGGTCGCTGACGCGATCCACACTGCCGGGTTCAGCAACCTCTTTTTTGCCTCTGTGGGCGGCTCGCTGGCCCCGATGATGGCGATTCAGGAGTTTGCCAAGGAGATGACCAGCCTGCCGGTGTTTACCGAACAGGCGGCGGAGCTGATTGCGAAAGGCAATAAAAAGCTCACCCCTGATTCGGTGGTGATTACGCTGTCAAAATCGGGCGATACCCAGGAGTCGGTGGAGATAGCCCGCTGGTGCCGTGAACAGGGCATCCGGGTGGTGGCGATTACCCGTGAGGAGAATTCCCCGCTGGCACAGGCCGCGACCTGGCATATCCCGATGCGCCATAAAAACGGCGTGGAATTTGAGTATATGCTGCTGTTCTGGCTTTTCTTCCGCCTGCTTTCCCGGCACGGCGATTTTGACGCGTACGCGCAGTTTGCCGACCAGCTGGAGGTGCTGCCGGATAATCTGTTGCGGGCCAAACGCCAATTTGATGGCCGGGCAGCAGAAATCGCCCGTCGTTACCATCAGGCGGACTACATGATGTGGGTCGGCGGCGGGGAAATGTGGGGGGAAGTCTATCTGTTCTCCATGTGTATTCTTGAGGAGATGCAGTGGAAGCGTACCAAGGCGGTGAGTTCAGCGGAGTTCTTCCACGGTACGCTGGAGTTGCTGGAAAAGGGGACGCCGCTGTTTCTGGTGAAGGGCGAAGGGCCATGCCGGGCGCTGGATGATCGGGTTGAACGCTTCGCAGAGAAGATCGGCGTACAGCCGGTGGTGATCGACCCGCGCGATTATGCGCTGGAAGGCATCGATCAGGCGTTCCGCCGGTTGATGGCGCCCTGCCTGGTGTCGACGCTGCTGGTAGACCGGCTGGCAGCCCACTTTGAGCACCAGACCGGCCACAGCCTGGATATCCGCCGTTATTACCGCCAGTTTGAGTATTAATCCTTTTACCGGGGGCGCTGTTGCCCCTGGTTTTTCTTTGCCCTGCGCACCTTATCCCGTCGTATCCCGTCGGTTACCCCTTGGTGATCACCGCCTCTCCAGGGAAATCCCCTTCTCTGCCTGACATTCAGACACTTATAAAGCATTATGCCGCTGGGTGATGGGTGACACTGTCACTTAATCCTGCTTTCGCAGCCCGCTAAGCGAACATAAAAACCAGCGTTGCGTGACGTTGTCACAGAAAAAGCGGGCATTTATCAGGGAGAATGCCCGGCAGTGAGAACGGATCAGGGTGATGGCGGCAACCACGCCGCCAGGAAGAGACAGCACCGACCGGGTAAGCCGGTGCTGTTCAGGTTACGGCGTCCCTGCCGCTGAGACGCGCCAGACGATGTTACCGGCATCATCGGCGATCAGCAGGCCGCCCTGCTGGTCTTGCGCCAGCCCGACCGGCAGGCCGCGCACTTCTTTCTGGTCATCCGTCAGGAAGCCGGTGACCACGGGTTTTGGTTCACCTACCGGTTTGCCGTCACGGAATGCCACCCACGAGACGCGGTAACCGTTCAGCGGTTTGCGGTTCCAGCTGCCGTGCTCACTGACAAACGCCCCGCCGCGGTACTCCGCCGGCAGGTTGGTGCCGGTATAGAACAGCAGGCCGAGCGGTGCCACGTGGGAGCTGAGGGCGTAATCCGGCTTAATCGCCTTCTCGACCAGATCCGGCCGCTGCGGGCGGACGCGCTGGTCAATGTGCTGGCCGAAATAGCTGTACGGCCAGCCGTAGAAACCGCCCTCCTGCACCGAGGTCATGTAGTCCGGCACCAGATCGGCCCCGATCTCATCACGCTCGTTGACAATCGCCCATAACTTGCCGGTCTGCGGTTCCCACTGCAAACCGGTGGGGTTACGCAGGCCGCTGGCGTAGATGCGGCTCGCCCCGCTGGCGACGTCCACCTCCAGCACGGCGGCGCGGCGGTACTCATTGCCGAGGCCGTTCTCGGTGATGTTACTGTTGGAGCCGATCCCGGCATAGAGCTTGGTGCCGTCGGGGCTGGCCAGCAGCGCTTTGGTCCAGTGGTGGTTAATCGGCCCGCCGGGCAGATCCGCCAGCTCTTCGCCCGGATCGGTGATCTGGGTCGCGCCGGGCGTATAGGGGTATTTCCTGATGGCGTCAGCATTGGCGACATACAGCGTGTTACCAATCAACTGCACGCCAAACGGCGAGTAAAGATGCTCCAGGAAAATATGCTTCTCCCAGGTCCCGTTGTTATTGCGCAGCAGCGTGATGCGGTTGCCGCCCGGCCCGCCCTTGCCGGAGGACTGCTGCACCACCCCCATGATCAGCTGCTTCGGCCGGTTCGGCGTTTTCGACGGGCCGTTGGCCTCGACCACCAGCACATCATTATTCGGCAGCACATAGAGCTGGCGCGGGTGCATCAGCCCCTCAGCCACCCGTTCAATCTTCAGCCCGGCGGGCACTTTCGGGGTTTCCCCCGCTTTCCAGGACACGCCGCTCGGCACCTGCATCGGCGGCAGCAGGAAGTTTTTCGCTTCCGGCAATTGCGGGTCGGGGCCGACCTGTTTGTTCGGGTCAAGGGTGCCGCCGTCATCACAGCCGGCCAGGATCACCGAAAGCGCCAGAAGGGAAAGCGTTCGCAGGTTGCTCATCGTGTGACTCCTTGAATCTTCGCGGTTCCGTGGGTACGCAGGGCCAGTTGCAGGTTGGCAAACGCCAGCAGCAGCACCACCAGCGTGGAGAGGATCACCCCTTCCGGCACCACGGCGTAGGCGTCGCGGCTATGGATAAAGGCGTTCACAATCGCCAGCACCACCGCCAGCGCATTGGCCCAGAAGTGCACTTTCACCGGCGAGCTTTGCGGGTAGGCATGGCCGACCCACACCTGCACCAGATTAATCAGCCGCGGGATGATGGCGAGCAGCAGCCCCAGCACAATCAGCCAGCTGGCCGCGTGCGTCCAGAAAAGGTCATAGGTGGTGGCGTAAATAATATCGAAAATCCAGGCGGCGGTGAAAAAGCCGAATGGAAGCGGGTTAAGCAACTCATACAGCGCCACAGCGGGCGCAGAGCGGCGGGGTGTGCTGCCGGTGGAGGCCATTCATAAACTCCTTATCAAAGGGGATAGCCGGTCTGGCCAATCCCAGTCGTTCACACTCAGTAGGTGATACTGACACCGTGGATCACAACAAGCAGAAAAGCCGGGCGCACGGGGGGAATTCACCGGCACCGCCATTAACTATAGAGGAAAAACCAGAAATGCCAGGGAGATCAGGTGATTGATGGGCCCAGAGACAGCCCTGCCGCCGAAAACCGGTGAAAAAGGCCCCATCACAATGGAAAACAGTACGCAAAACGTGACGCTGTCACAGGATTGTCATTAAGGCTGTGCGGCGGCGGCGTAGACTCCGGGCTGCCCTGCCGGAGGATTGATCTGGGCAGGATACCGGGCTTAAGGATGCTGGGCTTAAGGATGAAAGTTTTTATGTATGCACACAGGATAATAAATAACAGGCTGGTTCTTTTTGAAGGGGGAAGCTACCTCGATATTGCATTTTGTTGGAACAGGAACCCGCGGCAAGAACGGCAATTCCGCTTGATCTTCTGCTCCCCCAGTCTTGACCCTGTGGCGGCGGAATCAATGCATCATATGCTGGGCACTGATTTGTATACTCAGTCGGTGCGGGTGGTCAGTTTTTATGATCACAAACAGGAGAAACAGAACCCGCACAACCTGTTTAAAAGGCCTGAGGATGCACCTGCATTATCTTTGCGTGAGCTTCATTATTTATACAGTACCTTGATTGATATCATGTTTACGATAGCAAAAAATGAGAGAATCCATCTTCTGTATTTTGTCGGAGAAAATGAGCAACTTAACGCAATTTATACGCGTTACCTTAGAAAATTTTCAGAACGACACAACCTTATCTGTTTCATCAAAGGAGCATCTTATGCGATATGGACGCCGGGCAGCCCAGCCTGAGGAAAAAATCGATTATCAGGCCATTCGCGCGGGGAAAGCCGCGATGGTAAAACGCTTTATGGCAGCGAAAGCGGAGGCTGAACGCCAGGGCAACGTTGTGATTAAACCTTTGTGATGCGGGTGGCGCAAAAAGCGATTTGTTGGGATACCTTTTTGCGCACACAAGCCTTTTGCGTACTCTGGAAAGCGGCCGCCACGCGGCTAAGCAGCCGCCCGCCCCTCATACACTGTGCGCCGGTTGCCTCGGCAGGGTAAACGCATTCAGCGAGCGCAGCACCGCCAGCTGTTTCACCATCCAGGGGCTGAAGGCCCAGGGGACGGCGGCGGCCCCTTCATAGAGCGACTCCAGCGTCACCCACTGGTAGTCCATCACTTCACTGTGGCGCGGCGTGGGGGTGCTGTCGGTATAGGCACGGAAAATCGGGCAATACTCGTTCTCCACAATGCCGGAGGCGTCAGTGGCGCAGTACTGGAAGTTATCAGTGATTAACGTCACCTCCTCCACCTGCAACCCTATCTCATACAGGCAGCGCCGGTTTACCGCCGCTTCCATGCTCTCCCCTAATTGTGGGTGGCCGCAGACGGAATTGGTCCAGACCCCTGGCCATGCCACTTTATTGATGGCCCGGCGGGTGATCAGCAGCTTGCCTTCGGCGTTGAAGATGTAGCAGGAAAACGCCAGATGCAGTGGGGTATGCGCGGTGTGAACCTGCGATTTATCCATGATCCCAATGTGTTGATGGTTGGCATCCAGCAAAACCACATGTTCCGTTGCACGATTATTCATTACTCACCTTTCTGGCATCCGGCTGACGGGCAGCACGCGCGGTCAATTTAGGATTAATGCTATAGAAAGTATAGGAGAAAGGGATCCCCGGCGCGAACCTTTTCCCGAAACCAAAAACGATTTCCCGAAACGAAACACCAGCAAACGTAAGAAAATACGTCTGCCCCGACCGCTCTTTACGACAAGCGATTTTTAACGCCGGTGCACGGGCCAACCAGCCGGGCTGTCAGCGGGAAAACGCGCCCCCCCCCTGTAAGCTAAGAGAAAAAGCCCGCACTGCGGGCTGAAGAAGGGATTACTCAGGGGTATGCCGGGGGGACGATAACCGGAAACTGAACGTTTTCGACTGGCAAGGCGCCAGCCGGCCGACGTCACCGGGGGCTTGCGGTGGGGTTGCCAGCGGCTGCTCGTCCATCGCGGTTTCCTGCCAGTACGTGATCGGGTGCGCGCTCGTCAGGTGCCCGCTGAGCGGCTGCTGCTCATCAGGGTTGTAGACCCGGATCACCAGCTCTTCCCGGTCTTCCGCTTTTTTCAGCGCACTCAGCACCGGGCCGCTCTCCGCCATCGCCAGCAGGCTGTAGTGGCGTGGGGTGCAAAACGGGGCCGGGTTGAGTTTCATCGCATCATAGGGGATTTTGTTATAACAGCGGATCGGCGTCATGGCGGCGCGCGCCTGTTGCATTACCCCCGCGGCGAGCGGATCACCACTGAAGCTGAACAAACTGAACGCACACTGCAACCGCCCGCGCATCTGGGAATCCGGCGTCGGCAGGCTGATACCGGAGGGCCGCCCCGGCCGTAACAGCAACGATGCCTTGCCCAACATACCGACCGAGCGGAACAGCGTCAGCGCCAGAGTATTGTGATTGGAGTTGTTATGGCGATCGCTGATGACTTCCACCTCGCGCAGCCCTTCGGTGAACAGGGCCAACCCCTGCTTGCCGTCCGTGAGCGCGGCGAAGTTCATCAGTTGCCACACCGGCACCGGGGCCTCTTTCCACCCTTCGGCTTCCCAGTCAGCCATCGCGCTGTCGTTGACCGGCCGGGTGATGCAGCCAAACTGGTTGTCCGCCAGCAGGGTCTGGCTGGTGAACGGCACCGGGATCAGCACCCGCAGCCGGTGGTCATCGGCCTGGTTGTCCAGCGTCATGGCGATGTCGATGCGGCGGCTGTGGTGCGCCAGCGTCACGCGGCACTGCACATCAATATAGCCGTCAGCCCGGCGTTCGGCGCGCTGCGCCAGCGTGGCCGGCACCGCCATCCGCAACCGGATATGGGCGATGCTCTGCCACGGCTGGTGCTCAATGGCGGTGGTCACCGCGCTTTCAGTGGAGTAACGCAGCCACTCCTGCCGTGAGGGCGAATAGTCATACTCGTCGCCGTCATCCGAGCCTTCTTCCAGTTCCAGCACCTGCTCATAACAGCAACCGGTGAGCCGGTCACGAATCGTCAGGGTGCCGTTGGCGTTTACCCGGATGCGGTAATAGGGATTCTCCAGCTGCGCGGCCGCCTGGGAAGGCGCAGGCAGCGCCGCCCCGGCAACGTCGGGGTGGATGGAGAGCGTGCGGTAACCCATCGGCGGCAGCGTCTGCGCCAGCTGGATGTCATACTCCATAAACGGCCGGTAGTTGCCGTAATGCACAATCTGCCGGTCCACCAGCCCTGGGTCTGTTTCCCGGCAGGCGCAGATAAAATAAGGCACCGGATCGCCCTGCTCATCGGTAATCGCAAAACGGCCGGCGCGCAGGCGCACACGGGCCATGATCACCTCATGGCGTTCAAAGGGCATCAGGTTGACCATACAGAGCGCATCAGCCGGTGCGCCGGGCAGCGCGGGCATGTTGTCGGCAATCTTGCGCAGGGTGAACTGGATCAGGCTTTCTGCCTGGTCTTCCGCCCGCTGGAAACGCGCCATCACGTCCCGGTGTACCTGATCACTGCAACAGCAACTGATGCTGTCATGGGCATGGTTTTTCAGGATGCCTTTCCATAGCTTCTCCAGCAGGCCGTGCGGGTAGCCGAACCCCAGTGACCAGGCGATCGTTGCCAGCGGCTCAAGCTGGTTAACGATTTTGTTCTCTATCGCTGCATGGGCCAGTTTGATGTCCATGCGCGTGGAGGAGATCGTCCGGTGGACGCGCATATATTTGCCGTCATTGAATTCGCCGCGCAGCACCGGCAGTTGTGGCCGCAGCGCCTCGATGCGCTCAAAGACCGGCTCAAAGCGCCCCATCACAAACGTGCGCCGGGGGTAGAGGCGGCGCAGGGTCGCCAGCACGTCGTGAATATTCTGCTGGAGCGGCATCTGGTCATGGCCGTTCGGCAGCAGGATGACCTGCGTGAGCGAGGCGTTCTCCAGCACGGTGAAATAGTCGTCCAGCCGTTTGCGCAGGCCCTCTTCATCAGCGGGCAGGTATTTGCCGATGGCGTAGCCCAGCGGCAGCACCTGCACCGCCACTTCGCTGCCGTCCCGGCTTTGCCAG
>NZ_PJZI01000042.1 GCF_002858805.1 Chimaeribacter arupi
GCTTCAGACAGCGGCGCAGACTCGGCCGACAACATTACCAACGTGAAGACGCCGACGTTTACCCTGAGCAATATCGATGCCGACGCGGTAACGGTCGAGGTGCTGATCAACGGCACGGTTTATCCCGCTACAAAAACCGGGGAAACCTGGAGTTTCACCGCGCCGGAACTGGCGGATGGCGAGCACGCAGTGCAGGTGAGCGTCACCGATGATGCGGGCAACACCGCGATTTCAACATCCACAGCGGTACTGATTGATACCGCCATCAGCGCACCGGTGGTGACGTTAAGCGATGACACCGGCGTAGCTGGTGACAACCAGACCAATGACACCACGCCGGGCTTTGCGATTACCACCGACAGCGATGTGGTGACCGTGATGGTCAGCATCGACGGCGGCACACCGCAGGCCGCGACCCAGGATGCAGCAGGGCAGTGGCACTTTGTCACGCCTTCCACCCTCAGTGATGGCGAGCATAATCTCGTCGTGACTGTGACCGACAACGCCGGTAACAGCCTCAGCGGCGAGGCGTTTGCCTTTACCGTCGATACCACGGTGAATATCCCAACCATCGATTTGAATGACGCTTCAGACAGCGGCGCAGACTCGGCCGACAACATCACCAATGTGAAGATCCCAACCTTCACGCTCAACAACGTTGATGCCGATGCGGTAACGGTGGAAGTGCTGATCAACGGCACCGCGTACCCGGCCAGGCTGGAGGGCGGCGTCTGGCGCTTTACCGCACCGGAGCTGGCGGACGGCGAGTATGCGGTGCAAGTAAATGTCACCGATGATGCCGGTAATACCGCGACCTCAGCGGCGCTGAATATCACCGTCGATACCACCATTAATGCCCCAGTCGTCACATTAAGTGATGACAGCGGCGTACAGGGTGACAACCAGACTAATGACACCACGCCGGGCTTTGCGATCGCAACTGATGCGGATGTGGTTACCGTGATGGTCAGCATCGATAGCGGTGCACCGCAGGCGGCAGTGCAGGATGCGGCGGGGCAGTGGCACTTTGTCACGCCTTCCACCCTCGCTGACGGCGAGCATAATCTCGTCGTGACCGTGACCGACAACGCCGGTAACAGCCTCAGCGGTGAGGCGTTCGCCTTTACCGTGGATACCACCGTCACTACCCCAGCGATCGATCTGGATGACGCCTCAGACACCGGCGCGAACGCGGCGGATAATATTACCCATGACACCACGCCGACCTTCACGCTCAACAACGTTGATGCCGATGCGGTGACGGTCGGGGTACTGATCAACGGCATCACCTACGCAGCGACGCAGGAGGGCGGCGTCTGGCGCTTTACCGCGCCGGAACTCACAGACGGCGAGCACGCAGTGCAGGTTATTGTCACGGATGATGCCGGTAACAGCGCGATCTCCACCTCGACGGCGGTGCTGATCGATACCGCCATCAACGCGCCGGTCATCACGCTGCTCGATGACAGCGGCGTGCCGGGCGACAACCAGACCAATGACACCACGCCGGGCTTCGCCATCGCCACTGACAGCGATGTGGTGATGGTGATGGTCAGCATCGACGGCACTGCGCCGCAGGCGGCCGTACAAGACGCCGCGGGCCAGTGGCACTTTGCCGTGCCTTCGGCGCTCTCAGATGGCGAGCATAATCTGGTGGTCACCGTCACTGACAACGCCGGTAACAGCATCAGCGGCGAGGCGTTTGCCTTTACCGTCGATACTACCGTCAATATTCCGGTGATTGACCTGAATGACGCTTCAGACAGCGGCGCAGACTCGGCCGACAACATTACCAACGTGAAGACGCCGACGTTTACCCTGAGCAATATCGACGCCGATGCGGTGACGGTCGGGGTGCTGATCGACGGCACCCTTTACCCGGCAACCCTTGAGGGCGGCGTCTGGCGCTTTACCGCGCCGGAACTCACAGACGGCGAGCACGCGGTGCAGGTCATTGTCACCGATGATGCGGGTAACACCGCAACCTCAGCCGCGCTGACGATCACTGTGGATACGGCGATTACTGCGCCGGTGATTACCCTGAGTGATGACACTGGTGTCGCCGGTGATAACCAGACCAATGACACCACGCCGGGCTTCGCGATTACCACTGACAGCGACGTGGTGACCGTAATGGTCAGCATCGACGGCGGCGCACCGCAGGCCGCGACCCAGGATGCGGCGGGGCAGTGGCACTTTGTCACGCCTTCGGCACTCAGTGACGGCGAGCATTCCCTGATCGTGACGGTCACGGATGTGGCCGGTAACAGCATCAGCGCTGAGGCATTCGCCTTTACCGTGGATACCACCGTCACGCTTCCGGTGATTGACCTGGTGGAGGCGTCCGACAGCGGCGCAGAGAACAGCGATAACATCACCAATGTGAAAACGCCGTCGTTTACCCTGGGCAATATCGACGCCGATGCGGTAACAGTGGAAGTGCTGATCAACGGCACGGTTTATCCCGCTACAAAAACCGGGGAAACCTGGAGCTTCACCGCGCCAGAACTGGCCGACGGCGAGTATGCGGTGCAGGTGAACGTCACTGACGACGCGGGCAATACCGCGACCTCATCGGCGCTGAATGTGACGATCGATACCACCGTCAACGCGCCGGTGGTGACGTTAAGTGATGACACCGGTGTCGCCGGTGATAACCAGACCAACGATGCGATGCCGGGCTTCGCCATCGTCACTGACACCGATGTGGTGACGGTGATGGTGAGCGTGGACGGCACCGCCGCACAGGCCGCGGTGAAGGATGCGGCGGGCCAGTGGCACTTTGCCGTGCCTTCCGCCCTCAATGACGGCGAACACAGCCTGGTGGTGACCGTGACCGACAACGCCGGTAACAGCACCCGCGGTGATGCGTTCGCCTTTACCGTGGATACCACGCTGAGCATACCGACGCTCGATCTTGATGAGGCGTCAGACAGCGGCGCCGCGTCGGCCGACAACATCACCAACGTCAACAATCCGGCGTTTACCCTGGGCAATATCGACGCGGATGCCGTGAAGGTCGAGATGCTGATCAACGGCACGGCGTACCCGGTGATGAAGACGGGTGACACCTGGCACTTTACCGCGCCGGAACTCGCCGATGGTGACTACGCCGTGCAGGTGCGCGTAACCGACGACGCGGGCAACGTCGCGACCTCGGCGGCGCTGAACGTGACTGTCGATACGGTGACGAACGCGCCGGTCATCACGCTGATGGATGACTCCGGCGTAGTGGGCGATAACCAGACCAGCGATACCACACCGGGCTTCGCCATCATCACCGATACCGATGTGGTGACGGTGATGGTGAGTGTGGACGGCGGCGCGGCGCAGGCCGCGGTGCAGGATGCGGCGGGCCGGTGGACGTTTGCCGTGCCGTCGGCGCTCACTGACGGGGAGCACACCCTGGACGTGACCGTCACGGACAAGGCGGGCAACAGCACCCAGGGCGCGGCTTATACCTTTACCCTCGATACCTCGGTCAGCGTACCGGCCATTGACCTGAACGAGGCGTCAGACAGCGGCGCGGCGAACAGCGATAACATCACCAATGTGAAAACGCCGTCGTTTACCCTGAGCAATATCGACGCCGATGCAGTCACGGTCGAGGTGCTGATCAACGGCACTGCCTACCCGGCGACGCGCGAGGGCGGTGTCTGGCGCTTTACCGCACCGGAACTCACCGATGGCGATTATGCCGTGCAGGTACGCGTGACGGATGACGCGGGCAACACCGCGACGTCGGGCGAACTGACCTTTACGGTGGATACGGAGGTTGCCCCGGTCACGCTGGCGCTGGTGGCCGAATCAGACACCGGCAGCAGCGTCACTGACGGCGTTACCCGTGATACCACACCGGCCTTCACCTTTGGCCAGTTGCCGGAGGATGCGGCCGGCCTGACACTGGTGCTGAGCAATGGCGCCGAGTATGAGATCGACCTGAGTGCGGGGCGCGCCTTCACGCTGCCGGCCGCCCTTGAGGACGGCACCTATACGGCGACCGCGATCATCACTGACATCGCGGGCAACACCGCCACCAGCACCCTGGGTTTTACGGTCGATACCCAGCTGACCGTGCCGGTGATTGAGCTGGCGCAGAGTTCAGACAGTGGGATGAGCGCGCACGATAATGTCACGCGTGACACTACCCCGGCGTTTGTCCTGAGCAACCTCGATGCGGACGTGGTCAAGGCCGAGGTGCTGATCAACGGCATCGCGTACCCGGCCACGAAGGCCGGTGACAGCTGGCACTTTACCGCGCCGGCGCTGGTGGACGGCGACTACACCGTCCAGGTCCGGGTCAGCGATGTGGCGGGCAATACCGCCGATTCTGCGCCGCTGAGTGTGACCATCGATACGGTCACCCATGAACCGGTGATCACGCTGAGTGATGACTCCGGTGTCGCCGGTGACAACCAGACCAACGACAAAACCCCGGGCTTCGCGATTGCCACTGATGCCGACGTGGTGACGGTGATGGTCAGCGTAGACGGCGGTGTGCCGCAGGCGGCCGTGCGTGATGCGGCGGGCCAGTGGCACTTCACCGTGCCTGCTGAACTGGTGGATGGCCAGCATAAGGTGACGGCCACCGTCACCGATCTGGCGGGCAATACCCACCATCAGTCGCTGGACTTCACGGTGGACAGCACCCTGTCACTGCCGACCCTGGCCCTGAACAGCCAGGATGACACCGGGATCAGCAACAGCGACAGCCTGACCAATAACACCCAGCCTGCCTTCCGCATCGGCAACCTGGATGCGGATGTGGCAGCGATCACCCTGACGGTGGACGGCAAAACCTGGCCGGTGCCGGTCTCCCAGGGCACGGCAACCTTCACCCTGCCGGAAAGCCTGGCTGACGGCACCTATACCGTACAGGTCACGGTGACGGACGATGCGGGCAACGCGCGCATCGTGACCCTGCCGCTGGAGATTGACACCCAGACCCGCGTTGACGGCATCGTGCTCAATGATGACACCGGCACCCTTAACGACTGGATGACCAACACCACCGGGCCGCAGTTCACCATTACCGCCCCGGACGATGCACAGGCTGTCATGGTATCCGTGGATGGCGGCGAGGCGATTCAGGCTGTCTATGGTGAGCAGGGCTGGGTGATTGATCTGCCGCAGGGGCTGGCGGAGGGGGAACACACCCTGACGGTAACCGTCACGGATAATGCCGGGAACACCGCCACCCAGGATCAGGCCTTTACGGTGGATACCACGCTGGCACCGCTGGTGGTCGATATGCTGAGCCAGGATGATTCCGGCGTCGCAGACGACAATATCACCAACGAGACGATGCCGCGCTTCGCCCTGACCGGCGTGCCGGAGGATGTGCTGAGCGTGTTTGTCACCCTGAACGGCGTCAGCTACCCGGTGACGGCACAGTCTGACGGCAGTTGGATCTTTACCCCGCCGGCGGGCCTGGCGGACGGCAATTACCAATTGCTGGCCGTGGTGAATGACCAGGCCGGCAACCAGCGCACCACCGCCTTTGACTTCGTGATTGACACCTCGGTGTCTGTGGACCTCATCACGTTGCAGAACGATACGGGCATTTCCGCGGTGGACAACATTACCCATGCGGAGCAGCCGAAATTCAGGGTGACCACGTCAGACGATGTGGTGTCGATGACGGCCACCCTTAACGGTATGGCGTGCAGCGTCACGAAAACGGCAGACGGCGAATGGTCTGTGACCTCGCCGGTATTGAGCACCTCTGGCGACTATACGCTGGTGGTGCAGGTGACGGATGTCGCAGGCAACGCCTCAACCGCCTCGACAGTGATCACGTTCGACAACCAGTTGTCCCAACCGGTGGTCGCCTTCGCACCGGGGGATGACACCGGGGCCGACGCCGCCGACCACCTTACCGGCAAGAACCGCCCTGGGTTTGTTATCAGTAATATTGATGATGACGTCGTCAATATGACGATTATGCTGGACGGCAAAACCGTGCAGGTCAAACAGGATGGCACAGGCAACTGGGTGTTCACCCCTGATCAGCCATTGAGTGACGGCAGCTACACGATGGTGGTGAATGTCACCGACCGGGCCGGCAATACCCACAGCCAGGATTTCACCTTTGTGGTCGATACCACCGTGTCGAAGCCGGTTATCACCCTGGTGGCGCAGTCTGACACCGGTGACAGCCAGACCGACCGCCTGACAAATGACACGAAGCCGCAATTCAGCTTCAGCAATATTGACCCGGATGTGTACACCTTCCAGGTGGTGCTGAACGGCATCACCTATGACGTCGCGAAAAATGCGCAGGGTGAATGGCAGTGGACGGCGCCGGAGCTGGCGGCAGGCAGCTATACGTTAACGGCGATCGTCACCGATAAAGCCGGCAACCTGAGCACCGAGTCCCTGCGCTTTGAGATCGATACCCTCGTCCAGATTGAGGGCGTGGAGATGTCTGAGGATACCGGCTATTCCGGCAGCGACCACCTGACCTCTGATACCCGCCCGGCGTTTACCGTCCGGGTGGCGGACGACGTTTCCCACGTCTATGCCTCGCTGGATGGCGGGGCGCGGGTGTCCTTGACTAAACATAATGGGAAATGGGTCTTTAACTGCCCGGAAGCCCTGCCGGACGGCGCGCACTCCCTTGCCATTGAGGTCAACGATAAGGCGGGGAACAGCGCGACCCAGCATCTTGATTTTGTCGTGGACACGACCCTGGCACCGGTGACCGTTGATCTGCGTGATCCGGATGATTCCGGCATCAGCGAGGTGGATAACTACACCCGCACCACTCAGCCGATGTTTGTGTTTACCGGCATTCCTGCGGATGCACACAGCCTGACCGTGCGCCTGGGCGGCCAGACCTATACGGTGAACCTCTCGTCAACGCCGGTGAGCTTTACGCCGCCGGCGGCGTTGCAGGACGGTGCCTATACGCTGGAAGTGCAAGTCACGGACAAAGCGGGCAATGTCAAAGACTCGGCCATCGCGTTCACCATTGATACGCAAACCGCCGTCAGTGTCGATTTTGCCGTCGGGGATGATACCGGGCGCTCAGACAGTGATAACTGCACCACCCAAAATATGCCGACCTTCAACATTACCGTGCCGGAGGATGTGGTCACCGTGATGCTGGTGCTCGACAACGGCGCACAAACGCCGGTAGTGAAGGATGCGACCGGCAAGTGGCAATTTACCGCGCCGGCGCTCGCGGATGGCCACCATACTCTGGTGGTGTCCGTTACCGACAAAGCCGGGAATACCGCCCAGACCTCGCTGGACTTCACGGTGGATACCACCCTGAACATTCCGCAGATTGCGCTGGCGGACGATACCGGTTACCTGAACAACGACAACCTGATCAACGACGCCACCCCCAAATTCACCATCAGCAATGTGGAGAGCGACGTATGGTCAGTGACGGTGCTGCTGAACGGGAAGTCCTACCAGGCAGAGAAAGTGAACGGCGGATGGGCGTGCCAGATCCCGGATACTGACGCCCTGGAGGACGGGCAGCATACCGCCACCGTCAGGATTGAGGATCAGGCCGGCAATACCCGGTTCAATACCCTTGATTTCATTGTCGATACCCAGTGCCCGCCACCGGAGGTCAGCCTGCGGGAGATGGACAACAGCGGGGATGCCGGTGACAACGTCACGAATGTGACGCAGCCGCGCATCATCATCAACAACGTGCCGGACGATATTTACCAGGTCAGCGTGTCATTGGGCGGCAAAACCTGGCAGGCAGACCCGCAGGCAGGTTACTGGGATATTCCCGATGCGCTGGAGGACGGCACCCACGCAATCGTGGTGTCCTATACCGATAAAGCCGGGAACAGCAGCAGCACCACCTACAGTTTTGTGGTGGACACCCAGGTGCTTTCACCGGGCCTGGCGCTGCTGGACGATACCGGCAGCAATGTGACCGATAACCTGACCTGCGTCACGGCACCGAGGTTTGAGATAACCGCCGCGGAGACGCTGGTGGCGGTGAACGCGACGTTGAATGGCGTCACTACGGCGGTAACACCCGAAGACGGGCGCTGGATCTTTACGGCGGAAACCCTGGCCGACGGCAGCTATACCCTTCAGGTTGAGCTGATCGACATCGCGGGTAACCGGTCGGTTGAGGTGCTGACGTTCACAGTGGATACGCAGATCCCGGTGCCGGTTATCGACATGCAGGACGCGAGTGACAGCGGCATGTCAGCCACAGATAACATCACCAATCAGCCGCAACCCCTCTTCGTTATCAGTAACGTCCCGGAGGATGTGGATTCGGTCAGGGTTGAGATTAACGGCACCAGCTACCAGGCAACCTTTGACGGCGTGCAATGGACAGTCCAGCCAAACAGCCTGCCGGACGGTGAACACACCGCCACCGTCACGGTAAGGGACAAGGCGGGAAACCAGGCAGAAAGCAGCGTCTCGTTAGTGGTCGATACCCAAATTCTCCTCTCGGTGGAGATGGAAACAGCCTCAGACAGCGGCGTATCGCAAACCGACCAGCTGACCAACGACACCACCCCAGGTTTCCACGGGAAAACCGACAGCAATGCGCATCTGGTCATGACCATAAAAGATGTGAACGGCCTGGTCGTGCAGACGGTAGAACAGGATGCCGATGGGGAGGGGAACTGGGCCTTTACGGCGGCCGGACTGGTTGACGGCCCTTACACCCTCAACGTGATGGCCACAGATGTCGCGGGCAACAGCATTGAGCAAAATGTCCGCTTTACCATCGACACCAAAACCGAGGCACCGACGGTGGGGCTGGCACAGTCAGAGCCGGATAACTCCCATGAGGCGCTGAACCTGGCACCGGAATTCAAAGGGACGGCGGAACCGGGTGCGACGCTGACGATCAGAATTGACGGCAATGTGGTGGCCAGTATCACGGCCTCCTCAAGCGGTGCCTGGGCCTGGACGCCGCCGGGTTCGCTGCTTTCCGGTGACCATGTGATTGCGGTCACGGCCACCGACCGGGCGGGGAATACCTCACCGGAGACCTCGTTCGGCTTCATTATCCCGGTGATTGACCTGGATCCGCCGACCATCACGCTGACCAGCGATACCGACAGCGGCGCGCTGGGTGACTTTATCACCAACAGTGTGAAACCGACCCTCACCGGGATCACCCTGCCGGGTGTCACCGTCACCATTTATGTGAATAACGTGGCGGCAGGCCAGGTGCAGAGTGACTCCACCGGCCGTTACACCTTTGCGCTGCCGGTGCTGGAGGAGGGCACCTATAACGTCCAGGCGGCGATCATTGACCCGAACACGTTGCAGGAGCTGCGTTCAGACGGCAGCCAACTGGTGGTGGATACACACGTTGCAGCGCTGGACTGGGCGATGTCAGGGGCGAAAGAGGGTTATGTCAATGACAGTACGCCCACCCTGACTGGCTCGACGGAGCCGGGCGCGCAGATAAAAATCTTCGTGGATGGCCAGTATGTGATTGAAACCCATACCTCCAGCGAGGGGAGCTGGACGGTCACCTTACCGGCGATCACCGGCGAAGGCGAACACCGGATCCACTTCGAGATCACGGATCTCGCCGGGAATACGGTCACGACGCCGGCGGAAACCTTCATCCTGGATACCTATATCTCCACGCTGACGATAAACCTGGATGATGCGGATGATACCGGGCGCAGCACCACTGACCTGATCACCAATAAAACCCAGGTTCAGTTGGAAGGGATAGCCGAGGCCGGGTCGACCCTGACCCTCTCGCGTGCTGACGGGACGTTCGTGGCAGACGTTATGGTCGCGGAAGACGGCACCTGGCATTACACCGTTGATCTGAAAGAGGGGGCCAATGGGTTTATTGCCCTGGCGGAGGATAAAGCCGGTAACAAAACCCAAAAAGACCTGGTTATCCAGTGCGATACGCAAAACAGCCTCTCGGACGTGGCGCTGGCCCGCAGCAGTAACAGCGGCGATGCCTACGACCTGGTGACGAACGATACCAGCCCGACCCTGTCGGCCATGACCGATCCGGGCGCGTCAGTGGATATCTATATCGACGACGTGAAAGTGGCGACCGTGATGGCGGATGCCTCCGGCGCGGTCAGCTATACCCTGCCGGAAAGCGTTGACGGCAGTTACGCGGTGCGGTTCGAGTCCACGGACATGGCGGGGAACACCGCCACCAGCGCCACGTCAGTGGTGGTGATTGACAGTGCGGTGGTGGGCTTTGATATGGCGGCACCGCCTGAGCTGAGCAATAAGCAGTCGATTAAACTCACCGGGACCGGCGAGGCCAACGCGACGGTGACGGTGAAAGTCAACGGCGAGATCATCGGGTCGGCCACGGTCGATGCGGACGGCAACTGGAGTATGCCGGTCGGGCTGGGCAAAGACGGGGAGTACGTCATTTCCGCCACCATGACCGACATCGCAGGCAATCAGGCCTCCACGCAGGATTACCACCTCACGCTGGACACGGTGACCAACTACCCGACGCTGAAACTCGATGAGGAGAGCAACTCCGCCTCGAAAAGTGACAACATTACCCGGGACAACACGCCGCGCTTCCACGGCACGGCGGAAGCCGGGGCGACGGTCAGCATCCTGGTGGATGAAGTGGTGGTCGCGATAGTCACCGCCGATGCGAACGGCCTCTGGGCCTGGGAACCGGCCGAGCCGATGAAGGATGGGGAGTACTCCCTGCGCGTGACGGCGGAAGACCAGGCCGGAAACACGGCGGATTCCGCCCGCATTCTGGTGACCATCGATACCGCCACCGCTATCCAGATTAACGGCATGGACAGCGACAACGGCCTGTTCAGTAACGACAGCGTGACATCCAGCGCCCGGCCGAGATTTGATATCACCGGCGAGAAAGGGCAGTCGGTGACGGTTTACATTGACGGTAAGTATGTTGAAACCTTTACGCTGGCCACTGCCGATGCGAAATATACCGTGCCGGACGTGCTGCCTGACGGTTCACACTCCCTGCGCTTTGAGATAACCGATGCGGCCGGGAACACGGCGGCTTCGAATACCAAAAACTTCGTGATTGATACCGTCAATACCACGCCGATTGAGCTGACGGGCATCAACGGCGAGTCTGTTGAGAGTATCACCCACAACGGCGTGATTTATCTTTCAGACCTGAGCCGCAACGCCACATTGACCGGGCAGGCGGAGGCCGGCAGCAAGATGACGATTCTGGTCAACGGGCTGACCGTCACCGAAGCCTGGGCAAATGCTGACGGCGTCTGGAGTGCGGATATTCCCCAGATGGTGCTGCGTGACGGCGAGATGCATTTCAAATTCATCTCCAGGGACCGGGGCGGGAATGTGAATGAGGCCACAATGACCATTGTGGTGGATACCCGGATCACCACGTTCAGCGTGGATGTTCAGGATAATAAATCGTCGGCCGCGGATAAATGGGCGCTGAGCACCACGACGCCGACCTTCTTCGGGCGCGGTGAGGCGGGGGCCACGGTGACGCTGTTTGTTGCCGGTATGGCGATGGCCTCGGCAGTCGTGGGGCAGGATGGGCTCTGGACAATGACCGTGCCTGAGCTGGCCGACGGCACCTATGCGCTGAGCTTTACCATTGCAGACCCGGCAGGCAACACCCAGACGATCGTGCATAACGCCGTCATTGATACCCAGGGCCCGGCGGCGCCGGTGGTGGATAACTCGCTCTACCTCGATGCCAATGGCCTGTGGGTGATGTCCGGCAAAGGGGAAGCGGGCAGCAGGATCCTGATCAAAAATCAGGACGGGGAGGTTATCGCCAGCGCGGCAGTGGACAAGTACGGCAACTGGAACGCGGTCTTCACCTACCCGGAGGCCGGTAAAGCCAGCGTGCAGGCGGAAGATGCGGCGGGCAACCTCAGCCCGGCGGTGCAGTTCGATATTATGCGCTCAGTGCCGGGCCTGGCGCTGGATACCGCCTCTGACGGCGGGCGGGTGGGGGATAAACTCACCAACGATGCGACACCGACCCTGATCCTGGGGAATATCGAAAGCGATGTCACCCAGGTGGTGGTGACGGTGAACGGCCAGAGTTACCACGCCGCGAAAAATGAGGCCGGCACCTGGACGCTGACCCTGGGCGAGGCGCTGCCTGACGGCACCTGGCCGGTCACCGTCACCGTGACCGATGGCGCAGGCAATACCCAGTCCGCCACGGTGTCGCTGGTCATCGACCAGACGCTCGCCGCCCCGGTGGTGACGCTTGAGGGCGATGCAGAGGGGGATTTCATCACCAGCAAGGCGGCCCCGGTGCTGTTGCTGAGCAACATTGACGCGGATGTGACCAGGGTGGTGGTGACCGTGAATGAGGTCGACTATGAGGTCGTCCAGGCGGACGGCGTATGGCGACTGGCGTTGACGGAACCGCTGGCCGAAGGCAGTTGGCCGGTGACGGTGACGGTGACCGATGCGGCGGGCAACACCGCGACCACCACCACCTCGCTGGTGATTGACCAGTCCACCTCCGCGCCGGGCGTGGCGATTGAAGGGGATGCCGGGGGTGACATGCTTATCAATACAGCAACCCCGACGTTGCTGTTCAGCAACATCGATGCGGACGTGACGCAGGTAGCGGTTACGGTGAATGGGGCAACCTGTTTCGCCACCCAGACCGACGGGGTGTGGCGCCTGACGCTGCCGGAGCCGCTGGGCGAGGGCACCTGGCCGGTGACGGTGACGGTGACCGATGCGGCGGGCAATACTGCCTCCACCGACACCGCGCTGGTGGTTGACCTGTCCGTCAGCGCGCCGGAGGTGGCCCTTGAAGGGGATGCCGAAGGGGATTTCATTACCAACAAGGCGACGCCGACGCTGCTGCTCAGCAACATTGATGCGGATGCCACGCAGGTGGCCGTCACGGAGAATGGGGCGACCTGTTTCGCCACCCAGACCGACGGGGTGTGGCGCCTGACGCTGCCGGAGCCGCTGGCCGAAGGCACCTGGCCGGTGACCGTGACGGTGACGGATGCGGCGGGCAACACCGCCTCCACCACCACCGCGCTGGTGATTGACCAGTCCGTCACTGCGCCGCGGGTGGCGGTTGAAGGGGATGACGGGGGTGACATGCTTATCAACACCGCGACGCCGACGCTGCTGTTTGACAACATTGACGCGGATGTGACGCAGGTAGCGGTCACGGTGAATGGGGCGACCTGTTTCGCCACCCAGGCTGATGGGGGGTGGCGCCTGACGCTGCCGGACGCGCTGGCCGAAGGCACCTGGCCGATAACCGTGACGGTGACGGATGCAGCGGGCAACACCGCCTCCACCGACACCGCGCTGGTGATTGACCAGACCCTGTCACAGCCGGGCGTGAGCGCCGGCGCGGATCCGGACGGTAACCACATCATCAACGACACCACGCCGGGCTTTGTGTTTACCGATGTCGACGCGGATGCCGACAGCGTGACAGTCAGCCTCAACGGCAATGCGTACGATGCCGTGAAAAATGAGCTTGGCGAGTGGACGTTCAGCCCGCTTGAGCCGCTGGCAGACGGCGACTATCATTTGGTGATCACCGCGACTGACAAGGCCGGTAATCAGGCCACCAGTGAGCCTTATGACTTTAGGGTGGATACCCGGATTGAGGCGTTTGATGCGCAGTTAGTGGCCAACCGGGCCGATCAGCCGGATGAGTGGCGCTGTGAAAGCAGCACCCTGGGCCTGCGCGGCCACGGCGAGGCCGGGGCAACAGTCTCTGTCAGTCTCGATGGCGGTGAAGCGGTAACGCGCCTGGTGGATGAAAATGGCCAGTGGTCGGTAGAACTGAATGAGGTGGCCGACGGCACGCACGCCCTGGTGCTGAACATTGTGGATACAGCAGGCAACAGCCAGCGCATTGAACACAGTGTGACGGTAGATACCTCCTCACCCAAATTAATGGCATCGATGCAGGAAGCGCCGGAAGAGAGCGGTCCCGCGTCCGGCGGCCACCCCCATGCTGCTGCCGTAGCGGGCGCAGACATGATGGCCGGTTCAATGGAGATGTCCCACCAGGATGATCAGCACGCTGATTATTAATAACTGATATGCCCCTGCTGTATTTACAGCAGGGGCTTTTTGAGTGATACCCTCATGAGTTCTGAATTCGAACCCTATAATTTACGTCTATCCGGCGCGTTAGCCTATATCGCGCGAAACCACAGTGCCAAAATTGAAATAAGGGAGGGCGACAGTGAAATAAAGCTTGCCGAATATAATAAACATGATGTGGAACATGATGCGCAGATAAAGAACTATTTTTTATCATTGGGCATGTTGGTGTCCACGGTACAGTTTAGCCGGCCAGATGATTTGCTGAATGAAAGTATGCCGCTGTTATTGTTAACGGCTGATATGCAGTGGTTAATTTGTGTTGGTTGTGTTGATAATAAATTAAAACTGGTAAATAACACGAATGATATTTGCCAGGTAGAGGCCGACCCGGACGCGCTGAAAAAAATGTCTGCCTTTACCCTTCAACCCACCAGCGATGTGGCAGAATCGATCCGTATCGGGCAAATTTTAAAGAATGGGCTGAAGAACAATAAGCTTTTTTACTCAAAGTATTTTATCTCCTCGCTGTTTATGGCCATCTTCGCCCTGACCATCCCGGTGTTCAGCAACCTGTACTACGATAAGCTGGTGCCCAGCGCCTCTAACGCCTCGCTGTTCGGCGTGGCAGGGGTGGTTGTGACCTTCCTTATCTTTGAGTTTTTGTTGAGATCGTCGCGGGACATCTACCAGTCAATCGTCTCCCGCCGGGAGGATATCGATATTGATGTCTCGTTTTTTGAGGCACTGTTATACGGGGATAAAAAACATACGTCGCTGTCATCGGCCTTTATCTTATGGACGGAGTTCCAGAAAATAAAGCCGGTCTTATTAAATTCGCTGTTCCAGCGGGTGGCGGATATCCCGTTATTTATTATTTTTATCGTGGTTATCTACATTAACCTGGGCGCCCTGGTGGTGATCCCCATTATCATCATGATTATTTCGCTGCTGTTGGCCTATGCCAATTACCGGTATACCAATATCCTGATGGAGCGGGTGAAAGAGGGGCAAAGTAACCGGAATATGTTCATCACGGAAACCCTGTACGCCTTAAAAATGATCCATACGCTGAATAACCGTAACCTGATGCAGGATTGGGTGAATAATGCGGACCAGCAATCCTGGTTAAGTTTACAAATCCGTAAGGTGAACGTCTATTATCAATCGGCCCTCTCCACGTTGTCGAACCTTAACCAGATTTTACTGATGCTGTTTGCGTTCTTCCTGGTCACCAAAGGCGACATCACCACCGGGGCGATTGTCTCGTCAGTGATTGTCTCCGGGCGGATGTCAGGCATTATTTCGGGTTTCTCTTCCACCTTGCTCTCGGTGTTTACCACCAATAAAACCATCAATGATCTGCTGAAAATGTTTGTCGCGGCGGAGCCTGCCTCCCGCCAGGTGCTGCAATCACTTTCCCAGTGTGAAGGGCACCTTTCCCTGAAAGGGGTGAGTTATCAGTACGATCCGCAATTGCCGGTGGTTATCGAAAACCTGTCGCTGGATATTCCTGCCGGGCAACGGGTCGCGATAATTGGTGAGTGCGGCTCGGGGAAAAGCTCGCTGATGTCATTGCTTTCCGGATTCAGCGCGCCGTTACAGGGCAGCATCATGTATGACGGCTATAACACCCAACAGCTGGCCCAACACTTTTTCTCACGCTTTATCAGCGTCATCACCACCCAGGACGCGTTGTTTACCGGCACCATTGAAAGCAACTTCGCCTTAAAAAGCGGCGAAGATCGCAAGAAAACCGTGCAGGCGCTGAATGTCACCAACTGTGGCTTCGTGCTGCAACACCCGATGGGGTTACGCTATCCCGTCAGTTTTATGGCCAGGAACCTCTCGTCAGGGCAAAACCAGCAACTGCTGCTGGCGCGCAGCCTGAGCAGCGATGCCAGCGTGTTTTTATGGGATGAACCGACATCGTGTCTGGATGAGCAGACCGAGCAGCGTATTTTTGACAACCTGGATCACTTCGTCACAGGGAAAACCCTGTTGATGGTGACGCACCGGCGTTATCTGCTGAAATATTTTGATCGGGTGCTGGTGATGAAAAACGGGAAAATCATCCGGGATTGTACCCCTGATAAACTGCTGGTGCAGGCCACACCGGCAGACACCCAAAAAGCCCAGCCGGTGCGGATAAGCGTGCCGGCCAGGGTGAGCAAACCGGAACCCGGCCAGTAACGCCGACGCGCCCTGCTCAGCGGAAGCAGGGCGCAGCGGTTCAGGCGGCTTACGCCAGCATCCCGCTCAGGCGCAGGACGTTGCGCACCACCTCACGCTTCTCTTCACTCAGCGGTTGCGCCGGTTGCAGGGAGTGCACCGGAATATCCACCCCGACCTGGCGGATCGCCTCTTTCACCACGTTATAGAAAGGCAGATCCAGGCTGTAGAGCTGCGGGATGTGCGACAACCGCTGCTGCAGCGCGATAATGGTCGCAAACTCCTGGGCCTGCCAGGCCCGGTAAATGCCGCAGGTCAGTTCCGGCGCAAAGTTGGCACTGGCCGGGATGCAGCCATCGCCCCCGAGGATCAGGGTGCCGAACAGGTATTCGTCATAACCGGCGAACACTGCAAAGTCCGGCCGCACCGGTTTTACCGCCTGGATGGTTTCGCGCAGGTGGCTGAGGGTATCGACGGTGTCTTTCAGCCCGACAATATTCGGGCAGCGCTCGGCCAGGGTTTTGATCAGGGAAACCGGGATGTTCTGGCCGGTCAGCGCCGGGAAATTGTAGAGCAGGATCGGCAGCGGCGAATCGTCAGCCAGCGTCTGGTAATAGCGGCCGAGGTTCTCTTCAGAGAGCGGGTTGTAATAGGGGTTTACCACCACCACGCCATCCGCGCCGCAGCTGCCGGCATGGGCGATCAGCGCCTGGGTTTCACGCGTGCCGGGGTGCGCCGCGCCAATCAGCACCGGCACCCGGCCATTCACGTGCGCGGTACAAAACTCCGCCACTTCATGCCGTAAGGCGCTGCCCATATGCGCAAACTCCCCGGCGCTGCCGAGGAAAAACACGCCGTTTACGCCGCCTTCAATCACATGGTCAATCAACCGCGCCATGCCGGGGCGGTCGAGTTGTTCATCGGCGGTTAAAATCGTGGGCACCGGGGGAATCACACCGGAAAAGATCGGGGTAGCCATAAGGGATCTCCATGACAAAGGGCGGGCCGCAGGCGGCAGGAATTCGGAACAGCGTTTTAGTTATAAGCGAAGTCGCGCGGAAAACCTGTGTGCTTATTAACATTGCAGCAACTTACGCTAAAAAGTGGCGGCCGGGTCACACCGCCTGAAGCGGGCAACGACTTTCCGACTAATTCGTTACAACATACTTTTAACGGGAACCGCAGCAACAGAAAAGGCGTCTGTCGGGCAGGGGAGCGTAAAGCGGGGGAAGGCGCGCGCAGAAAGCGTCAGGGAAGGGGGCAGTTTTAGGGGAAGGGCAAAAGGCGGGGCGATAACATAAAGACACCCATGCTCAGGCACAGGGAATACCCAGGCCACGTCTTCAGGGAAACCGCCCGATTCGCCAGGGGGCCGGAAATTCGTTATCATCCGCTCCCCCCTCTTTAGCCGGCCACCCGATGTCTGTGATTTCCGATACCTTTATTGCCCCGCCGTGCCATGAGCCGATTGTGACGCTCTATCAGGACGAACACCTGGTGCTGATCAATAAACCCACCGGGCTGCTCAGCCTCTCGGGGAAAAACCCGCAAAACCTCGATTCGGTGCATCACCGGCTGGTCCGGCTTTTCCCCGGCTGCACGCTGGTTCACCGCCTTGATTTCGGGACGTCCGGGCTGATGGTGGTTGCCCGCAATAAGGCGATCAATGCCGCGCTCTGCCGGCAGTTCAGTGAGCGCACGGTAACCAAAGTGTACAGCGCACTGCTTTGCGGGCATCTGGAGGAGGACGAAGGGGTGATAGAGGCGGCGATTGCCAAAGACCCGGCGCTGTTCCCGCTGATGTCGATTTGCCCGCTTCATGGCAAGCCCGCGCGTTCGCGCTACCGGGTGATAGAGCGCGTTTATCATGAGCTGGAGAAGGGGAAGTTACTGCCGGTGACGCGGGTGGCGCTGACCCCGGAGACCGGGCGTACCCATCAGCTCCGTATTCACAGCCGGGAGCTGGGCCACCCGATTTTAGGTTGCGACCTGTATGGCGGCCGCCTGCTGCCGGGCACCGAACTGACGCCGCGGCTGATGTTGCATGCCAGTGAGTTGAATTTTATTCATCCCATCAGCGGGGAACAGATCAACGCCCGCCATGCCTGCCCGTTCTGAACGGCGGCCCTGGCCGGGCGCGGGTTACCACATTAAATCATCAGGCACTTTGAAATCGGCATACGGGTCGTCTTCGTCCTGCTCTGCCTGGCTCAGCGCACTCTGTAACACAATGCTGTTGGCATCACGCTGCGCAATTTTTTCGGCGACGCTGGCCGGGATAATGGCGTATTCACCCTCAGGTTTGTTATCCACCACCAGGCGGGCAATGGCAAGACGGCCGCTGATCAGCTGATCCTGCGTGACCTTATCCACAACCACCTGTTTAATCAGGTTATTATCAGTGAAGTTGAACCGGATATCCCCTTTCGGCGGGGTGATTCTGTTCATCTCAATCAGCTGCTTTACCTGCGCTTTATACTCTTTGGATAACGCCGCCTGTTTCTGTTGCTCGCTGAGCTGCTTATCACGCTCAAGCTGGGCTTTTTTATTCTCTTCCACCGCCTCTCTGGCCTCACGCGCCTGAACCCGTGATTTCTTGGCCGTTCTCTGGACTTTGGCCATCTTTTTGCTGGTGACTAAGCCTGCTTTCAGCATCTGCTCTTGTAAGGTGAGTTTTGTCATGTTGGTTTCTGAATCTGTTGAATAATGCCGGTAAGTATACCTGTAATTTCCGGGGCTGTACCAGGTTGCCGGGCCGGGGTGCCGGGGGCAGGTGCCATGCCGCAGGGCAGCGCCGCCCGATCATGAAAAGGGTTCATGTTCAGTGAAATTAAATCACTTTTCTTCACCCAGTGGCTCAGGCATAAAAGAGGCATTGTTAGTAACGAAAGATAATATGAAGACGCCGGAATGAGAAAGCAAGCAATGAAAATCGGGACATCCTGAAAAGTAAAATGCAAACCAGGTTTATATCAGCCATTAGGAACCCAGATTACCATGACTAAAAATTTCGCCTTTACGCTTAAAAGCCTTCGTTTCGACGAAAATTATAATCCCTCTGAAAATACACGTATCACCACCAACTTCGCTAATTTGGCCAGGGGTGAAAAACGCCGCGAGAATTTGCATAACGCGTTGGTGATGATTAACAACCGCTTTAATTCCCTGGCGCATTGGGATAACCCTAAAGCCGATCGCTATGCCGTTGAGCTTGAGATCATGTCCGTTGACCTGACTATTCAGGGGGAAGGCAAAAGCAGCGCCTTCCCGGTGATTGAAATCCTGAAGACGAACATTGTGGATAAGAAAACCGGTGAGCGCACCGAAGGGATTGTCGGCAATAACTTCTCCTCTTACGTACGCGATTATGATTTCAGCGTCGTGCTGCCGGAGCATAATAAAGACCAGCCCGTGTTCCGCATCCCGGCGAACTTTGGTGATTTGCATGGGAATATCTTTAAACGTTTCGTTGGCTCAGCCGCTTATCATGAGGCTTTTAAAAAGTCACCGGTTATCTGCCTGAGTGTCTCCAGTAAGAACGTCTATCAGCGCACCAATAACCGGCACCCGGTGTTGGGCGTCGAATATCAGCAGGATGAACCCTCACTGACCGATTACTATTTCGGGAAAATGGGGTTGCAAGTGCGCTATTTTATGCCGGCCAATAGCGTTGCGCCCCTGGCGTTTTATTTCCACGGTGATTTGCTCCATGATTACACCAACCTTGAGCTTATCAGCACCATCAGCACGATGGAGACGTTCCAGAAAATCTACCGGCCTGAAATTTACAATGCGAATTCAGCGGCAGGGGAAATATATCAACCGAGCCTGACGCACCAGGATTATTCATTAACCCGGATTGTTTATGATCGGGAAGAGCGCAGCCAGCTGGCGGTTGAGCAGGGTAAGTTTACGGAAACGCACTTTATTAAACCCTACCAGCCTGCACTTGAACAATGGCTTGCTGATGCTGTTCTTTGATCAACTAAAAATACAAGGTCATCTATTATGAAAAAGTTATTACCTACGTCGACTGCCGGCAGCTTACCTAAACCCTCCTGGCTCGCGCAGCCTGAGAAACTCTGGTCACCCTGGAAATTGCAGGATGAAGAACTCATTGAGGGCAAACAGGATGCACTGAAAGTAAGCCTGGCAGAACAACAACAGGCCGGGATTGATATTGTCAGTGATGGTGAGCAGACGCGCCAACATTTTGTCACGACCTTTATTGAGCACCTGGACGGCGTGGATTTTGAGAATCGTCAGGTAATGAAAATCCGCAACCGCTATGAGGCGAGCGTGCCGAGCGTGGTGGGTGAGGTGAGCCGCCAAAAACCGGTGTTTGTGGACGATGCCAAATTTTTACGCAGGCACACTGACCAGCCGATCAAATGGGCCTTGCCCGGCCCGATGACAATGATCGACACGCTGTATGACGGCCACTATAAAAGCCGCGAAAAACTCGCCTGGGAATTTGCCAAAATCCTTAATCAGGAAGCCAAAGAGTTAGAAGCGGCGGGCGTTGATATTATCCAGTTTGATGAGCCGGCCTTTAACGTGTTCTTTGATGAGGTGAATGACTGGGGGATTGCTGCGTTAGAAAAAGCCATTGAAGGGCTGAAGTGTGAAACGGCGGTGCATATTTGTTACGGTTACGGCATCAAAGCCAATACCGACTGGAAAAAGACGCTGGGCACCGAGTGGCGTCAATATGAGGAAATTTTCCCTAAGCTGCAAAAATCCAGTATCGACATCGTCTCCCTGGAGTGCCAGAACTCCCATGTGCCGATGGAGCTGATTGAACTGATCCGGGGTAAAAAAGTGATGGTAGGCGCCATTGACGTGGCCACCAATACCATTGAAACCCCTGAGCAGGTGGCCGAAACGTTGCGCAAGGCCCTGCAATTCGTTGACGCTGACAAGCTCTACCCGTGCACCAACTGCGGCATGGCCCCGTTATCCCGCCACGTGGCACGGGGCAAACTGAGTGCGTTAAGCGCAGGCGCAGAGATTGTCCGCAGAGAATTGCTGGCGAAATAACCCCGGCCGGGAAACGGGCTGCTGAAAAACCGCGCAGCCCGCCGGCGCATCAGCCATTCCCCCTTCAAACCACACCGGGCCGCGTAGTTGAAACGCGGCCTGACTCCCCGTCAGGGTGCCGGTGGGCCGGGCCGCGAAAGGCCCGGCGCCATTCACTTGGGCTGACGCTGAACCGCGCTTTAAAACTCTGCCGGAATGAGACGGGCGACTGAAACCCCACCATCTCAGCCACGCGTTCAATGCTGCTGTCTGTGGTTTCCAGCAACTCCTGGCTCCTTTGCAGGCGCTCCGCGTTCAGCCATTCACCCAGCGTGGTGCCGGTCGCCTTGAAGAAATGCCGCGTCAGCGTCCGCCGGCTCATGTTGACCAACCCGGCCAGTGAGTCGATGTCGTGGGGTTTATCCAGATGGCGGCGCAGGTAGTCAATCAGCGCGTTCATTTTGCTGTCCCGCGTGGAGACCGGCACCGGGCGTTCAATAAACTGGGCCTGCCCGCCCTCACGGTACGGGGGCACCACCATGCGCCGTGCCACCCGGTTGGCAATCGCCGAGCCGTAATGGTCACGGATGATATTCAGGCAACAATCAATCCCGGCTGCCGTGCCCGCAGAGGTAATAAGGCGCTCATCGCAGGTATAGAGCGAGTTCCTGTCCAGATGCACGGCCGGGAACCGCTCAGTGAAATCCTTTTCATACTCCCAGTGGGTGGCCGCCCGGCGCTGGTTAAGTAAGCCAGAATAGGCGAGCACGTACGTCCCCAAACAGAGGCCCACCACCTCAGCGCCGCGTTGCCATGCGCTTATCAGCTTGTCCAGCAGGGCCTGGGAGGGTTTTTCGTCCGGGTTATTCCAGTACGGCACAATCACAATGTCTGCCACGTCAAGCTGCTCCAGCCCATGCCCGACATTGATTGACAACCCAATATCAGAGAGCACCACACCGGGCTGCTCAGCACAGATCTCCACCCGGAATAAGTCCGGCTGCGGCATGGACTGCCCGAAAAGAATACAGGGCACGGAAAAGTGAAACGGGCTGAAGCCCGCCGTAGCGATGACGGCAACCGTCAGTGCAGACATAAACATCACCCTCTGGCAGGGCATCGCCACCGGCTGAGCGGTGGCGACACCACGACGTGTGGAAGGGGGAAAGCCACCGCCGGCGTGGGCCAGGGCATTTCCCCGTCAGATGGAAACCGGTCAGAAGGCCATTGTTTCACCGTCTGCCGGAATAAGCACCTTATCCTGAATGCCGTGTTCAAGCGAAAACTCACGCAGCTCAGCGCGGGTCAGCAGACAATGGTTGATTGACTCCATGTGCGAGGCAACGATGGTCGCTTCAGGCAGCATCTTATGGGTGCGCAGCGTATCCTCTTTACCCATGATGATAGGCCCGTAAAGGTCGTTGACCGCATAGCCGGTATTCAGCACCACCACGTCCGGCTGGAAACGCTGAAGGCTTCTGACATAAGGCTTGACCCAGACGGTATCGCCGGCAATGTAGAGCGTTTTTTCATCAGGGTGGGTAAAGACCAGCCCACAGGCATCGCCCAGTAAATCGCCCCACAGCGGATCGGCATACAAGTCGTTGCTGCCGTGCTGGCCGTCAGTTTTATAGATCGTCAGCCCATCGACAAACGCATTCTCTTCTTTCAGGACGCGCACATTCAGAAAGCCCTGGCTACGTACCAGCGCGGCGTCATGCTCATTTTGCGTATAGATCACCTTCTCTTTAGGGATGGCCTGCTGCGCGGCCTCGTCCCAGTGGTCGGTATGCGTATGCGTCAGGATCACCGCGTCTGCTGACAGTAACGATTCCACCGTCACCGGCAGGGCCACCATCGGGTTACGAAGATGGGGGCGCGCATTCCCGGCAAAGCCATCCCAGGCTTCTTTCTCTGCCAGCATCGGGTCGATAAGGAATTTTTTACCGGCATAGTCCAGCACCAGCGTGGCATTACGGATTTGCGTTAATTTCATTGATAGCTCCAGTGATTAATCAGGTTCAGGCCGCCGCGCCCCTGCCCGGCACTCAGGCGGGGCGGCGGCGAGTTGGCTTACTATAAAGGCGGGGCGGGGCAGCCGTGACAGGCGCGTGGGCCATTCATCGATGAAATCGGGTCAACCCTGTTTCCCGGCGCATTCCGGCCGCGATGCCGTTTAGGGCAAAGGCAGGCCGGCCTCATCCGCCGCCGGTGGGTAGCGTTTTTTCTGCCAGGCAAGCCATAACAGCTGCACGGCAAGCAACAGCGCCCAGGGCACTAACAGCAGATGCATGAGCTTCCAGCCAAACGTATTCAGGAGCGGGCCGGCCCCCAGCGAGCAAAGCAGGCTGAAAATAAACACGCTCATATCATTGGCCGCCTGGGCAACCCCCTTTTCTGCTGAGGTGTAGGTAGTGGCAAGCAGGCTGGTGCCGCCGATGTAGAGGAAATTCCAGCCTATACCCATCAGGATTAAGGCCACGGCAAACCTTCCCCATGTGGCCCCTGAAAACGCCAGCCCCATATAAGCCAGCATCAGCAGAATGCCCGCCAGCATCAGGTTAATGACGCCAAACCGGTCAATAAGCTTCCCGGTGAAAAAGGAGGGGATGAAGCGCCCCAGGATATGAAGCTGGACCACCGCAGCGATGGAGGCCAGCGTAAAACCCTCATGTTTCATGGCAATCGGCGTCGCCGTCAGGCCCAGCACCATTATCCCGAACCCCGATGCGCCGGAAAAAAGCGCCACCAGATACGCGGGCTGGGACACCACCTTTTTCCAGGGGCGTGCTGCCTCTTCTGCCAAAAATTCAGCAGGTTGCACCGGCATCTGCAAGCGTGATAACAGCAACAGGCCCACCGACGCCATGATGCCCATAAACAGGAAGGAACCCACATAGGGCACACTGAACAGGGTACTTCCGCAGCTGGCCAGAAACGGCCCCAGCAGGGCGGCCACGACGCCGCCGGCCAGCACCAGGGAGATCGCGTGGGTACGGCAGGCGGGCAGGGAGACTTCACCCGCGGCAAACCGGTAAAACTGGGCAAATGCCTGATAAACGCCCAGAAAGAACATGCTGAGGCAGAGCAGCAGGAAGGAATGGTGGATCATCGCCATCATGGCAATGGCCGCCGACACCATGCCGCTTAACGCGCCGGTCAGGAAGCCGGGTTTTCTGCCTGTCCGGCTCATCCATAACGAGGCAGGGAACATGACCAATACCGTGCCCAGGCTCGCCATGGAAAGCGGCACGGTCATCAGCGCCGGGCTGCTCGTCAAAAGGGCACCGGCCAGCCCACCGATAGTCATGATCAACACCGAAATTGACTGGAAGATGGCCTGTGAACCGGCAAGGATCAGCACCTGTCGATGCATATTTCTCATGGTGGTGACGCTCCAGAAAAGAAGAAATGCGGCATCCGGGCAGGGTCAGTGCGGTGCCCTGAACGCCTGACGGAAAAGCAGGACGACCCACCAGGCGGATAGGGCAGCGAGCGGTAACCCGCCAGGATGCCTGTGAGCGGCGAGTATAGGGCGCTTGCACCGGGGGCCGTGAGCAGGCCGCCGGCCAATGAACGATGGAAACAGGCCAATATGCCGGGCGGCGCGTTGGCCGCGCGCATCGGGTGGGCTGCCGCGTCTGGCGCGCTTCAGGGGGGCGGTGGGGATCACATGAAGAGGGGATAAAAAAATCCACGCCATGGCGTGGATTTTATCAGGGGCGAGTGGCAGGGCGGTCAGCCCGGCATCACATCAGACGTTGAACAGGAAGTTCATCACGTCGCCATCTTTGACGATGTACTCTTTGCCTTCAGAACGCATTTTACCGGCCTCTTTGGCACCTTGCTCACCTTTGTAGGTGATGAAGTCATCAAAGGAGATGGTCTGGGCGCGGATAAAGCCTTTTTCAAAGTCGGTGTGGATTTTACCGGCCGCCTGCGGGGCAGTGGCACCTACCGGGATGGTCCAGGCGCGGACTTCTTTAACCCCGGCGGTGAAGTAGGTCTGCAGGTTCAGCAGCTGGTAACCGGCGCGGATCACGCGGTTCAGGCCCGGCTCTTCCAGACCCAGTTCAGCCATAAACTCGGCGCGGTCTTCATCTTCCAGCTCGGCGATGTCAGACTCGACGGCCGCACACACGGCCACCACCACGGAGCCTTCGGCTGCCGCGATTTCACGCACTTTGTCCAGGTACGGGTTGTTCTCGAACCCGTCTTCGTTGACGTTGGCGATGTACATGGTCGGCTTCAGCGTCAGGAAGCTCAGGTAGCGGATGGCCGCTTTATCTTCCGCGCTCAGGTCCAGCGCGCGCAGCATCCCGGCGTTTTCCAGTTGCGGCAAACATTTTTCCAGCGCAGCCAGCTCGGCTTTGGCGTCTTTGTCGCCGCCTTTGGCTTTCTTCTGCACACGCTGGATGGCGCGTTCGCAGGTGTCGAGGTCAGAGAGCGCCAGCTCGGTGTTGATCACGTCAATGTCATCCGCCGGGTCAACTTTGTTGTTCACGTGGATGATGTTGTCGTTCTCAAAGCAGCGCACCACGTGGCCGATGGCTTCGGTCTCGCGGATGTTGGTCAGGAACTGGTTGCCCAGGCCTTCACCTTTGGACGCGCCTTTCACCAGGCCGGCGATGTCAACGAATTCCATGGTGGTCGGTACCACGCGCTGAGGTTTGACGATCTCGCACAGCTGGTCCAGACGCGGATCCGGCATCGGCACCACACCGGTGTTGGGTTCTATGGTGCAGAACGGAAAGTTCGCCGCCTCAATACCCGCTTTGGTCAGGGCGTTGAACAGCGTAGATTTACCCACGTTCGGCAGGCCGACGATACCGCATTTGAATCCCATGTTTATCTCACCTTAATCGCTTAAATATCATGCGTTTAACAAAGGCCGCATGAATGAATTGCACACTTATCCTTTATTATACACGGAAAGCATGTTTATCTCGATCCGCATCTCGGCACCGCCTGCCGGGCTTGCCTTTGGCGCACGCTTTGCCGATACTGCTACCACTTTTTAACTGACAGGAAACGCGCCGGATGTATTTTCTGCCTGGTCCACCCTGAGCCTTTCCCCTCCCGGCAGCCTGATGCGCTGCACTCCACTGCGCCTGCGGTGATCTCATTGTCCCCTTAGGGGGAAGCGGTTGTGCTACCCAAATAAAATATGGATTCCTTATGTCTGGAATAACGAACGCCAGACTGGCCGGCGTCAAAAATGACGTGCTGGCCGGTTGTGTTGTGGCGGTCTCTATGGTGCCGGAAGCGGTCGGATTTTCACTGGTGGCCGGGTTGTCACCGATTGTCGGGCTGCATACCGCCTTTATCATCGGGCTGGTGACCGCCCTGTTCGGCGGCAAACCGGGCATGGTCTCCGGCGCGGCCGGGTCGATTGTGGTGGTGCTGATGAGCCTCGCCAGTGAACACGGCATGGACTACGTCCTGTGGGCGACAATTTTCGCCGGGATTATCCAGATCGCCATCGGTGTGCTGCGCCTGGGGAAATTTATCCGGCTGGTGCCGCTGCCGGCGGTGCACGGCTTTGTTAACGGGCTGGCGATTGTGATTATGCTGGCGCAGCTGCATATGATCGCCGGGCAGGGGCCGATGATGTATGCGCTGGTGCTGCTGGCGATCCTGGTGGTCTGCCTGTTCCCGAAACTCACTAAGGTTATCCCGTCTTCCCTGGCGGCGCTGATTGTGGTGTCGGCGGTGGCGATCGGCTTTAACCTGCACACCCTGCGGGTAGGCGACATGGCGGACATCTCCGGGACGCTGCCGAGCTTCCACCTGCCGGCCGCGCCGTTGACCCTCGAGACGCTGCGCATCGTGCTGCCTTATGCAGTGGTGATTGCACTGGTGGGCCTGATTGAATCGCTGCTGACCATGACGGTATTGGACGAGATGGGCAACAAGAAGGGCAACGGCAACCGTGAAAGCATCGCGCAAGGGGCGGGCAACGCGCTTTGCGGCGTGTTCGGCTGCTTCGCCGGGTGCGCCATGATCGGGCAGTCGATCATTAACTTCACCTCCGGCGGCCGCGGGCGGCTCTCCGGCGTGGTCGGCGCGCTGCTGCTGATCCTGTTTGTGGTCAGTTTGTCGACATATATCGGTCTGCTGCCGGTGGCGGCGCTGGCCGGTATCATGCTGGTGGTCTGCTACAACACCTTTGAGTGGAGCTCACTGCGCCGCCTGCGCCGGATGCCGAAAGCGGACGTGCTGGTGATGCTGGCGGTGACGCTGATCACCATCTTTACCGATCTGGCGGTCGCGGTCATCAGCGGCGTGATTATCTCTGCGCTGGTGTTTGCCTGGCAACATGCGCGCATCAGCGTGCGTCACCGTCAGCAGCAAGGGGAACTGGCCGTGTATCAGCTGGAAGGGCCGCTGTTCTTTGGCTCGGCCGCCTCGTTTGCCGAGCTGTTCGACCCGGCAAACGACCCGGATCAGGTGGTGATTGATTTCGCCGCCACCCGCGTGATGGACGCCAGCGGCGTGGAAGCGATCGACAAGCTCACCACCCGTTACCTGGAGGCGGGCAAACGCATCCGCCTGCGCCACCTCAGCCCGGATTGTGTGCGGTTGCTGGCGAAGGCCGGGCCGTTCTGCAGCCATGAGCTGGATGACCCGCACTATTTTGTGGCGGAAGAGGATTACCAGCCGGAACCCGGTGAGGCCGGGGAGGGCGACGTGCGCCGCACCTGATGACAGGCAGCGGGCGCAAGGCCCGCTGTGATTACGCTTTGAAGCCGTGCAGCCGCTGTACGGCTTTTTCCAGACCCTCTTTCATCAGGATCTCGGTGCAGCGCAGGGATTCATCAATCGCACTGTCAATCAGCTGCTGTTCGCTGGCCGGCGGCTTGCCGAGCACAAACCCCACCACTTTATTCTTATCACCCGGATGGCCGATGCCGATGCGCAGGCGGTAAAAGTTCGGGTTATTGCCCAGTTTGCTCTGGATATCTTTCAGGCCGTTATGGCCGCCGTTGCCGCCGCCCAGTTTCACTTTTGCCACACCCGGCGGGATGTCCAGCTCATCATGGGCCACCAGGATCTCATCCGGGTTAAGCCGGTAGAACGTTGCCATCGCCGCCACGGCTTTGCCGCTCAGGTTCATAAAGGTGGTGGGCACCAGCAGGCGCACATCCTGCCCGGCCAGCGTCAGGCGGCCGGTGTAGCCGAAGAATTTGCTCTCTTCTTTCAGGGAGACATTGTGCTGACGCGCCAGCAGATCGACATACCAGGCCCCGGCGTTATGGCGGGTCTGGGCATATTCAGCGCCTGGGTTTGCCAGGCCAACAATGAGTTTTATGCTGCTCACGGGATTTCGCTTCATAAGAAATAGAGCCGGCTAGTTTACCTGTGGAAAGGCATGATGACAAAAGCCGGGGCGCGGCAGGGGGAAAAACCTTAAAAGTTGAATAATGAACTTTGTATATTATTGTTAATGTTAATTAAAAACCGGCGTTTTAGTAAAGAATTGTCAAAAGTTCTTTGCCTTCTGTGATCCTCTCCGCAACTCCCGCCATAAGCTCTGCCTATACTTTCATCAATTAGCCCCGGTAACCGATCGGGTGACTTCAGGGAGGTGTGAAATGAGACGTAAACATGCAACGCTGGCGGGTAACCTTTTAATGGGGCTGGGCCTGCTGACCATGATAGTCGGCGTCGGCTACTCCATCCTCAACCAGTTGCCGCAGCTTAACCTGCCGCAATATTTTGCCCACGGCGCCATCATGAGCATCTTTGTCGGTGCGCTGCTGTGGCTGGCCGGGGCCAGGCTGGGCGGGCGTGAACAGGTGTGCGACCGCTACTGGTGGGTGAAGCATTTTGATAAACGCTGCAGCCGGTCACATCACCCGCGCTAATCTTTTCGCGCCAGGCGGGGAGCCTGGCGGGCAATAGCTTCCGCACATAAAAAAACCGCCGGCATAACCGGCGGTTTTTTATGGCAACGAACACTACCCGGTGGCCGCAGGCGGCCACGCCGATTAATGCTCGAACATTGCCGAGATGGACTCTTCATTGCTGATACGGCGGATGGCTTCAGCCAGCATACCGGACAGCGTCAGCGTACGCACTTTGCTCAGCGCGCGGATCTCCGGCGACAACGGAATGGTGTCGCAGATGATCACTTCGTCAATCACCGAGTTTTTGATGTTCTCAACCGCATTACCGGAGAAGATCGGGTGGGTCGCATAGGCGAACACACGTTTGGCACCGCGCTCTTTCAGCGCTTCCGCTGCTTTGCACAAGGTGCCGCCGGTGTCGATCATGTCATCAACCAGCACACAGTCACGGCCGGCAACGTCACCGATGATATGCATCACCTGGGAAACGTTGGCACGCGGACGGCGTTTATCGATGATGGCCATGTCCGTGTCGTTCAGCAGTTTGGCAATCGCGCGGGCGCGCACCACACCACCGATGTCCGGGGAAACCACAATCGGGTTCTCCAGGTTCTGCTGCAACATATCTTCCAGCAGGATCGGGCTGCCAAAGACGTTGTCTACCGGCACATCGAAGAAGCCTTGAATCTGTTCAGCATGCAGATCCACCGTCAACACACGGTCAACCCCAACACTGGAGAGGAAGTCCGCCACCACTTTCGCGGTGATCGGCACACGGGCAGAGCGCACGCGGCGATCCTGACGGGCATAACCAAAGTAGGGGATAACAGCAGTGATGCGGCCTGCGGAAGCGCGGCGCAGCGCATCAACCATCACAACCAGTTCCATCAGGTTGTCATTGGTGGGTGCACAGGTGGACTGGATGATGAAAATATCACCACCGCGTACATTTTCGTTGATTTGCACGCTGACTTCGCCGTCGCTGAAGCGACTTACAGCGGCGTCACCAAGACTGGTGTACAAACGGTTGGCAATACGTTGTGCTAGTTCCGGGGTGGCGTTACCAGCAAAAAGCTTCATATCAGGCACGAGAAGAACCTCAGGCTTGCGTCCAGAGAAGATATCGTCGGCCACATCACCGGGCGAAGTGTGGCATGGCCGCAATATACATACGGTATATCAGTGGAGGGCGGTTAACACAGGCGCAGCGGGCGCACCGGTATCAATTCACGTTTCCACACTCCCGGCGGGCACGGTGCAGCGGCGAAATATTCACACCTCGCGCAACAAAACCGTTTACCCATTCAGGAGCTTGATTTAACACCTGCCGGGCAGCGGATTCTGTGTCGAATTCAGCAAAAACACAGGCTCCGGTGCCAGTCAGGCGTGACGGCGCGTATTCTAACAGCCATGAAAGAAGCTGTTCAACCTCGTAAAAACGTTTTCTTGCAATCGCTTCGCAATCATTTGCGTAGGGGCTGCGTAACAGTGTCTCCAGCGACCGCACCGGGGTGTCACGCGTCAGTGCCGGATCGGCAAAAATCACCGGCGTCGGGATACTGACGCCGGGGTGCGCCACCAGATACCACTTCTCTTCCGGCGCTGCCGGCTGCAACTGCTCGCCGATGCCTTCGGCAAACGCCGCATGGCCGCGCACAAACACCGGCACATCGGCCCCCAGTTGCAGGCCCAGGCCGGCCAGGGTGTCGTCACTCAGGCCGCACTGCCAGAGCTGGTTCAGCGCCACCAGCACCGTGGCCGCATTGGAGGAGCCGCCGCCCAGCCCGCCGCCCATCGGCAAGACTTTCTCAATACTCAGTGTGGCACCGCGCGGCAGGCTGTCAATCTGCGCCTGGTCACAATGCTGTTGCAGCAGCCGGGCCGCGCGCACCATCAGGTTCTGCGCCTCCGGCACACCCGCCACGGGTGTCGCCAGCACGATGTTGCCGTCATCACGCGGGGCCACGCCCACGGTGTCGCCATAGTCGAGGAACTGGAACAGCGTCTGCAACAGATGGTAGCCATCCGGCCGCCGGCCGGTGATATAGAGGAACAGATTGAGTTTTGCCGGGGAGGGCCAGAAGTGCGTCATGTTATTTCAGGGTCCAGCGGTTCATTTTCAGTTTGATGCGTTGTTCGCCCTGGGTCAGCGTCAGGTTGCTCGGCAGCGCAGGGGTGACCTCATCATCATACCCGGCATATTCGACGTTCCACGCCGTGCCGTTCTGGCTGTAGGTCAGGGTGTTCAGGCGGTAGCGGTCATCCAGCGTGAAGTCTGTGGCGTCACCCGGCAGGCCCAGCATCCACTGGCGCAGGCTGTTGAGCGGGATCGCCATGCCGGTGAGTTTCTGCAGCATCTCTTCCGGGTTGTCACTGACGTACTTTTTGCCGTCTTTGGTGATGAGCTGCGCCACGCTGTTCTGCACCCGCAGCTCCATTTCGGTGCTGCCGAGCGGGTTGGTCAGCAACAGGCGGTAGTGGGTCGGGCTGGACTGCTGCCAGAAGAAGTTGGCGTACACTTTCTGCCGGTCAGAGAGGTAGGCGAAGGCGCCGCGGGTCTGGTAGGTGGTGAGTTGCTGCACCTGCTGCTGGTGCTGTTTCCACTGCGGGGAGTCCGGGCTGGTGGCCGGGCCGCGCGGGGCAGTGAGGGTACAGGCAGCCAGCAGGACGCTGGCCAGCGGGAGCAGGCGCAGCAGGCTCAGGCGTGCGGCGTTACGCGGTGGCTTTGGCATAATAATCCATCATATCCTTTAAAGTGATACGTTAATGCTAACACAGCTTTCCACGCTAACGGGCTTGCCGGTAAGCGTCAATCTTCTTATGTGGCTGAAAATGACCGGGAACGGGCTTTTCATCAATTGCACTGATAATGCGGTGTTGCTTTTATTGATCCCGCGCATCAAGTAGAATGCCGTTCAGACCAATCCCATATCAAGATAAGTATTATTCAAAACCATTCCCATGACCCTGCTTGCATTAGGTATCAATCATAAAACCGCGCCGGTGTCGTTGCGTGAACGGGTGACCTTCTCCCCGGATACCCTCGATGAGGCGTTGAACAGCCTGCTCCGGCAACCGCTGGTGCAGGGGGGCGTTGTGCTGTCTACCTGTAACCGCACGGAACTTTATCTCAGTGTGGAAGAGCAGGAGAACCTCAAGGAGCAACTGGTCGCCTGGCTGTGTGATTACCACCAGCTCAGCGAAGACGAGGTGCGCCAGAGCCTCTACTGGCACCATGATAATGAGGCGGTCAGCCACCTGATGCGCGTGGCCAGCGGGCTGGACTCGCTGGTGCTGGGCGAGCCGCAGATCCTGGGGCAGGTGAAAAAAGCCTTTGCGGAATCACAACGCGGGCACTCCGTGTCGGGCGAGCTTGAGCGCCTGTTCCAGAAATCCTTCTCTGTCGCCAAGCGAGTGCGTACTGAAACCGACATTGGCGCCAGTGCGGTCTCCGTGGCGTTTGCGGCCTGTACCCTGGCACGGCAGATCTTTGAATCGCTGGCTGACCTCAACGTGCTGCTGGTCGGTGCGGGCGAGACTATCGAGCTGGTGGCGCGCCACCTGCGCGAGCACCGCGTCAAACATATGATGATCGCCAACCGCACGCGGGAACGCGCGCAGGCGCTGGCTGACGAAGTCGGGGCGGAAGTGATCACCCTGCCGGAGATCGACGCCCGCCTGGCGGATGCCGACATTATTATCAGTTCCACCGCCAGCCCGCTGCCGATCATCGGCAAAGGCATGGTGGAACGGGCGCTCAAGGCGCGCCGCAACCAGCCGATGCTGCTGGTGGACATCGCAGTGCCGCGTGACATTGAGCCGGAAGTCGGCAAGCTCTCCAACGCCTACCTCTACAGCGTGGATGACCTGCACTCCATCATCCAGAACAACCTGGCCCAGCGTAAGGCCGCCGCGATTCAGGCGGAAACCATCGTGGCGCAGGAGAGCACCAACTTCATGGCCTGGCTGCGCTCACAGGGCGCGGTGGAGATGATCCGGGATTACCGCGCCCATGCAGACAGCGTGCGCAATGAGATGGAAGCGCGGGCGCTGGCCGCCATCGCGCAGGGCGCGGACGTGCAGGCGGTGATCCATGAACTGGCGCATAAGCTCACCAACCGCCTGATCCACGCGCCGACCAAATCGTTGCAGCAGGCGGCGCAATCCGGTGATGTGGAGCGGCTGCAAATTCTGCGTGACAGCCTTGGGCTGGAAAAGCCATAATTTTCAACGAAAAACATCTGACATCCGCTATGAGAAACAAGGTTAACTACCACGCATGAAGCCCTCTATTGTTGCCAAACTGGACGCGTTGCAAGAGCGCCATGAAGAAGTCCAGGCGATGCTTGGCGATGCCAGCGTTATCGCCGACCAGGATCGTTTCCGCGCCCTGTCGCGTGAGTATGCCCAGCTGTCGGATGTCACCCGCTGCTTCCAGCAGTGGCGCCAGGTGCAGGACGACCTGCACACCGCCGAACTGATGCTCGACGATCCGGAAATGCGCGACATGGCGCAGGAAGAGATTAAAGAGAGCAAGGCGACCCTGGAGACACTGGAGCAGCAGTTGCAGCTGTTGCTGTTGCCGAAAGACCCTGACGATGAGCGCAGTTGCTTCCTGGAAGTGCGCGCCGGCACCGGCGGTGATGAGGCGGCGATTTTTGCCGGTGACCTGTTCCGCATGTACAGCCGCTATGCTGAAAGCCGCCGCTGGCGGGTAGAGATCATGAGCGCCAACGAAGGCGAACATGGTGGCTTCAAAGAGGTGATTGCCAAAATTTCCGGCGAGGGCGTGTATGGCCAGCTTAAGTTTGAGTCGGGCGGCCACCGCGTGCAGCGCGTGCCGGAAACCGAATCCCAGGGGCGCATCCACACCTCCGCCTGCACCGTGGCCGTGATGCCGGAAGTGCCGGAAGCGGAGCTGCCGGAGATCAACGCCGGCGATCTGAAAATTGATACCTTCCGCTCCTCCGGCGCGGGCGGCCAGCACGTTAACACCACCGACTCCGCCATCCGTATCACCCACTTGCCGACCGGCATCGTGGTGGAGTGCCAGGACGAGCGTTCACAGCACAAAAACAAAGCCAAGGCGCTCTCGGTGCTGGGTGCGCGCATCCATGCTGCGGAAATGGCCAAACGCCAGCAGGCGGAAGCCTCAACCCGCCGTAACCTGCTCGGCAGCGGCGACCGTTCTGACCGTAACCGCACCTATAACTTCCCGCAGGGGCGCGTGACCGATCACCGTATCAACCTGACCATTTACCGTCTGGACGAGGTGATGGAAGGGAAACTCGACGCGTTAATCCAGCCGATTGTGCAGGAGTATCAGGCCGATCAGCTGGCTGCCCTGTCTGAGCAAGAGTAATGGATTTCCGCAGCTGGCTGGCGGATGCCGCAGCGCGCCTCACCCACAGTGACAGCGCGCGCCGCGATGCAGAAATCCTGCTCGGCCATGTCACCGGCCGGGCGCGCACCTTTATTCTCGCCTTTGGTGAAACCCTGCTGAGTGATGAGCAGCTTGCCCGGCTTGAGGCGTTGCTGGCGCGCCGGGCGCAGGGTGAACCGGTCGCTTATCTGGTCGGCGTGCGTGAATTCTGGTCACTGCCGCTGGCGGTGTCCCCTGCGACGCTTATCCCCCGTCCCGATACCGAATGCCTGGTGGAAGAGGCGCTGGCACGCCTGCCGGGCAGCGCCTGCCGGGTGCTGGATCTCGGCACCGGCACCGGGGCGATTGCGCTGGCGCTGGCCAGTGAGCGCCCGCAGGATCAGGTCACCGGCGTGGACCGTCAGCCGGAGGCCGTGGCGCTGGCGCAACAGAACGCCGCGACGCTCGGCATCCGCAATGTGCAGTTCCTCGCGGGCAGCTGGTTCACGCCGGTCGCGGGCGCACGTTTTGAGCTCATCGCCAGCAACCCGCCCTATATCGATGCCGCTGACCCGCACCTGGCCGAAGGCGATGTGCGCTTTGAACCGGCGTCGGCGCTGGTGGCCGACGAACAGGGGATGGCAGACCTGCGGCACATCATTACGGCTGCGCCGGGCTTTTTGCAGCCCGGCGGCTGGCTGCTGCTGGAACATGGCTGGCAACAGGCGGCTGCAGTGCGCGCCTGCCTGACTGACAGGGGATTCAGTGAGGTCACCACCCGGCAGGATTATGGCGGCAATGACCGTATTACCCTCGGCCGCTGGGCCGGCTGACCGTTTCTGTGACGTGATATTCACCGCATAACTTCTGATTAAGGACAATGGCATGGCTGCTTATGTATGGGTAAAAGATCTGCATATTCTCACGGTACTGCTCAGCGTGACGCTGCTGGTGGTGCGCTTTTACTGGCTCTGCCGCCGCTCACCGCGCCTGCAGCAACGCTGGGTACGGATTGTCCCCCATATTAATGACACGGTATTGTTGCTCAGCGGCGTCTCGCTGGTCATTATCACCCATTTTTATCCCTTCAGCCCGCAAGGTGCATGGCTGACGGAGAAGTTATTCGGCGTTATTATCTATATTGCGCTGGGCTTCGTTGCCCTGAGCAAAAAGCCACGCAGTCAGTCTGCCCGCTGGGCCGCCTTCATTCTGGCGCTGATCTGCCTGGCCCTGATTGTGAAACTGGCGGTCACGAAAGTGCCGCTGTTGTTAGGATAATAAATGAGTAGTGTGGCTGAGTTTGCTTTTGATGATGTCCCGCTGAGTGCCGGGATCATCCGCATTTCCGAGGCGATACGCGCTGATTTTCCGGGCAGCGACGTAGCGCGGCAGTTGCGTGCGCTGGTGGCCGAGGCCCGGCAGGCGGTGCCGCCGGGCGGAAGTCAGGAGCAGCGGCTCGAGGCGTTGATCGCGCTGTTCTACCAGACCTGGGGCTTCGGCGGCGCAGGGGGCGTTTACCGCCTCTCGGATGCCATCTGGCTGGATAAGGTGCTGGCGTCGCGCGAAGGGACGCCGGTCTCCCTCGGCACCCTGTTTTTACACATCGCCGGTGCGATTGATCTTCCGCTCTCGCCGGTGATTTTCCCGACCCAGCTCATCCTGCGGGCGGACTGGCTCGACAATGAAATGTGGCTCATCAATCCCCTGAACGGGGAGACCCTCAACGAACATACCCTGGAGGCGTGGATCAAGGGCAACCTGGGTTTCGGCGCACAACTGGAGGATGAGGACATTGATGAGTGCGATAATTCCCTGGTAGTACGCAGAATGCTGGACACGCTCAAGGCGTCATTGATGGAAGAGCGGCAGATGGAGCTGGCGCTGGCAGCCAGCCAGGCCATTCTGGCGTTTGACCCGGATGACCCGTACGAACGGCGCGATCGGGGGCTTATCTATGCCCACCTCGACTGTGAGCATATTGCCCACGCCGATCTGCGCTATTTTGTTGAACAGTGTCCGGATGATCCGGTGTCGCAGGTACTCAAGTCGCAAATCGATGCGCTTGAGGAGAAACGGATTGTGCTGCATTAAGCGTGCGCTGTGACATAGTCAATTTATCTCCCTGAATAAAGGCGAAAGCATGAAACAAAAAGTGGTCAGCATTGGCGATATCAACGTCGCGAACGATTTGCCGTTTGTGTTGTTTGGCGGCATGAACGTCCTGGAATCACGTGACATGGCCATGCGCGTGTGTGAGCACTACGTCACCGTGACGCAGAAGCTCGGTATTCCGTACGTGTTCAAAGCCTCTTTTGATAAAGCCAACCGCTCCTCTATCCACTCTTACCGTGGGCCGGGCCTGGATGAGGGCATGAAAATCTTCCAGGAACTGAAGCAGGCGTTCGGCGTAAAAATCATCACTGACGTGCACGAGAGCTGGCAGGCGCAGCCGGTGGCGGACGTGGTGGATGTGATCCAGCTGCCGGCCTTCCTGGCACGCCAGACTGACCTGGTTGAAGCCATGGCGAAAACCGGTGCCGTCATCAACGTGAAGAAACCGCAATTCGTCAGCCCTGGCCAGATGGGCAACATCGTTGAGAAGTTCAAAGAGGGCGGGAACGATCAGGTTATCCTGTGTGACCGCGGCAGCAACTTCGGCTATGACAACCTGGTGGTTGACATGCTGGGCATCAACGTCATGGTCCAGGCCACCAACGGCCACCCGGTGATCTTCGACGTGACCCACGCGCTGCAATGCCGTGACCCGTTTGGCGCGGCCTCCAGCGGCCGCCGCGGTCAGGTTGCTGAGCTGGCGCGTGCCGGTATGGCAGTCGGCCTGGCCGGTCTGTTCATCGAAGCGCACCCGGACCCGGCCAACGCCAAATGTGACGGCCCGTCCGCGCTGCCGCTGGACAAGCTGGAGCCGTTCCTGATGCAGATGAAAGCCATCGACGACCTGGTGAAAAACTTCCCGGAACTCGACACCAGCAAGTAATGCACACACCGCCTCGGCGGGGTGAAAGCAGGCATAAAAAGGCGATAAGCGTATCGCCTTTTTTTACGCCTGCCGATCAGGCCGCCGTGGCGTGGAGCGCGTCCGGCAAGGTGGCACAGAACATCAGCCGCCCCGGCACCGGCTGCACCCGGCCGCGTGCCAGCGTTTTCAGCGGCTGGTAAGGCACCTCACAGATGCAGAGCTGCTTCCCGGCGGGCAGGGTGTCAATAAAGCGCTGAAGGGCGTTCAGGCCCCCGGCATCCAGCACCACCACCGCATCCCATTGCAGGATAATGCGTTCGGCCTGTTGGGTGCGCGCCGCCAGCTCCTCAAAGATCCGCTCGGCCGCGGCGAAAAACAGCGGGCCGCTGACGCGGAAAAGTTGCGTCCCGGCGGGCTGGCCGGGGATTTCCGTCAGGCGGGTCATGCGCGCCACCCGGCGCATAAACAGCAGCGAAGCCAGCACGATACCGACGCTTATCGCCAGCACCATATCAAACAGCACCGTCAGGCTCATGCAGAGCAGCATCACGATGATGTCATCCTTCGGCGCACGGCGCAGCAGGCCCACCACTTTGTGCGCCTCGCTCATGTTCCAGGCCACCATCAGCAGTAACGCCGCCATCGCCGCCATCGGCAAATAGGCCAGCAGCGGGGCGAGGCTCAGCAGCGCCAGCAGCACCAGCAGGGCGTGGATAACGGCCGCCACCGGCGAGGTGGCACCGGCACGCACATTGGCCGCCGAGCGCGCAATGGCGGCAGTGGCAGTGATGCCGCCGAAAAACGGCGCCACAATATTCCCGATCCCCTGGCCAATCAGCTCATTGTTGGCGTGGTGTTTGCTGCCGGTCATGCCGTCCAGCACCACCGCGCAGAGCAAAGACTCAATCGCCCCCAGCATCGCCATGGTAAACGCCGCCGGCAGCAGCGCGGACACCAGCGCCCAGTTCAGCGTCACTGCCGGCTCATTCCCGGCGGTGACGTTCCACGGCAGCGCCAGTTGCGGCAGGATCGGTGGGATGCCGATGCCCTGGGTGCCGTCCGCCAGCAGGTAACTGAAGCGTGAGCCGATGGTGGCGACCGGGTGCCCCAGGGTGGCCAGCAGCGCCATCACGCCGGTGCCGAGCAGCAGTGCCGGCAGGTGCCCCGGCAGCCGCACACCGAGCCGCGGCCAGAGAACCAGCACCGCCAGCGTCGTGATGCCAATCACCGCATCTGCCGCGCTGAAACTGGGGAGGGCCTGCGCCAGCGCCACTACTTTGTCGGTGAAATGTTCCGGCACGGTTGCCATCTCCAGCCCGAACAGATCTTTGATTTGCATGGTGGCGATGGTAATGCCGATGCCGGAGGTAAAGCCCAGCGTGACCGGCAGCGGGATATATTCAATCAGCCTGCCGATACGGGCGATGCCCATCAGCACCAGCATCACGCCGGAGAGCAGGGTCGCCACCAGCAGCCCGGCCAGGCCAAACTGCTGGGACACCGGGAACAGGATCACCACAAAAGCCGCCGTCGGGCCGGAGACGCTGAAGCGCGAGCCGCCGCACAGCGCAATCACCAGCCCGGCAATCGCCGAGGTATAGAGGCCATACTGGGGCGGCACCCCGCTGGCAATCGCCAGTGCCATGGCCAGCGGAATCGCAATAATCCCCACGGTGATGCCTGCCACGGCATCTTTCATCAGGCGCTGAAGCGAATACGGTTCATGCCGGCAGGCCTCTGCCAGCGCATTGCCCCGGAGGAGGGCGCGGAATCCATGCATTTTCATTACAGAACAACCCAAAAGAGAGAATAAAAGCGGAGCCTGACCAGCCCGCCGGGATAAGCGCGCATACCATACGCCCGTCAGCAACGGGGGTTATAGATGTAAGTCAAACTCTGGCGGGGAGGGTGTGCAATAAAGCACATGCAAAGAAGGGTTTGTATGGCGCTGATAAGCAGGGGTTATCATTATCAGCAGAAAATGTCGGCGCCCTCACACCCTCAGCGGCGCGGGCACCCGGCGGGTGTGATTCATCTATAGTGAGGTAATGGCTTGAAATCGCAAGCGTACCGGGCGGCAGCAGAGGGAGAGGCAACAATCATGCACCTGTTTTTATCCTATCCGGCACTTTATGCGGACATCTGTGTTACCTATGCGACGCTTTCCCTGAGTTATTTTTTGCTGAGCAGCCAATCGGCGTTCTCCTGGCAGAGCGAAGCCTGGAAACGGGTCGCGTTCGGCCTGCTCTCCGGGCTGGCGCTGTACTACCTGATCCCGGACCGGCTTGCGCTTTCCACCCATCTCTTTTTCAGCTTTGCGATGATCCCGATTATCCTGGTGACGTTTTTTGGTGGCTGGCTGAGTGGGGTCACCAGTTTTCTGGTCAATGTGGCGCTGACGCAGCCGCTCTCGCTGGATAACCTGCTGATCGCCTCCATCCTGCTGCCGTTGCTGCTGTTGCGCGTCTGGCGGCATAAAACCCACCGGCTGTTTTACCGCGTCATTATCCTGATCGCGTTTTACCGGATAGCGCTGGCCTATAGCCAGCCGCTGCAGGTGCCCTGGTATGAGGTGCTGTTTTACCAGTGTGCGGTCACCGGCTGCCTTGCGGTTTGCTACCATGCGCTCAATTTTGCCGAGCGGCATATTCACGCCTATTTTTCGCTGCGCGACCGCGCCACGCTCGACAGCCTGACACGGCTCAATAACCGCACCAGCATCGATTTCAAACTGATGTCACTGCAGGCCCACCAGAAACCGGGCGGCCTGCTGCTGATTGACATCGATAATTTCAAACAGGTGAATGACACCCACGGGCATCTGGTGGGGGATCAGCTGCTGGTGCAACTGAGCGAGGTGCTGATGCAGACCATCGACAGCGCCGATTTTGCCGGGCGCTACGGGGGAGAGGAGTTTCTGGTGATTATGGAGCGCCACAATACCGAACCCATCGTGGAGACCGCCGAGCGGATCCGGCAGGCGATGTCGTCCAGTACCCTGCGGCTGGCGGAGGGCGCAACCTTGTCCGTCACGGTGTCTATCGGGGCCGCGATTTATCTGCCGGGGATGGTGATGAGCAAAGCGGTGGAAATGGCGGATGACGCCCTCTACCAGGCCAAGCGCAACGGTAAAAACCAGGTGATGTGCAGCCGGATTATGCAACTGGACCAGCTTGGGGACGGGCCGGGTTAGCGGGCAGGGAGGAAAAGGATACAAAAGCAGAAGGCCCTGATTTTCATCAGGGCCTTCTGCTTTTGAATATGGCGGTGAGAGAGGGGTTCGAACCCTCGATACGCTTTCACGTATACACACTTTCCAGGCGTGCTCCTTCAGCCACTCAGACACCTCACCGTTTTCGTCTCGTCGCTATCGCGTCTCAACGGGGCGCTACTATAGGGAGGTCGGTGCAAAGGGTCAAGAAGATTTTCTCTGTTTGTTGGCAAATGGTTAAGCTCTGTGCGCTTTGCCGCGAATGTCGCCGTTTTGCCGGATTTAAGCACCCGGCAACGGCCGAAAAAAAGAAAATTTTCTGATCAGGGCAGCAAAAAGCATGTTCCCGCGCCACAAAAGCAGAAGGCCCCGATTTTCATCGGGGCCTGCTTTTTATCAGGGCGGTGCGGTCGGGATGCACTCGCGCCCTCCCTGGCGCTCGCCCTGCGGGTGGCTGCGCCATGCAAAACGGCT
>NZ_PJZI01000043.1 GCF_002858805.1 Chimaeribacter arupi
TCATTCGGGAAAGTGCTGGTGGAACAGCCGTTGATGCGGCAGGTACTGGCGCGGCTGGCCTTAAGCCTTAATATTTTGTGCATCCGAAGATGCTTGATATTGTCTTGTGAGTGCCCACACAGATTGTCTGATAAATTGTTAAAGAGCAGTGAGTTACGCGCTTTCGCTTGCTAACTCGAGGTGGCGTATATTACGCTTTCCTCTTTCAGAGTCAACCTCTTTTTCAGAAGTTTTTTCTCTTGTTTTCTCTCTTCCCGGCCGCTTGTGAAGTGAATCACTTGCGCCGTGTCGATGGAGGCGCATTATAGGGATCTCGTTTTATTGCACAACCCCTTTTTTGATCATTCTTATCTGACTGCGCATTTTTCACCCCCTTCGTGTTGATCTTGTACGATCCCATCAATTATACGCCCGATCGCCCCGCTTCATCGTTTATAATTTAGGCTATTTCACTCTTTATAGGATAAGAAAGATGAATTCAGGCTCACTCCGACCTTTTAAAGATCAGTACCCACGCCTTGGCACAGGCGTCATGGTTGATCCTTCCAGTGTTGTGATTGGTGATGTCACCCTGGCAGATGATGTCAGTATCTGGCCGTTAGTGGCCATCCGGGGTGATGTGAACCGTGTAGTTATTGGTGCCCGTACGAACGTTCAGGATGGTTGTGTGCTGCATGTTACCCATAAATCCAGCTATAACCCGGACGGCTATCCTTTAGTCGTTGGAGAAGATGTCACGGTGGGTCACAAAGCGATGCTTCATGGCTGTACGATTGGCAACCGGGTACTGGTAGGGATGGGATCCATTTTGCTGGATGGGGCAATAATTGAAGATGATGTCATGATTGGTGCCGGTAGCCTGGTTCCCCCAGGGAAGCGGCTGGTCAGTGGCTATCTTTATCTGGGGAGCCCGGTAAAACAGATCCGCCCTCTTACACCTGAAGAATATGAAGGACTGCTTTACTCTGCCAACAATTATGTTAACTGGAAAAACGGTTATCTTGATCAGGACAGAGAACCTTCGTCATTGTGATCGTTCGTTTCCCGTTGATTAATTGCCTGCCTATATACCCGTCATTTACGTCATTACGCCTGAACAGCATCAGACACTGTTCAGGCGATCTATGTTTTCTGAAGTGATCAACTCGCCTGCTGTGCCATCTCTTGCTTTAACTGCATGAGTACCGGGGTAATCTCCGGCATAACGCCGTGCCATAACATAAAAGCATGTGCCGCCTGTCCCACCAGCATTCCTAACCCATCTGCCCATTGCGTGGCGCCTTGTTGGCTGCCCCAGGTCAAGAAAGGTGTAAGGCCTTGCTGATAGAACATGTCATAAAGACGGGTATCCGGTGTAATCACTGACGAGGAAAGAGCAGGGATATCGCCCTGGATCCCAGAAGCAGTCGCATTGATGATCAAATCGAAAACGGGTTCATCTAATGTAGCAAAGGTTTTAGCTTCAATATTCCCCATAGGGCGAAATAGCTGCGCCAGCTCCTCTGCTTTCGCAAACGTGCGATTGGCAATGACAATGTCACACCCATAAGAGAGTAACGGCAGGATAACCCCTCGTGCAGCCCCGCCCGCGCCCAGCAACAGGATCCGGTCGCCTGGCTTGATCATTCCAAGACGTTCAAGATCGCTGAGCAGGCCGATACCATCGGTATTATCTCCCAACAGCGCACCGTCTTCGCATTTTTTCAGGGTATTGACCGCCCCACTTAATGCGGCCCTTTCACTCAGACGATCGGCTCTGGCACAGGCTTGTTCTTTGAAGGGCACCGTCACATTTGCCCCCTGCCCGCCCGCGTCAAAAAACGCATTCAGCGTATGTTCGAAGGCATCCAATGGTGCCAGCGTTTTTCCATAAGGATGCTCAATGCCGGTTTGTTCGGCAAACAGGGCATGGATACGTGGCGACTTGCTATGACCAATAGGGTTACCAACTACAGTATAGAGCTCCATCATTTTACCCTGTCAGGCCAGTCGCACATAATCACCGGTCAAGGCGTCACGGATTTCTGTTGGATTTTTACGCCCTCCGACGTCACCGGCAACAACAGGAAAATCATGGCCAAACTGTGCAGTGACTTCTGCGGCCAGCCGGCAAGGTGGAAGACCGGTTAAATTGGCACTGGTAGAAACCAATGGCTTGCCAAACTGACGACAGAGTTGGCGCACTACCGGGTGATCGGAGACCCGCACGGCCAGTGAGGAGAAACGGCCTGTTAGCCAGTCGGGGGTAGTTTTACACGCCGGTATAACCCAGGTTACCGGCCCCGGCCAGGTAGCAAAAATCTGTTCCTGCTGCTGTTGCGTCAGACGTGAATCATCAATATAAGGAACCAGTTGTGAATAATCGGCAGCAATCAGGATCAACCCCTTCTCTTTTGGGCGCTGTTTTAGCGTTAAAAGGGCATTGACGGCTTGTTCACTGTCAGGATCACAACCCAGCCCAAATACTGCTTCAGTCGGGTAAGCAATCACCTGTTGGTCATGCAGGGCTTTAAGGATAGATTCAGAAACGGGCATTACGTCAGGCATCATTTTCTACTTCTGTCGGAACCGGTTTACCGCACAGCTTACTGGCACAATATTGTTTTGGCCCGCCCGCTGTACGCTTCTCAATTAATAATGGGTAGTGGCAATATCTGCATTCGCCCGCTACCGGTTTATGGTTAACGGCATACTGGCATTCAGGATAACGATCGCAGGCATAAAACACTTTGCCGTATCGTGATTTACGCTGCAGCAGTTTGCCTTGCTGACACTGCGGACAAGATAGGGTGGTTTCATCCGGTTTATCCAGGGCTTCAATATGCGAACACTGAGGATAATCACTGCACCCAATGAACATACCGTAGCGCCCCTGCCGCAATACCAATACTGACTGACATACCGGGCAGTGCTGGTCTTCAAGCACTTTGACAATATGGCCGTCAGCCTGTGTTTTTAACGGGCGGATATACTCACATTCAGGATAGTGGGAACAGCCGAGAAAGGGGCCGTGGCGTCCGCTACGGATCACCAGCTCGGCCCCACATTTCGGACAAGGTTCATTTTGCCTGGCGGCAAAAATCGCAGCTTTTGACATCTGTATTTACTGTTATCGCTTAGTGCAGATAACCCTCATTAACTTCAAACAGCAACTCTTCCATTTGCTGATAGGCACTTTCATAGCCAGGAATATTGAATAATACCATCAGGATGACCCATTTCAGGTCTTCCAGATCGAACTCATCCGTTTCCAGCGCCATCACACGATCAATGACCATTTCCCGGGTTTCGAGATTCAACACTTGTATCTGTTCCAGGAACAGGAGAAAACCCCGGCATCCGGCATCAAGACGTGTTGCCTCTTCATCGGTATAGATGCGCAATGCAAAAGGATCGGCATCTAACATGAAGGGTGCAGCTTCGCCTTCCTGTAAGTCTGCGAGCTTCTCTAACCAGCCCAAGGCACTGTAGATATCTTCCCGATGGAACCCAGCCCGGGCAAGGTCATCTGTCAGCTTATCCTGGTCGACGTGCATCTCCGCTTCGTTGTGTATGTAAGTTTCAAATAAGTACATTAGTACGTCGAACATGGCCTGCCCTCCTCGTTCGGACATAGCCGCCGGATACAGCTGCGATCCATCCTGCTAACTCCAGATCGAGTAGTTTGACTACCACTTCTGGCACAGGTTGGCCGGCACGTTCGGCGACGACGTCAACAGGTGTCACCTCATATCCTACGTTAGCCAACACCTCAGCAAATGGCAATTCAACTTCACCATCTTGTGCACAAATATTCAATTCTTGATGAATTTCGTTAACAATTTTGGGCGAATGCCCCTCGTTTATCGCGTTTGCTGTCGGCAACCATTGTAAGCCGCTGCCGATCACTTCAGCGATATCTTTGGGTTCAGTGACCAGATAGGCGCCCTGCTGAATAAGCCAATGGGTACCTGCACTGAAATCAGTCCCTAAAGAACCCGGCAAAGCGAAAACCTCTCTCCCCTGCTCTAAAGCACAACGGGCAGTAATCAGGGAGCCGCTGCGTAAAGAAGCCTCGACCACCAGCGTACCTCTGCTTAAGCCGCTGATAATCCGGTTACGCCGGGGGAAATGAACCGGCATCGCCGGCTCTGACGGCAGCAACTCAGACACCACAGCCCCGCCGCTTTCGATGATTTGTGTTCTTAAACGCTGATGCCGCCTGGGATGAGTATGCAACAGGCCACATCCTAATACGGCAATGGTCTGCCCTTCTGTCTCCAGCGCTGCCTGATGGGCAAGACCGTCAATACCCAGCGCCAGCCCGCTGGTAATGGTGTAACCACAGTGAACCAGCCCGCCAGCGAAATATTTTCCCCAGAACTCGCCATAATCACTGCATTGACGGCTTCCCACGATAGAAACCTGTGGCGTCGCCAATACTGAGATCTTTCCTGAGATAAACAGGATTGGCGGTGGATCAGCTATCTGTGCCAACTGAAAAGGATAAGCCGGATCATGTATGGTCAGCATCTGGTTTCCGGCTTGCGCCAGCCAGGAAAGCGCCGTGTTCATTATCTGAGGGGATGTGTGCAGGAAACTGTGTGTCTGCTCCTTTGACAATCCGCACTGTTGCAACACAGAGGCCGACACACGGCAATCAGGGGATAATCTGCTGGCGACGGCAACCCTGTTTTTATTACGCAAGCCCCGTACGGCGGCCAATCTTAACCAGATCTCTTCCTGAGTCATACACCCTCCTGACAGGGGACAATTACGTACTGATGCTGTCAATCAGGCAGGGAAATGTCTAGAATAAAGATTAATTGTCATTCATCACTCGCATAAAGATCGAAATATTTATGTCCGTATTACACGTATTACATTATCCCGATGAACGACTGCGCAAAGTTGCGCAGCCGGTAAAAGAAGTCAATGCCGAGATCCAGCGTATCGTGGATGATATGTTCGATACCATGTATGCCGAAGAAGGCATTGGCCTGGCTGCCACGCAGGTTGACATCCACCAGCAGATTATCGTTATCGATGTTTCTGAAAATCGTGATGAGCGTCTGGTGTTGATTAACCCGGAATTGCTTGAAAAAAGCGGCGAGACGGGCATTGAAGAGGGTTGCCTTTCTATTCCGGAACAGCGTGCTTTTGTGCCGCGCGCCGAGAAAGTGAAAATCCGCGCACTGGATCGTGATGGTAAGCCGTTTGAGCTGGAAGCTGACGACTTGCTGGCTATCTGTATTCAGCATGAAATGGATCATCTGATCGGCAAGTTGTTTGTCGACTATCTGTCTCCCCTGAAACGCCAGCGTATCCGTCAGAAGGTTGAAAAACTGGCCAAGCTTAATACGCGTGCTCACTGAGTCTGACGACTGCAGGAACTGATTGTGTCTGATGCATTACGGATAATTTTTGCCGGTACGCCGGACTTTGCAGCGCGTCATCTTGACGCGCTTTTAACTTCCCACCATGACGTTGTGGGCGTTTTCACACAACCTGACCGCCCGGCAGGGCGTGGAAATAAGCTGACCGCCAGCCCGGTGAAAATGTTGGCTGAATCACATCAAATTCCGGTATTTCAGCCTAAATCATTGCGCCCGGCAGAAAGCCAGGAATTAGTTCGGACCCTGAATGCCGACATCATGGTTGTGGTGGCGTATGGTTTGATCTTGCCGCAAGCTGTGCTGGATATGCCTAAGCTTGGGTGCATTAATGTGCATGGTTCTCTGTTACCTCGCTGGCGCGGCGCGGCCCCTATTCAACGGGCGCTCTGGGCAGGTGATAAGCAGACGGGCATCACTATCATGCAGATGGATGCAGGGTTGGATACGGGCGACATGCTTACCAAGCTGAGCTGTGATATTCAGCCGGATGATACCAGTGCTACATTATATGACAAACTGGCAGCGCTGGGGCCACGAGGGATGCTGAATACCTTAGCGGATCTGGAAGACGGATTGGCTGAACCTGAAAAGCAGGATGATGCCCTGGTCACTTACGCAGATAAACTCAGTAAAGAAGAAGCTCTGTTGAATTGGCAGCTCTCTGCTGAACAACTCGAGCGCTGTATCCGTGCATTTAATCCGTGGCCTGTCAGCTATTTTATGGTTGAAGGTCAGCCGGTCAAAGTATGGCAGGCGGATGTCTTGCCTGGTAAGGGTGATGAGCCTGGTACCATTGTCGCTGCAGATAAGCAGGGCATTCAGGTTGCTGCAGCTGAAGGCATACTAAACATCACTCAACTCCAGCCGGCAGGTAAAAAAGCCATGTCTGCCCAAGATTTGCTGAATTCACGTCGTGACTGGTTTATCGTCGGCAAGAAACTCAGCTAAATCCTTCCTATACTCAGCCCGGATATTCCGGGCCTCTTTCCTTACTGATGCTGGCGTGGCCAGCTTTGTAGCTATGAAAAACGCATATAATTTACGCAGCCTCGCTGCAACTGCCATTGGTCAGGTATTGGATCAGGGGCAATCGCTCTCTACTGTGCTTCCTGCACTGCAAAAAAATATCGCTGATAAAGATAAGGCCCTGTTGCAGGAGCTTTGCTTTGGAACATTGCGTGTGCTGCCTCAGCTGGAATGGTGCATTAAGCAGCTGATGGCCCGCCCAATGACCGGAAAACAGCGCCCATTGCATTATCTGATCATGGTGGGCCTCTATCAGTTAATTCATACCCGGATTCCGGCGCATGCTGCCCTGGCTGAAACAGTCGAGGGCGCAGTCGCATTAAAACGGCCTCAGCTGAAAGGCCTGGTAAATGGTGTACTGCGACAATTCCAGCGTCAGCAGGAAAGTTTGCTGGCACAGGCTGATGCGCAGGAGAGCCGGTATCTTCATCCTTCGTGGCTATTGGGTCGTATCAAGAAGGCCTATCCTGATCGTTGGCAATCTATTACTGATGCCAACAACCAGCGTCCTCCTATGTGGTTACGCGTTAACCGGATACACCACAGTCGTGATGCATATCTCGCCTTGCTGCAACAGGCAGGTATTGCTGCTGAAATACACAGTGACTATCCAGATGCCCTGCGGCTGGCAGCCCCCTGCTCCGTTACCACGTTACCAGGTTTCGCAGAGGGTTGGGTCACCGTACAGGATGCATCCGCGCAAGGGTGTATTCCTTTACTGGATCCACAAGACGATGAGCATATTCTGGATTTATGCGCTGCCCCGGGCGGAAAAACCACGCACATTCTGGAAGCAGCCCCGAAAGCCCACGTTTTAGCCGTAGACATAGACGAGCAACGTCTGAAGCGTGTTCAGGAAAACCTTGAGCGTTTACAGTTGCAGGCAGAGGTAAAAAGCGGTGATGGCAGAGCGCCTGATACATGGGCCGGCGATCGCACATTTGACCGTATTTTGCTTGATGCGCCCTGTTCTGCGACCGGTGTGATTCGCCGTCACCCTGATATTAAATGGCTCCGGCGTAATAGTGACATTGATGAACTGGTTGAAGTACAAAAAGCCATTCTGGAAGCTGTATGGCCACGTTTGAAATCAGGTGGGGTACTTCTTTATGCTACCTGTTCTATTTTACCGGAAGAGAACCATGAGCAAATTGCCAAATTCCTGGCCGGCCATGCTGATGCGGCTTTAGTGGAAACCGGTGATCTTACTCATCCCGGCATACAGAATTTACCCAGCGCAGAGGCGGGTGATGGCTTCTACTACGCTAAAATGATCAAACGTTGAGAGTAGGATCCAGAAAGATAATAACAACGGGGGTTTTTTACATGCAGGATCGGGAAAAGCTATGAAGATCATTATTCTTGGCGCTGGGCAGGTCGGTGGAACCCTGGCAGAAAATCTGGTCGGTGAAAATAACGATATTACCGTTGTTGATACCAATGCAGCGCACTTGCGCCAGCTTCAGGATAAATTTGATTTACGGGTTGTTCAGGGTCATGGCTCCCATCCACGGGTGTTGCGTGAAGCGGGCGCCGGCGATGCAGATATGTTAGTGGCGGTCACCAATTCCGATGAAACTAACATGATTGCGTGCCAGATTGCTTACTCTTTGTTTAATACCCCAAACAGAATCGCCCGTATACGCTCAGCTGACTATATCCGTGAATCTGAGAAGTTATTCAATGCAGAAGCGGTCCCTATTGATCATCTGATTTCACCGGAACAGCTGGTGATTGAGTATATTTATAAGCTGATCGAATATCCGGGTGCGTTGCAAGTGGTTAACTTTGCTGAAGGAAAAGTCAGCATCGCTGCTGTTAAGGCATACTATGGCGGCCCGCTGGTAGGCAATGCGCTCTCTTCTATGCGGGAGCATATGCCGCATATTGATACCCGCGTCGCGGCTATTTTCCGACAAGATCATCCTATCCGCCCGCAAGGCTCAACCATTATTGAAGCCGGCGATGAAGTTTTCTTTGTGGCCGCCACACAGCATATCCGGGCAGTCATGAGCGAACTTCAGCGCCTGGAAAAGCCTTATAAACGGATCATGATCGTCGGTGGGGGTAACGTTGGCGCAGGGCTGGCCCGCCGGTTGGAAAAGAATTACAGCGTTAAGTTAATTGAACGTGATCAACAGCGCGCAGCCGAACTGGCGGAATTACTTCAGGATACGATCGTTTTCTATGGTGATGCTTCTGATCAGGAATTGCTTGCTGAAGAACACGTTGAGCAAGTGGATGTTTTCATCGCCATCACGAATGATGATGAAGCAAATATCATGTCCGCAATGCTGGCAAAGCGCATGGGTGCCAAAAAAGCCATGGTATTAATTCAGCGTCGCGCGTACGTAGACTTAGTACAAGGCAGCGTAATTGATATCGCAATTTCTCCTCAGCAAGCCACCATCTCAGCTTTGTTAGGGCATGTGCGTAAAGCTGACATCGTCAGTGTTTCTTCTTTACGCCGCGGGGTCGCTGAAGCGATTGAAGCGATTGCGCATGGTGACGAAAGCACATCTAAAGTGGTGGGGCGTAAAGTAGAAGAGATTAAACTTCCGCCTGGCACCACTATCGGCGCTATCGTTCGGGGAGATGACGTTATCATCGCAAACCGCCAATCCAGGATTGAGCAAGGCGATCATGTCGTTATGTTTATTACCGATAAAAAATTCGTTCCTGACGTGGAGCGGCTGTTCCAGCCAAGTCCATTCTTCTTATAAGAAGATAAACGATTGCTGCAGAAAACATCAAACCCGACTAAAACGCTCAACTTATAGAGCAAAAGCACTCGAAATAGGCTTTACTTATAGGGGCTTGAGTTATTTTGGCAAGGAGTAAATATGAGTTTTATGAAAGAGTTTCGTGAGTTCGCCATGCGCGGCAACGTTGTCGACCTGGCGGTGGGGGTAATCATTGGGGCAGCGTTTGGTAAAATAGTCTCCTCATTGGTTTCTGACATCATCATGCCCCCGCTGGGATTACTGATTGGCGGTATAGATTTCAAGCAATTCGAGCTTGTGTTGAGAGAAGCCCAGGGGGCAGCCCCCGCTGTCGTGATGAAATATGGTGTATTTTTACAGAACGTTTTCGATTTTATCATCATTGCATTAGCAATATTTATCGCTGTAAAACTGATGAATCGCTTACGCCGTAAAGAAGAAGAGAAGCCAGCCCCAGCACCCAAGCAATCGGCTGAAGAAAAATTGTTGGTTGAGATACGTGATTTGCTTAAACAGCAGGCACCAAAATAATAACCTACTGTTCCAGCCTCTCTCTGGAAGGTCAGTGGTAAAAGTTTAGCGAAAACGCTTACCACTGACCTCCGCTTCCCTCCCTTTCCCATGCTTGGCTTTACGTTGATAACTTCCTTTCCCTTTCTTGTTTTTTTCAACCCGCTGCCGGAACAGAGAATCATGTAGTAGGGCATGCAAAGCATTGTCCTGAATAACACCTTTGTTGTGCTTATGTTGGCTCATAGCCGCCTCATGTCATGTATAGAAAACAGGTAAAACTCAAACCGGCTAATCATAGTCCAATACAAAAAAAACGCCAGCTTTTCCCTTACTTTTAATACGGTAACTTCTTACTTAAGCTTTTTGCTAATCTGCTGTTTATAATGGCCTTTAAGAAATTCTGTAGACATCCCTGCTTGCTGTAGCCTTAATTCAAGCACTTTTAACCGCTGGCTGATAGCAACGTAATCAGGGTTATCCTTCTCTACTTCATGCATCAGCTCAGTAAGCTGAAGTGCCTCTTTTCTGTCCTGCAGCTCAGGCGGTAAATAACCTGAATTTTTCAACAGCCGGTAAGCCACACGTAATTCAGCAGGAACAGCGCTGTCATCTTCGAGCATCAAAGGTTTTCCGGCACCAGGCAGGTTCTCAAATTCACCTTTCTCTTCGGCTTCACGGATATGACGCTCTACCATTTCATCAATAAGCCACATGGCCTGATTCCTCTGAGATTATGGGAAAATCCGTTATAGCATAGGATGTGACAACGAAAATGTCATCGACGATGATGGTGATGAGGGCAGTAGAGGATATGGGGACAGAAATAAAATACGCCAGATAATAGACATAAAAAAACCGGGACAAGCCCGGCTTTTTTACGCTTTTACAGATTACTCTGCAACAGCTTCTGCTTTCGATTCTGCACGATCAACGAGCTCGATGTATGCCATCGGCGCATTGTCGCCTGCACGGAAACCACACTTCAGAATACGAGTGTAACCACCTGCACGGCTCGCGAAACGCGGGCCCAGTTCATTAAACAGTTTTGCCACGATCTCGTTATCACGAGTACGGGCGAATGCCAGACGACGGTTAGCAACGCTGTCGGTCTTGGCAAGAGTAATCAGCGGCTCAACAACGCGACGCAGCTCTTTCGCTTTCGGCAGGGTCGTCTTGATGATCTCATGACGAACCAAAGAGCCGGCCATGTTACGGAACATAGCCTGGCGATGGCTGCTGTTACGGTTCAGTTGACGACCACTCTTACGATGGCGCATGACCTTATCCTTCTCAGTAAAACCTTAACCTGTGATCCGGTTACTCGTCAGCAATGCTTGCCGGCGGCCAATTTTCCAGGCGCATGCCCAGAGAAAGACCACGGGAGGCCAGCACGTCTTTAATCTCAGTAAGAGATTTTTTACCAAGGTTAGGCGTTTTCAGCAACTCAACCTCGGTACGCTGTACCAGATCACCGATGTAGTGGATAGCTTCTGCTTTAAGGCAGTTAGCAGAGCGGACAGTCAATTCCAGATCGTCAACAGGGCGCAGCAAGATCGGATCGAACTCAGGCTTCTCTTCTTTCACTTCTGGTTGACGTACATCACGCAGGTCAACAAAAGCTTCAAGTTGTTCAGCCAGAATGGTCGCCGCACGACGGATCGCCTCTTCAGGATCGATCGTACCATTGGTTTCCATTTCGATGACCAGCTTGTCCAAATCGGTACGTTGCTCTACACGAGCTGCTTCAACATTGTAGGCGATACGCTCTACAGGGCTGTAGCAGGCGTCAACAAGCAGACGGCCAATTGGGCGCTCATCTTCTTCCGAATGAATTCGGGCAGACGCCGGTACATATCCACGGCCACGCTGAATTTTGATACGCATGCTGATAGCAGCGTTCTCATCGGTCAGATGGCAGATAACATGTTGCGGCTTGACGATTTCGACATCACCATCATGGGTAATGTCGGCTGCAGTCACAGGGCCAATGCCAGATTTATTCAGGGTAAGAATAACTTCATCTTTGCCTTGAACTCTCACCGCCAGCCCTTTCAGGTTGAGCAGGATCTCCAGGATATCTTCCTGTACGCCTTCTTTGGTGCTGTACTCATGCAGTACACCATCAATCTCAACCTCGGTCACCGCGCAACCCGGCATGGATGAAAGCAGAATACGGCGCAGTGCGTTGCCGAGAGTATGGCCAAAGCCACGCTCTAACGGCTCAAGGGTCACCTTGGCGTGCGTCGAACTGACTTGCTCGATATCTACCAGGCGCGGTTTTAGAAACTCTGTCACAGAACCCTGCATTGTGTCCTCTCTTTGGTACTAAGCTTTACTTGGAGTAAAGCTCGACGATCAGGTGTTCGTTAATGTCCGCAGACAGATCGGCACGTTCAGGATTACGCTTGAACACACCTTCCATCTTAGCAGCATCAACTTCCAGCCAAGTCGGCTTTTCACGCTGTTCAGCCAGCTCCAAAGCGGCCTTAACGCGAGATTGCTTTTTAGCTTTCTCACGGATGCTGACTACGTCATTCGGAGATACCTGATAAGAAGCGATGTTAACAACGCGACCGTTTACCATGATAGCTTTGTGGCTAACCAGCTGACGTGCTTCTGCACGCGTAGCGCCGAAGCCCATACGGTAAACAACGTTGTCCAGACGACCTTCCAGCAGTTGCAACAGGTTTTCACCGGTGTTGCCTTTCAGACGGGCTGCTTCTTTATAATAGTTACGGAACTGACGCTCCAGCACGCCATACATACGGCGAACTTTTTGCTTTTCACGCAACTGTACACCATAGTCAGACAGACGCGGTTTACGCGCACCATGCTGACCAGGAGCTTGTTCAATCTTACACTTGGTATCGATCGCGCGAACGCCAGACTTAAGGAACAGGTCTGTGCCCTCACGACGGCTCAGCTTGAGCTTAGGACCCAAATATCTTGCCATTTTCTTTCTCCAACAATCCTAAAAGCAGCGTTATACGCGACGCTTTTTCGGCGGACGACAACCGTTATGAGGGATCGGAGTCACATCAGTAATATTAGTGATGCGGAAACCAGCCGCGTTCAGAGCGCGGATAGTAGACTCACGGCCCGGACCAGGTCCTTTAACCATAACTTCCAGGTTCTTAATACCGTATTCTTTCACTGCGTCAGCGCAGCGCTCTGCTGCAACCTGAGCTGCGAACGGAGTGGATTTACGAGAACCACGGAAACCGGAACCACCAGCTGTTGCCCAACCCAAAGCATTACCCTGACGATCAGTAATGGTAACAATGGTGTTGTTGAAAGAAGCATGGATATGAGCCACGCCGTCAGAGACTTGTTTTCTTACACGCTTACGTGTACGAACAGGTGCCTTTGCCATTATTCAATCACCCCGATTATTTCTTGATCGGTTTGCGCGGACCCTTACGGGTACGGGCGTTGGTCTTGGTACGCTGGCCGCGAACCGGAAGACCACGACGATGACGCAAACCACGATAGGTACCAAGGTCCATAAGACGCTTGATGCTCAGGGTCACTTCACGACGCAGATCACCTTCTACAACAAATTTGGCAACTTCGTCACGCAGCTTATCGATTTGCTCTTCAGACAGCTCACTGATCTTAACATTTTCAGCAATACCCGCTGCTGCACAGATAGCCTGTGAGCGAGTTTTACCGATACCATAGATCGAGGTTAACGCGATCACGGTATGTTTTTGATCAGGAATGTTAATGCCTGCTATACGGGCCACTATGCACTCCTACATTTTTATACGGCAACACCATTCTGAAAAGCCCGTTTTCAGGATACTCAAATAGTATTGCAGCGACATACAAAAGATTGGCTGGCTAATCTAGCCAGCTCAACCCAACTTTGCAAGAAAAATATGCGAGATAATCAGCCTTGACGCTGTTTATGCTTCGGCTCGCTGCTGCAAATCACACGAACGACACCGTTACGCTTAACGATTTTGCAGTTACGACATAATTTCTTGACGGAAGCACGAACTTTCATTTTTACTCTCCGTAACTTCTCAAACGCACCTAATTAGCGGTTATAGCCTTTCAGGTTTGCTTTCTTCAATGCAGACTCGTACTGACTGGACATCATCAGAGTTTGCACTTGAGCCATAAAGTCCATGATGACAACAACAACGATTAACAGTGAAGTACCACCAAAGTAGAAAGGTACTTTCATTGCGTCACGCATGAACTCCGGGATAAGGCAGATAAAAGTAATATACAATGCACCAATTAAGGTTAAGCGCGTCATCACTTTATCAATGTATTTCGCCGTTTGCTCTCCCGGACGAATTCCTGGCACGAATGCACCGGACTTCTTCAGGTTATCTGCTGTTTCACGCGGGTTGAAAACCAGAGCCGTATAGAAGAAACAGAAGAAGATGATCGCAGTCGCATAGAGTAACACATAAAGCGGTTGTCCAGGCTGCAGATACAGCGAAATCGTTGTCAGCCAGTTCCAACCGGTACCGCCCCCAAACCAGGATGCAATCGTGGCCGGGAACAGAATAATGCTAGAGGCGAAAATTGCTGGGATAACCCCTGCCATGTTCACTTTCAGCGGTAAGTGCGTACTCTGTGCTGCATAAACGCGACGGCCTTGTTGACGTTTAGCGTAGTTGACAACAATACGTCGTTGGCCACGCTCGACGAACACTACAAAGAAAGTCACCGCAAACACTAAAACTGCAACCAACAGCAACAGAAGGAAGTGCAGGTCGCCTTGTCGAGCTTGCTCAATGGTATGTGCAACTGCCGGAGGCAGACCAGCAACGATACCAGCAAAGATTATGATCGAGATACCGTTACCAATACCACGTTCAGTAATCTGTTCGCCAAGCCACATAAGGAACATCGTCCCGGTAACCAGGCTAACTACAGCGGTAAAGTAGAATGCAAAGCCTGGATTTAAGACCAGACCTTGCATACCAGGCATATTCGGAAGACCGGTAGCAATACCGATAGACTGAAATATTGCCAATACCAGCGTGCCATAACGGGTGTACTGGCTTATCTTGCGACGGCCAGCCTCCCCTTCTTTCTTAATTTCTGCTAACGCGGGATGAACCACGGTTAACAGTTGGATAATAATCGATGCCGAAATATACGGCATGATACCCAAAGCAAAGATAGAAGCACGACTAAGGGCACCACCAGAGAACATGTTGAACATTTCAATGATGGTACCACGCTGTTGCTCGAGCAATTTCGCAAGCACAGTGGCATCGATACCAGGAATCGGAATAAAAGAGCCGATACGGAAAACTATGAGCGCCCCGATAACAAACAAAAGTCTGCGCTTCAGTTCGCCAAGTCCACCTTTAGCACTTTGAAAATCTAATCCTGGTTGCTTAGCCATCTGCTACTTATTCCTCAATTTTACCGCCAGCAGCTTCGATAGCAGCACGAGCGCCTTTGGTGACACGCAGACCACGTACGGTTACTGCACGATTGATTTCGCCAGACAGCATAACTTTAGCGAATTCAATCTGAGTACCAACTACGTTAGCGGCTTTCAGCGTGTTCAGGTCGATAACATCGCCTTCTACTTGAGCCAGTTCAGACAGACGAACTTCTGCCGTGATCATAGCTTTGCGAGAAGTGAAGCCGAATTTCGGCAAACGACGGTACAGCGGCATCTGACCACCTTCGAACCCGCGACGTACGCCACCGCCAGAACGAGAGTTCTGACCTTTGTGACCACGGCCGCCGGTTTTACCCAGGCCAGAACCAATACCACGACCTACACGCTTCGGCGCATGCTTGGCACCTTCAGCCGGAGACAGAGTATTTAAACGCATCTGTTACTCCTCAACCTTAACCATGTAGGAAACCAGGTTGATCATACCACGTACAGCGGGAGTATCTTCACGCTCAACAGTATGACCAATACGACGCAGACCAAGACCAACCAGAGTTGCCTTGTGTTTCGGCAAACGGCCAATAGAGCTGCGAATTTGAGTTACTTTAATAGTCTTTGCCATGGTTATTACCCCAGAATTTCTTCAACGGATTTACCACGCTTGGCAGCGACCATTTCTGGGGACTTCATATTCGCCAGAGCGTCAATAGTTGCACGAACCACGTTAATCGGGTTGGTGGAACCATAGGCTTTTGCCAATACGTTGTGAACCCCTGCGACTTCCAGGACGGCGCGCATTGCACCACCGGCAATAATACCGGTACCTTCGGAAGCCGGCTGCATGAACACACGGGAACCCGTATGCGCACCTTTAACAGGGTGCTGCAGGGTGCCGCTGTTCAGCGCGACATTCATCATGTTGCGACGGGCTTTTTCCATCGCTTTCTGGATCGCTGCCGGAACTTCGCGTGCTTTGCCGTAGCCAAAACCTACGCGACCGTTACCATCACCAACTACAGTCAGTGCGGTAAAGCTGAAAATACGGCCACCTTTTACGGTTTTAGATACGCGGTTTACCGCGATCAGCTTTTCCTGCAGTTCGCCAGCTTGTTTTTCGATGTGTGACATCTTACACCTCTACCTTAGAACTGAAGGCCAGCTTCACGGGCAGCATCTGCCAGTGCCTGGACTCGACCATGATATTGGAAACCGGAACGGTCAAAGGATACATCTTTAATCCCTTTTTCCAATGCGCGCTCAGCAATAGCTTTACCTACAGCTGCAGCAGCATCTTTGTTACCGGTATACTTCAATTGCTCAGTGATAGCTTTTTCTACAGTAGAAGCGGCTACCAATACTTCAGAACCGTTCGGAGCGATGACCTGTGCGTAGATATGACGCGGGGTACGATGTACCACCAGGCGAGTCGCGCCCAATTCTTTGAGCTTGCGGCGTGCGCGGGTCGCACGACGGATACGAGCAGATTTCTTATCCATAGTGTTACCTTACTTCTTCTTAGCCTCTTTGGTACGCACGACTTCGTCGGCGTAACGGACACCCTTGCCTTTGTAAGGCTCAGGACGACGGTAGGCACGCAGGTCCGCTGCAACCTGACCAATCAACTGCTTATCTGCGCCTTTCAGCACGATTTCAGTTTGGGTCGGGCATTCAGCAGTAATACCTGCCGGCAGTGCATGTTCAACAGGATGAGAGAAGCCCAGGGCTAAACTCACCGCGTTGCCTTTAACTGCGGCACGGTAACCAACACCTACCAGCTGAAGCTTCTTGGTGAAGCCTTCGGTAACACCAACTACCATTGCGTTCAACAGAGCACGAGTGGTACCCGCTTGGGCCCAACCGTCAACAGCACCTTCGCGTGGACCGAAAGTCAGTGCGTTTTCTTCCTGTTTAACTTCAACGGCGCTGTGGATAGTACGAGTCAGCTCGCCGTTCTTACCCTTAATCGAAATAACCTGACCGTTGAGTTTTACCTCTACGCCGGCAGGAATGACGACGGGTGCTTTTGCAACACGAGACATTCTTTCCTCCCGAATTAAGCTACGTAGCAGATAATCTCGCCACCAAGACCAGCCTGGCGAGCTGCACGATCGGTCATAACACCTTTAGAGGTAGAAATGACAGCAATACCCAGGCCGGCCATAACTTTTGGCAGCTCATCTTTTTTCTTATAGATGCGCAGACCTGGGCGGCTGATACGCTGAATGCTTTCTACCACTGCCTTGCCCTGGAAGTACTTCAGTACCAGTTCCAGAACCGGCTTGGTGTCGCCTTCGATTTTGAAATCTTCAATATAACCTTCTTCCTTCAGCACGTTGGCAATTGCCAATTTCAGCTTGGAGGAAGGCATGGTGACCGCAACTTTGTTCGCGGCCTGACCGTTACGGATACGGGTCAGCATATCCGCGATCGGATCTTGCATGCTCATCTGTCTTTACTCCCGTGATTCAATTGGTGACAATTACCAGCTAGCCTTTTTCAAGCCCGGGATTTCACCGCGCATAGCGGCTTCACGGACTTTAATACGGCTCAACCCGAACTTCCGCAGGAAAGCGTGCGGACGACCAGTTTGACGGCAGCGGTTACGCTGACGTGACGGGCTGGAATCACGCGGCAGAGTCTGCAGCTTGAGAACGGCATCCCAACGATCTTCGTCGGAAGCGTTCACATCAGAGATGATAGCTTTCAGTTCTGTGCGTTTAGCAAAGAATTTGTCTGCTAATTTCACGCGCTTGACTTCGCGTGCTTTCATGGATTGCTTAGCCATTAGTAACCCTACCTTACTTGCGGAACGGGAAGTTAAAGGCAGCCAGCAGTGCGCGGCCTTCATCATCGGATTTCGCAGTGGTGGTAATGGTAATATCCAAACCACGAACGCGATCGACTTTGTCGTAGTCGATTTCCGGGAAGATGATCTGTTCACGCACGCCCATGCTGTAGTTACCACGGCCATCGAATGACTTAGCGGACAGGCCACGGAAGTCACGGATACGCGGTACAGCAATGGAAATCAGACGCTCAAAGAACTCCCACATGCGTTCGCCGCGCAGAGTTACTTTACAGCCGATCGGATAGCCCTGGCGGATTTTGAAGCCTGCAACAGATTTGCGTGCTTTGGTGATCAACGGCTTTTGGCCGGAGATTGCTGTCAAGTCAGCTGCTGCATTGTCCAGCAGTTTCTTGTCGGCAATAGCTTCACCAACACCCATGTTCAGGGTGATCTTCTCGACCCGAGGGACTTGCATGACAGAGTTGTAGCCAAACTGAGACATCAGTTGTTTGACTACCTCGTCTTTGTAGTAATCATGCAGTTTCGCCATCGTATTACTCCAAATTACTTGATAGTTTCGCTGTTAGACTTGAAGAAACGGACTTTTTTGCCGTCTTCGAATCTAAAGCCTACACGGTCAGCCTTGCCGGTCGCAGCATTGTAGAGAGCGATGTTGGAAACCTGAATAGCAGCTTCTTTTTCAACAATGCCACCTGGTTGGTTCAGAGCCGGAACCGGCTTCTGGTGTTTCTTAACCAGGTTGATACCTTCTACAATGACCTTGCCAGCAGACAGGACATTTTTTACTTTACCGCGTTTACCTTTGTCTTTCCCGGTAAGCACGATAACTTCGTCATCACGACGGATTTTCGCTGCCATGGTTCGCTCCTTAGAGTACTTCTGGTGCCAGAGAGATAATTTTCATGAACTTTTCGTTACGCAGTTCACGAGTTACCGGCCCAAAAATACGCGTACCGATTGGTTGCTCGCTGTTATTGTTCAAAATAACGCATGCATTACCATCGAAGCGAATGACAGAACCGTCCGGGCGACGTACACCCTTCTTGGTGCGCACCACTACCGCCTTCAGCACATCGCCTTTCTTCACCTTACCGCGAGGAATTGCTTCCTTGATGGTAATTTTGATGATGTCGCCGACGCCTGCGTAGCGACGGTGCGAGCCACCTAGAACCTTGATACACATTACGCGACGTGCACCGGAGTTGTCGGCGACGGTCAGCATAGTCTGTTCTTGGATCATTTTAGTGCTCCGCTAATGTCAACTACTACTTTAAAGACCTAAGTTAATTTTCAGGCCGTTGAAAAGCCCCATAACCAAGGGCGCAGCATTATAACACCGCTTCCTACGTATGGGTAGAAAAAACAAACGGCTCGTTTTCTGAGCCGTTTGTTAAGTGAGAGGCCGCTACTCTATTACAGAATCGCTTTCTCTACAACGCGAACCAACGTCCAAGATTTAGTCTTAGACAGTGGACGGCATTCGCGGATTTCTACCACGTCACCGATACCACATTCGTTGTTCTCGTCGTGTACGTGCAGCTTGGTCGTACGTTTGATGAATTTCCCGTAGATCGGGTGCTTCACCGTACGTTCGATAGCAACAACAATGGATTTTTCCATTTTGTCACTAACAACGCGACCTTGCAGAGTACGGATAGTGTCAGTCATTTACGCACCCGCCTTTTCAGTCAGTAAAGTCTTAACGCGTGCGACGTTACGACGCACTTGTTTCAACAGGTGAGTTTGTTGCAGCTGGCCACTCGCCGCTTGCATGCGCAAGTTGAATTGCTCACGCAGCAGGTTGAGCAGCTCGGTGTTCAGCTCTTCAACGCTTTTTTCACGCAGCTCTTGTGCTTTCATTACATCACCGTCTTAGTTACAAAGGTGGTTTTGATCGGCAGTTTAGCTGCTGCCAGCTTGAACGCCTCACGGGCCAGCTCTTCCGGCACGCCGTCCATTTCGTACAGGACTTTACCAGGCTGGATCAGGGCAACCCAATACTCCACGTTACCCTTACCTTTACCCATACGCACTTCAAGCGGCTTCTCGGTAATCGGTTTGTCCGGGAATACACGGATCCAGATTTTACCTTGACGCTTAACTGCACGAGTCATTGCACGACGAGCTGCTTCGATTTGACGAGCAGTCAGACGGCCACGGCCAACAGCTTTCAGACCGAAAGTGCCGAAGCTAACATCCGTACCTTGCGCCAGACCACGGTTGCGGCCCTTGTGCACCTTACGGAATTTTGTACGCTTTGGTTGTAACATCAGCGACTCTCCTTACTTGCGGCCTTTACGCTGCTGCTTTTTAGGTTGAGCAGCCGGTTTTTCCGGTTGTTCAACGGCAGCCATACCACCCAGGATCTCACCTTTGAAGATCCATACCTTAACGCCGATTACACCATAAGTGGTGTGCGCTTCAGATGTGTTGTAATCGATGTCCGCACGCAGAGTGTGCAACGGAACACGACCTTCACGGTACCATTCGGTACGCGCGATTTCAGCACCGCCAAGACGGCCGCTTACTTCAACTTTGATACCTTTAGCGCCAAGACGCATTGCGTTCTGTACTGCACGCTTCATAGCACGACGGAACATAACGCGACGTTCCAGCTGTGAAGTGATGCTGTCAGCAACCAATTTTGCGTCCAGTTCCGGTTTACGGACTTCGGCGATGTTAATCTGTGCAGGAACGCCAGCGATATCCGCTACGACCTTACGCAGTTTTTCGACATCTTCACCTTTCTTGCCGATAACGATGCCAGGACGAGCAGTGTGAATGGTCACACGGATGCTCTTCGCAGGACGCTCGATAACGATGCGAGAAACGGAAGCTTTCGACAATTCCTTAGTCAGGAATTGACGAACTTTAAAGTCGCTGTCCAGGTTGTCAGCGAATTCTTTGGTATTCGCATACCAAGTAGAGTTCCAAGGTTTGACAATACCCAGGCGAATACCATTAGGATGTACTTTCTGACCCATTGCTAGTCTCCAGAGTCTCAGCGATCGGACACAACCACAGTAATGTGGCTGGTGCGCTTCAGGATGCGATCTGCACGACCTTTTGCACGCGGCATAATGCGCTTCATGCTTGGGCCTTCGTCGACGAAGATTTTCGTGACTTTCAGATCATCGATGTCAGCGCCATCGTTGTGTTCTGCGTTAGCAATGGCAGACTCCAGCACTTTCTTAACCAGACCAGCAGCTTTTTTGTTGGTGTAGGTCAGAGTTTCCAGAGCTTGCGACACTTTCTTACCGCGGATCAGGTCAGCAACAAGGCGAACCTTCTGAGCAGAAGAACGAGCGTGGCGATGTTTAGCGATAGTTTCCATCTCTTCCTCCTACCTTAGCGCTTTTTAGCTTTTTTATCAGCCGCATGGCCGCGATAAGTACGGGTCGGCGCGAATTCACCCAGTTTGTGACCGACCATTTCATCGGAAACGAACACTGGTACGTGCTGACGACCATTATGGACAGCGATGGTCAAACCGATCATGTTAGGAAAGATCGTTGAACGACGGGACCAAGTGCGCAAAGGCTTCTTGTCACCGCTTTCCACCGCTTTCTCTACCTTCTTCAGCAAGTGCAGGTCAATAAAAGGACCTTTCTTGAGAGAACGTGGCATGGCTTATCCTCTAATTATTTTTTACTACGGCGACGTACGATGAACTTGTCAGTACGCTTGTTGCTACGGGTCTTCTTACCTTTGGTCTGAACGCCCCACGGAGTTACCGGGTGCTTACCAAAGTTACGACCTTCACCACCACCGTGCGGGTGATCGACTGGGTTCATCGCCGTACCGCGAACGGTAGGACGAACACCACGCCAACGTGCAGCACCTGCTTTACCCAGAACGCGCAGCATGTGTTCTGCATTGCCAACTTCGCCCAGGGTAGCGCGGCAGTCAGCCAGAACTTTACGCATTTCGCCGGAGCGCAGACGCAGAGTTACGTAGGAACCATCACGTGCAACGATCTGAACGTAGGCACCGGCAGAACGAGCCAGCTGGCCGCCTTTACCTGGTTTCATTTCTACGTTATGAACCGTTGAACCAACTGGGATGTTGCGCATCGGCAGGGTGTTACCCGTTTTGATTGCCGCATCAACGCCAGATTGAATCTGGTCACCTGCTTTCAGGCCTTTCGGCGCCAGGATGTAACGGCGTTCGCCGTCTTTGTACAGAACCAGCGCGATGTTCGCGGAACGGTTCGGATCGTACTCCAGACGCTCAACCACTGCAGCGATACCGTCTTTGTTGCGCTTGAAGTCAACCAGACGATAATGTTGCTTGTGGCCACCACCGATATGACGGGTGGTGATACGGCCATTGTTGTTACGACCACCGCTTTTGCTCAGTTTTTCCAGCAGCGGGGCATAAGGTTTACCCTTGTGCAGCTCAGGGTTAACCACTTTAACAACGTGGCGACGACCCGGAGATGTAGGTTTACATTTAACAATTGCCATTGTTCTTACTCCTCCGACTTACTCTGCGCCGCTGATGAAGTCCAGATTCTGGCCTTCTTTCAGGGTGACGTAAGCTTTTTTCCAGTCGCTACGACGACCAACACGCTGTCCATGACGCTTCACTTTGCCTTTTACCAGCAAGGTGTTTACGTCTTCGACTTCGACTTCAAACAGTTTCTGCACAGCAGCTTTGATTTCTGCTTTAGTCGCGTCTTTAGCAACTTTGAGAACGATGGTGTTGTTCTTTTCCATCGCAGCAGACGCTTTTTCAGAAACGTGCGGCGCGCGCAGTACTTTCAGCAGACGTTCTTCACGAATCATGCCAGCATCTCCTCAACTTGCTTCACAGCATCAGCAGTCATAACTACTTTGTCGAAGGCGATCAGGCTAACTGGATCGATACCTGCTACATCACGCACGTCAACCTTGTACAGGTTACGGGCAGCCAGGAACAGATTCTCATCCAGTTCACCGGTGATGATCAGCACGTCTTCCAGCGCCATGTCTTTCAGTTTCTGTGCCAGCAGCTTGGTTTTCGGTGCTTCAACAGAGAACTTCTCGACAACGATCAGACGTTCTTGACGTACCAGCTCGGACAGGATGCTTTTCAGCGCGCCGCGGTACATCTTTTTGTTTACTTTCTGACTGTGGTCCTGAGGCTTAGCAGCAAAGGTCACACCACCGGAACGCCAGATCGGGCTCTTTACAGAACCAGAACGCGCACGGCCGGTACCTTTCTGACGCCATGGCTTTTTGCCAGAACCAGTCACTTCAGCGCGAGTTTTCTGCGCGCGAGTACCCTGGCGGGCGCCTGCTGCGTAAGCAACAACAACCTGGTGAACCAGCGCTTCGTTAAAATCACGACCGAAGGTGGTTTCGGAAACAGTCAGCGCGCTCTGCGCGTCTTTCAATACTAATTCCATTACCTGGCTCCTCACGCTTTAACAGCTGGTTTAACGATCAGGTTGCTACCGGTAGCTCCCGGAACAGCACCCTTAACCAGCAGCAGGTTGCGCTCAGCGTCAACGCGTACTACGTCCAGGCTCTGAACGGTTACGCGCTCATTACCCAGCTGCCCTGCCATTTTCTTGCCTTTGAACACTTTGCCCGGAGTCTGGTTCTGACCGATAGAACCCGGAACGCGGTGAGACAAGGAGTTACCGTGGGTAGCGTCTTGGGTACGGAAGTTCCAGCGCTTAACAGTGCCAGCAAAACCTTTACCTTTAGAAGTACCGGTAACGTCTACTTTTTTAACGTCTGCGAAAATTTCAACGCTAATGTTCTGACCTACAGTGAACTCTTCGCCTTCAGACAGACGGAATTCACGCAGGAGACGGCCGGCTTCAACGCCAGCTTTAGCGAAGTGACCCGCTTCCGGTTTGGTTACACGGTTTGCTTTTTTAGCACCGGTGGTAACCTGGATAGCGCGATAACCATCGTTGGCCAGGTCTTTGACCTGAGTAACGCGGTTAGCTTCAATTTCGATAACGGTTACAGGGATAGATACGCCTTCTTCAGTGAAGATGCGGGTCATACCCACTTTTTTACCGACTAAACCAATCATTGTTTCAACCTCTCAATCGCTCAATGACCTGATTAACCCAGGCTGATCTGCACGTCTACACCGGCAGCCAGATCCAGACGCATCAGAGCATCAACGGTTTTCTCGGTTGGCTCAACGATGTCAACCAGACGCTTGTGAGTGCGGATTTCATACTGATCACGCGCGTCTTTGTTGACGTGCGGAGAGATCAGAATGGTAAAGCGCTCTTTGCGGGTCGGCAGCGGGATCGGACCACGGACTTGCGCACCAGTGCGCTTAGCAGTCTCGACGATTTCCGCGGTTGATTGATCGATCAGACGATGATCAAACGCTTTCAGGCGGATACGGATTCTTTGGTTCTGCATGAGACCAGAGCTCCAATTATTTATAAACGTAAATAATTACTCCTCACACCCATTTCGATTGATGGGGGAGTGTAATCGTTCAGCATATAACCCCCATATCGGGAGTATTGTTAACCAGTCGTTATTGATGACATGGTTACTGATCCGCAACGGATCAGACCTACCAAGATTAGGTAAGCCCGCGCATTATACGCATTCCTGCTTAGGAAGCAACCATAACCTGCAGGAAAAACGTATTAGCGCGCCTTTTATTTTACCTGTTGTTACTACGCCGGGTCATCTTCTTCCAGTTCTGCCAAGGCCTGTTGAACACGGGCTTTTAAGGCAGGATCGACGGTGTCATCTTTACTTATTGTTGTATCAGCCTCTTCTTCAACCAGCGCCACATCTTCCTCTTCATTAATGTCTTCTGCTTCGGCCTGGTCGTCCATCGTCTCCGCGATATTCTCGACAGGTTCCGTTTCCGCTTCCGGTTCGTTCGCGGCAGGGAGTGGCCGGGTCTTGAACAGATAATGCATAGGAGAGAGGGTATACTCTCTATCTTGCGAGGGCGCCTGCAGAACAGGCGGCTCCGGATGACGGGATGTCCAGACTATGTGCAGATATGCGCCCTGAACGGCAAAGAGCCCCATCCAACATCCCCATAAAAGCAGGCCACCGGCTTTGATGCATGTTCTTTTAAAAGGTGCCCGGAGTTTTGCCGGTGCCCCACCCTGCAGGCGCAAATTCATTGCCTGATGTAGAGGGAAGCTCATTGCCCTTCTCCTTTTTCTGCGCTTTCATTTTCTGGCACTAAGAGGGCGCTTTGTTCAACGCTGAGCCAAAGCTGGATCAAGGTTGCTTTGCCGGGCGCGCCGTCAGGGTGCAGCCCTCTGCTTTGCTGGAATTTTTTGATTTTTTCTACGAGTAAGGCATTCCACCGCACGTCCTCAGGTAAAGGAAGATGCAGTGCACGGCTGAGCATTGTATTCAGCCATAGGATGTCTTCATCAGAACTTGCTGCCGACACAGATGTTTTTCCAGACGGTGCAGGTTTCCAGAACAGGATATATTCCCCTTTCCATGCAGCCAGGAACCAGGATTTCTTCACCGTCCAGGTCTGCTGGCCTAAAAGCAGATCGAGGTCATCTTTGCCCATCCGGATGACCACGGCATAACGGGTCTTGTTACCGAGATGGAACTGCGCTATCCAGGGCAAGCCTTGTTTCTGTAGTGCGTCATAGTCTGCTTTTGCCGTCTCACACTGTAAGCCTGCCTGTGCGGTTTGATCACACCAGGCATCCTCCTCAGCCACGTCATAGCCCCAGGCCCGGAAAAGTTGCTGCATGGCCTGGCGCTCAGTCGCGGGCTGGTCATCAATGGCCGGCGGCGGAGCAGGGATCATCGCTGCCACCGGTTCCGGCCTTAACCATTCAGGGACGGGCAGGTACGGTGACACCATGCCGGTACAGTGCCAACCAAGAAGCGCCGCAAAACCGGCGTAGCCGATTAACAATAAGAGCATTGTCTTCCTGGCACGCCGGCTTTTCCCTGATTCACGCACCGCGAGTTTGATATGCCGCCAATGCAGAGAAGAGGTTGTCCCCTGCTCTATCCAGGCAATCTGGCGGGCCATATTCACAAGGCGCGAGATGCTCTCGGGATTCCCTTTCGCTGCGTACTGGATGTACTTGATATAAGGAAGCGTAAACGTAGCGGCATGATCTTCCCCTTCTCTCTCCATGATGGTTTGGTTAACCACTGACAAACAGGCTTTCTCATCATAAAGTGGCAAGCGCAGTGCGCCCGGGTGATAATTTGATAAGCTTTTGTTTTTCAAAAGTGAATTTTCGCCAACGATCAGCAGAGAAAGAGGCTGCCTGGCATGTTTCCTAAACTCACTAAATAAGTAAACCAGCGTAGTTAATTGTTGGTTAATATAATGAGCATTATCCAGAACAATTAATACCGGCGTATTTATTTTCTGAGTTTCATAAAGAAATTTTTCCCATAGATTCAAAGAAAAAGAGGGGCGAAGATTAATTTTATTTACGGTATCCCATGAAGAATCTATTAATAGCAATTCATCATTCTCTTTGCGGGCAGTAAGCAGCAGAAACGCCCCCTGATTAATGCGCAAAATATCTTTTGCCAGTGCCGTTTTCCCACATCCTGCCTCGCCAACTATCAGTCCAATCCCGGACAGTAACAATTCATCGCTCAAATAATCTTTTGCGGTTCTATATGTATCAAAAATGAATTCATAGTTAAACCAGGATTCATCGACTTGGAATTTCATGAATGTTTTACTCTTAAAATTGATTTCTCAAAGACTTGCAAAATATTTTTATGTCGGATAAAACTCCATTTGAATAAAATGGCTATTAACTATATCATGCAATTATTCTAGTGCAAACTAACACACAATAATTGATATTGAAGCGGGCGCATTGTGTTACAGAAAACCAAAAAGTTATTTTTTTGTAACTTACAAAATATAATTATCCCTGTTGCTTTATTGTTAGGAATTATGGTGTCGGGCTTTTATGTTAAAAATATATCTCTTTTATATATATTAAAAGAACCGGCCGGCCCGTCTTATCCGGGTGATGAACATGTCATTAATGCTGATGAATTCCAAAGCAGACTGGCAAAATTTCAGCCGGATAACGTCGTCGCAGAGACCCAACAGGAAGACGTGGCGCCCTCACGGAATATCACGCTTACCGGCATTATCGCCAGTAATCAGCCGGGGCGTTCACTGGCTATTGTGATGGAGAACGGGGCGCAGCATACCTACCGTGAAGGCGATAAGCTCTCTACCCCACCAGAGGGCTTCATCAACAAAATCGGTGATAATACGATTGAAATCAAAGAGAATGGGAAAGTTTTTAGCCTGATCTTAGTAGAACGCACTGCAATGCCTTCAGAGAACCAGGTCAATAATACGCCCCCTGAGAATGTAGAAGAAAAAGGGCGGGATTGGGATGATTACATCATTACAAGCCCTGTTTATCAAAAAAATGCATTAGTTGGGTTACGAATCCTGCCGGGAAAACAGAAAGAGATGTTCGCCCATTTTGGGTTACACCCTGGTGATATTGTAGTAAAGATTGATGAATATGATTTAACTGTTCCCTCTAATATTGACCAAGCCAGAGCGGCCTGGCAGCAATCACTTACCGTGCAACTGGTTATTATGCGAAACAACCAGAAATCACTGTTCAATTTAAGTTTAAACGATATCAATGAAAAGTTAATTAATAACCATGCGCAAGAATAACTCCTTTATTTTAACGCTGATGATGCTGGCCACTCTGACCACCCCCAAAAGCTACGCAGAACAATTCTCAGCAAACTTTAAGAATGCCGACATTAAGGAATTTGTTGATGTTGTCAGTAAAAACATGAACAAAACCATCCTGGTTGACCCATCCGTCAACGGCACCATTTCTGTTCGCAGCTATAACAGTTTCGATAACGAAGAGTATTATCAGTTCTTCCTGAGCGTGCTGGACTTATATGGGTTTTCCGTTGTTACGCTGGATAATGGCCTGTTAAAAGTTGTGCGCTCTGCCACCTTAAAAACGTCACCCGGACATTTAGTGGATGATATCCGTCCTGGCAAAGGGGATGAAGTCATTACCCGGGTTATTGCGCTGCAACATGTGCCGGCACGTGAGCTTGCTCCCCTGCTCCGGCAGATGAGCGACAGCAATGGCGTAGGCAATGTAGTCAATTATGATCCGTCTAATGTGCTGATGCTGACCGGCAAGGCCTCTCTGATCAACCGGCTGGTAGAAGTTATCAAACGGGTCGATGTCATTGGCCAGCAACATCAGCAATTGATCAAGCTGAAATATGCTTCAGCTACGGAACTGGCAGAAGTGCTTAACTCCCTGACCCGCGAAGAATCAAAAGGGCAGTCCAGCAACATGCTGATGCCGAAAATCGTGGCAGATAAACGCACCAACACCTTGTTAGTCAGCGGTTCAGACAAAGTGCGCCAGCGCATTACCTCACTGGTGGCGAAATTGGATCAGGACAGCGCCGAACAGGGCAATACACGCGTGTTTTACCTGAATTATGCCAAAGCCGACAAACTGGTTGAGGTACTGACAGGTATCAGTGAAAAAATTGCCAAAGAAAAAGAGACGGAAGGGTCGTCAGATCCTTCCTCCACCGGCAATACCTCCTTGTCGATTACCGCGGATGAACAGACTAACTCCCTGGTCATTACTGCCCAGCCTGATGTGATGCAGCCATTAGCCGATGTCATCGCCAAGCTGGACATCCGCCGTGCTCAGGTGCTGGTAGAGGCGATTATCGTTGAAGTACAGGACGGCAATGGGCTGAACCTTGGCGTGCAATGGGCAAACAGCAAGGTGGGTGGTACGCAGTTTACAAATACCGGCGTGCCGATTTTCTCTCTGGCTAACGCACAAAACAGTGGCATCAATTCTGATGAACTGCCTGCTGCTCTCGCAAATTATAACGGGTTTGTCGCCGGATTTTTTGAAGGGGACTGGAGCGCGTTGCTGACCGCCCTCTCCACGAACAATAAGAATGACATTCTGGCGACCCCCAGCATTGTCACCCTGGATAATAAAGAGGCGTCGGTGAATGTGGGGCAGGATGTTCCTGTGCTTTCCGGTTCACAGACCACTTCGGGCGACAACGTCTTTAATACCGTAGAGCGTAAAACGATTGGTACCAAGCTGAAAGTTACGCCACAAATCAACGAAGGTGATGCTGTTCTGCTGGAAATTGAGCAGGAAGTCTCGAGTGTAGACAGCGCCGGCGGCCAGTCATCCTCACTCGGCCCAACATTCAATACCCGTACCATTCAAAATGCTGTGTTAGTGCGCACCGGTGAAACCGTAGTGCTGGGTGGCCTTCTGGATGACACCAGCAAAGAAACGCATTCCAAAGTGCCGCTTTTGGGCGACATCCCTTTGATTGGCAATCTGTTCCGTTACACCTCCACCGAAACAGCGAAACGTAATCTGATGGTATTTATCCGGCCGACCATTCTCCGGGATGACGACGTCTATCACTCCGTCTCGAAGAAAAAGTACACCCATTTCCAGAATATCCAGAAAGAGCGCCGCCAAGAGGATGAGAACACGCTGGTGGCCCCCAACAGCCGGCCACAGTTAGCGGAATTGCCGCCTGAACCACTGCCCGCTGCGCCGGCTGCCCCTGCTCCGGTTAACGGCCCCCGTAATCCTTTCCACGGTTAATGGACGCAGCCATGAAAGAGACTCTTCCGTTGATCCATCAGCCCGGGCCGGCAGCCCGGATTTCATACTCACTGGCACGTCAGGCCGGTGTGGCCGTTGCGCAGGATACGCTGCTTTACCGTCAGGGCATCTCATTAGACATGCTGCTTGAGGCGCGCCGGGTTGCCGGTACCTGTGTAACGCTGCGCCCTCTGGAAGCCGCGGCGTTTGATGAACAGCTTTCAGCTCTCTATCAGCATAATGCGGTTGAATCACAGCAAATTGCCCAGGATTTGGATCAGGACATTGATCTCTTTGCACTGACGGAAGAGTTGCCGGACAACGAAGACTTGCTGGCAGACGATAACAGTGCGCCGGTCATCCGCTTAATCAATGCGATTTTAAGCGAGGCGGTTAAAGAGGGTGCGTCTGACATCCACATTGAAACCTTTGAGCGCAGCCTGAGCATCCGTTTCCGTATTGATGGCGTATTGCGGCAGATTTTGCAGCCGAGTAAAAAACTCGCGCCGCTGCTGCTTTCACGCATCAAAGTCATGGCGAAACTCGATATTGCAGAAAAACGCCTGCCCCAGGATGGGCGTATCTCTCTGCGTTTGGGATCGCGGGCTGTGGATGTACGCGTTTCTACCTTGCCGTCGCAATATGGTGAGCGGGCGGTGCTGCGCTTGTTAGACAAAAACAACCTGTTGCTTACCCTGGATAAACTCGGGCTATCCACTGGTGATTACGAAAACTTACAGCATCTGATTAAACAGCCTCACGGCATTCTGCTGGTCACCGGCCCTACCGGCTCTGGGAAAAGTACCACGCTGTATGCGGTGCTTTCCGCGTTGAACAGTCAGGAGCGCAATATCCTGACGGTTGAAGATCCTATCGAATATGAGCTGGAAGGCATTGGCCAGACACAAGTCAATGCCCGGCTGGATATGACCTTTGCCCGTGGCCTGCGTGCCATTTTGCGTCAGGATCCCGATATCGTGATGGTGGGCGAAGTCCGTGACAGCGAAACGGCACAGATTGCAGTTCAGGCCTCACTGACCGGCCACCTGGTGATGTCAACCCTGCATACCAACAGCGCAACCGGTGCGATAACCCGTCTGCGTGATATGGGGATTGAGTCTTTCCTGCTTTCCTCATCCCTGATTGGCGTGCTGGCGCAGCGGCTGGTGCGCCGGTTATGCCCTGAGTGCCGCCAACCGCGGGCAATAGAGCCGCATCAACGGGCACTGCTGACCTCGTTATCACCCATTCCCAACACGTTATGGCATGCGCCCGGCTGCCCGGCCTGCCGGTTTACCGGCTACAAAGGCCGGTTGGCAATTCATGAGGTGATGGTGGTTGATGAAGCCATTCGTGCCGCTATTCATGGCAATGAAAATGAGCAGGTAATTAAGGGATTGTTCCTCCGCCAAAGTAAAAGTCTGCTGGAAAACGGCTTGCTGAAAGCAGTGTCGGGTGAGACCTCCCTGGAAGAAGTGATGCGCGTCACCAGCCAGGAACAAGATGCACAAGAGGAACACATCGAATGAAGTTTTCCTGGCGAGCTCACACCGCGAGCGGAAAAATCCAGCGCGGCATGGTAGAGGCTGATGACGCCCGTCAGGCCCGGCAGAAACTGCGTGCTCAAGGTTTACAACCGATTTCCATGAAAGCAGCAGGCTCACCTTTCAAACTGCTGGCAGGAAACGGAACCCGCCGTGTGCGATTACCGGCGGCTGAGGTCGCCCTGTTTACCCGGCAGCTCGCGACACTGACCAACGCGGCTCTCCCCCTGGAAGAGGCCATTGGGGTCATCGCGCGGCAAAGCCAGAATGAAAAGCTGCGGCACGTATTAACAGAAATTCGTTCACGGGTAACGGAAGGCCACCCCTTAGCGGAAACCCTGGCAGCCTGGCCACGGATTTTTGATCCGGTCTATCGCACGTTGGTTATGGCAGGTGAGAAAAGCGGCACGCTCGGCCCGGTGCTGGAAAAACTGGCAGATTACAACGAAATCCGTCAGCGGCTAAAAAGCAAAATGACCCAGGCGTTGATCTACCCAATGGTGCTCACTTCGGTTGCCATCATCGTTATTACTATTTTGCTCTCCACAGTCGTGCCCAAAGTGGTCGAGCAGTTTATCCATATGAAACATCAACTGCCTCTCAGCACCCGGATTTTGCTCGTCGTGAGTGACGCCATAAGGGATTACGGGTTGCTGGTGCTGGCATTGATCGGTATCGCGCTGTTCAGCCTCAATGTCTGGCTGAGGCGGCCGGAAAACCGCTTCCGTTTTCATGCCTTGCTGATGCGCTTACCTATCTGCCGCAGGCTGGTGCTCGAGACGAACAGCGCCCGCTATTTACGGACCCTGAGTATTTTGCAATCCAGTGGCGTTCCATTGCTGGAGGGGATGCACACCGCGCTGGAAGGGATTTCAAACCTGGCCATCCGTGATCGCCTCCGGCGTGCCGGCGAGCATGTCCGTCAGGGCAGCGCCCTGCATACCGCCCTGACTGAAAGTGAACTCTTCTCTCCCATGATGCTGTACATGCTGGCTTCAGGGGAGAAAAGCGGCCATCTGAGCAACATGATGGAACGCGCCGCCACGGCGCAAGAGCAAGCACTACAAAACCGTATGTCGCTGGTATTGGCTCTGTTCGAACCTGGGCTGGTGATCAGCATGGCAGTCATTGTGCTGTTTATTGTGGTGTCGATACTGCAACCCATTTTACAACTTAATAATTTAGCCGGTTAACAGGATGAAATTTATGAATAAAGTCTCTACACAACGTCAGCGGGGTTTCACCCTGCTGGAAATCATGGTGGTCATCGTGATTATGGGCATTTTGGCCAGCCTGGTGGTGCCTAACCTGATGGGTAATAAAGAGCGCGCCGACCGTCAAAAAGCGGTCAGTGATATCGTGGCGCTGGAAAATGCGCTGGACATGTACAAGCTGGACAATCACCGCTACCCGACCAGCGAACAGGGCCTGGAAGCGTTGGTCAAAGCACCGGAGTTTGAACCGCTGCCGCAAAATTACCGTAAAGACGGCTACATCAAACGCCTGCCAACCGATCCGTGGGGCGCTGCCTATCTGCTGGTTACGCCGGGTGAACACGGTGAGTACGATCTATTCTCTGCCGGTCAGGATGGTGAGGCCGGTACAGAGGATGATGTTGCCAACTGGACACTGGATGCGCCGAAAAAGTGAAACAGGTCAGGCAGGCCGGCTTTACCCTGCTCGAGATCATGCTGGTACTGATGATCATGGCAGGCGGAGCCGTCATGGTGATGGGCACAACCGGCAGCGTTGAAGAGCGCCAGCAACTCAGTGAAACCGGGAAACTGGTTTCACTGATGGAATACGCATCCGATTATGCGGCGATGACCGGCTCCCCGGTAGGCTTACAGATAACAGATTCAGGCTATCTGTTTATGACGCCACAACAACGCAAAGCGACGCCGGTCACCTGGCGATGGGTATCTTTCTCTAAAGGTCCGCTGCCTGCCCACATGCACTCTTTTTCACCTGCCTGGCAAGCTGGCGTGTTTATTCATGGCGAAATCATGGAAGCACGCGACACGCCACAGATCATTTTTTCTCCCGACGGGGAGATTACGGCTTTCCAATTGCGGATCACTGACCGAGATACTGACCGGCCATTATTTACGTTTACCTGTAATGGCCAGTGGCCGGTCACTGTCCGGAATGAGGCAGCAGCATCATGAGGCGCGTATCGCAACAGCACGGCATGATGCTGCTGGAAGTGATTGTTGCACTTGCTGTGTTTGCTGGAGCCGCACTGGCATTGATGAACAGCATGAGCGGTCAGATGAGTGCCACGTCGCGCCTGACAGACCATCTGTTTGCAGACTGGGTGTCTGCTAACTGGCTGGCAGAACAGACGTTAACCGGAGCGGCGGCAGAACGCGGTAAATCCTCTCAAAGCGGCTTCGTCGACATGGGCGGCCAGAGTTGGGCATGGGCACTGCAAAAAACCGCCTCTCCTGAGGCGGCGTACCGTACGCAGGTATTAACGATAAGCCGTGATGGCTCGCCGGTGCGCTCGACGCTTCGCCTGTTACCCCCGGTTCAGGACACGACGCCATGAACCGGCAAAAAGGTTTCACCTTATTAGAAACGATGCTGGCCCTGTTCATCTTCTCAATGCTGAGCATGTTGGCGTATCAAATCTTATCGGGCGCCCTGAAAACCAATGAGCGTACCCAGAGTGCCCTGCAACGGATAAATGCGCTGCACAGGACCATGAACCGGCTGGAACGGGATATCGTGCAAAGCCTGCCCAGAGTGCCGCGCGGCGCAGAACAAAGCTGGCATCAGGATGACAACAGTTTTGCCTTGACGACCCAAAGCCGCCCTAACACCTGGGGCCAGTGCTGCTCACCCGACATCCTTCGGGTAACCTGGCAACTAAAAGCGGGCACCCTGCACCGCCTGGTACAACGTACCGTGGATGCCCCAGACGACAGCACGCCCCTGGATGCCCCTTTGCTGGATAACGTCGACAACATGTCACTGCATTTTTATCAGCAAGGCTGGAAAACAGAGGTTGATGCCGGGCAGGCTCCCCCTACCGGCATTGAGGTAACACTGACACTCAAAGATTTTGGTGTGATCAACCGTGTGTTTGTTTTGCCGGCAAGCTGGCCTGGTTATCAGGACACCGAATCAGGCGATGAGGCGTCAGAGGGCGAGCAGCAAAGTGAGTCAGAGAACAGTCAGGAGGGTGAGTCATCTGGCGGGCAGGAAGAACCCATGGCCGATGAACAGCCTCTCTCCCCACCGGCTGAGGACACACCTTCTGGCGGGAGTCACGAATGAAATCGCAAAAAGGCGTCGCTCTGATTGTGGTCATGCTGCTGCTGGCTGTTATGGCTGCGTTAGCGGGGGAAATGGGCGTCCGCTTAACGACCAGTGTAAAGCGGGCTTCCTATCAGCAAGATAATCTCCAGCTGATGACGATGATTTATTCTGCAGAACAGTTTGCGACTGAAAACCTGCTTCAGGATTTGAAAGACAACCCTAAGTTTCAGTCCACCGATCACTACTGGGCGCAGCCACAGAAAATGTCTCCGGGCAGCGGCCTGACGATTGAATGGCAGGTCCGGGATGATCAGGCCTGTTTTAACCTGAATACACTGGGTAATGCTCCTACCGATACCCAGGATGAGGCACCTTATAACCAGCGGGTGTTTGAAGCGCTGCTGCTGATGAATGGTGTCACGAAAGCGCAGGCTGGGATAATTATCGACTCGATCGCGGATTATATCGACAGCGATACCCTTGTCCGTTCTGCCGGGGCGGAAGATGAATATTATCTGCGGGCCAAACCGCCACGTCTTGCCGCGAATCAGCCCTTTTACAGCGTGTCGGAACTTAGCCAAATCAACGGCGTTACCCCCAAATTGTATCAGGCGCTTCAGGGGCAACTTTGTGCCCTGCCCTCAACGCAGCAGCGAATTAATATTAACTCGCTGGCAGAGCAGCAGGCCCCCCTATTATCTGCGCTGACACTCGAGCAAATCAGTACAGAAGAGGCGGTAAGGCTTTTAGCGAAGCGGCCTAAGATGGGCTGGGCCGCGCTTACTCTCTTTTATACGCAGTTGGATAACCAATTCCCGGCAACAGATAAAAACTGGGCACCCCTGAATAGCATACTGGCTGTTACCAGCCGCTATTTTTCTATTACGTCTACGGCCAGTGATAACGATCAGCAGTTAACGTTATCCAGCCGGGTTTATTACGACGAGAAAAGCGGTGAGATCCGCCTTTTCTCCCGCCACATTGATTGATTAAGACAATAAGCAGGCTGAAATACCCATGCAGGAAAAGCTAATCATACGATACCTTCACAATGGCATGCTTGATGTGTCTGAAGCCGATCACACGGATGAAAAGCCCTTGTTGCTCTTATCCGGTGTGGATTGCCTGGAAGAGGTGATCTCGGGCACTGACAAACGCGATGTGATTTTACTGATTTCACCGGCCAGCTTAATTTTCCGTGCGATCCCCTTACCGGAAAAAAACGGCAAACTCACCTCGGAACGCTTGTCATGGCTGGCTGAAGAGACACTGCTCGGTGAAAGTGACGCGCTCCACTGGACTGTTTTACATCGTGAGCAGGCATTGGTACACGCTGTTGCGATCGACAGCGGTTGGTTGCGTTCCTTGCTGTCGGCATTTAACGAAGCCGGGCTAAATATCGTTTATGCCGGCCCGGATGGCCTGTACCTCCCTGCTGTTGATAATAGCTGGACAGCCATCCGCTTGCAGGATGACTGGTTGCTGCGCCTGGGGCCCTACCAACTCACATCATTGGATGAGAACTGGTTCCGCCATCTACGGGAACAGTGGGCACCGCAGAAGATTGTCAGCTACAGCCCGCTGGAACACGAGGGTCTGCTTGTTGAGTCTTTGCCCTGGCAATCACCACAACAGCTTCTTCACACCTCTGGCCTGGCTCTGCCGAGCCTGCTGCACGGTGATTTTCGCCCTCGTCAGCCCACTAAGCCGGTTAACAAAGCTGTGCGATATGCCGCCTTTGCATCATGTGTGATGGCCGTTTTTTTGATGCTGTTGAGCAAAGGGCTGGGGATCTGGCACCTGCATCAGGAGTCTGCGGCCTTAGACCAGGAGACAAAAGCGCTTTATCAGCAGCACTTCCCGCAGGATAAGCGAAACAGCAATTACCGGTTCTTTTTCAATCAGAAAATTTCCGCTGTATCCCCCGATGTATTGACGCGCCTGACGCAGCTGCAACGCCATCTGGAGGCCTACCCCAGCCTGCAGATCCAGCGTATCCATTATCAACAGGAGCAGGATCTGTTTGATGTGCAATTGCTGGCAGGCAATGCCGAACATTTACAGCAATTTATTCAAGAGAGTGAACAGGAATTTCACTTCACAATGGATAAAACACCGGCGGATGGCGATTCAGTCACAGTAAAGAGCGTATTTAAAAAATGAAAACCTGGTTTATGGCCCATACTCGCCGCGAACAACATATTTTGCTTTTTATCGGTGCACTTATTATCGGCGCTCTCATCTGGTTTGCTTTATTAACACCGTTAAATAATTTAGCAGAGAAATTACAGAGAAATAATAAACAGGCCCAGCAGACGTTAACCTGGATGAAAGTAGAAAGCATAAAACGTGGCATTATCCCTGGAATAAAAAAGACTCAGCCACTCGAAGCCGTCATTAAATCCTCGGCAGAAAAGCATCGGGTTGTTATTGATAACACGTCAACCGAGAATAAATCCGTTCACGTGACGGTCAAAGAGATGTTGTTAAGCGATTTTATTCACTGGTTAATTGATCTTAAAAAAACATCGGGCGTAACGGCAAGCCAAGTTGAATTTAGCAGTGCTGAGCAAGAGGGTTACATTAACATCACTGCGTTAACCTTTGTCAGGAAATAAGCATGAATGCCATTAACGCGTTGCTCATCCCGACTTTCTATTTTGTAGCAGGCTTGATCATGGGGAAAATGATCAATCATCTCAGTCAATACTTACCGCATCTGATCACAGAAAATGGCCACGAGGCACCGCCGGGAGCCTCAGTGCAACACTCCGTGCTGAAGCTGGAATATTGTGCCTGTCATCCGCCTGTGCACTGGTGCGATTATTTGCCTGTCGTCAGCTGGTTGATGCTCAAAGGCCGCTGCCGTGCATGTCAGGCACCCATTGTGGCCGGCTATTTATGGGTTGAACTGGTGTGCGGAATGCTGCTGGTGTGTCTCGCTTTACTGTTTCCACTGAACATTACGCCGGCCCTGGCGGTGTACAGTGGCTTCTTGCTGACGTTAAGCCTCATTGATGCGCGTACTTACCTTTTGCCCGATACGCTGACACTGCCCCTGCTGTGGCTGGGCCTGTTGTTTAACAGCGTCAGCGGAAATGTGAGCCTTGCAGATGCCGTGTACGGTGCCGTGGCCGGTTATATGATTTTATGGAGTCTGTATTGGTTTTTCCGGCTCGCCAGTGGGCGTGAAGGGTTGGGATATGGTGATTTTAAATTGTTGGCTGCGTTGGGTGCCTGGAACGGCTGGCAGATGCTGCCGCAAATTACCTTGCTGGCGGCGGCCTCAGGCCTGCTATGGGCGGGGCTGGTGAGATGGAAGAAAGGAGAATGGGTTTCTGTATTGCCATTTGGCCCGCCACTGGCGGCCGCGGGGTGGCTGACGCTGCTGGTTCAGTGGTACGTTGTTCGTTAATGGCAGGGAAGCCAAAGCTTCCCCGAATAGCAAAATTACTCTTCTTCACGGATTTGCGCCTGAAGATAGTTTTGTATCCCCATTTTCTGGATAAGATCCAGCTCCGTTTCCAGCCAGTCGATATGCTGCTCTTCATCAGCCAGAATTTCGATCATCATATCGCGGCTGACATAGTCATGGATGGTGTCCGCATAGGCTATCGCCTCACGAAGATCGCGTGCACCGTCCAGTTCCAGCGTCAAATCTGAACGCAGCATTTCTTCAACATCTTCACCAATATTTAACTTACCCAGGTCCTGCAGGTTCGGGAGTCCCTCCAGGAAGAGAATACGTTCAATATAGCGATCCGCATGTTTCATTTCATCAATGGACTCGTGGTACTCCACGTCATTAAGGCGTTTGAGTCCCCAGTTTTTGAACATTCTCGCATGCAGAAAATATTGGTTAATAGCAACTAACTCATTGCCCAACAACTTATTGAGATAATTTAATACCTTAACATCACCTTTCATTTTTGTTCCCTCCGCTTCCACTCTTTGAAGCGTAGATGCGGTTTGGAGTAAGTCAAAAAAAGATGTGTTTCAGGCTATCTCTTTGAACTCTGGAATTTGGGCCAGCTCATCTTGCATAATTTCACGGGCCGCACGCACGCATTTCCCGCATTGATTACCAACCGGCACAAACTTGCGCAATTGTTGAAAAGATTGCGGCTGATGTTTGCGAACAGCCTGTCGGATTGTTTTGTCGCTAATACCATTGCACAGGCAAATATACATAGGGGCACTCCACGTTATCTGCCGCCATCTTAAATCAAAATGATTCTCATTTAAAGTAAGTTGTCGTGCTTTCTGACAGCGTAAAATAGCTGGCTGATCGCTGCCAGCAATCTCCTGTAATACCCTGTCGTTATTCTGCTAAAGCGTGAACCTGGTCGTATTTTTATAAAGTTTATAATCAATGAGATAAAAGGATTATTGCGGTAGGGTCACAAAAAAACAGAGGGCTTATTAGCGCTTTATAACGCCATACTTTGCATGGCTAAAGCAAAAAGCGAAGGATACAAAAAACAGGCATAAAAAAAGGGATGCCGAAGCATCCCTTTTTGCAAAAGTCAGACGCGATTAAGCGATAACTTTAGCAACAACGCCCGCACCAACAGTACGGCCGCCTTCACGGATTGCGAAACGCAGACCG
>NZ_PJZI01000044.1 GCF_002858805.1 Chimaeribacter arupi
CGGAATTGGTAGACGCGCTAGCTTCAGGTGTTAGTGTTCTTACGGACGTGAGGGTTCAAGTCCCTCTCTTCGCACCACATGATTCCCCCGCTGAGTTATCTCCCCCACGTTTCTCCCCTGTCGTTGTCTCATCTTGTGTCGTTATCCATCGCACTCTTTTCCCGCTTTAACCCGTATCATTATCCCGCATTGTTTTTCCTTAGCGTTCTTGCGCTGAAACAGCCTTAACCCCGCATTAAACAAAAAAGCCCAGGAAACTGCCGTTTCCCGTTTTGCTTTTTACTTTTAATTCAATAGGTTAAAATTCAGTGACATCGCAGCCAGCCCGCCCGCCAGCGCCATGCAGGACGGCACCAGGATATAGTGGCGCAAATGCCGGTTGAACAGCATCCCCAGCGTTACCAGCATCGCCCCCATTACCAACAGCCGCAGCGTATCCAGGCTTATCTCCATCATCGCCAGCACCGGCAACAGCGCGCACGGCACCAGAACACCCCACGCCCCAGAGAGCTTCCGCCCCAGGCACCACACCAGGCTCCACATCCCGCACACGGTAATCATCGCTGCCACCATTTTAATTCCCTAAACAATGAAGTGATAATGAGAATTAATATCATATAGCATCAATGCCGTTTTTTCACCCTTTTCTGAGAATTCTTGTACAAGGATGACACTGCTATACAAAAATGGTAATTTGCTTTCTTAGCACCAACTAAATAATTATTAAGCAAATAGTCACGCCGGTTAATTATAGATCGGCGGCAGGCATTTGTAGCCAGACATTTTATTATTTTAATATTGTTTTCAAAATGATAGCGTTTAACCAGAGTGAAATGATATGAATTTGCATTCCTATGACGAGCTTGTCAAAAGTAGGCATCGGCTTTCCCTATTACTCTTTTTATTCCTTAATACTGCATCGTCTATTTTTACTATGTTGACTACGGTCGACAACCGGAAGCTGATTACTATGCCGGTGGTGATCATCGCCGCGCTGGGCGTGACCGGCCTGCTGTTTACCCTGCTGCGTGCGCGCAAGCTGGATACGTTGCTGAATATCTATTCAATTGCGCTCGGGATATTATGGGCCTGGCATATTACGCTTAAATACCACCAGATTGCGCCGGATGATAAAAACTTTCTGCTGCTGAGTTTATTTAGCGTATTTTTTATTAGTGCTATTGCCCTCTCCGGTAACTTTATTGCCTTTACCCTGCATGTATTACCGGCGGCGATCATGGTGATATACCTGGATCAATTCCATAATATTATTCGAATCTTATTCACTATTGCGCTGCCGATGGCCGGGTTCTCCCTGCATCACCTGATGCAAAAACGCAGCGACGCCTTTACGCGGCGGCTGGTGGATAACCTCTATATCGAGCGGGAAAAATTCAGCGATCTCAGTATGCTCGACCCGCTGACCAACCTCTACAACCGCCGGGGCCTGGAAAACCGCTGGGCGTCGATCACCGCGCCAATGCGCCCGCAGAGCCACTATGTGCTGCTGATGGACATCGACCATTTCAAAGCCTACAACGACAATTATGGTCACTCGATGGGCGACCAGGCGCTGGTGCGGGTGGCGGCGGCTATCCGGGACAACGTGCGCTCGCGTGACATCGTGGTGCGTTACGGCGGCGAGGAGTTTATGGTGCTGCTGACCCACGTAGAGCACGCCTATGCGATGAAAGTGGCGCAGCGCATCCAGCAGGAAGTGCTGGCGCTGGAGATCCCGCATTTGTTCAGTGAGGATGTCTCCACCCATGTGACGCTCAGCACCGGCATTGCGCCGCTTACCGATCGTGACTGGATGGCCGCCGTGGCGCGGGCAGACAATGCGCTCTACCGTGCCAAACACAACGGCCGCAACGCGATTGAATTTGCAGAAGAACCGGCGCTTATTGAGGAACAGCAGGTGGCTTCGCTGGCCTGATGCCTGTCAGCGGCACCGCCCGGTGGTGCCGCGCGTCACCAGCGTCACCGGTAAAACCTGACTGCGCATCCCGCCTTCCATGCCGGCCAGCAGCGTTTCCACTGCCTGCGTTCCCAGCAACCTGAAATCCTGCCGTACCGTCGTCAGCGGCGGATAGAAAAAGGCGCTGTCGGCGGTATCGTCATAGCCCACCACCGACACCTGTTGCGGGATCTGCCGCCCGGCTTCATGCAAGGCGCGCAGTACGCCCAGCGCCATCTGATCATTCGCCACCAGCATCGCCGTAAACGGCGTCCCGGCCGCCAGCAGGCGTTGCGTCTGCCGGTACCCCTCGGCCGCGCTCCAGTCCCCGTGCGCCACCGCCACCGGCTCAAGCCCGGCAGCGGCCAGCGTCTCGCGCCAGCCCCGTAACCGCAGTTGTGCGGAAATAGAGTGCGCCTCCCCGGCCAGCAGTGCGATCTGCCGGTGCCCGTGTTGCAGCAGGTGGCTTACCCCACAGCGCGCCCCTTCGGCCGGGTCAAACAGCACTGACGGCACCGTTCCGGCGGGGTCGGTATCCAGAAACAGCAACGGCCACGCCCCGGCCGCGTCTGCCAGTGCGGTGGCGTCCCGGCTGCCCAGCGGGGCATTGATCAGCACGCCGTCCACCCGCTGGGCGCGCAGCTCCTGCAACGCCTGCCGGCAGGCGTCCGGCCCGCTGCCGCGTACCATCGCCATCACCAGGCTGTAGCCTGCTTCCCCGGCGCGTTGCTCAATCGCCGCGGCAATCTGTGACGGCGCATGCAGTGCCAGTGAACTGGTCGCCAGCCCCAATACCTGCGTGCGTTTGCCCGCCAACTGCTGCGCCACCCGGTTCGGCACATAATTGAGCGCGGCCATCGCCGCCTCGACCCGCTGCCGGGTTTTGGCCGACACATGCGGCGCCTGATTGATCACGCGGGAAACGGTCTGGTAAGAGACACCGGCCTGGCGGGCGACATCATCAAGGGTCACAGCGGAGGATTTCATGCAGCTTCCGGACTAAGGGTAAGGGGGTCAGCATAGCAAAGCACAGCGCGTGACAGAAATACCCGCAACGCACAGCGCGCGACAGAAATACCCGCAACGCACAGCGGATGACAGACATGCCCGCTACACAGCGAATAACAGCAAGACGTGCCACGTGCCGGAAGCGGGCACCCGCCCTGCACCGCGCGCTGACACATCCCGCCACAGAATGCACCGCGCCACATCAGCCCCGGCTGACGACGGGGCTGTGCCTGTCACCCTCTCTCAGCCATCACCGTAATTCTTCAATCACCGGCGATCCCTGGCGCAGGAACACCGGGATCGCCTCCAGCGGCGCGTCCGCGTCGATCCAGTTGCCGCCGGAATAGGTTTCTCCCTGAAGATCCTGCCAATTGGCCCCGGCCGGCAGCCAGACGCGGCGGCGGCGCTCACCGGCGTACAGCACCGGCGCGACCAGAATATCCGGCCCGAACATATACTGGTCTTCCACTTGCCAGCTTTGTGCCTCCTGCGGGAAGTCAAAGAACAGCGGGCGCATCACCGGGTCATTATGTTCATGGGCGGCCGCCATCTGGCGCTGGATATAGGGGCGCAGTTTCTCGCGCAGGTGCAGCCCGGCCATCATGATCGCCAGATTCTCTTCGCCGTAACTCCACACTTCATTCGGCGCGCCGCTGTCGCACTGGGCCACGCCGTTGCTGTCAAAACGTTGCGCCGGAGCCACATGCGGTTCACGGTAGCCATGCAGCCGCATCACCGGGCAGAACACGCCCCACTGGAACCAGCGCAGCAGCAATTCCCGGAACGCCGGGTCCTCCACATGGCCGCCCTGGAAACCGCCGATGTCGGTGGTCCACCACGGCATCCCGGCCATGCCCATGTTCAGCCCGGCTGCCAGTTGGTTACGCAGCGATCCAAACGACGAATGTACATCCCCTGACCACGCCAGCACGCCGTAGCGCTGGCTGCCGGCCCATGAACAGCGCACCAGGTTGATGATGTCCTGTTCGCCCTCCGCGCGCAGGCCATCCCAGAAGGCCTGGGCGAAATCACGCGGATAGATATTCCCGACTTCCAGCACCGGGCCGCGATGGTAGCGGTAGTTGTCGAAATCGTAAGCGCGGTACTCCGGCTCGGCCTCATCCAGCCAGAAATGGCGCACGCCGTGTGCGTGGTAGTTCTGTTTCACCTGATCCCAGACATACTGCCGCGCGCCGGGATGGGTGGCATCAAAGAAGGTGGTGTTGCCGAGGAAATCGAGATTCACCGACACGCCGCGGTCGCTGTTGACCAGATAACCTTTCGCCTTCATCTGTTTGTAGTTGTCGGTGGTGGCGTCAATGGTCGGCCAGATGGAGACCATCAGCTCAATGCCCATCGCCTTCAGCTCGCTGACCATCGCTTTCGGGTCGGGCCAGTCACGTTCGTCAAAGCAGAAGGTGCCCTGCTTCGGCCAGTGGAAGAAATCGATGACTATCACCGAAATCGGCAACGCGCGGCGTTTGTATTCACGCGCCACAGACAGCAGCTCCTCCTGCGTGCGGTAGCGCAATTTGCACTGCCAGAAACCGGTGGCAAATTCCGGCATCAGCGGCGCAGTGCCGGTGGCGGTGCCGTACTGGCGGGTGATCTCAGAGGGCGTATCGCCGACGGTCAGCCAGTAATCCATCTGTGCCGTGACCTGCGCACGCCATTCGGTGAGGTTTTTGGCGAAATGCACCTCGCCCACCGCCGGGTTGTTCCACAACAGGCCATAGCCCAGGCTCGAGACCATAAACGGCACGCTGGCCTGTGAGTTACGCTGCGCCAGCTCCAGCACGCAGCCTTTGAGGTCCAGCACCGGTTGCTGGTACTGCCCCATGCCGTAGATCTTCTCGTCCGGGCGCGCCTCAAAACGCACCGTCAACTGGTGCTTGCCGCCGGGGATCGGCCGGAACGCCCGTGCATCCAGTTTCAGCGCGCTGATGTACTTATCCTGCGCCTTCTCCACGGCACCGACGCCGACACTGCCGCGCTGCCGCCAGAACTCCTCAAGGATCAGCTCGTCATGCTGGTTGTAGAACGCCAACCGCCCCTGGCTGTTCAGCACCGCTTTTGCCTTGCCGTTGCAGAGCGTCAGCGAGTCGTTGCCCTGTTCAATGGTCACGCCCTCCACGGCTTCCGGCGGCAACAGCGCCCAGGGTTCGTCATCCAGCCGTGGCTGGCAGGTGGCGCGCACCCGCAGGCTGTTGCGCCCCCACGGTTCCACCACCAGCGTCTGGTTATCAAATTGCCACAGGATCCGGTTCTCTTGCGTCTGTAAACTCATCGTCGCTCCTTTAATTGTCACCCTGTAAAACGGCTTTATGCAGGTTAATGTCACTCATGGTGGCATCGTTAAGCCGGTACCAGCGCAGTGCGACCACGCTGATAAACGAAAGCACGCCGGGCACCAGGCTGAACAGCGCGATGATGCTGAACAGTGCCTGCGGGTTCTGCTCCGCCGCATGAGGGACGTAGCCGCTGAGGCCCAGCGTCCAGCCGACCACCGCGCCGCTGATGGCCATGCCCATTTTCAGCACCGCCAGCAGCGTGGAGAAGATGGTGCCGTCCATGCGTTTGCCCTGCTTCCACTCGCCGTAGTCCGCGACGTCCGCCATCATCACCCACATCAGCGTGGTGGTGATTTGGTAGAAGGTGGAGACCAGGAACATCATGCCGACCAGCAGCGCCAGCGACGGCGGCATAAAGAAAATCGCGATGCTGAGCACCCCCGCCATCGTGGCCGCCCCGGCGAAGACCGTGATTTTGCTGCGCCCGCGCGTCAGCACTTTTGACAGCGCGCTGCCCGCCCCTTTCCCGGCGATGTGCGCGCCCAGCAGCCAGGAGAACAGCGCGGCATCCCCCAACGCATAGGTGACGTAGTACATCAGCGCGCCTAAGCGGATCACGCCGAACGCGATGTTGGTAAGCACCAGCACCGCCACCACCCGCCACTGGTCGTTTTGCCACAGGTCACGCAAATCCGTCATAAAGTGCGCGTGGGAAGGTTTGGCCTGAATACGCTCCCGCGTTGTCCAGAAGCAGATCAGGAACATCACGATCGCCGCGGTCGCCATGATCGCCATCGCCCAGCGGTACCCCATCAGCTTGTCATCGCCGCCCAGATACTGTGCCAGCGGCAGCATAAAGAAGGTCGAGAGCGCGCCGCCCACCGTGGCTAAAAAGAAGCGGTAGGATTGCAGTGAGATGCGCTGCTCGTTATCGGCGGTGATCACTGCGCCCATCGAGCAGTACGGGATATTGATGGCGGTGTACATCAGCATCATGAAGCAGTAGGTCACGGTGGCGAACACCATTTTCGCCCCGAGTGACAGCGATTCCGGCACCGCATAGGTCAGCATACAGCTCACCCCAAACGGCACCGCCAGCCACAGCAGATAAGGGCGGAACTTGCCCCAGCGTGACGAGGTGCGGTCCGCCAGCAGGCCCATGACCGGGTCAATCACCGCATCGCCGATGCGCGCCAGCAAAAACATGGTGCCGATAAACACCGCAGGCAGCCCGACCACGTCGGTGTAGTAAAAGGTCAGAAAAATGATGACGTTATCCAGCCCGATATGGCTCGCCATATCACCAAGGCCGTAGCCGACTTTTTCTTTTACCGAGAGCCGTTGGGGTAGAAGTCTCTGAGTCATGTTCGCTCCAGTGAGTGAAGCACGGCAGCGCCCGCTGCGCCGTGGGAACTGAGGTTATAGGCCAGCACGACGGCAATAACGATTCTCAGATTTCTTTTAGCTATTACGATTCCTGTTTTTTGTGATACCGGTAACATAGAAACGGTAAATCGGTTGCATCACGGGGAGAGGGTCTGGGAAGGGGATCGTAAAACCGGCCGGGTTGCCCCAGCCGGTGATCATGCGCCTGGTATTGCTGAAGATTTACTGCCGGGCCAGCGCGTCAAACACCTTTTCGATCGCCACGGCACCTGGATCTTTAATGCCGTCCAGGCTGTTGCTGCTGAGGTAGGCCGAGCGCCCGGCGTTGGCTTTCTGCATTTTTGCCGTGGCTTCTGCCCCCTCTTTCGCCGCTTTCGCCGCGGCCGCCAGGTCACCCCTGGCATCCAACGCTTCCAGCGCCGGTTGCAGCGCGTCGATCAATGTGCGATCACCGAGATCCGCGCCGCCATAATGTTTCATCTGCTGCAACCCGGCGAGTAACGCCTTCGCCACGTCCTGATCCTCTTCGATCTGCTTGCCGGCCGCAGTAAAGAAGATCGACATCAGCACACCGCTGGATCCGCCCATCACCACCGCCAGGCGGTCGCCGACCAGCGCGAACAGCGCCGCGAGATCCGCCAGCGGCAGCTTACCGGCCTCATTCAGCTCGGCGATCGCTTTCGCGCCCGACGCAAAGGTCGAGCCGGTGTCGCCGTCACCCACCTGCGCATCCAGCTTGTTCAGCGCACTTTCCAGGTCAACCAGCGTTTGGGTGACGGTCGCGACCACCTGCTTCACCTGCGGGTTATCGGAGGGTTCCGCGCTCACGTGCCGGCTGACTTTCTCCGCTTTCTGCTGCGGCACCGGCGCCAGTTTCACCAGCGGCTGCCAGCCGGCCACTTCCACCTCAGCTTTCAGGGCAGTGTCGAACGTCTCATTCAGCGCGATGGCGGAGAGCGAGAAGCCTTTCATGTCCAGCGCGCTCACCAGCGGCGCCGGGCCGATCAGGTAGTCGATGGCGTCACCGAGCCGGGAGTGCACCAGCTCTTTGGTGATTTGCGCCATCTCCAGCGGCGAGGTGCCGCCGAGGTTATTGATAAGCACCGCCAGCCGCGCCTGCTTATCCACCACACGTTGCAGGTTTTCCACCAGCGTCGCGACGATTTCGCGGCTGTTTTGCGTCTCCAGCGTGCTGACGCCCGGTTCGCCGTGGATGCCCAGCCCCAGCTCTACGGTGCCCGGCGCGATGCGCTCAGACTCCTCATCGCCTTCGCCCGGCAGGTTACAGCCTGCCATCGCCACGCCGATGCTGGCGGTCGCGTCGATCGCCTGCTGCGCCAGCGCTTTGACCTCTGCCAGTGACTGCCCCTGCGCCGCCGCGTAACCGGCAATCTTGTGCACCAGCGCCGTGCCGGCGATGCCGCGCGGCTGTTTGTTGTCCGGCAGCGAGATATCATCGCCGACCATTACCAGATCGACCTGATACCCCAGGCTTTTGGCGCGCTCGGCCGCCAGCCCGAAGTTCAGCCGGTCGCCGGTGTAGTTTTTCACGATCAGCAGGCAACCCGCGTCACCCGTTACCGCCACGATGGCATTCAGCACCGCATCCACGCTCGGCGAGGCGAACACATCCCCGCAGACTGCCGCAGTCAGCATCCCTTTGCCGACGAAGCCGACATGCGCCGGTTCATGGCCGGAGCCGCCGCCGGAAATCAGCGCGACCTGCTGCTTGTCCCAGTCACGGCGCACCACGATACGGATCGCCGGATCGACCTCCAGCCGCGCCAGATTGCCATGCGGCGCGCTGAGGATCACGCCGTCGATAGCGTCATTAATCAGGTTCTTACGGTCGTTCATAAAAAATTTAGACATACCTTTCAGTCCCTTATTGGTGAACGGATGAAAACATCATCACGAAGTATAACCCTCTCCGACCATAGCACAGCGCGCGCCCCGCCCGTGGTGGAGAACGTGGGGAAAGGGTCTGAAAAAACCATGTGCCTCTCCTGCGCACCTGTAATGGCGCGTTGCCGTTTTGCCGATTTGTCCGATACTTAACAGACGCTTCACCAAGTATGTTTTTGATGACCTCACCGTTTCCACGGGGTGCCTGCTGGACGGGCGGCCCCGGTATCAACAGGAGCAACAACAATGAAAAAAACATTACTCTTCTCCGCCCTGCTGGCGGCCTCGGCCTTCGCCCATGCCGCAGACGATGCCCACAGCCATACGGGGGTGTATATCGATACCCTGTGTGAAGAGGTAAAAGCGGACAGCGGCAAAGGCGACAGCGATCACTACCTCGACCAGCTGAAAGCCCACGCCGGCAAAGGCGTTTCCTCTTCCGCGATGAACAAACCAGAGTTTCAGGACGACGAAGCCGAAGACGTGGTCGACGCGTTTATGGACCTCAGCGAAGAGCAGCGCAGCGCCCTGGCCAAAGACCCAGCCAAATGCCGCGCCGACGTGCTGGCAGAGTTGAAGAAGCAGGGGTAAGTACAGCGCCGCTGCGTGGGCAGCGGCGGGTTTTTAACGATGTGAAATGTTAATGATCGCTTTCATCTCGTCGATAGAGAGCGTGCGATCCTTTTTACGGTGAATAATGCTGTGACAGTTGGCGCAGACAGGGACCAGATCGGTTTCTGGATTCACCGTTTTTTCCTTTCCATCACCTGCCGAGATAGGCACCAGATGGTGGATATGAATAAAACCTTCGCCATATTCACCATAGACTTTGCCGAAATTAAAACCACAGATGCAGCATGTGGTGCCGTGTAGCTGCTTTGCCTGCTCTTTGAGTTTCGGATTACGTTCGTAAAAGGTCACATATTTCATGCGTTTTTGGCCTTCCACGCCGGAGTACAGACTCTCTTCATCCGATTCCCGTTCCGGTTCCGTCGAAGGAACCATCGCAGCAGGCTGAGCTGTTGCAACGGCTATAGGTGCAAGCTGAGCCGCGGCGATAATCGCCTCATAATCTTGCTGGCTGATCGCACGCACACCATCACGCCAGTAATTCGACAGGCGATTTTCAGGAATAGTTTCGTAATAACCACTCGCTGTTTTCGCGAAAAGCGCGGCAGTAAACGGCTGATAATTTTCGATTAATGCGAAATGGTCGCCCTTACTACTGTTTTTATCTTGATAGACCTGCCCGATGGTCGCGATGCCAAAATAATGAGGCTGGTCACTTAACCGTTTGGCAGCGTGCTGCTTGTCTCTCAATTTCCCTTTGTAATACACCACCTGCGTACCCGGCGTTAACAGCCCTAGGTAGCGTTTCGGAAAGTGATAGACCGCGCCTGTTTGATCCTGCCACTGCGACTCATCATTCTCCGCAATAACTGTATAACCTGCTTCCTTATCCATAGCCCGCTAATCCTAATCAGAACAATTAGTTTGCAGTATAAAACCACCTTTAATTATACAAAAGTGTGTAGGTGAGGCGGGTAGACATGTGATCTGACGCGCTGAGTCGACGGGCTTAGTTGCAACCGCTCGCTTGTCGACACTAACTTTTTCGAGCATGATCGCATTCCCTTTGCCAGACGGATCTTTACTATGTACAACAGCACGTTATTAAAAAATGCCATCGCTAACTTGACCGTATGGAAGAAGAACGGGCAGCGCGCTCCGCATAAGCCGCTGTTGCTGTTGTATGTATTATCGGCATATCAGAAAGGGCATGGTCGGCTGTTTGATTATGGTGAAGAGGTACACAGTTCGCTGCTAGCACTGCTGAATGACGTAGGGCCGCAAAGGCGCACTCACTATCCTGAGATGCCATTTTGGCGATTGCAGAATGATGGCTTTTGGGAGTTGCAGAACGCCGAATTCTACACGCTACAAAAGGGCCACAAGGGGCCATCAAGCAAAGAACTGATTGCGCATCATGTCGCAGGCGGGTTTGATCAAGAAACCTATCAATTATTGTGCGATGAAAAAGATCTGATCGTGCAATTAGCGCAGCAGATTTTAAGCGAATACTTTTCACAAGATGAACAAAAGATCTTAGCCGATCGACTGGGTTTTGATTTTAACAATCATTTGATAACGGGCGCTCTAAAACCACACCAACCCTCAAATACCCTCTGGACGCGTGAACAACTGTTAGTGGCTTTTACCCTTTATAGCCAACTGCCCTTTGGGCAAATGCATTCCAAAAATTCCACTATCCAATATTACGCTGACTTAATCGGCCGAACGCCTTCCGCCCTCGCGATGAAATTAGTTAATATTGCTAGTTTAGATCCTTTCATTACGAACTCTGGCCGTACTGGCTTAACGGGTGCCTCTAATGCAGATCGACGCTTGTGGGAGGAGATGAATCAAAATCCCGACAAGTTTGAACACGAGTGTCAATCGTTGATGGCAATTTTTGAACCAACTGCTCCAGTGATAGACGACGCAGAGCTTATTGATTTTACAGGGAAAGAAGGAATAAAACCGATTAAAACCCGTATTGGTCAGCAGCTCTTTCGTAAACGTGTCCTTGAAGCGTATGAATACCGTTGCTGTATAACCGGGTTAGAAGATCCTATTTTACTGATTGCTAGCCATATTCGTCCCTGGAAAGCAGATGCGCGGTATCGTCTGGATCCCAGAAATGGTTTATGCCTGTCCAATCTTCATGACCGTGCATTTGACCAAGGGCTTATTACCTTTAACGAGGATTTAGAGCTTGTATTATCCGTACACCTTAAAGGTTTAAAAAGCGTCTCTGCACAGGATAATTTCTTAAAATATGAGGGTGTGAAAATACGGCACTCAGCCCAATTCTCACCGAGTGAAGAACATTTGGCTTTTCATCGGGAACATATTTTTATCGATAACCTATAGCAGGCAGGGAATTAAACGCCCGCTATTTCTGATAAAAAGTGGTGTCCCTCACACCACCCCAATCGACCCCCTGACCAGCAGCTCTGCGGTAAAGGGCGGCATCGGTCCGGTTTCTTCGCCTTTGATGCGGGCGATCAGGCGGCGGGCGGCTTCGCGGCCCATCTCGTAGACCGGCTGGGCGACCACGGTCAGCGGTGGGTTGACGATCTCCGTCCAGGGGAAGTTGTCGTACATCACGAATGAGAGATCCTGCGGGATGCGCAGGCCGCGCTGGCTCAGTTCGCGCAGCAGTGACATGGCGATCAGGCTGTCGGAGGCGATCAGCGCCGTCGGTGGCGCAGGACGTTGCCATAGATCGTCGACAATCCGCGCGATCGAAGCGTCATCCAGGGCGTTGGCTTTGATAAGCGTAGGATCGAACGGCAGCCCGGCGTCGGTGAAGGCCTGCTCCATGCCGCCGACGCGCTGGGCCACCGGGGTCAGCCCGAAATCTTCCGGGTAACGCCACGGCTCTGCGCAGCGCATACTGGTGATGTACGCAATACGCCGGTGCCCGGCCGCTAACAGTTGGCGCGTGGCTTCCCGCGCCGGCCGGGTGAATTCAGCACAAATCGCCTCCACCTCCAGCCCCTCGACCGCCCGGTCAAACAGCACCAGCGCCCGCCCCGCCGCCAGGATCTGCGCCAGGTGCGCGTTATCATCGGCGGCCGAACTGCACGGCGCGACGATGATGCCGTCCACGCGCTTCTCCAGCATCACGTGAACCGCGTCCTGCTCGGCCGGAAGCTGCTCGTCGCTGTTGCTCAGCAGCAGGTGGTAACCCGCCAGCCGCGCTACGTCCGCCATGCCGCGCAACGCCAGGCCAAAGTGCGGGTTCTCGATGTCCCCGACGATCACGCCGATGGTGTTGGAGCGGCCGGTGTTCATGCTGCGCGCCAGCTCATTCGGCCGGTAGCCCAGCTCCGCCGCCGCACGGTTAACCCGGATCTGCACCTCTTCGCTGACCGCACCATAGCCGCCCAGTGCGCGCGCCGCCTGGGCTTTGGAAACGTTGGCAGCCCTTGCGACATCGGCAACGGTCGGCGCTTTAATGGGAGGCAAAATGTTGGTCATAATGAAATTGTATCACAAGTTGTTAACATGAATGTTGACGCTCTAAAAGCGCTGTGCTTATTATCTCTACAACTGCTTGAGACCGGTCTCACATGAGTCACAGGGCCAAACAGTCACCTGCGTTGAGACCGGTCTCATACTACCATAACGCCGCCGGTTCAACAGCCTCTGATGTTTACACCTGACTAAAACGGACGAGCTTATGACATCGCATAAACATCTGCATAACTCCCGGCACAACCGCCTGCCTGCCCTGGCCGCTACGCTGTTTGCATCAGCCGCGTTCTGTTCCTTCGGTGCCTATGCCGCCGCTGACAATAACCCCTATGGCCTGATCGAGCCGGGCCACCTGCGAGTCGCCAGCCTTGGCGACGCCAAACCCTACACCTTTACTGACAAAACCGGCCAGTTCACCGGCTTCGATGTGGAGTTCTTCAAGAACGTCGCCCACCGCCTCGGCATTGAGCAGGTTGATTTTATCGGCCAGGATTTCACGGCCATTTTGCCGGCGGTGGCGAACGGCCAGTATGACGCAGGCGTGGCCGCCATCGGCATCACCCCGGCACGCGCGAAGACCGTGGATTTCTCCACCGGCTATCTGGTGGGCTTCCTCACGGTGCTGACGCGCAGCGACTCCGACGTGAAGAACGTCGAGACGCTGGCGCAAAAACGCCTGGGCGTGGTGCAGGGCACCTTGCAGGAAGCCTATGCGATCCAGCATTTCAAGCAGACCGACGTGGTGCGCTTCCCGGATAACAACGCCGCCGTCTCGGCGCTGAACAACGGCACGCTGGACGCGATTTTCCTCGATAACGAAGCCGCCAAAAGTTACGCCGAACGCTTCAAGCTGGTGACCGCCGCTGACATCCCCTCCTTTGATGCCCCGGCCGGCGTGGCGATCGCCAAAGATAAACCGGCGTTCAAGGCCGCGCTGGATAAAGCGATCAAAGACGCGATGCAGGACGGCACCTGGAAACAGCTTTACGAGAAGTGGTTCCCCGGCTCGCCGCTGCCGAAGCAGTACCTGCCCCAGTAACTCCGCGAACGTTCCGCGTTCAGTCCGCTCAACAGGTGATGGGCGCGCCCCGTCACCCGCTTTTAGTGAGATACGGCTATGGATCTGTTAACTGTACTTTCCCGCACCTTTTTTGATATCCCGTCGATGCTGGAGGTGCTGCCGCAACTGCTCAGCACCGGGCTGGTGAACACGGTGATCATCTCCGTGGCGGCCACGATCCTCGGCACGCTGTTTGGCCTGATCCTGGCGCTGATGGGCATCTCCCCCTCGCGCTGGCTGCGCATCCCGGCGCGCCTCTACACCGACTTGTTCCGCGGCCTGCCGTCGATTCTGACCATCCTGCTGATTGGTCAGGGCCTCGCCCGCTTCAGCTACCAGATTTTCGGGCCGACGCCCTACCCGCTCGGCATTTTCGCCCTGAGTTTGATCGCCAGCGCCTATATGGGGGAGATTTTCCGCGCCGGCATTCAGAGCATTGAGAAAGGCCAGATGGAAGCCTGCCGCGCGCTCGGCATGAGCTACAGCCGGGCGATGCGGCTGGTGATCATCCCGCAGGGCATCCGCCGCGTGCTGCCGGCGATCGTCAACCAGTTCATCGCCATCATCAAAGACTCGTCGCTGGTCTACCTGCTGGGGCTGATGACCGGCCAGCGCGAGCTGTTCCGCGTCGGCCAGGATGCTGCCGTGCTCACCGGCAACCTCTCGCCGCTGCTGCTGGCAGGCCTGTTCTACCTGATCATCACCGTGCCGCTGACCCACGCCGTGAACCACGTTGACGTGCGCTACCGCACCGGCCGCCGCCGGATGACCGCCCCACAAAGCGGCCTGAAAGAGGTGGACGAAGTGCAGCAAAAGCCCGCCCCGGCCCTGACCGGCGGCGCGATTAACCCGCTGATCACCGAGCGAGGGCAATAAGATGAACCAACCACACGCGACGGCCGCCGCCTACCACGGTGCCAGCCTGGAGCTGCGCGATTTAACGCTGGCCTACGGCCCGATCCAGGTGCTGCGCAAGGTGTCGCTCACTATCGCGCCCGGCACCACCACCTGCATCATCGGCCCGTCCGGCTCGGGCAAGTCGACGCTGTTGCGCGGCATCAACCGGCTGCATGAACCGCAGTCCGGGGATGTGCTGCTGGCGGGCAAATCGGTACTGCGTGACCAGCCGGACGCGCTGCGGCTGCGCATCGGCATGGTGTTCCAGCATTTCAACCTGTTCCCCGACCACAGCGCGCTGGAGAACGTGGCGCTGGCGCCCTGGAAAGTCAAAGGGATGCCGAAAGCCAGCGCGATGGCGATCGCCCGCCAGCGGCTTGAGGAGGTTGGCCTCGGCCAGCGGACCGATCACCGGCCGCGTGACCTCTCCGGCGGCCAGCAGCAGCGCGTCGCCATTGCCCGCGCGCTGGCGATGGACCCGGAAGTGATGCTGTTTGATGAAGCGACCTCGGCGCTCGACCCGGAGCTGGTCAAGGGCGTGCTGTCACTGATGGCGGATCTCTGCAAGCGCGGCATGACGATGGCGGTGGTGACGCATGAGATGGGCTTTGCCCGCCGGGTCGCCGACCAGGTGGTGTTTATGGATGAGGGCGAGATCGTCGAGTCCGGCCCGCCGGATGCGATTTTTGACCGGCCGCAGTCGCCGCGCCTGCAACGTTTTCTTTCGGAGGTTTTGTCATGACGCACCAACGGGTTTCATCCCCGGTTATCCGCACCGCGCTGGTCGGCTTCGGCATCTCCGGGCAGGTGTTCCACGCCCCGCTGCTGGCCGCCGATCTGCAGTTCAGCCTGGCAGCGATTGTCACCGGCAACGCGGAACGCCGCCACGCCGCGCAACAGCGCTACCCGCAGGCGCGCCTGATCACCGACTGGGATGCCCTGATGCAGCAGATCGACAGCGGCGCGCTGGCCCTTGACCTGATCGTGCTCGGCACACCGCCCGCGCAACACGCCCAACAGGCGCATGACGCCAGCCGCCGCGGCCTTCATTTAGTCGTGGATAAACCGTTTGCCGCCAATGCCGCCGAAGCGGAGACGATGATCGCCGAGGCGCAGGCCAACCACACGCTGCTGACGGTGTTCCATAACCGCCGCTGGGATGGCGATTTCCTGACGCTGAAGCGCCTGCTGGCGGAGGAGCAACTGGGGCGGGTGCGCAGTTTTGAGTCCCGCTTTGAGTGGTGGCGGCCGGAAGGCTTCGGCAACTGGCGCGACCGCGTGACCCTGGCGGAGGGCGGCGGGCTGCTGCTGGACCTCGGCAGCCATTTAATCGATCAGGCGATCCAGCTGTTCGGCCCGGTGCGTGAGAGCAGCGCGGAGCTGGCGCGTTACGGCTCCCCGGCGCTCTCGGACAGCGACGAAGACACCTTCGTCTCACTGCTGCATGAGAGCGGCGTGCGCTCCCGGTTGTGGATGAACGGCCAGGCGGCGCGCCCGGCCCCGCGTTTCCACCTGCTCGGCAGCCGCGCCGCCTTTACCAGTTGGGGGCTGGATAACCAGGAACCATCGCTGGCGGCGGGAATGTTACCCACCGATGCGGCTTACGGCGTGACGCCTGCCGCCCAGTGGGGCGCGCTCGGCGAGGGTGATAACCACCAGCCGGTGCCCCATGAGCGCGGCAACTACCCGGCCTTTTATCAGCAACTGGCGCACGCCCTGCATGACGGCGCACCCGCGCCGGTAGACGCCCGCGAGGCGCTGGCGGTGCTACGGCTGATTGACGATCTCCATGCACGCTTCACGGTGCGCAACGCCTGAACGGCGTTCCCTTTTCCTCTTATTGCAAGGAACAGAACGATGTCTGTGAACTCGACTAAAAAAGTGGCGGTATTAGGCGGCGGCGTGCTGGGCGTCTCCACGGCGCTGGAGCTGGCGAAACGCGGCGCGCAGGTGACGCTGGTGACGGAAGCGGAACTCTGCTCCGGCGCGTCTGGCCGGTCGCTGTCGTGGCTGAACTCTGCGGGCGAACGCACCCTGCCCTACCACGCGCTGCGGATGGCGGGCATCGATCGCTACCGCACGCTGTTCGCACAAGACCCAACGCGTGACTGGCTGCGCTTTGACGGCGGCCTCTGCTGGGCCGCGAATGACGCCGCCGGCACCCGCGCCCGCCACGCTTACGAGAAGGCGCACGGCTACGATTCGCATCTGGTGGATGCCGACGGCGTGACAGCGGTGGACAGCCGCGTCAACCCGCGCGCGGTGGCGGACGCCGCGATCTTCAACCCCGGCGAAGGCTGGGTGAGCCTGCCGCATTTGATCGAATTCCTCGCCCAGCAGTTCCGCGACCTGGGCGGTGAGATTGTGGAGCACGCCGGGAAAGCGGACGTGCTGACGGAGAACGGGCGCGCTTGCGGCCTGCGCAGCGCGGATAAAGGCGAGCTGCGCGCCGACGCGGTGCTGGTGGCCTGCGGCCCCTGGACGCCGGACGTGGTCGCGCCGCTCGGCGTCACTATTCCTAACGGTTCGCCGGTGTCGATGCTGGTCATCAGCCAGCCCACCGCGCACGGCCTGAAAGTGGTGATGAACACGCCGCGTGCCGCCATCCGCCCGAACCCCGGCAGCACGCTGGCGGCAGACCACGACTGGTATGAAGAGGAGATCGTGCAGCAACCGGACGGCCGCTACACCATCGCCGAAAGCGTGGTGGACAAGCTGATGCAGGAAGCGGGCGCGCTGGTTGGCAACGGCACCGCGCTCCAGGCCGCCAGCTGGAAACTCGGCCCCAAACCGATCCCCGGCGACGGCAACCCGGTGCTCGGCGAACTGGCGCGCGTACCCGGCTGCTTCGTGGCCTTCACCCACTCCGGCGCAACCCTGGCGCTGATCGTCGGCGAACTGCTGGCCGATGAGATCATGACCGGCGACAAACACCCGATGCTCTCTACCTTCCGCGCGGAACGGTTTGGGTGATTTTAAAGGCTGTCCGCTGCAGGGCGGGCAGCTTTTCCGCACCCTGTATTCAGTCACCCGGCAAGCTATTCGTTCCCATAATTTGACGCCCCTCAGAGACTTTACTTTTCCCGCCCTTATCAACGCCATTCTCCCCTGCCAGTGCATACACTATTTCCCATCATGTCCTGTCTGACCCGGAGACCCGATGCGCAACGCTTTTTCCTGGATTAACGAACCGCAACAGTGGCACTACCAGAACGATAAATTAACGGTGGTCACGGATGACCACACCGATTTCTGGCGCAAGACCTGGTACGGCTTCGAACGCTTTTCCGGCCATATTTACGCAACAGATGCGGCCGACGATTTCACCTTTCAGGTGAAAGTATGCGCCGACTTCAACACGCTCTACGATCAGGCCGGGATTATGCTGATGGCCGACGACCAGCACTGGCTGAAAGCGGGCATCGAGTACAACGACGGCGCGCCCGCCATCGGCAGCGTGCTGACGCTCAGCCACTCCGACTGGGCGACCGGCATTTTCCCCGGCGACCCGTGCACCTTCTGGCTCCGCCTGACCCGCAAAGGCGACAGCCTGCGGTTACAGTACTCCACCGACGGCCGGCACTGGCCGCTGCTGCGCTTAAGCTATTTCCCGGCAGGATCTGTGAGAGTCGGTGTGATGTGCTGCACCCCAGAACGCCGCGGATTAGAGGTCGAATTCTTGGATATGGCGCTCACCCCGCCGCTGGATAAAGCGCTACATGATTTGAGCTGAAATAATAAGGCACGCGTTTATTGCGTGCCTTATTATATTTAAAACCCTCAGACTTCTTTTATTTACCCTAATAAAAAAGGAATACATGTCGCATTATTTCTCCGATGATTTTCATTTATTTTCATCTGGCTTTTCATTGCGTAACTGGCTATTTTTACAGGGTAATTAAGCGCGGTAAAGATGTGCAGCAACACACCTTTACCGCTGACCACAATAGCTAATGGAGGTAGTCATTATGGCTGCACAGGATTGTATTGCAGAAAATTCAGGAACAGAAGCCACCCAGGAGACTATTCGCCGTTTAAAAGTCAGTTATGCGAGCCGTTATCCAGATTACACCCGTATTCCAGCAGTAATTATGAAAGGCAAATGGCTGGCAGCGGCAGGGTTTGATACCGGGACTGAAGTTGATGTGCGGGTGATGAAGGGGTGCATTGTGCTGATGGCGAAAGAGGTGCAGGAGGAGAAACCGCAGTACAAGGCGGAACCGGAGCTGATGCAGGCCCTGCGCCGGGTAGAGAGGCTTTCGAAGCGGAAGCAGAAGCAGGTGTGGGCGTTTATTGATGGTGTTGTGGGGAAGCGGGTGTAGGGGATGTATACCGCACTTTATGGTCGTTATGCCTGTCATCTTTACAGCGGTGAACTAAAGTACCACTTGGCATACGACACTATGCCTATGATTTGAACATACCGAAATAGGATTAAAGGGCAATGGTCGACATCATTGCCCTATGTGAAATCAGATGCAGATGAGCAACAGTTTATTTAACATCTACAATACTTCTTACCTGACACGATATTTAAGATCAGAAAAAATGCAATGTACTAACAATTACCATAATAAATATTATTTACGCATTGGCAGCTTTAGCAATAAATCGCAAATGATATCATCAATGTTGAATTAGTATGGTCTAAAATATTAGAGTTAACAGCCATTAAGATAATGTTTTTTACATTCCTCTATGGCTGAAAACATATCCCGACTAGGACGCATTTGATCAGCGATTGTCATTTGTAATCCTCCCTCTTGGAATCCTAGATGCTCCAGACTGATAATTTCATCTGTTTTGACCCAATACTTATCTCCGTTTTCCACCAACATCTTTTCACGGTAAACTACAATTTTTTCAGGATAGTCAGTGCGTTTTCCTTCTTTTAAAAATATTTCGTAACGGACATATCCATTGCTTTCGTCTCCAAGTAACAGCACCTTGGCAAGGTTAAGTTGTACCATTTCTATATCCTTATCGTAATTTGTCAGTACCGGCTTCGTTCAAATTGGGCTAAGTAAACGATTCTGGGGCGATTAATCATCGAGACATACGTTGCTTGATTACTCCGAAGAACATTCCCCAGAGATGTTCTGACATCCCTTCGTTTGTCAGCAGCTCTTCTCGTGAGTTACCGCTGCTAAATCCGCCCATCAGAGCACGGAAACCGAGAGATTGACCATTATCAGCAAGGCTCAGGCTTTCGTTAATGCTGTTTCGAACAACGTTACCCTGGCTATAACAGATATCCCCCATTCCATGGTGTTGATTGCCACGCCAGATGCCACATTGACCAACCTTGCTACCATTGACATACACTGAGCAAGTGAATGAATTCGCATCAATTCGCTGGAAATCAACGTCTAACCCAGCATGACGATTTTTAAGTTCATCCAGCGAGTTTTCAAAATAACGAGCGACATACTCAAAACCCTCGTGGAGGGCGCGATCTTTATCCAGGTCGGTAAAGCTCTTGGGTAGGGAAAGATTGCTGGAACGCGGTGTAAAAACGGTGTCTGCTGCCTGAAGCATCGGATTCACCGGAGCTGCAGCGTGCACACTCTGCTGCGGCTTTTTCGCTTCCAAATTGGCAATGGCTCGGGAGACAGCATCGACGATCTGAACATAGCCTTCATCATGGCTGGAAAATCGGGTAATCGGCTTACCATCGATTGTCGCCGCCATAATGCTACCGAACGGTAGCTGATGCCAGGCGCACTCTCTTAAGATCACAGGAATGACCACCGCTTCACCTCGTTTGTGCCGCTCAAGCGCATTAGCCATTTCAACCTGATAGCAGTAATCAGAATTAATGAAATCGCTGCTGATCAGTAGCAGGATGATATCTGCTTGCGAAAAGTACTGATCGATCTGACGCTCAAACTCCTGCCCAGGAACAATGCGGCGATCGTGCCATGTGGTGATCTTCCCCATTCGCTTCAGAGGTGACAAATGTTTCTCAAGTTCATTGCGTAGTGCTTCATCTACATGTGAGTAGGAAAAAACGAGAGTAGTCATAATGTTGAAATGCTCCTGAACTGATACCGTTTGAAAAGGCTATTCTGATTCTCAGTATAAAAAATCATCGTCACCAACAGTAGTGAATAGATGTTTGAACTATTCAAAGCGGTTACGTCAATTAATACATAGCATCGGTATGCCATCAAGCTCACTTCGTCAATTAGATTAATGTGATATTCTTTCCAAAAATTCTGTTGTATCCACGACATAAGGCGATGATTGATGGAGCAGTCTCTCAATTTTGAAATGTTGCGCAGCCAGTGGCCGGAGCTGGCGGAACTCGCGTATATGGCGGAACGTTATGTCCACTCTGATCCGGAAAGCTGTCTGGTTAAGCTGCGCAACTACACTGAATTGATGGTGCGCTGGTTGTATCGTCAGGAACGACTGCCGGAAGGTATTAAGGCGAATCTTTACGATTTAATGAATGCGGATGTCTTTACCAGCATGATGCCGGAAGCCATCATCATGAAAATGGATGCACTACGTATCCACGGTAACCGCGCCGCGCATGGCGGACGTATTAAAGCTAAAGATACCTACTGGCTGCTCAAGGAAGCGTATTTACTAGGGATTTGGCTGTATGTTCGCTACGCACACGGGAATGTTGATGACTGCCCCAAATTCTCTCTCCCTCCGTTAACACAATCTTCAGGTCGTGCAGATGATAAACGTCTGGAAGATGCAATCAGAGCTCAGGATGAAAGCCGTGAGCGTGAACTGGCGTTACAACGCGCACTACAGCAAGAGCAGGAGAAGGCCGAACACCTTACTCAGCGCCTGAATGAAGCCAGAGCACGTAACCAGCATGTTGCCGATATCCTCTCTATTGATGAAGCGGAAACCCGCCGACGCCTGATTGACTCCCGCCTGCTTGCTGCTGACTGGAATGTAGGTGAAGAACTTAAAAATACCGATCAGGTTACACAGGAACACCCAGTAAAAGAACAGCCTACCGCAACCGGCAACGGTTATGCGGATTATGTCTTATGGGATGAAGCACACAAACCGCTGGCGGTGGTAGAGGCAAAAAAAACCAGCGTCAATGCCGAGCAAGGACGAATTCAGGCCCGACTGTATGCAGACTGGCTTGAAAAGGAATATGGTCAGCGTCCGGTCATCTTCTATACCAACGGCTACGACATCTGGCTGTGGGACGACCATAAAACTCATGGCTATCCTCCACGCCGGGTATTTGGCTTCTACAGCAAGGAAAGCCTGCAATATCTTATTCAACAGCGTGAAACCCGTCTGCCGCTGAACAGTGTGCCGCATGTTAAAGACAATGAAGGTAAGGCAGTCGCTGGGCGTCTTTATCAATTAGAAACCATTGCCCGCGTGAGTGAACGTTTTACAAATAAATATCGTCAGTCATTAATCGTTCAGGCCACCGGCACCGGTAAAACCCGTGTAGCGATTGCGCTAAGCAAACTGATGATTGATGCTCGCTGGGTAAAACGCGTCTTATTCCTTTGTGACCGCAAAGAGCTACGTAAACAGTCGGCAAATGCCTTTAATCAATTTACCAATGAGCCGTTATATGTAGTTGGAAAATCGAAGAAAGCTGATAGGCAGAATGCGAGGATTTATATCGCCACCTATCCCGGCATGATGAAAATCATGGATCATTTCGATGTCGGTTATTTCGATCTGATCATCGCCGATGAATCTCACCGCTCTATCTATAACGTCTACGGCGATCTGTTTAAGTATTTTGATGCTCTCCAGATTGGCCTGACGGCCACGCCGATCGATATGGTGAGTAAAACTACCTTCGGCCTGTTCGGCTGTGAGGGGCGAATCCCTACCGCTAACTACAGCCTGGAAGATGCCATCGCCGATAACAACCTGGTTCCCTATGAAGTTGTTACGCACACTACGGAATTCCTGCGCGAAGGCATCAGACGGGAGAAATTAAGCGACGCACAAATCCGCGAGTTGGAGGAACAGGGTATCGATCCCAATACTCTGGAATTTGATGGCAAGGCGCTGGATCAAGCCATTTATAACAAAGACACTAACCGCTATATCCTGCGTAACCTGATGGAAAATGGCCTGAAAGATCGGGACGGCCAGCTCCCCGGTAAAACCATCATTTTCGCCCGTAACCACAAACACGCACTATTGTTGAATGAATTGTTCGACGACATGTACCCGCAGTTTGCCGGACGCTTCTGCCAGGTCATCGATAACTACGATCCCCGTGCCGAGCAACTAATTGACGATTTTAAAGGGCTGGATGAAAGCACCAACAAAGAGCTGACCATCGCTATCTCTGTTGACATGCTCGATACCGGTATTGATGTCCCGGAAATTGTAAATCTGGTCTTTGCCAAGCCGGTCAAATCGAAAGTAAAGTTCTGGCAGATGATTGGTCGTGGTACGCGTCTTTGTTCAGGGCTGTACGGCTACGATGATAACGGTAAGCCGCTGGATAAACAGAAATTCCGCATTTTCGATCACTGGGGCAACTTTGAGTATCACGAACTGCATACCGAAGAGGCCGAAGTGACAGCGACAAAATCGCTGGCGCAAAAACGCTTCGAGGCGTGGATTACACTAGGGGCCGCTGCGCAGCGTAAGTTCGACAAACAGGCGGTGGATTTAGTCGCTCACCAGCTCTGTGAGCAGATCAACGCGTTGGATGAAAAATCTATTGCCGTACAGGAAAAGTGGCAGCAAAAAGCGCAGTACAGCGATAAAAAGGTGTTGCGCCAGCTTTCCCCGAAAACACAGCAGGATCTATTATCCGTTCTGGCCCCGTTGATGCAGTGGCTGGACGTGCGCGGGCAGAGTGACGCAATGCGTTTCGATATGGATATTCTGGCGGCGCAAAACGCCCGTTATACCAACCCGGAAGAGCTGGATGTACTCTGGCCGGTCATCATCGAGAAAGTGGAACGTCTACCGCCGCATCTGGCTCAGGTGCAACAACAGGGACAGCGGATTAATCAGCTTCGTGATTTAGGCTGGTGGAAGCAAGCCAGCCTGGAAGAGCTGGAGGATATCCGTATTCATTTGCGCGGCATAATGCACCTGATGGAGAAAGATGCGACGCCGCAATTCGGCTCTATACAGGTGGATATTACCGAAGATGCGAATCTCATCCAGACGGAAACCCGCAAAACCAACATCCGTTCGATTGATTTCAAACTTTATCGCCAACAAGTTCAGGGGGCACTGGAGCCACTGTTCCAGCAAAATCCGGTACTGAAAAAAATCCGCAATGGCGAGCCGGTCACGCAAAGCGAGCTGGATGAGCTGGCGAAGCTGGTGCTGATCCAGAATCCGAATGTCGATATCCGGGCACTGAAAGAGTTCTACCCCCAGGCAACCGCTAGCCTGGATAAACTGCTACGTACCATCATCGGGATGGACAGCGACGCGGTAGAAGTGCGTTTTGCGCAGTTCGCCGCTGATAACAGCCTGACCAGCCAGCAATTGCGCTTCCTGTCACTGCTGAAAAACCATATCCGTGATTATGGCACCATTGAAATGCGGCAGCTCTTTGAACAGCCGTTTACGCATATCCACAACGAAGGCGTTACTGGTGTGTTCCCGGATTTAGAGCAAATTGTCCGGTTGCAAAAGATAGTCGAAGAGTTAGGTGTTGTGACCGACAGAGCGACGGTATAATACGCGCATGACAAGCCCCGGCACGGGGCTTTTGTATTTATAACAGGGTATAGACGTTAACAATGATTACCGGTGAATTAAAAAGTAAAATCGACGGACTATGGGAAGATTTCTGGGTAGGCGGCATTACTAACCCGCTGACCGTAATCGAACAGATCACCTACCTAATGTACTCCCGTATGCTGGATACCCAGGAACAACGGGACGAGAAGCGTAAACAAATCGCGGGTATTGATTTTAAACCGCGCTTTGCCCCAGAACAGCACGAGTTCCGTTTCAGCTACTACAGCAATCTTGGCTCGGATGAAATGATGGAAGTAGTGCGCGATGGCGTCTTTCAGCATTTCCGCCAACTCGGCCAGGCTGATGCGTCGAAGGTGACGCTGTTGGGCAACTTTATGAAAGATGCTCGTCTGGAGATCGTTAAGCCGTCATTGCTGACTAAAGCCGTGGAGGTGATCAAGAATCTGCCACTTGATCGTGGCGATACCAAAGGCGATCTCTACGAATACCTGTTAAGCAAGCTGACTACCGCAGGGATCAATGGTCAATTCCGCACGCCGCGCCACATTATCCGCGCGATAGTCGAAATGATGGAACCGAATCCGGCGCGCGGTGAGACGATTTGCGATCCGGCCTGTGGCACCGGTGGTTTTCTGGCAACCAGCTATGAATATCTGCTGGAGAAGTACAGTTCGCTGGAGTCGATTCATACTGAGATTGGCACCAACGAACGCGGGGAACTGGAAGAGCAAAAAATCTTTACTGGAGATCTGCTGACGCCATGGCGTAACCATGTGGATAACAACATGTTCCACGGTTACGACTTTGATACCACGATGCTGCGTATCGCCGCCATGAACCTGATTATGCACGGTGTGGAAGCACCGGATATTCACTATCAGGACACCATGAGCCAGAGCTTCAGCACCAACTTTCCACAAGCCAGCAAAAACGGCTTCAATCTGATTCTGGCAAACCCGCCGTTTACCGGTTCACTGGATGAGGAAGACATCGACTCAACGCTGTCGGCGATGGTGAAAACCAAGAAAACCGAGCTGCTCTTCTTGGCGCGGATTCTGCAAATGTTGAAAGTGGGTGGACGCAGCGCAACCATCGTTCCGCAGGGCGTGCTGTTTGGTTCTAGCAAAGCGCATCAATCGCTCCGTAAAACACTGGTGGAAGATAACCAACTGGAAGCGGTGATTAATTTACCTTCTGGCGTATTCAAGCCTTATGCGGGCGTGGCGACAGCAATCCTGATCTTCACTAAAGGTGGTCAGACGGATGAGGTATGGTTCTACGACCTGCACAATGACGGCTACAGCCTGGATGACAAGCGCAACCCGGTAAAAGACAACGATCTGCCACATCTGCTGGCAAGCTGGAAGCATTACCGTACCCTGCGCGGATTGCCGGTTGATAACTTTATGGGCGAGAAATTTTCCTCGTTGCTGAAGCAACAATATCCGAAAGGGATAGAGGCTGGCATTGATTTTAAAGATCGTACCCAGGCGGCGTTTGTAGTACCGAAAGGTGATATTGCTGCGCAGAAATACGACCTCTCCATTAACCGTTATAAAGAAGTGGTGTATCAGGCGGAGGAGTATGAAGATCCGAAGGTGATACTGAAGCAATTGAAGGACCTAGAGAAAGAGATTCAGGCGGATCTGGATGAGCTGGAGGGGATGCTGTGAGTTGGCCGATGGTGAAACTTCATGATATTTGTAGACCAAAACAGTGGAAAACTATAGCTGCCAGTAGTTTACTTGAATCAGGTTACCCAGTTTATGGTGCAAATGGGAAAATAGGGTTTTATTCTAAATTCACGCATGAATTCCCAACGTTGATGATTACTTGCCGTGGAGCGACTTGCGGTAATGTGCACATTTCTGAGCCCATGGCATATATTAATGGGAATGCCATGGCATTGGACGATATAGACCGAAGTAAAGTTGACATCAAGTATTTGTACTATTTTTTTCTAAAGCGGGGATTTGACGATGTGATTTCTGGCTCAGCACAACCACAAATTACTGGCCAGGGTTTAACTAAGGTAGAGATTCCTCTCCCTCCGTTATTAGAACAAAAACGAATTGCAGCTATTCTTGATAAAGCCGATGGTATACGCCAAAAACGCGAGCAAGCTATCAAACTGGCTGATGATTTTTTGCGTGTTACGTTTTTGGAGATGTTTGGTGATCCTGTAGGAAACCCTAAAGGATGGAAAAAAAATAAAATAAAAAAAGGTGTGCTAATCATTACTTCAGGTTGGAGTGCCACTGGAGAAAACATTCCCTGTGAATCGGATGAATTTGGCGTTTTGAAAATTAGTTCGGTGACTTCTGGAGTATTCAAGCCGGAAGAAAATAAAGTAGTAGACTGTGAAACCATTCCTGCTTCGAAAAAACTTATACTCCCTAAGAAGGGAGATTTGCTATTTAGCCGTGCAAACACTAGAGAGTTAGTTGCTGCAATATGTATGGTCCATCAGGATTATGATAACCTTTTCCTTCCTGATAAATTATGGTCGATCCAGCTAAATCATGAGCTATTGTTACCAGAGTTTTTTCTGATCTTAATACAAAATGAAAAAGTCCGCGAGTTATTAACTAAACAAGCGACCGGAACAAGTGGATCGATGCTAAATATATCTAAAAGCAAATTTGAAGAAACCGAGATTATTTTCCCGGAGATCAATGTACAAAAAGATTTTTGCAAAGCTTTCAGGAAAATAATGGATTTGAGAACAAAGTTAATTAAAAGCCATGAATTAGCTAATGAGTCATTTACTTCATTATCTCAAAAGGTATTTTAGCGATGAAGATTGTTTACACACCTAATCTATTCTGGAGAGAAGTTCCACCAGCAAAACCAGAATTTAGTGATGTTTTATCTCTGAGTAGTAATAATTGGGATGATTATGGATATAAAACTACTTTAAACGCGAAAATATACATTAACAATCAATCTATTTCATTTGATTTTTCAATTAAATTATTAATTGAAAATGTCGATAATACGGCAATAAAACTAGATGAATTATGTAAAGATGGATGGGATGGAATATTCCCCATTCCTAATTCCAACTATATAGCTCTTCCATCTGATATTGATTTTTATCAAATACTCATATCTAAAATAGGTGAGGAATTAACGATCAATCTTCTGAATGATCTGAACGATGCAGGTTTTAACAAAAATGTTTACCATAATGAAATATCTAATAGACTCATAGAACAAGATGCCTTTAAAACGTCATTACTCCGAGAAAGTGGAGCAAATAAAGCCTATCTAGACGGTTACCTGATATTCCAGAATATTCATGCGGAAATAAGAAACTTTCAGTTAAATATTTTAACAAAAGATGGCGGAGTAAATAAGATACCATTTAAATTTGAATCTACTTTATTGCCTTATGATATTAACGTTATCATTGGGCCGAATGGAATTGGTAAATCTCATTGTCTAAAATCACTTGTCGAATATTGGTTACAAATAGGAATGGGGGAACAGCGCATACTTGAAAAGAATAAACATACTCCATTTGATGAACGACCTAACATAAGTAAGCTTGTTCTTGTTTCTTATAGCCCTTTTGAAGAATTCAGCTTAGATCTAGAAAAAGACAACTTACAAGATAAAAAAGCATATCAATATTTTGGCTTCAGGCAAATGAGAGATAATGGGACAATTGGTATCAGTCGAAACTTACCAGCTTTAAATTCAAGTGAGTCATTACTTGAAATGATATCTGATGATAATAAATACAAATTCATTGAAAATAGAATAAATAAACTCAACTCAGTCGATTCTGCACTAAAATCTGCCATTAGCTATGATTATTGTGTTCTAAGATTATCTCCAGAAGATAACTCATCCTATCTCGGGACAGATATAGTCATAATTGATAATGAAAAATATCTCCCTGCCGTAAATATTGTAAAATGGGCTGAACATCTAGATTTAATAAGGGATTCTATACTGCTAAATGATGGTGTAATCTTTGTTAAAGATGGAAAGATTGTACATCTTAGTTCTGGCCAACGATTATTTGTATACATAGCAATTAATGTTGTCGGTGCAATAAAAGAAAATAGCTTAATTGTGATTGATGAACCTGAATTATTTTTACACCCTAACCTTGAAATAGAATTCATTGGTCTACTAAAAAAATTGCTTAAACCGTTTCGCTCTAAAGCTATTCTAGCTACTCATTCCCTATCTATTACACGTGAAGTGCCGTCAAAATGTGTACATATATTCCGCTATAAGGATGACGAACTTGAAATAGTTCCTCCACCATTTGAAACATTTGGCGGTAATGTTCAGAGAATTTCTTCTTATGTTTTCGGCGATAAATCGATCTCTAAGCCTTTTGATGAATGGCTTAAGATGCAGCTACAAAATATCAAAGATCCTGAAAAATTAATTGAACTTTTGAAAGAAGAGATTAACGAAGAAATGATCATGAAAATAATGAGCTTGGCGAGAAAAAATCATGGTCGCTAGATTGTCTTTACCTGAATACAATTCTATTACGGTGCTTAGAACTATCATTTCAGAACGAAAGTGGTATAAAGATTTCTATAATAGCTTAACTAATGATTGGTTATTACATGTAGAAAACTATCTGGAACGTCATGGTGATCCACGTTTTATTGCACCTATCGACCTGTCACTATATTTCTCAGAAGAATCATTAAAAAAAGAAGAAGAAAAAACAACTGATGCTAATAGACATATATCACCCAAAGAGAGATTAAGAGAGAAAAGAAAACAAGCCCTTATTAATTTATACTCTCCTGATGAGGGGAAAACACCTTACGATATTCTTGAAGATTTAAGGCGGGGGCATAACCTATTATTTTGCCCATGTTGTGGGGAACCGGGAAAGCCGACAACATTAGACCATTACTTGCCCAAAACTATGTATCCTGAATTAGCTGTAATTATTGCTAACTTAACACCAATGTGTAATGAATGTCAGCAGAATAAAAGCTCGGATTATTTTGATGAGAATAGAGACAAGATTTACATACATCCGTATTTTGACCCTATTGAACAAGTTAACTTAAGCATTGATATAGAAGAGCCCTTTGCTACGCCAACATTCGAACTAACAATTCTTGAGAATGGGGATAATAACGAGCTTAATGAATTATTAAAGCGACACATCAATGGTGTTAATTTTTTAGAGCGATTTGATGAATTCTGTCGAAATGAATATATGGCATTACTACGCACGATGTCATTAGAACGTCAAGATGCTGAACCTGACAGAGCATCAAGAATAATACGCCGGTTCAAACGTCAACATGAAAGTCAGTCACCAAACAGATGGGAAGCTATTTTCTATAGAGGGATTCTAAACAATACCAATCTCCTTGATTATCTTGATAACGGAGAATTACCTGCTTTTACTTAATATCAAGCACGTTTTAACCTAAAATATATTAACAATGGTTTTACGATAAGAAGGTCCAGAGGAGGGCATATACTGCCTTTACATAATAATTTTTAGGACAGAAGTAATGCCTCTAAATTTATTGGCTCAGGTCTGAGCGATCTGATTTTCGACTATAGACTTGACTCAATCAATGAACTATAAGCCATAGTGCGGAAGCTATGACCACAAACCTCACAGCCTTAGTGTCATAGCCTATTACTCGCAGCGCTCCGTTTACGGTGTTTTCACTCATTGGCTTACGCGGATCATGATCGCCAATAAAAATCAGCTCGTGCTTCCCGCAAAACTGTTTTGTCTGCTTCAGGCTCGCCAGTGCTTGCTTTAAAAGCGGTACTAAATGCGGTTTGCGCATTTTGAGCCTAGGTAGGCATGTTTTACACCGGGAATAGGCTCTCGTTCTGGCGGGATCATCCACATTGATTTTTCGAAATCAATCTCTGACTAACGTGCAAAACGCAGCTTATTTAAGCGAATGAAGATAAGCAGGGTGAGTTCTGTTGCTCAACGGGTGAATAGTCTGCCAATGTAGTCATCTATTTTCTGTAGTAACTCAGGGAGACCTTGTGTTTCCTGGATTTCAGACATAAAAAAAGACGTCCTTAGACGTCTATTTACATACTCGATGGTGCCGAAGGCCGGAATCGAACCGGCACGCCTTGCGGCGGTTGATTTTGAATCAACTGCGTCTACCGATTTCGCCACTTCGGCACTGAAGTAGTATGCGGAAAACGGGTGCATTATACCTGCCCAGGATCGCCATGCAACTGTTATCCCTTTTGTCTGCGCTTAAGTGACGAAAAAATCAGCGCTTCATCGCCCTGCCCTACCAGGCGTGCGCAGCGCGGGCGTGAGGATTGTTCACACTTTTTTTAGTATCGGCCGCATTTTCTGCCTGCCAGATGCGGCGGTTGCCATTATGATATTCGCCACTTGTCTCTTGCCTCTCATGGAAACCAGATTGGCTAAATTACTCCCCTCTTTATTGCTCGGGCTGGTCGCGGCGACGCTGCCAATGCGCGGCTTTGCCCAGGCGCAGCTGACCTCACAGGTCGTCGATACCTTTGCAGAGCACATTTTCTATAACAGCGGTGCGATGGGCATGGCGCTGGTGGTGATTGATAACAACCAGCAGGTGTTCCGCAGTTATGGGGAAACCCAGCCGGGTAACGACCTGCGCCCGCGGCCGGACACGATGATCCGCATCGCCTCGCTGACCAAGCTGATGACCGGCGAAGTGATGGTGAAACTGGCCGCCGAAGGTAAAGTCCGGCTGGTGGATCCGCTGAAAAAATATGCACCACCCGGCGCCCGGGTGCCCGCCTATAATGCGCGCCAGCCGATTACCCTGCTGAACCTCGCCACCCACACCAGCGGCCTGCCGCGTGAGCAGCCGGGCGGCAAAGCCGGGCGCACGGTGTTCACCTGGCCGACTGAGGCCAACCGCTGGCAATACCTGCGCTCCGCCAAGGTTACCGTACCGCCGGGCGTCCATGCCGCTTACTCAAACCTGGGGTATGACCTGCTGGCCGATGCGCTCTCCAACGCCACCGGTAAGCCCTACCCTACGCTGCTGCGTGAGAAAGTCACCGGCCCGCTCGGCATGGTCAACACCACTTTCACTCCTACGGCGGCACAATGCGCCCGGCTGATGGTCGGCAAAGGCAGCAGCGCCTGCCGCAGCACCATTGCGGCGGCGGGCAGTGGCGGCGTCTACTCCACGCCGGAAGATATGCAACGCTGGATGCAGCAGTTCTTAGCCTTCAACGGCCGTGCGCCGTCTGTGGTCGCCACGCGTGACCAGACCATGTACTTCCGCCGCAGTGAGCTGGTCTCATTGAAAGGTATGGACGTGCCGGGCCAGGCGGATGCGCTCGGGCTGGGCTGGGTGACGATGGCCGCGAAAAACGGCCGCCCGACCATCATCCAGAAAACCGGTGGCGGTGGCGGGTTCATTACCTATATGGCGATGGTGCCGAAGAAGAATATCGGCGTGTTCGTGGTGGTGACGCGCACCGAACTGACGCGCTTCACCAATATGAGTGACGGGGTAAACGATCTGGTCACGGCGCTGGTGAATAACAACAGTCATGACTGACAGTCACAAACGCTTCTGACAGCAACTCACAACGCCCATTAACAGGGGAAACAGCGGACGAGGTTCCCGGAGGGACGCCTCGCCCGCTGGTCGCCCCGTCAGTCTCAGAACTTATCGCAACGTCATTCACAGCGCCCATAACGCCCCGTGCAACTTCAGCCCTGTCGCGATACCTTTTACAGCTACCCACAACGCCCATTATTAGGGGAAATAGCAGACCGGGTTTCCGGAGGGACGCCTCGCCTGCTGGTCGCCCCGCCAGTCCCCGGCCTTATCGCAACATACACCACAGCGACTATAACTCCCCGAGAGGCTTCAGCCCTGTCGCGACATCTCTCACAGCAACGCACAACGCCCAATAACAGGGGAAACAGTGGACGAGGTTCCCGGAGGGACGCCTCGCCCACTGGTCGCCCCGTCAGTCTCCCAACCTGTCGCGATACATCTCACAGCGCCCAACAATGCCCAACAACGCCCGGGTATCGCCGCTCCGGCAGCAGCTGACAACGGGTATCGCTGAGCTGACAGCAGGTCTTACCGGTTAATGCCCCGCCTTCTGCGCCCGGCGCTGGCTCAGCCCGTAGACAAATACCACCGCGAAACAGGCCATCGGCAACAGGTAGGAGATCGCCGTGTGGTAATGGTCCGCCAGTGCGCCCATGAAGTACGGCATAATCGCGCCGCCGACAATCGCCATGATCATAAACGAACTGGCACGCTTGGTGTGGACGCCCATATTCTTCACGCCCAAAGCGAAAATGGTCGGGAACATAATCGACATAAAGAAGAACACCGCCACCAGCGCAATCACTGACACGTTCTCAATACTCAGCACCACCAGTCCGCACAGCACGATATTCACCAGCGCATACAGCATCAGCAACGTGGTGGCCGCCACGCGCCCCATCAGCCAGGTGCTGAAGAACCGCCCGACCATAAAGCTGATCATCGCCACCGACAGCAGATACGAGGCGCTCTGGTTCGAGACGTTATGCCAGTGCTCGGTGGCGTAGTTGATAAAGAACGCCCCTACGCCAACCTGCGCCGCCACGTAGAAGAACTGCGCCACCACGCCGCCGACGAAGTGCCGGTGCTGCCACAGGCCGCGCGGTGCTTCCCCCGGTGCGTCGCCGCTCTCACGGATGTCCGGCAGCCGGGTGCGGCTGAACAGGAAGGCGATCACCAACACCAGCCCGGCAATCGCCACATAGGTAATCTTCACCGACTCCTGCCCGCTGCCCTGCGCCTGGGTGGCGGAGAAAAACAGCGTGCCGCCGATCATCGGGCCGATAAACTGCCCCAACCCGTTAAACGACTGCGCCAGGTTCAGCCGCCGCTCCGCCCCGGCCGGGTCACCCAGCACCGTGGCGTACGGGTTCGCCGCCGTCTCCAGGCAGCCCAGCCCGCTGGCGATCACAAACAGCGCCAGCAGGAACAGTGCAAAACTGTTGGCAGACGCAGCAGGCACAAACAGCAGCGCGCCCACGGCATACAGGCACAGCCCGACCAGAATCCCCGCTTTATAGCCTTTGCGGTCCATAAACAGCCCGGCGGGCAGCGCCACCAGGAAATAGGCACCGAAATAGGCCGCCTGCAACAGGCCGGACTGCGCCTTGGTGACGTGCAACGTCTCCTGAAAGTGTTTGTTCAACACATCCAGCAGCCCATACGACAACCCCCACATAAAGAACAAGCTGGTGACCAGCATCAGCGCCCAGCGCCCGCTGGTGGCCAGTTGGCCGGTATTGGCCGACAGTGACGCACTTTTATTGACTAGCATGTTAACTCCTTGATCCAGGTTGGATAACGCATCATTGGCGCGTCCGGCGCGCCGGGTTACTGCGCTGCGGGTTGATCCGCAAGGGAAAACAGGCGGTCCATCGTCACCCATTTATCACCCGGTGGCGTCCACGGGGTGGGAAGCTGGTACTGCCACATCAGCGCCTCCCAGCGCTGAATGTGCGGGTTGGCGTTGCTTGCCTCAGCAAACGTGGCCGGGTCGAAGGCGTCACTCACCTCCATCACCATAAACAGCCGCGTGCCGAGGCGGTAAATCTCCATGTCGAGGATGCCGTGCTGCCGCAGATGCGCCGCCACCTCCGGCCAGATGCGCTGGTGGTGCGCCTGATACTCGGCAATCAGCGCCGGGGAGTCGACCAGATCGAGCGCCTGACAGATCCTCATGTGATTGCCCGGTCGAGGTGGGTGTAGCCGCCATCCACCGAGAGCCACTGGCCGGTGGTGTGCGACGAGCGCGGCGAGAGCGCGAACACCACGGTGTCGGCGATCTCCTGCGGCGTGGTCATGCGTTTGCCGAGCGGAATGCGGGCGGTAATGCTGTCCCGTTTGCGCTGCGGCTGGTCGAAAGTGTCGATCCACCGCTCATACTGCGGCGTCATCACCTCGGCGGGGATCACTGCGTTCACACGGATGCCGTCCTCCAGCAGCGACACCGCCCACTCCCGCGTCAGGGACAGCACGCCCCCTTTGGCGGCGGTGTAGCCGCTGGTGTTGCCCTGCCCGGTCAGCGCGGTTTTGGAGCTGATATTGACGATGCTGCCGCGGCTGGCGCGCAGGGCATCCAGGCAGAAGTGCGCCATCAGGTAGTAGTGGACGAGGTTCTTCTCCAGCGAGGCCACAAACGCCTCGCGCCCCGCCTCCAGGCTGACGCCATCATTCACCCCGGCGTTATTAACCAGCCCGTCAAGGTGGCCAAAACGGGCCAGCGTCTCCGCCACCGCGCGGCGGCACTCCGCTTCCTGGCAGAGATCGGCGAGGATCACCGTCGTTGCCGGTTGTTGTTGCTGAAGCTGGGCCAGAAAGCCCGGCTCCGGCGGCGTATTGGTGACGATCACCGGGATCGCCCCTTCATCAGCCAGCGTGGTGGAGATCGCCGCGCCGATGCCGGAGCCGCCGCCGGTGACGATGACGACCTTATCAGTGAGGTTGAGGTGCATAGTCTGGCTCCTGTAAGCCGTAGAGGCGGCAGGCATTGCCGCCAAGGATGGCGGCGCGCTCGGCGTCGCTGAGGGCGGTGAGCGCGTGCTCACAAAGTTCGGTGACCTGCGCATACTCACCGGCCAGCAAACAGACCGGCCAGTCTGACCCGGCCAGCAGCCGATCCGGGCCGAACGCCTCCAGCGCCGCGTCGATAAACGGCCGCAGCAGCGCGGGCGTCCAGCGGAAACCGGGGGCTTCGGTCACCAACCCGGAGAGCTTACAGGCGACATGCGGCAGCGCGGCCAGCGGCGCAATCTGCCGCGCCCAGTGCGCCGCGCCACGGGCGATGTCCGGTTTGCCGAGGTGGTCCAGCACCAGCCAATGATCGTCATAACGCGCCGCAAAGGTTGTGGCGTCCGCCAGGTGGCGATGCGTCACCAGCAGCTCATAGACATAGCCGCGTGACTGAATCAGCTCCATCCCGCCCGCCAGCGCCGGCTGTTGCAGCCACGCGGCCGGATCGGGTTCATCCTGCACCAGGTGCCGCACCCCGTGCAGCGCCGGGCGATCCTGCAACGGGGCCAGCACGTCGGCCAGCGCCGGTGAGGTGAGCGGCAGCCAGCCCACCACGCCCCGGATAAACGGGTTGGCGTCGGCCATCGCCAGCAGGCTTTGTGTCTCGTCGAGGCTCTGGCGCGCCTGCACCGCGATGCAGCCGTCGATCCGCTGCTGTTGCAGCAGCGGCAACAGATCGCCGGGCAGGAAATCGCGTTGCAGCACGGCCATCTGGTCACTGATCCAGCCGTACGCCTGCGGCTGGTAGCGCCAGAAATGCTGGTGGGCATCGATGCGCATCGTTACCCCCGGAAGCGGTACTGGTCGAGGGACGCGGCGTGCATCTCAATCGAGAAGCCCGGTGCGTGCGGCGGCATATAGGCCGCGCCACGGATCTCGCACGGCGTGACGAAATGCTCATGCAGGTGATCCACATACTCAATCACCCGCCCTTCGTGCGTCCCGGCGATGCAGAGGTAGTCGATCATCGACAGGTGCTGCACGTACTCGCACAGCCCGACGCCCCCGGCATGGGGGCAGACCGGCAGGTTATAGCGGGCGGCCATCAGCATCACCGCCAGCACCTCATTCACGCCGCCCATCCGGCAGGCATCAATCTGCACCACGTCGATCGCGCCGCGCATGATGAACTGTTTGAACATAATGCGGTTCTGGCACATCTCGCCGGTCGCCACTTTCACCGGCGCGACCGCCTCACGGATTTTGCGGTGGCCTTCGATGTCATCCGGGCTGGTGGGTTCCTCAATAAACCATGGCCGGGCGAACGCCAGCTTGTTGACCCAGTCGATCGCCTCATCCACTTCCCACACCTGGTTGGCGTCAATCATCAACTGTCGGTCGGGGCCAATCACCTCACGGGCGATGCGCACCCGGCGGATGTCATCCTCCAGGTCGCGCCCGACCTTGAGTTTGAGGAAGGAGAAGCCGGCGTCCACCGCCTGTTGGCAGAGGCGGCGCAGCTTCTCATCCGGGTAGCCGAGCCAGCCCGCCGAGGTGGTGTAACAGGGGTAACCTTCCGCCAGCAATTTTTCGCGCCGTTGCGCCTGCCCTTCGGCGCGCTCGGTCAGCAGCCGCAGCGCCTGCTCCGGCGTGATGCAGTCGGTGAGGTAACGGAAATCGATGCAGCGCACCAGCTCCTCCGGTGACATATCCGCCACCAGTTGCCACAGCGGCTTGCCGCAGGATTTCGCCCACGCATCCCACACGGCGTTGATCACCGCGCCGGTCGCCAGATGGATCGCGCCCTTGTCCGGCCCGATCCAGCGCAACTGGCTGTCACTGGTGAAACGCCGCCAGAACGCGCCCATGTCCGCCGTGATCGCCTCCAGAGACTGCCCGACGATCTGGTGCTCCAGCGCCCGGATGGCGGCACAGCAGATCTCATTGCCGCGGCCGATGGTAAACGTCAGGCCGTGGCCGCTCAGCGTCGGGTCATCGGTTTCCAGAATCACATAGGCGGCGGAGTAGTCCGGGTCCGGGTTCATGGCGTCGGAGCCATCCAGCGCCTGCGAGGTGGGAAAGCGGATATCTTCAACGCGCAGGGCGGTAAACTGGGTCATGGGTGCCTCGCTTTCAGGTCTAATGGTCAGGCCACTGACCGGCTAAAAAGAGCCTGAAGGTCAGGCCAATTTGGTTGGAAATGTTATTGCTTACCCGGCGGCGTGGTTTGCTAAGATGGGCACCGGCTGCACAAAACATCATCAACGCGGATTCAGTTTTTACACGCCGATAACAATTCCTCAAGGGCGACAACCGGGAATTGGTGGCTGAATCGCTTAACCGACCACAGGGAGACGGGCCACCATGCCGATTACCAGACTGGAAAACCCGCGGCTTTACCGGCAGATAGCCGATCAGTTGCGCGGGCTGATTGAGAAGGGGGAATTTCCGCCCGGCAGCCGGTTGCCGTCGGAGCGCGATCTGGCGGCGCAAATGCAGGTGAGCCGCGCCTCGGTGCGGGAGGCGCTGATTGCGCTGGAAGTGGTGGGGCTGGTGGATGTGAAGGTCGGCAACGGCGTGATCGTGCGCCACCCGCCGGTGGCGGCCTCACCGGAGCCGGTGATGGCGCAGGCCGGGCGCGGCCAGTGGGGCGAGCTGGACGAGGAGCTGGGGATCGACCTCGACCTGAACAGCGAGCTGCCGCCTTTTTCGTTGTTACAGACCCGCCGCCTAATCGAGCCGGAAACCGCCGCGCTGGCTGCGCGTTACGCCAGTGCAGACGAGCGCGCCGCCATCCGCGCCGCTTACCTGCGCAACTGCGAGGATAACCGCGCCGGCTCGGAAACCCACCCCGGCGACCGGCTGTTCCACATCCGCATTGCCCAGGCCAGCGGCAACCCGGCTTACGCCTTTATCATCGGCCACTTGCTCGGCCACCGTTACGGCAGCATGTTCCGGGTGTTGCAGCGTAATTACACGCCGGAGGATATGCCGCACCGCTCCGAGCAGGAGCACCGGGCGATCCTTGACGCCATCGAGGCGGGGGATGCCGCGGGGGCGCGGCGGGCGATGAAAGCGCACCTCGATGCGGTGATAGCGGTGTTTTCGCGGCAGGGCTAAGGCGGCCCTGCTGCCGCCACTGGGGTTAAGTGGTTTGTTTCGGTTGTTTATGAGATGGCTTATTTCGGTTGCTCATGTGCGGTGGCCTTTTGCTTTTGGATTGAGGTTGGTTGCGTTGGCAAACGCCTGCATTCCTTCTGCGGCTCCGCTGCCGCCACCGCGCAAGGGGCGCGTAAGCGCGCGCCCCTTGCATCCCCGCGCTTTTGGGTGCCCCGGCAGAATTATTG
>NZ_PJZI01000045.1 GCF_002858805.1 Chimaeribacter arupi
GGGTGAGCGGGCAGGACGCCCGCGAAAGACGCCCATGACAGGGACTGTCATTAGCGGCGGCCCGAAAAGCCCGGAGGCGGAGTGAGGGAACCCGCGGGAGCGGGCAATGATTCAGCCGGGGCACCGGAAGCGCGCGGGTGCAGGGCCGGCGCGCCGGCAGGCCCTGCTCGGTTGAGGCGCAGTGTCTCAGGCAACACGCGATGCCAGACAACCGAAACCCTCCACTGCCAGACAACCGAAACCCTCCACTGCCAGACAACCGAAACCCTCCACTGCCAGACAACCGAAACCTTCCACCGGCAGACAACCGGAATTGTCTCCAGGCCCAAATAAAAAAGCGCACCCTCTAAAGGATGCGCCCAAAACCTTCACCCCAAAACATCAGGAGCAAAAAATGAGGGTAATCAACTCAACCTGAATCAGGCGGCCACAACCTGCTTAATCGCGGCCTTCGCCTCTTCCTGCGCTTTGCTGGCCATTTCCGGGCCGTAACCCATGCCTTCCGCAAACACGAACTCGATGTCAGTGATGCCGATGAAGCCCAGGAACAGCGTCAGGTACGGGTTCACCAGGTCAGCCGGGGTATCTTTGTGGATGCCGCCGCGGGTGGTCAGGATCACCGCACGTTTGCCTTTTACCAGGCCTTCCGGGCCGTTTTCGGTGTAACGGAAGGTGACGCCGGCACGGGCAATCAGGTCAAAGTAGTTTTTCAGCTGGGTGGAGATATTGAAATTGTACATCGGTGCCGCCATAACGATGACGTCATGCGCCTGCAGTTCTTCAATCAATTCGTTGGAGAGGGCCAGCGCCTCTTCCTGACGCGGGGTCAGCGGCGCGTCGGACGGGCGCAGCGCGCCGACCAGCTCACCGTCCAGTACCGGTACCGGGTTGGCAGCCAGGTCACGCACAGTGATTTCATCTGCCGCGTGCGCTGCTTTCCACTCTTCAGTGAAGAAGTCAGCCAGTTGATTCGATTGTGAATAGGTCGCCAGGATGCTTGATTTCAGTACCAGAACTTTACTCATAGGTCATTCCTTAGTTCGTCATGTCAGGGCTGTGTGCCCGTTGAATGGTTGCTACTGTAGGGGCAAAGCCACAACAGTAAAAGCGCAATATTTCGAGCACTCTATTCGATTTTATTGAACAAGCAGAACCGCTGGCCGTGCGAAGGGTGCCGGAGCAGCCCCGGCCTGTGCTACCATAAAAACCAGTATGGCCCGCCAAAGCCGAACTCTTTCAGAATCAAGTGCCTTCCGGGCGCTTGCCAGCAACAAGGAACACCATTGTGAAATCTCCGCTCGCGGCATTGGCCCAGCACCTGCCGGACCTGATGCTCCGTGACCAACAGCGCCTGCAGCGTCGCCTGCAGGGTGCCCGCAAGGTCAGTAATCCGCAGGCACAGGAGGCGATCGCCGCCGAACTCAGCCAGGACATCGAGGCAGCCCGCCAGCGGGTGGCCCAGCGTATGGCCGCGCGCCCGCGCATCACCTACCCGGAAAACCTGCCGGTCAGCCAGAAAAAACAGGCGATCCTGGAGGCAGTGCGCGACCATCAGGTGGTGATTGTGGCCGGTGAAACCGGCTCCGGTAAAACCACCCAGTTGCCGAAAATCTGTATGGAGCTCGGGCGCGGCATCAAAGGCCAGATCGGCCATACCCAGCCGCGGCGGCTGGCGGCGCGCACCGTGGCCAACCGTATCGCCGACGAGCTGGAAACCACGCTCGGCGGGGCCATCGGCTATAAAGTCCGGTTTAACGATCAGGTCAGTGACACCACCCAGGTGAAACTGATGACCGACGGCATCCTGCTGGCGGAGATCCAACAAGACCGGCTGCTGATGCAGTACGACACCCTGATCATCGATGAGGCGCATGAACGCAGCCTCAACATTGACTTTATCCTCGGTTACCTGCGCCAGTTGCTGCCGAAACGCCCGGATCTCAAGGTGATCATCACCTCGGCCACCATCGATCCGCAGCGTTTTTCACGCCACTTCAACAATGCGCCGATTATCGAAGTCTCCGGCCGGACTTACCCGGTGGAAGTCCGTTACCGCCCGGTGGCGGATGACGCGGACGACACCGAGCGCGACCAGTTACAGGCGATTTTTGACGCGGTCGAGGAGCTGGGGCGCGAGGGGCCGGGCGACATCCTGATCTTTATGAGCGGTGAGCGTGAAATCCGTGACACGGCGGACGGCCTGAACCGGCTTAACCTGCCGCATACCGAGATCCTGCCGCTCTATGCGCGCCTCTCCAACAGCGAACAGAACCGGGTATTCCAGTCCCATTCCGGGCGGCGCATCGTGCTGGCCACCAACGTGGCGGAAACCTCGCTGACGGTGCCGGGCATTAAATATGTGATTGACCCCGGCACCGCACGCATCAGCCGCTACAGCTTCCGCACCAAAGTGCAGCGGCTGCCGATTGAGCCGGTGTCACAGGCGTCAGCCAACCAACGCAAAGGGCGCTGCGGGCGTGTCTCCGAAGGGATCTGTATCCGGCTGTATGACGAGCAGGATTTCCTGTCACGCCCGGCCTTTACCGACCCGGAGATTCTGCGCACCAACCTGGCGTCCGTGATCTTACAGATGACCTCGCTCGGGCTGGGCGACATCGCTGCCTTCCCGTTTGTGGAAGCGCCGGACAAGCGCAACATCCAGGATGGCGTGCGCCTGCTGGAGGAGCTGGGGGCAATCCACACCAATGAGAAGGGCCACTACCAGCTGACCGCGCAGGGCCGGCAACTGGCCCAGTTGCCGATTGACCCGCGGCTGGCGCGCATGGTGCTGGAAGCGCAGAAAAACGGCTGCGTACGCGAGGTGATGATCATCACGGCCGCGTTGTCGATCCAGGATCCGCGCGAGCGGCCGCTCGACAAGCAGCAGGCCTCGGATGAGAAACACCGCCGCTTTGCCGACAAAGACTCTGATTTCCTGGCCTTTGTGAACCTGTGGGACTACCTGAAAGAGCAGCAGAAAGCGCTGTCGTCGGCGCAGTTCCGCAAGCTCTGCCGCAGTGATTTCCTCAACTATCTGCGGGTGCGCGAGTGGCAGGACATCTACACCCAGCTGCGCCAGGTGGTGAAAGAGCTGGGGCTGCCGGTCAACAGCCTGCCGGCGGAGTACCGCGAGGTGCATTGCGCGCTGTTGACCGGCCTGCTGTCGCACATCGGCCAGAAAGACGCCGAAAAACAGGAGTTCACCGGCGCGCGCAACGCCCGCTTTGCGGTGTTCCCCGGCTCCGGGCTGTTCAAGAAGCCGCCGAAGTGGCTGATGGTGGCCGAGCTGGTGGAAACCAGCCGCCTGTGGGGGCGCATTGCGGCGAAAATTGAGCCGGAGTGGATCGAGCCGCTGGCCCAGCACCTGATCAAGCGCAGCTACAGCGAACCGCACTGGGAGAAATCGCAGGGGGCGGTGATGGCGACGGAAAAAGTCACGCTGTTCGGCCTGCCGATTGTGGCGGCGCGCCCGGTCAACTACAGCAAAATCGACCCGGCGCTCTGCCGCGAGCTGTTTATCCGCCATGCGCTGGTGGAGGGCGACTGGCAGACGCGCCACGCCTTCTTCCGCGCCAACCTGAAATTGCTGGCGGAAGTGGAGGAGCTGGAGCACAAGTCCCGCCGCCGCGACATTCTGGTGGATGACGAAACGCTGTTCGCCTTCTATGACCAGCGCATCGGCCATGAGGTCATCTCGGCCCGGCACTTTGACAGCTGGTGGAAAAAACAGCCTGCCGATCTGCTCAACTTTGAGAAAGCGATGCTGATCAAAGAGGGCGCGGCCAGCATCAGCGCACTGGATTACCCGAACTTCTGGCATCAGGGCAACCTGAAACTGCGGGTGACCTACCAGTTTGAACCGGGTGCGGATGCCGACGGCGTCACGGTGCATATCCCGTTGCCGCTGCTGAACCAGGTGGAGGAGCAGGGCTTCGAGTGGCAGATCCCCGGCGTGCGGCGCGAGCTGATTATTGCGCTGATCAAATCACTGCCGAAACCGGTGCGGCGTAACTTTGTCCCGGCACCGAACTATGCCGAGGCGTTCCTGGCGCGTACCACGCCGCTGGCGATGCCGCTGCTGGACGCGCTGGAAAAAGAGCTGCGCAAAATGACCGGCGTCACGGTGTCCCGCGAGGACTGGCAGTGGGATCAGGTGCCCGATCACCTGAAAATCACTTTCCGGGTGGTGGATGAGAAAAACAAAACGCTGCGCGAAGGCAAAGACCTGGCCGCGCTGCGCAGCCAGCTGAAAGAGAAAGTGCAGGAGACGCTCTCCGCGGTGGCGGATGACGGCATCGAGCAGAGCGGCCTGCACCTCTGGAGCTTTGGCGCGCTGCCGGAACGCTACGAGCAAAAACGCGGCGGCTATGAAGTCCGCGCTTTCCCGGCGCTGGTGGATGAGAAAGAGAGCATCGGCATCCGGCTGTTTGACAGCGAGCCGGAACAGCAGCAGGCGATGTGGCAGGGCACGCGCCGCCTGTTACTGCTGAATATCCCGTCGCCGATCAAGTACCTGCATGAGAAGCTGCCTAACAAAGCCAAGCTGGGGCTGTACTTCAACCCGTACGGCAAAGTGCTGGAGCTGATTGATGATTGCATCGCCTGCGGCGTCGACAAGCTGATCGCCGAATTTGGCGGCCCGGCCTGGGATGAGGCGAACTTTGCCCGCCTGCATGAATTTGTGCGGGCGCGCCTCAACGAGACGGTGGTGGAGATTGCCCAGCAGGTCGAGCAGATCCTGACGGCGGTGTTCAACATCAATAAACGGTTGAAAGGGCGGGTGGACATGTCGATGGCGCTGGCGCTCTCTGACATCAAGAGCCAGATGGCCGGGCTGGTCTACCGGGGCTTTGTGACCCGCAACGGCTGGAAAAAACTGCCGGATACCCTGCGTTATCTCCAGGCGATTGAGCGGCGGATGGAGAAACTGCCGACCGATCCGCACCGCGATCGTGCCCAGATGCTGAAAGTGGAGCAGGTGCAGCAGGCGTGGCAGCAGTGGCTGAACAAACTGCCGCCCGCCCGGCGTGACGCCCCGGAGGTGACGGAGATCCGCTGGATGATTGAGGAGCTGCGCGTCAGCTATTTTGCGCAACAACTCGGTACGCCATACCCGATCTCCGACAAACGTATCCTGCAGGCTATGGAGCAGCTGAGCTAGCCCCGGCGCGCGGGTCCAGCGCCGCCAACTGCGCCCGGATGGCCGTGACGGCCAGGGCGCGGTTATCCGCGCGGTAGCGGTCCTCCGCGGAGGGGGCAGAGCTTTGCACCGCAATCAGCGACCAGCCTTGTTCTCCCTGCCTGAGTAACAACGGTGATCCGCTGTCACCGGGCAGGGTGTCACACTGGTGCGACAGCACGCCGCTTTGCGCCCAGCCGGTCACCAGACAGTCATGGTGGCTGTAGAGCGTTTCCAGGTGATCTTCCGGGTAGCCGGCCTGCGTCACTTTGCGTTCAGCCAGCTTCAGCGCGGTGGTGAGTTCCTGTTGCGACCCCTGCCAGAGCGGCAGCGGTTTCAGCGGCACCTTCACGCCTTCCGGCAGGCGGATCAGCGCGAAATCCCAGATTGCCGCTTTTGGCGGCACAATCCAGCCATCACCTTCAGCCTTGAGTTTCTTGCCCAACTCCTTGTTCACCAGCGTTTGTAATTTGGTGTATTCGTAACGCCATTTCCCGCCGCGGCTGACAAAGCGCAGCGCCACGGCGCGGTCAATCACGCCCGGTGGCGACAGCACGCAGTGGCCGGCCGTCAGCGCCAGATGGGGGGAGATCAGGGTGGCGCTGCACAGATTGCCGCTGACGGTTTCCACCTGGCCGATAGCCTGCCACGGCCAGTCGGTGGCGTGGGAAGGGCGGGTGCGATCGTCATGGCCGAAGAACAGCCGGGTTTGCTCACTTTCCGGGGCATCCGCGTGTGCCGGTAGCGCACATAACCCCCATAAACAGACAACAACTAGCGACATGCGCATAACAATCTGGCCTTGAAAAGGGGATATCCCTAACATTTTTTATATAAGTAACTATAGCTGTATTCATCTTCAGTATGAATTGGTGCCATTTGATTTTGCGAAGGATTTCTTTCGCTTACCGGGCACCGGTCACAAATAGCCACCCTCAAAGATAACAGCAGACGGCAATCAGGCCACAGAGGATCAGGGCGGCCAGAATAATTTCAAACAGGTAGCGGCGCAGCATATCCATCCTGCCTCATCAACGGGGCCTGATATAAAAAACCCGGCATAAGCCGGGTGTCAGACGGTAGACGTGCCGGTACCACAACGGTATGGCAAGGCCGTGATGTGATAGTAGGGCGGTTGGCGGGCGCTTTCCGTGAGTGATTGGTGTCGGCGTGTAACCGAATGTACGGCAGGAAAAACAGGGGAAGCGGGTAACCTTCCCGGTATGTCCGGGAGAGGCGCTTATTAGTTACAACATACTAATAGTGACTTTATAGCCTCACCTCAGCAAAAGAAAACGGGCCGGAAAAGCCGGCCCGGCATCACTATAAATAACGGCTTTCCAGATGCTGACGGAACCATGCGGGGTTCAATGGCTCGCCGGTGGCGCGGGTCATCAGCTCATCCGTGGAGAAACGGCTGCCGTGCAGCCAGATATTCTGTTTCAGCCAGTCAAACAGGCCCGTCAGGTTGCCGCCGGCAATGTCCTGTTGCAGCGTCGGTAAGGCACGGTTAGCTGCCTGGAACAGTTGGGCGGCGTACATTGCGCCCAGCGTATAGGTCGGGAAATACCCGATCGCGCCGTCCGTCCAGTGGATGTCCTGCATACAGCCATTGCGGTAGTTCCCACGGGTATCCAGCCCCAGATAGTGCTGCATTTTTTCATCCCACAGGGCAGGGATGTCATCTACCTCGATCTCACCCTCAATCAGCGCCTTTTCGATCTCATAACGCAGGATGACGTGCGCCGGGTAGCTCACCTCATCCGCATCCACGCGGATGAGGCCCGCCTGCACGCGCTGGTTCAGGCGCAGGAAATTCTGTTCGCTGAGTGCTTCCTGCTCGCCGAAAGCCGCGATGACCAGCGGGCGCAAGCATTGCAGGAATGGGGCACTGCGCGCCAGTTGCATCTCAAACAGCAGGCTCTGGGATTCATGGACCGCCATTGAACGGGCGAGGGCGACCGGCTGGCCGGCCCACTCACGCGGCAGGTTCTGCTCATAACGGGCGTGGCCGGTTTCATGCACGATGCCCATCAGCGCCGTCAGGAAATCCTCCGGGTTGTAACGCGTGGTGATACGCACATCCTCCGGCACGCCGCCGCAGAACGGGTGCGCGCTGACGTCAACCCGGCCGCCGTCAAAGTTAAAGCCGAGCAGCGCCATCACCTTCAGGCTCAGCGCCTGCTGGGCGTCTACCGCAAACGGGCCTTGCGGCGTCAGGCAGGTTTCGCTGCGCTGCTTTTCGGCCACCCGCTGCAACAGATCCGGCAGCCACTGTTTCAGGTCACCGAACAGGGTATCAAGCCGGGCGCTGGTCATCCCCGGTTCATACAGGTTCAGCAGCGCATCGTACCGGCCGGTACCGGCGGCCTGGGCGCGGATGGCCGCTTCTTCGCGGCTCAGGCGCACCACCTCTTTCAGGTTGGCGGCGAAACCTTGCCAGTCATTCGCCGGGCGCTGGCTGCGCCACGCATGTTCGCACCGCGCCCCCGCCAGCGATTTCGCCTCAACCAGCGAGGCAGGCAGCAGCACGGCGTTGTCATAGGCACGCTGCATCTCCAGCAGGTTGGCGCGCGCGGCGTCATCCAGCGTCTCCTGGTGCGCCTGCGCCAGCCAGTCACCCACCTCCGGGGCAGTCAGGATGCCGTGGCACAGCACGCTCAGCTCGGCCAACGCTTCCGAACGTGCCTGGCTGCCCTGCGGCGGCATCATGGTTTGCATGTCCCACCCGGCGATCGCCGACAGATGGCCGAAACGGGAGAGCCGGGTAAAGGTGCGTTGCAGGTGGGAATAAGCAGAAGTCATCACATTCTCCATAATGGGTACGTTCTTTAAGAATATCGGGTAACGGGGCGCTCAGCGCGGTTCGCCCGGCAGGCTCAGGGCCGCTTTTACCGGCCAGCAGAAGCGGAAACAGGCACCGCCCAGCGGGCTGGTTTCCACAAACACCCGGCCCTGGAACGCCTGCGCAATGGAAAACACAATCGCCAGCCCCAGGCCACAGCCGCCGGTGGCGCGGTCACGGCTCGGGTCGAGGCGGACAAAGGGCTCAAATACCCGCTCGCGCGCCTCCGGTGGAATGCCGGGGCCATCATCCTCTACCTGTAAACAGGCTTCCTCGCCGTTGAGCCAGAGGCTGATGCGCAAATGCAGGGTGGCATAGCGCAGGGCATTATTCACCAGATTATCCAGCACCCGCTCCATCAGCCGCTGGTCAATGGCACCGTAATCGCCCCGGTGCGGCATCGCCAGCGTGACCTCGCGCTGCGGGTTGACCAGCCGGATATCCTCCACCCGGTCAGCCAGCCAGGCGGGCAGATCCACCGGGTCAAGCTTCAGTGCCACCTGCGGGCGGTCGAGGCGCGCATAGGTCAGCAGCTCATCAATCAGCGATTCAAGCTGGCCGATGTCACGGTTCAGGGCGGTGTGCTCGCTCTCTTCCAGGTTGTCACTCATCGCCAGCCGGTAACGCAGCCGCACCAGCGGCGTGCGCAGTTCGTGGGCGATGCCGTCAATCAGCTGTTTTTTGCTGGCAATCAGGGTATTGATGTTGTCCGCCATCTGGTTGAAGGCGATACCGAGCCGGTTCAGGCTGGACGTGCTGTCGAAATGCGTGCGCTCGTCCAGGTGCCCGGCCCCCAGCCGCTGGGCGGCGTTCTCCAGTTGCATCAGGTCACGCCAGTGGGGCCGCATCCACAGAAAGACCGGCAACGCCAGCGACAGCCCGATAAACAGCAGCAGCGCCAGATCCAGCAGCCGCATCTCATGCAGGTAGAAGAGGTAAGGGATCGGCCCGACCACCAGAACGTAATGGCTGCGCGGCACCCGTTGCATGAAGGTGTACTCATCATCCAGCGCCACAATCTCCCCCAGCCGCAGGCGGCGGTCGAGGTCAGCGCCCAGCGAGCGTTTGCCGAGCGGCTCAATATGCAGCTTGAACGAGAGGTTCAGGTCGAGCGTGGTCAGGGTTTTGTTCCAGTCGCGCATCGGGATCTCCCGCAGCTCGCTGCGCATCAGGTAGAGCGAGCTTTTCATCAGGTCATCCATCGACTGCCGCCCGGCGCGCTCCGCCGTGACTTTGTACACCAGCCCGACCAGCATCGCCATCACCAGAAAACAGACAAACAGCAGCAGGAAGAACTGGATAAACAGCTTTCTCATGGCTGCGCCGTCTCCCAGGCGTTGGGGGCGAACAGGTAGCCCTTGTTGCGCACTGTCTTGATGCGGAACGGCTCCAGCGCGTTGTCATAGAGTTTGCGCCGCAGGCGGGAAATCGCCACATCGATGCTGCGGTCCAGGCCGTCATAACTTACGCCGCGCAGCGTTTTCAGGAGCGCCTCGCGATCCATAATCTGCCCTGCATGGGTGGCCAGCTCCCACAGCAGGTCAAAGTCTGACGTGGAAAGGGTGATGGTTTCACTGCCCAACGTCACCTCGCGGTTAACCGGATCAATGCACAGCTGGCCGATATGCAGGGCATTGCGCGACAACAGCGGCGGCTCGTCACGCACCGGTTGCTGGCTGTGCTGGCGCAGGTGCAGGCGCAGCCGCGCCAGCAGCACCGCCGGCGGCGTGGTTTTCAGGATATAGTCATTCGCGCCCATCTCCAGCGACAGGATATGGTTCATGTCACTGTCCAGCGAGGTTAACAGCACAATCGGGCCGGGAAACTGCGGCCGCAAATCGCGGCAGAGCGTCATGCCGTCTTTGCCGGGCAGCATGATGTCAAGCAGCACCAGATCGGGCTGTTCGCGCGCAATCACCGCCTGGGCGGTATCGCCGCGCGGCTCCACCACCACGTCAATATCATGTTTGCCCAGATAGGCGGCAATCAGCTTGCCGACCTCCGGATCGTCTTCGACGAACACTATTCTATGCATAACGTTATACAAAATAAGGAAACGAAAGGAGCCGGAAGCCCAGCATAACGCGTGCCGGGCAGGGATGCCACGCCGCAATGGTAATAGGGTATGAGCAGGGCGGCCGCAATTATTCAGGGTGACAATGAATCATTACAGTTTATCCTGTTTTATGAATGGACTGTTGCTGGCAATCCCCCAGCCGGTTATGCCATGATAAGCGCCGTTACCTTTGAAACGTCTTTTCAATGAATCATTTCAATGCCAAACACTGGCCAGGAGAGGAACAGGGGATGACGACAGATCGCCTTGCATCCGTTGCGGGCAGTGAACGAGTCTGCTTCAATTACATGGAGTATCTCTCTGCGTCGTGCAAGAAACAGTGGCGTTTCGTTGATGCGATTTATGGTGTCCTGCCCATTTTTGGTCTGGTGCTGAAATCCCGCGCGGTGGATGCCCAGTCGCGGCAGGAGCAACTCAAGGAACTGGCGTTGCAGGTGGTCTCCACCCAGGTCAGTGACGAAGTGAATATTGCCCGGCTGATTTTGCTGGCCAGGCAGCAGGGGTTGCGTACGGTAGACATCTGCCTGCCTTACGCGCTGACGCCGGAACAACTGGCTGTGGTGCGGGAGGAGTGCGAGCAGGATGTGATGCTGGAGCAACACGGTGAATGTCTGACCGTCACCCTGAATGCCGCCACGCATTAAGCGCGCGTGCTGAGATAAAAAAGGCCGTATCTTTCGATACGGCCTTTTTGTTTTCTGCGGTTGCCCGGTTTACTGCATCATCATCCAGCCGGCCGGCAGGCTTGCCAGCAGCAGCAGGGCGACGCCCGTCCACTCCAGCCGGTTCAGGGCCTTCGGTGCCGCATGGCCGCGGCGGGCATACAGGAACACCAGCACACCCGGCGCATACAGCAGCACCGACAGCAGCAGGTGCATCAGCCCGGAGGCGTAGAGCATCCACACGCCATAGGCGCAGGCCCCACATGCGGCCAGCGTCAGGCGCAGGTCACGGCGCTGGCGGGCCAGCTTGAATAAGAATGCACCCACCAGCAGGTAAGGCACCAGAATCATCTCGGAGGCGATGGTCAACAGGTTGTTATAATCGCTGCCGGTCAGCCAGATCAGCACCAGCGACAGCTGCACGGAGCCGTTGGTCATCCAGAGTGACGGGGCCGGGGCGTCATATTTGTTCTGCCCGTGGAAAATACGCGGGAAGGCACCCTGTTCAGCCGCCAGCAGCGGCACTTCCGCTGCCATAATGGTCCAGCTCAGGTAGGCGCCGCACACCGAAATAATCAGCCCGGCGGCGATAATGATCTGGCCGTAAGGCCCCATCAGATCCACCATCAGCCCGGCCATCGACGGGTTACGCATCTCCGCCAGCTCCGCACGCGGCAGCACGCCGAGTGACAGCAGGGTAATCAGCAGGTAGACGCCGAGCGCGCTCACCACCGCCAGCATCGTTGCGCGGCCGACGTCACGTTTGTTCTTCGCCCGTGCGGACACCACCACCGCGCCCTCCACACCGATAAACACCCACAGCGTAAACAGCATGGTGTCTTTCACCTGTTGCCACACCGGGGTACCCAGCGCCAGGCCTTTGAAGTCCAGTTTGAACGTGTCGAGCTTAAAGGCGAGGGCGGCCAGCACCACAAACAACCCCAGCGGCAGCAGCTTGGCCAGCGTGGCCGCCATATTGATCCCGGCGGCGGTTTTCACCCCGCGCAGCACCAGCGCATGCACGCCCCACAGCAGGATCGATTCGCCGATCAGCGCCTGCCAGGTGTTGCCGTCACCAAAGATGACCCTGTCCGGCGTGTCGGTAAAGAAGCTTATCGCCGCAAACACAATCACCAGATAAGAGACGTTGGCGATCACCGCGCAGAGCCAGTAGCCCCAGGCGGAACAGAAGCCGATCAGTTCGCCGAAGCCCTCTTTGGCATAGGTGAAGATGCCGCCGTCCAGATCCGGCCGTAACCGGGAGATCAGCAGCATCGCCATCGCCAGGAAAAGAATGCCGACGCCGGTAATGCCCCAGCCGATCAGCAGGGCGGCGGGGCTGGCAACGGCCGCCATATTTTGCGGCAGGCTGAAGACACCGGCCCCCAGCATGGAGCTGAGCACCAGCGCGGTGAGTGCGGTTAACCCTAGTTTTTTTTCCAATGTCCTATTCCAATGCAGAATAAATGACCAAGTGTTAAATTCAAGTCAGCACAATGTTGCTGCGCCGCTTACTTATGTCGGGGGATTGCCCTGAAAAAGTGGGCAGATTCTACGGAGTGATGCCGGGCGATGCAATGATTGCGGCATAAAATTATGCAGGCGATCCGCATAAATAAACAACGCGGCTTCCCGCCCGCCGGGACGTGGCGGAAAAGCCAATAAAAAAAGGCAGCCGGGGCTGCCTTGGCAAAATGGGGCAGATTACTTGTAAAGATCGGCGCTGATGGTCAGGTTGCCGCCGCTCTGGTTCTGTTCCCACTGGCGGGTGATGTGGTAGTACTTCGCGCCTTTGTCTGCGGCACGCTTGGCGACTTCCGACGAGATGTCGGTCATGCTGCCGAAGTGGCCGGTGAAGGTCACGGAGTCGAACGGCACCATCTGCGCCGCCGTGGCGTTATTCAGTTCCTGAATTTTGGTTCCGTTCGGCAAGGTCACGGTGTAGCGTTCACCGGTGGAGGACTGGGTCTCAAAGAAACGGCCTACGTCACGGCTTGGTGTGCCGGAAGAGGCCACGCCTGGGATCTCCACCTTCTCTGCGGCCGCACCGCCGGTCGCCAACGCGGCTTTCGCGGCGTCAGAATCGGCCGGGATCACATCCGGGCTTTGCAGTTTGCGTTCTTTGGCATCTTTCTTATACACATAAGCCGTCACGAACTGGTTGCCGCCCTGGTTGGCGTCAATCTGGCGGACAATAAAGAACGCATCCGCGTCTTTTTTCGCCGCGGCTTTGGAGACGGCGTCGCTGATGTCCGGCTGGCTGCGGAAGAAGCCGCTGACGGTCACCGTGTCATACGGTTCCAGGCGGTAGGCTTCCGGCTTCGGCAGCTCACGCACTCCGTTGAAAACGCGGTATTCGGTTTTTTGCGTATCCGCGGCGTTGGTGTCGTTGTGGTAAAGGTCGGCCGTAACCCGCCAGTTGCCGCCATTGTTGCTATTATTGATGTCCTGAATATAGAAGGCATCCGCCCCTTGTTTATCCGCTTTACGGGACACGGCTGTCGCCGCCTCGTTAATGGCGTTGAACCGGCCGCTGACGGTGATGCGGTCAAACGGTTTCAGGGCTGCGGCTTTCTCTGGAGTAAGTTCCTGCGCGGCGTGAGCAGCAGAGAGCGCAGAAATTGAAAACAGGGCTGATGCGATAATCGTGTTCTTCAGCTTCATAATAAATCCTTTCGCCTTGCGCATTTACATAAGTAACGTGCTGACTTCTTGTTATGTAACAGTAATGTATAACAAAACAGCGATAATTATTACATGTAAACAGGTTAGGTGTCTCAGCTATTTATGTCACCTGCCGCGAAGACACAGGGTAGCCGGCGCGGACGGGGTTAATGCCATAATGTGAAGTAGTTTTGCTTATAACGCAATGCAGCGCATAAACAGCAATAATTAACACTATTCTAACCTTCAGGCAGGCCGCGCCGGTCACCGCATGGCAACAGGTTTTAGCTCAACGGCGATAGTTTGCAAATATTTAGACAAAATGTTGCTTTTATTTGAAATGAAAAGCGTAAAAAAGCGTGCTGCCTTCCATTTTTAACAAAAAAAGTCCGGCCTGCTGGGCGCTTTATAGATCATAGTTCACATATTCAGTAGTTTATATCGGTTCTGTAACGGGTTATTCCGTCACCAGGCAGCGGGTTATCGCCGGCCGGAACCGTGCAGTGGCACAACAATTACCACCTCTACAACAACCACCTCTTAACGGTAAAAGGATCATTATGCGTATTGGTGTACCTAAAGAGCGGGCGGCCAATGAAGCCCGGGTGGCCGCCACACCGAAAACGGTGGAGCAGCTGCTGAAATTAGGGTTCAGCGTCGCTGTTGAACAGGGCGCGGGGCAGGCCGCCAGCTTCGGGGATCAGGCGTTTCAGGACGCGGGCGCGGTCATCACCGACAGCCATGAGATCTGGCAGGCGGACATCATCCTGAAAGTGAACGCACCGGACGCCCGTGAGGTTGCGCTGCTGCAACCGGGCACGACACTTATCAGTTTCATCTGGCCGGCACAGAACCCGGAACTCTTGCAGCAACTGGCCGGGCGCCAGGTCACGGTGCTGGCGATGGATTCCGTGCCGCGCATCTCGCGCGCGCAATCCCTGGATGCCCTCAGCTCAATGGCCAACATCGCCGGTTACCGGGCGATTGTGGAAGCCGCGCATGAATTCGGCCGCTTCTTTACCGGCCAGATCACCGCCGCCGGCAAAGTGCCGCCGGCCAAAGTGATGGTGATTGGTGCCGGGGTGGCCGGGCTGGCCGCCATTGGGGCCGCCGGCAGCCTGGGGGCCATCGTGCGCGCCTTCGACACCCGCCCGGAAGTGAAAGAGCAGGTGCAGAGTATGGGCGCCGAATTCCTGGAGCTGGATTTTGAAGAAGAAGCGGGCAGCGGTGACGGTTACGCCAAAGTGATGTCCGAGGCCTTTATCCAGGCGGAGATGGCGCTGTTTGCCGCGCAGGCGCAGGAGGTGGACATCATCGTCACCACGGCCTTGATCCCCGGCCGCCCGGCACCAAAACTCATTACCCGCGAGATGGTGGCCTCAATGAAGGCGGGCAGCGTGATTGTTGACCTGGCGGCGCAAACCGGCGGCAACTGTGAATTAACGGTGGCTGACCAGATTACGGTGACAGAAAACGGCGTGCGCATCATCGGCTATACCGACCTGCCGAGCCGTCTGCCGACCCAGTCCTCCCAGCTGTACGGCACCAACCTGGTGAACCTGCTGAAACTGCTCTGCAAAGAGAAAAACGGTGAGGTGGTGATCGACTTTGACGACACCGTGATCCGTGGCGTCACGGTGGTCAACCGCGGTGAAATCACCTGGCCGGCCCCGCCGATTCAGGTCTCGGCCCAGCCGAAAGCGGCGGCCGCGAAGGCGGAGCCGCAGGTGAGTGCGCCAACCGCGCCGCCGTCCCCGTTCAAAAAATATGCCTTCCTGGCGCTGGCCATCATTCTGTTCGGCTGGCTGGCCAACGTCGCGCCGCGTGAGTTCCTGTCGCACTTTACCGTGTTTGCGCTGGCCTGCGTGGTGGGTTACTACGTGGTATGGAACGTCAGCCATGCGCTGCATACGCCGCTGATGTCCGTTACCAATGCCATTTCGGGGATTATTGTGGTCGGGGCCTTGTTGCAGATTGGCCACGGTGGCTGGGTCAGTTTCTTCTCCTTTATTGCCGTGCTGATTGCCAGCATCAATATTTTCGGTGGCTTTACCGTCACGCAGCGCATGCTGAAAATGTTCCGGAAAAACTAAGAGGCCTTATATGTCTGAAGGATTGGTTACTGCAGCATATATTGTTGCCGCTGTTCTGTTTATTTTCAGCCTGGCTGGGCTGTCGAAACATGAAACCTCACGCCAGGGGAACCTCTTTGGCATCACCGGGATGGCGATTGCGTTGATTGCCACCATCCTCGGCCCCGATACCGGCCATGTCGGCTGGATTATTGTGGCGATGCTGATTGGCGGGGCCATCGGCATCCACCTGGCGCGTAAAGTTGAAATGACAGAAATGCCGGAGCTGGTGGCGGTGCTGCACAGCTTTGTCGGGCTGGCGGCGGTGCTGGTGGGGTTCAACAGCTACCTGGACCACGGCAGTGCGCCGATGATGCCGGTGATGGAAAACATCCACCTGACCGAAGTGTTCCTCGGGATCTTTATCGGTGCGGTGACCTTTACCGGCTCGATTGTGGCGTTCGGCAAACTGCGCGGCAAAATCTCCTCCAAACCGCTGATGCTGCCGAACCGGCATAAGCTGAACCTGGCCGCGCTGGTGGTGTCCGCGATGATGCTGATCATCTTTGTGCGCACTGACAGCGCCGGCTGGCAAGCCTTTGCCCTGCTGGTGATGACGCTGGTGGCCCTGGCGTTCGGCTGGCATCTGGTGGCCTCGATTGGCGGTGCAGACATGCCGGTGGTGGTATCGATGCTGAACTCCTACTCCGGGTGGGCAGCGGCGGCGGCCGGTTTCATGCTGAGCAATGACCTGCTGATCGTGACCGGGGCGCTGGTCGGCTCCTCCGGTGCGATTCTCTCCTACATTATGTGCAAGGCGATGAACCGCTCGTTTATCAGCGTGATTGCCGGGGGCTTCGGCACGGACGGATCGTCCACCGGCGAGGCCGAAGAGATGGGCGAGTACCGTGAAACCACGGCGGAAGAGGTGGCTGAGCTGCTGAAAAACTCCACCTCCGTGATCATCACCCCCGGCTACGGCATGGCGGTGGCGCAGGCGCAATACCCGGTGCATGACATCACCGCCAAACTGCGCGCGCGCGGCATCACGGTGCGTTTCGGCATCCACCCGGTCGCCGGGCGGTTACCGGGCCACATGAACGTGCTGCTGGCGGAAGCCAAAGTGCCGTATGACATCGTGCTGGAGATGGATGAGATCAATGAGGATTTCAGCGACACCGACACGGTGCTGGTGATCGGCGCAAATGACACGGTCAACCCGGCGGCGCAGGACGACCCGCGCAGCCCGATTGCCGGGATGCCGGTGCTGGAAGTGTGGAAAGCGCAGAATGTGATTGTGTTTAAACGCTCAATGAACACCGGCTATGCCGGGGTGCAGAACCCGCTGTTCTTCAAGGAAAACACCCAGATGCTGTTTGGCGATGCCAAAGAGAGCGTGGACAACATCCTGCGGGCGCTGTAACCGCCGGGAAACCACGGGAAACACCTCGTCACGTTATTCAGAAATAAACGTGCAGAAAATAAAAGGGTCGCCGCGGCGACCCTTTTTGCTGCCTGTTGACAGGCTTTTGCCTTTGACCCGCGTTTGCCGGTAACGGCGGCCCGGCGTCAGGCAACCGGGTTATTTTCGCTGGGCGGGGTAGGCTCCGCCGTCGGCATCTTCGGTTCCTGCTGCTCCGCTTCCAGCGGACAGACAAAATCATCCGGTTTCAGCGCAAGCAGGTCACATTTCAGGTGATCGATCACATGTTCCGTGGTGTTGCCGATAAAGGCCGCTGAAATCCCGGTGCGGCCGATGGTGCCCAGCACCACCACCCCGGCCTGAAGGTGCTCAGCCAGATCGGGGATCACCTCTTCCGGCAGCCCTTTTTCAACGTGGGTCATCTCTTCGCCCAGGCCGAATTTCTGCCGCAGGCTTTTCATCGCCAGCAGGTGCTGGCCGCGGATCGCATCGTTATAGACGCTGGGGTCAAAGTCCGGCAGCTCAATGGCGATATTGATCGGCGTGACCGGATAGGCACCGACCAGATGCACTTCGGTCTGGTTGACATTTTTCGCCAGCGCCAGCGTCTCGCTCACCAGTTTCAGGTTGAGCGGGTCGTGGTACGGCTCCTCACTGGAAAGGTTGACTGCCACCAGCGCTTTGCCGCCTTCCGGCCACGGCTGGTCTTTGACCATCCAGACCGGGCAGGGGCATTTGCGCAGCAGGTTCCAGTCGGTGGGGGTGAAAATCACCGACTCCAGCCGGTCATGCTGGTGGGTCATTTTCAGCACCAGATCGTGCTTCTCGGCCAGCACTTCCTGGATGATCGCTTCATAAGGGCGGTTATGCCACACCACTTTGATCTCGATCGGGACCCCGGCATCAATATAGTGACGGCACTGCTCACTAATCCAGGCTGCCCGCTGGCTGATCACGCCCTGACGCATGGCAGTCCGTTCATCAGGCGAAAGCAGGGTGGTCATTTCATACGAGAAATCATAAATGGACAAAAAGGCTTTGATGCGCCCGCCATTGTGCTGCACCAGGTAAACCGCGCGCCGCAGGGCGGGCTGGTCATCCTGGTTGGGGTCAATTGCCACCAGCAGATGTTGATAATTCGCCATAAGGTCCTCCTCACAGAGCTGTAAAATACAGACTGTCAGCTTACAGAGTAACTCAACATTGGCGAACAGGACAGACGGAGAAGTGAGTCGGATCAATAAATTGCTTGAATTTATTGATCCGGACCAATAGACAACTTGTATCAGTAACCGCCGGGAAAATCAGGCAACCTGACGCGGGTTTCCGGCAAGCTGGGCCAGCGCATCGCCATTTTCAATGGTGATGTACTTGCCTTTCACGCTGAGGATCTCACTTTTCTGGAAACGGCCGAGCAGGCGGCTGATGGTTTCCACGGTTAAGCCGAGATAGTTGCCGATGTCACCACGGGTCATGGTGAGGCGGAACTCACGCGGGGAGAAGCCGCGCTGGGCAAAACGGCGTGCCAGGTTGTAAATAAAGGCGGCCAGCCGCTCCTCCGCATTTTTCTTGGAGAGCAGCAGGATCATGTCCTGATCGCCTTTAATTTCGCCGCTCATCAGGCGCATCATCTGCTGGCGCAGGTTAGGCATCTTGCCGGAGAGGTCATCCAGCGTCTCGAACGGGATTTCGCACACCATCGACGTTTCGAGCGCCTGGGCAAAACTCGGGTGCTGATGGGTACTGATGGCATCAAACCCCACCAGATCGCCCGCCAGATGGAACCCGGTGATCTGCTCGTCACCCTGTTCAGTGATGGTATAGCTTTTGATGGTGCCGGAGCGGATGGCGTACAGTGATTTCAGTTCGTCGCCCGCCTGGAAAAGCGCCTGTCCTTTCTGAATCGGCTTCTTCCTTTCGATAATATTATCGAGCTGATCGAGTTCATGTTCGTTCAGGGTGAAGGGAATGCACAATTGGCTGATGCTGCAATCCTGGCAATGGATGGCACAACCGCCAGACTGGATACGTCGAATGATTCGCTGTTTTTCTGGGATCATAATAGTCGCTCAGGCAAGAATTGATATTGGTCAATTTTAACATCTTTTTTGGTCACTGATAAGCCACCCCAGAAGCGGTGTATGTCAAAAAAACGAGACAGGGCACGGAGTTAGCGATAGGCACATGAAAATAAAGACTTATTTTGCATAGGGAAATAACAGATAAATCCGGCTGGCGTTATTTTGTGCAAAAAAAACGTGACACCAAGCGCAAAATAAAAAGAAAAGCGGCGAGCAGGCCGGAGAAAAAAGGGCGCTGCCGCTATTTATCAGCATTTAAATTTAACTTAAAGCAAGCTTAACTGTTGTTTGTGCTGCACCGGTGCCCGGCCGGGAACCCCTTCATGGTGCAGCAGCCACTGCTTACGGTTAACGCCCCCGGCATAGCCGGTCAGGGTGCCGTTCGCGCCAATCACCCGGTGGCAGGGCACCACAATACTTATCGGGTTTGCGCCGTTGGCGGTGCCCACAGCGCGTGACGCACCGGGTACGCCAAGCTGCTGCGCCAGCGCGCCGTAGCTGAGGGTCTGCCCGCAGGGAATGGTACGCAACGCGGCCCACACCTGCCGCTGGAACGCGGTGCCGCCGGTGGCGACCGGCAGGGTGTCGATAATGCCCAGATCGCCGCTGAAATAGGCCTCCAGCGCGCTGGCGAGGCCGTGCGGGTTCACCGCTTCGCGCAGCACAAACCCCGGCTTGGCGTAATGCAGCGCCAGTAACCGCTGCATCCGGCCCTCAAACTCCTGCCACTCCACGCTGCGCAGGCAGCCTTGCTCATCCGCCACCACCAGCAGCTCGCCCAGCGGCGTCGGCATCTTCCCGATTAACAGTGTCAGCATCGTCACTCTCCTGAATGCTTGCCAGAACCTGCTTCAGTGTAACGCGCCGTGCCCCGGCAGTGTGCAGCTTTTTCTGCCTGGGTGCGGCCGCTGCACCGTCACCCGGCAACGCGGCGGTAAGGCAGGGCGCACGCAGCGCACAGGGGCGCCTTTGCACGCTGGCACAGCCTTTGCTTGTGCTTTTTATCATGATGCGCCGTTAGATAGTGGCGTGCCGCCAGGTGCAGATCCGTTACCCCGCATACCCGTGCCGCACGGCGGCAAGAGGAGAGAGTATGGCAGAGCAGGAGACCCGTTATCACGCCACGGAACCGGCATGGGCTGGCTACCCCCCGGCCACCCAGCCCGTGCGTCGCCCGGCGGGTGTTGTGCCGCAACACCTGCCGGAGCGCCGGCAGGCCAGCCACCTGTTTCTTGCCTGCACCCCGGCGCAGGCCGCTGACACGGAGCAACGTATGCGCAGCCTTTACCAGCGTCTGTTAATCGACATCCGCCGCTTTCACCGGCTGGCGCAGCGCCACTCAGACGGCCCGCAGGCCGCCGCCGGGGGCGCACTCGGCTGGGTAACGCGCGGCATGTTGCCCGCCTGCCTGGAACGCGTGCTGTTCGCGCTGGACGCCGATACCTTAAGCCCGGTGTTCCGCTCGCCGGACGGTTTCCATGTGATTTATTGCAGCGGCATCCGGCCGCACGGCGTCTGGTTGCCCGACGCGGGGTAAACCGCCATAAAAAATGCCGGTCAGTGGCCTGACCGGCATCTGTCATACGCAGCGGGCGTGAAGACCGCCTATTCCATGAAAAAAAGGCTACACGTCACCGGCGTTGTCTTTTTCCACCGCGTCGTAGATGCGTTCCAGCATATCCGGGAAGGCAGACTGGATGCGGCTCCAGCTCGGGATAAACGGTTTTTCGCTTGGCGTGTCCGTGAAGGCGGCACCCGCTTCCATGATCGCGTTGGAGAACATCTCCACGGCGGACTCTTCGCTGTGACGGTCAAACGTCAGGCCGTTCATGCGCGCGTCGTGGTCGAAGTCATCGATCATATCCAGTGCGGTGCGGTAGTAGGTGGCACGCAGCACGCGGAAGGATTCGCTGGTAATCGGCACGCCCAGGATCGCCAGTTTACGGTAGAGCGCTTTGGTGATGTCGATACTCATGCGTTGCAGGCCGGCCGTGGCGTCATCTTCTGACATCGGCTGGTGCTTGTGGTCATAGTTATCGGCAATATCCACCTGGCAGATGCGCTTGGTGGAGGTGGTGCGGTGCAGCTCAGAGAGCACGCCGATCTCCAGGCCCCAGTCACTCGGGATACGCAGGTCATTCAGCACATGGGTGCGCATCGCGAACTCGCCGGAGAGCGGGTAACGGTAGCTGCGCAGGTACTCCAGGAAGTCTGAGCGGCCGTACACGCGCTCCAGCGATTTCAGCAGCGGGTAAACCAGCAGGCGGCCCACGCGGCCGTTCAGTTTGCCGTTGGCCACACGCGCGTAATACCCCTTACAGAAGTCGTAATGGAAGTTCGGGTTGGCGATCGGGTACATCATGCGCGCCAGCATCTCACGGTTATAGGTGACAATGTCACAATCGTGCAGGCCGACGGCAGTGGTGCGGCGGGAGGCGAGGGTATACCCCACGCAGAACCAGACGTTACGGCCTTTGCCCGGCTCCTGCGGGGAGAGGCCCTCTTTCGCCAGTTCTTCATCCAGCGCTTTCAGGCGCGGGCCGTCATTCCACAGGATGCGGTGGCGCTGCGGCAGGCGGCTGAAGAACTCGCGGGCAAACAGGAACTGGTCACGGTCAGCGCGATCCAGGCCGATGACAATCTCTTCCAGGTAGTTCACCTTGCACAGCTCATCCACGATGTGCGTCAGCGCCGGGCCTTCCAGCTCAGAGAACAGGGAAGGCAGGATCAGCCCCATGGAACGTCGCCCGGAGAACACCTGAAGATCGTACTCCAGCTCCTCCAGCTTACGGCGGGAAAAGTTATGGAAGTTGGTAATCACACCGTCCTGATAAAAATCACTCATAAACGCTCCACTTTTAGAATTAATAAACGTATTGGGACTGTTGCCGCGCCCGGAGGGCGGCGTGTGGCGCCCTGGTGGGTGCCGGTATTCCCTTACCCAAAACACAGTGACTGCAAAACATGTCCTGAAAAAACCGTAAAAACCCCTGAAAACGCGCCGCCTCAGGCAGGCGCTTTCTTCTTGATAAAATAGTCCAGCCCCTGTTTCCAGCCCTGCGGGCCGTACAGCGTGGTACGGAAAACGCTGTCGCTGTCGTCATGTTTCAGCGGCATCGGCTGGTCATGGTGCCCGCGGATCACGACCGCGCGGTCCACCGCATCCAGCATGGAGAGGTCATTCGGCCCATCGCCCAGGCCGATGGTCACCATGGCGTGGCCGCGCTGGCGGCGGTACTCCCCGGCCAGCCACTGCACTGCCTGGCCTTTACTGACGCCCGCGCCCATCACATGCCAGAAGCGGCCGCCACGGGTCAGCGTCAGGCCCTCCTGGTTGAGGTAGGTTTCAAAGCGCGCCAAATCACGCTCGCTGCCGAACCACACCAGCGGCTCAGAGCCTTCGCGCGTCATCGCCAGTTGCGCCTCATCAACCGGTAACCCGGTCCAGTCCGCCACCTGGGCGGCATTGACGTCACCGAATCCACGGCACTCAAAATCATAGCGCAGCCGCAGCGCATCGATGATTTTTCGGATTTCGCCATACTCCGCGCCAAACACTTTGCGCGGCCAGGCGAGGTGGTCACGCCAGCTCTCCGGCAGCGCTATCACCGCACCGTTCTCGGCGATAAACGGCACATCGGTGAGGTTCAGCGCCTTTTGCAGCTCCGTCACTTCCGCGGCGGTCTTGCTGGTGGTGATCACCACCGGAATCTGATGTGCCGCCAGATAGTCCAGCCAGCCCTGCGCAGGCTTCCAGCTGTAATCGTCATGATCCAGCAGGGAGCCGTCCAAATCGGTGAAAATAAGCAGTGAATTATCCAGATACGGCATTGTCATTCCCCAAAGCGTGGTACAGATCGCGCATCGCCGATCCCTCTGCGCGCCGTAAACCGGGGGCGTCTGGCCTCCCGGCGCGGCGCTTTTCTGTCACAGTGACGGTATGGCCTGTTAAAAGTATATACGCTATTCAGACAGGCAATGGTTAAGCTGTAAACAGACAAATTCTGAATGTTATCATTGCTGTTTTTTACATCAGCCAGACTATCGTTTTGCCATAAGCCGCAACCGGCAGATAAACCACGGCGCTAAGCGCAATCCGGGCAGCGATCAACGGCAGATGCCGAAGCCGCGCATCCCGAGGTGAAAGTGGTTGGCGTGGGCGGCGTTGTAGTCCGGCCCGAGGGTATTGCCGAAAAAACGGCAGCTCTGGCTGAACACCTGATGCAGATAGCCGGCGGTGGGGGTCGCCTGCGGCCACTGTTTCAGCACGCTGATGCTGCGCCCGTCCGCCAGGCGGAAGCCTGCGACATCCAGCGCTTCGGCGGTGGCGTGTTCGCTCAGCCGCGCATGTTCCCGGTGGTAGATATTGCGGCAGGCGTAACTGCCGAGGTGGTCAATGCGCGTCAGGCGGCTGCCGAGCAGCTGTTCGGCCTGCGGCGCGGCGGCCTGATTGATGAACATCGCACTGCTGAGCGCCAGCGGGCAACTGGCCAGAAAGCTGCTGCTCAGGGCCACGTTCCCGAAACGGGTGACGCGCACCGGCGCGGGTAACGGGCATTGGCCGCCGAGCGGCGCAGGCCGGGTAAAGCTGATGCGGCCGCGCTCGCGCGCCTGCGTCAGCACCTGCAAACAGGCGGCCGGGTCATTTTGCAGGCGGCGCAGTTTATAGCGGGTCACAAAGGTGGGCGGGTCATCGACCGTCAACGGCACAAACGGGTTATAGCCGGGCGGGATCTGCGCCATGATCCACGGCCGCCAGTCCGGGTACAGCCGCGGCACGGCGATCGCGGCCGCGGCCAGCACCCCCAACACCGCCACCCATTTCATGCCTCGTCCCATTTTGCTGCTCCCTGAAGTGGCCCGGTGTTGAGTATAGCCGCTTGCAGCCTCCCGGTTTCCTGCCGGCAACATCATGGCTACAATACTCCCAGGAGGAAACCAGAATGAGTGATGAAGATGACCTGTTCAGTCAGGAGATGGCGGATGTCACACCGCTGTCAGAGAAGCGCAGTGTGGTTTACCTCAAAAGCAGCAGCCCGGCCGAACGCCGTGAGGCGGAAGAGGCACGCCTGAAGGCGCTGGATAACCCGCTGACCCAGGGTTTTCTGGACATTATCGCGCTGGATGAGCCGCTGGATTATAAAGATCCCGGCGTGCAACAGGGCGTGCTGGACAAGCTGCGCAAAGGCAAATACCCCACGCAGGCCACCCTGAACCTGCTGCGAAAGCCGGTGGCGGAGTGCCGCCAGATGCTGTTTGACTTCTACCTCAGCGCGCAGGAGAACCAGTGGCGAACCTTACTGATTGTGCATGGCCGCGGGCGCGACGCCAACAGCCATGCCAATATCATCCGCAGTTATGTCGCCAAATGGCTGAAACAGCTCGACCAGGTGCAGGCGTATTGTGAGGCGCAGAAACAGGATGGCGGCGCCGGGGCGTGCTACGTGGTGCTGAAAAAATCGGCACAGGCGAAGCAACACAACTGGGAGCGGCACGCCAAACACAGCCGCTGACCCACAAAAACCGGCCGCTGCGCCGGTTTTTTTCGCGTTGTTGAGCCGGGGTTGCTGCAATTGCCCGCCCGATTTGGTGAAATCAGCGCCTGAATTTTTTTGCCGGACACTGCGTTATGCCATTCCCTTTTTCCCGTTGTTCCTCTTTCCCCGCGCTGGGGCTGCTGGCCGCCGCACTGATGCTGGCCGGGTGTGACACGCCCCCCGCTGACCCCGGCATGGTGATTGAGGGCAAGATCATGGGCACCGTTTACCGCGTCAGCCTGGCGGGGGTCGATGAGGCCCGGCGTCCGGCGCTGGCGCGCGATATCCTGAAGGTACTGAACACCGACGACCAGGAAATCTCTACCTATAAGCCGGACTCGGTGCTGTCACGCTTTAACCGTTACCAGGGCAGTGCGCCGCAGCCCATCAGTGCCGACATGGCGGATGTGCTGGTCACCTCACTGCGGATCGGTACCCTGACGCAGGGCGCGATGGACATCACCGTCGGCCCGCTGGTGAACCTGTGGGGCTTCGGGCCGGACAAGCAGCCGGTCAGCACGCCGGATGAGGCGCAGATTGCGGCGGCCAGGCAAAACGTCGGCTTGCAGCACCTGACGGTGACCGCACGGGCTGACGGCCAGTGGCTGCAAAAAGACCGGCCGGGGCTGTATGTGGATCTCTCCACCGTGGGCGAGGGCTACGCCACGGATCATCTGGCGCGGCTGATGGAGCAACAGGGCATCAACAACTATCTGGTGTCGGTGGGCGGCGCGGTGCTGTCACGCGGCCATAATGCGCAGGGCAGGCCGTGGCAGGTGGCGATCCAGAAACCCACTGACCGGGAGAACGCCGTCCAGGCGATTGTGGATTTGCAGGGTCACGGCATCAGCACTTCCGGCAGCTACCGCAACTACTACGAGCTGGACGGCAAACGGCTTTCCCACGTCATCGACCCGGCCACCGGCCACCCGATTCATCATAAACTGGTTTCCGCCACGGTGATCGCCCCGACGGCCACGCTGGCCGATGCCTGGGACACCGGGCTGATGGTGCTCGGCACCGACAACGCGCTGGCGCTGGCGAAACAGCAGCAGTTGGCGGTCTACCTGATCACCCGTGAGGGCGACCATTTCGCCCATTACATGTCCCCGCAGTTCAAAACCTTCCTGGTCGAACAGGAAAAGTAACCCTTTCCGGCGCGCTAACCGTGGCGCGCCAGCCAGTTTTTCAGGTGCAGCGCGTCACTATAGTGCGCATAACGGTTTTTGCCGCCCATGATCACCATTAACACCGGTTTGCCGTGGATAAGCGTCCGCACCACCATGCAGTGGCCCGCCTCGTTGGTGAAGCCGGTCTTTTGCAGCTGGATGCGCCAGTGGTGGTTATGGATAAGCCCATTGGAGCTGTGGTACACCAGCCGCCCGTGGCCGGGGTACACCACCTCACCTTTATCCGTCGAGAAACGGCGGATCAGCGGGAAGTGCCAGGCAGCGCGCGCCATCCGGGCCACATCCTGCGCGGAGGCGACATTGCGCGGCGACAGGCCGGTCGGGTCAACAAAGTGGCTGTGGCGCATCCCGAGCCGGCGCGCCTTGCGGTTCATCTGCCGCAGGAAGCCGGGCCGCCCGCCCGGCGCATAACGGCTGAGCGCCGCCGCCGCCCGGTTCTCCGAGGACATCAGCGCAATGTGCAGCATATCGCGGCGTGACAGCACCGACCCGACCGTGAGGCGCGAGTGGGTCTTCTTCAGCAGATCCCGGTCCGTGGGTTTAACGTGGATGCGGGTGGTCAGCGGGCGCTTTCCCTCCAGTACCACCATCGCCGTCATCAGTTTGGTCAGGGAGGCCAGCGGGTAGGCGCGGGCGCTGTTTTTGCTGTACAGCACCCGGCCGGTCACCGCATTGACCACATACACCGAGCGCGATTGCAGGCGCGGTTTCCGGGCAGCAGCCACGGCCGGTGAGGGCGGCAACAGCAAAAAGACGAGCAGCGGGCACAGGGTGAACAGCAGGGAAACACGGCGGAGCAGCAGGGAAAAAAGCATGGGGGGCAACATCACCATCAGGTCAGCAGGAAATAACAGAACAGGCAAGTGGCTCATTCATAAGGAAAATACGCAATAAATCAGGCCGGGACAGTCTGCGGGGCAATTATGGAGAAAAAGTGGATACGGCGGCCCTTCCTGTCTACCGCAGGTAAGGGAGTATGTAGAAATCTTTCCGTTGCCCGCCGGAGGGCAGAAAATGAGGCAATGCAGCCGTCATGCCGGCAACGTTACGTGACGGTGTCACGTAACGTTGCCGGCAGACAGGGGGCTTGTCCCGTACAGCATGGCCGGGATAACAGCAGCAGAAGAGCAGAGAACCGGGTTGAACACAAGGGGAGCGGCCCTGAGCAAGCGGTTAACGCATTAACATTGTCTCAGTGGCCGCTTTATTGAGAAAACAGGTAGAGGTCTTCATCTGATCAAACAAAAGGTTAAGTCACTCGCCTGCAAGGGGCGCAGGGGGAGTCAGGGGGCGGCTGTTCATCATGATGCGGTTTATCATGACGCTATTCATCGTGTAAAAACTGGCTCACCAGCGTTGCCTGCAACGTCAGCATCGCCTGTTCTGCATGGCGCATGTGATCGGTGGTTATCCGGTATACCTGACAGCCATCCTGAGCCTGCAACGCGGTGATTAATTGGCGTTGCCATTCAATGCCTTGATGGCGGGCCACCGGCTGGGAAAGCAGGTAAATGTCTTTACAGATCGCCAGCTCTTTCAGCAGGCGTTGCAGAAAACGGCACATAAACGCCAGCAGGCTGTTATCAGAGTAACCGGCCACCAGCGAGTGGAAATCCAGCTCCGCCATGCGTTGCCGCCAGCGTTCGTCATCGTCGGCAGGTTCATGGTCATACACCGCGATCAGCTCGTTTAACCGGGCGAACCCCGCCTCATCAATCCGGCCGATGGCGCTTACGGCCACCAGGGGTTCCAGTGCCTTACGCAGGGCATAGATATCCGAGATAGAGATATTTTTTCCGAACAGGTAGTTGGAGAGGAGGCTCATGGCGCGGGATTCAGACATGGTTTCAATGAAGGCGCCGCCGCCGGGGCCGGTGCGGGTGCGTATCAGCCCTTGCGCTTCCAGCGATTTTAATGCCTCGCGTACCGTGCTTTTCCCGGCGGCGAACTGGTTTATCAGGTCTTTTTCCTGTGGCAGGCGATCGCCCGGCCCCAGGTTTTGTTCAATGATGTTGTCTTTAATCGCGTGGGCGATTTCATCTGTGCGTTTACGCCGAACCACGTCTGGTTTGTCGTCGTGTTCTGTCATCTATAGTTCCTTTAAGATAAACCCATGCCGGACAGCAGGGGTCAACATAACCCGGTTACACACCTGGGTATCACCATTTTTTCCGGTACACGGAAAAAGCATTCTCCTGGGGCATGCGTCGCTGCCCGTCTGAAATGCGCATGACATGCGCCAAAAGGGCCGGTAAAACCGGGCCGGAAAATCAACAATGGAATGTGTTCGCAATGGCAATGCCGGACATCACCGATGAAAGGAAAAACACGCAAATGTGGGCCTGGAAAAAACGGGGGGTTCCCATGCCATTTTGCGCAAGCCTGCCCACACAGTGGTTCGACAAAGCAGCAAAACACATGCTAAGCATGATGAACTATTTTTATGACAATAATTAGCCGCAAGCTGCACTTTTAACACAAAGGTGTGATTAATTGCACAATAAACCAACAATAAAATGAGGTTTTGCTAACCATTCGTGGCGGGGGTATTTATAATGACAAATAGATTATCGCCAGGGAACGTTCCCATCCTGGTAAGGCCAGAGAGGGAAAAAACGCCCTGATCACCGCAGGCAGCCGGGGAGGCTGCCGGGCAGCATAGGCAGGAAAGCATGACATTTTCTATCGTGGCCCGGGACGAAGCGACCGGGGAGCTGGGCGTGGCCGTCGCCGCCGGGCAACCGGCCATTGGCGCACTGGTGCCGCACGGGTTTTCACAGATTGGGGTACTCGCCAGCCAGGGGTTGCCCAACCCGCTTTACGGCCCGCAAGGGTTGGCGCAACTGGGTTCGGGGGTCAACGCTGCCTGCACGCTGGAGCGGTTGCTCAACGCTGACAAGGCGCGGGCAGGGCGGCAACTGATTATTCTGGATCGGTTCGGCCGTACTGCCGCCTGGACAGGCGCGGACTGCGACGGGTACGCCGGGCATTTGCGGGCTGATCAGGTCGCCGTGGCCGGCAGTTTCCTGGCCGGGCACGGGGTATTACAGGGGATGATGAACAGCTGGCTGAAATCGCAGGGCAAGCCGCTGGCGAAAAGGCTGATGCTGGCGCTGCTGGCGGGTGAACATGCCGGCGGCGACGTCCGCGGCATCCACGCGGCCGCGCTGCGGGTTTACGGCGAGCGCCGTTACCCCGATCTGGACCTGCGGGTAGACTGGTGTGAGACGGCGCTGGTGAACCTGAAAGCCGCCCTGAAACAGGTGCAGTCCGCCTCCCACACCGCCTTTCTGCGCCGTCTGCCGGTACGCTGAGCGGCCTGCCGGCGGCGGGTTACAGCTCCACAATCGGCAGTTTGCCGCGGATGATTGGCCCACAGAGAATTTTGTAGCCGTCACTGTCGAAGCTTTTGGCCGTGGCTTTCAGGCGCGGCGCATCGGCCAGATCCTCCACTGACCCCAGGTAGAACCAGTTATGGATGATATGGTACTGCTTCATACCCGGCCGCTCCTCCACTAACGCAATCGCGCCCTGATAGGGCCAGCAGACCACCTGCACCGAGGCCAGCGCATCCAGCAGCCGCTGGTTATGCGCCTCCACCGTCTCTTTCCCGCAGCAGGCCCCGGCACAGCGCCCCAGGCTGGCGCGGAAACAGGCGCGCCCGGCGCGGGTCGCTTCCAGCCCAAGCAGGCCGTGGCACAGCTTGTGGTTATCTGCCAGCGTCAGCAACGTCTGCTGGGCGGCGCGGCGGCTGGAATACAGCCCATACAGCCCCGGTGCGTGGGAGAAGTCGATCTCTTTGGCATAGACCACGGTGGGTTTGCCGTCGAGCACCTGCAACGAGCAGAGCTGGCGGTTGTGGCGCAGCCGCTTATTGTGCAGCGGCTGTTGCTGCTTGATCATCTGCGCTTCCAGCAGCAGCGCGCCCACTTCTCCGGCCGTGGGAATAAAGGTGATATGGCGCGACTGGCGCAGCATCCGTGCTTCCTCTACCGTGCGCAGGTGCGACAACACCCGGCTGCGGATGTTGACACTTTTGCCGATGTAGAGCGGCATTACGTCGCTGTCACCGTGGAACACATAAACGCCGGGGCACTTCGGCAGGGCGTCCAGGGAATCACGCAGATGTTCGGGGTATTGGTAAATTGCCGCCGGTTCAAACTCGAGCCGGTGGGTGGAAGCACGTCTGGCCAAAACATTCACTCCATCACTGTAATTATATCCAGCCTACCAGAAGCGATACGATTGAGAAAGTCTGTATAAGATTTGTCCCGCATTAAGAGGCTGCCCGGACGGGGCTGCCGGCCGCGGGAGCGCGGCGGATAGTCTATCCTACCTGTAAGCGCGGTGCGCCCTGCCTGCGCCCGCCCGGAAAGATGCGTGTACCGCCTGCGCCGGCAGGCCATGCCGTGAGGAGAAACTATGTCGTTGATTATTATGGAACAACCGGAACAGACCGTGTATGGCGTCCGGGTCGTCGGCCCCTATGAACGCACCATCCCGCTGGGGTTTACCCAGCTCACCCGCTGGCGCAAAGCGCGCAACATCACCGGCGGTGACATCATGACCCTCTACCTCGACAATCCGCTGACGGTGGCGCAGGAGACGCTGCGGGCTGACGTGGTGTTTACGTTTGAAGAGGGCATGACACTGCCGCCGCCGGAGCAGATGACGCGCGGCAACGTGCGCATTACCGAGCAGGTGATCCCCGGCGGTATTTATGCCATGTGGCGCACCCGGGTCTTCAAGACCGATTTTGTGAAGGCGTGGCGGGAGTTCTATGAGCAGCGCCTGCTGGAGAGTGAATACCGCCCCTGCCTCGGCGCCTGCTATGAACGCTACCTGAACGAGGGCGCGGAAGCAGACTATTTCGATATTGAAATCCACCAGACGGTGTGCCTGCGCGCCTCGCTGGAATCCGGGGCGGTGCTGCCCGCGCCGGACAGGCGTTGATCCCCCACCGGGCATAATGCTGAAAACCGGCGCTGCCCGGTTGCCTGCCTGCCGGGGATCGGGCAGATTAAGGGGAAATCTGCGGCTGTATACCGGATTACCCCCCGTTACCCCCGGCAAAAGACAGGTATGTATTTATGCGCCACTATCGCCCGGTCGAGAACCGGCATTTCAGATCATTGCGGATTAAAGATAAGCGCATCAGCGGGTTGGGCTTCTACCAGTGTACCTTTGAAGGGTGCGACTTTTCCTCGCTGGCGCTCACCGGCTGCATGTTCGAGCAGTGCGAGTTTATCAATTGCAGCCTGGCCAACCTCACGCACCAGCAGCTGTCGGTGCTGTCGGTGCGTTTTCAGTCGTGCAAAGTGCTCGGCATCGAGTGGGCAAGCCTCAATATCCCGCTCGCGTTCTGTATGACCGGCTGCAAGCTTATCTACAACACCTTCCAGGGCAACAGCCTGCCGGAGATTGAGTTCTCCCACTGCAACCTGATCGACACCCAGTTCTCCCGCTGTGACCTGCGCAAAAGCAACTTCACCGGCAGCGAGTTCATCCACACCACGTTTGAACACTGCTGCCTGAACGGGGCCAACTTCCTCGACAGCGAAGGGCTGGTGCTGGACGCCGAAAGCAACGCCATCACCGAGGTCTCCTTGCCGCTGGACGCGGCGCTGGGGCTGTTGCAGAAGTACCGCCTCACGATCCGTTAACCCTGCCGCCCACGCACCGTTACTCCGCGCCGGGCAGGGTCAGTTGTTGCCGGGCGTTGAAGAAGGTGCGGCAGGCGAGGTAACCGGCGATGATCGCCGCCAGGCTGGCGGTGGAGAGCAGCATAAACGTCACCATGATCTGGTATTTGATCGCCATCACCGGATCAACCCCGGCAAAAATCAGCCCGGACATCATGCCCGGCAGGCTCACCAGCCCCACGGTTTTCGCCGCGTCCACGGTCGGGATCATCGCCGCGCGGAGGCTGCCGCGCAGGATGGCGCGGGCGGACTGGCGCGGTGTGGCCCCGAGGCTCAGCATCTCCAGCACCTGTTGCTGCTGGTCATGGAAGCGCCGGCGGAGCTGGGTGTAGCAGAGGCCCACCGCGACCATCGCGTTACCGGCGATCATGCCGGTGATGGGGATCACCTGCATCGGCAGGAAAGCAATCGCCCCGCTGGCAAGCAGCAGCGCGAGCGTCAGCCCGGTCGCCACCCCGATGGCGGCAAAAGAAATGGTGAACGCGTGCGGCAGGTTGCGGCTGCGTTTGCGCGCATTGAGCGCCGCGTTGAAACAGATAAACAGCACCATCAACAGCGTCAGCCAGGTGTTATCCAGCGCAAAAAGGGTCTTCAGCACATAGCCGACCAGCACCAGTTGCACCACCGCGCGTAAGCTGCTCCAGAGCATCTCTTTTTCCAGCCCGAGCTGCTCACGGCGGCTCACCAGCAGGGCGACCAGCACCAGCCCCAGCGCCATCATCAATGCGCTGTTGGTTATCGCAGGGTGGGTCATGGTGCCTCCCCGGCCGTCAGGCGCTGGTGCTTCAGCCACAGCACCCGGTCAGCATGGCGTGCTTCCTGCCGGTCGTGGCTTATCCACACCACGGCGGTCACGTGCTGACGCGTCTCGCGGCGCAAAAAGGTGCCGACCCGCTGTTTGTTTTCGTCGTCCAGCGCGCTGGTGACTTCGTCAAGCAGCAGCACCTGCGGCATACATTGCAGGTTACGCAGCAGCGCCACCCGCTGTTTTTCACCGCCGGAGAGCGCGGAGACCGGTTTCGCCAGCATCGTTTCCGGCAGGGCCACCCCGGCCAGCCCGGCCCGGATCCGCTCTTCATCCACCGGCAGCCCGCGGATCAGGTAAGGGAACGCCAGATTGTCCCGCACGGTGTCGCCGAACAGGTGCGGTGACTGGAAACCGTAAGACACCTGCTGCCGGTAGGCGGCCGGCTCCCGCGCGGCGATATCCTGCCCGTTAAACAGGATGCGGCCGCTGTCCGGTGTCAGCAGGGCGGCCATCAGCTTCAGCAGGGTACTTTTGCCGCTGCCGGAGGGGCCGCGCAGCATCACCCATTCACCGGGTGCCAGTGAAAAGGAGAGGGCCTGAAGCAGGGGACGATCGTTAAGGCGGTAACTGACGTCAATCAGTTGCAGCAATGCGGGGGGAACAGCCATGCAGACTCCTGTCGCCGGCAGCCGCTGCCACGGCTGCCGCTGAATAAAGGGCGACAGCATAGCGAATATTCCGCCTTTACGCTGCCGGCCTGCCGGGCCTTTTTTAGGGAAAGGGCGTTATGCCGGTCAGTGATAGCGTATCTGTTCCGGCTCCCGCGCCATGATCACCTTGCCGTGGCGGATGGAGAGGCGCACCCTGGCCTGCCGGCGCAGCACCTCGTAATCATTTTCGGCCTCCAGCACCACAAGATTGGCCGGGCGGCCCACCGCCAGCCCGTAGCGTTCACCGAGGTGCATCACTTTCGCGCTGTGGCCGGTCACGAAATCCAGGCAGCGTTGCAGATCCTCATAGCCCATCATATGGCAGATGTGCAGCCCGGCATCCAGCACCCGCAAAATGTTGCCGTTGCCGAGCGGATACCACGGATCTTTGATCGAGTCCTGGGCGAAACAGACGTTCAGCCCGGCGCGGTCCAGTTCCGCCACGCGGGTGACGCCGCGCCGTTTCGGGAAGCTGTCGAAACGCCCCTGTAAGTGGATGCTTTCCGTCGGGCAGGAGACAAAATTCAGCCCGGCCAGCCCCAGCAGGCGGAACAGTTTCGCGCAGTAGGCGTTGTCATACGAGCCCATCGCCACCGTATGGCTGGCAGTGACGCGCTCACCCATGCCGCGCGCCCGCGTCTGCTCCGCCAGCACCTCCAGGAAACGTGACTGCGCATCGTCGGTTTCGTCACAGTGCACATCCACCAGCGCGTCATGCCGCTCTGCCAGATCCATCAGAAAGCCCAGGGAACTGACGCCCTGTTCGCGAGTGTGTTCATAGTGCGGGATGCCGCCGACCACATCCGCGCCCATCGCCATCGCGGTTTCCATCAGTTTCCGCCCGTCCGGGAACGACTCAATGCCCTCCTGCGGAAACGCCACGATCTGGAGATCCACCCGGTCGCGCGCCTCGTCACGCACCTCCAGCAGCGCCTTCAGCGCGGTCAGCGCCGGAGAGGTGACGTCCACATGGGTGCGCACATGCTGGATACCGTGATCGCGCAGCAGATCCAGCGTGGCGTGGGCGCGCTGTTTCACATCCTGATGCGAGAGCGTGGCTTTGCGCTCTGCCCAGCGCGCAATGCCCTCAAACAGCGTGCCGCTCATGTTCCAGGCCGGCTCCCCGGCGGTCAGCGCCGCATCAAGATGGATGTGCGGCTCCACCAGCGGCGGGATGACCAGTTGCCCGGCGGCGTCCAGCGCGTCCGGGTGCGGGGGCAGTGAGCCGGGTTGGGCATCAATGGCGGTCAGCACGCCCTGTCCGGCGCAGAGGGTAAACAGGCCGCTGCGGTGGCGCAGCCGGGCATTGATTAGTTTCATCGGATCTCCTTCTACAAGGCAGATAACACGAAAGGGGGAGGCCGGCCCGGCAGCGCGGGCGGCAAGACGGTTTTAATGCACCGCTTTCACAGAGTATGGCAATTTCATTTTAAATTTTTTCACAATGTTCTATAGCTTAATAGGCATGTTACAAAAAAGTTACTTACAAAATACCTGTTATCGTAACGGCCGGACGATCCAGAGAGATCGCCGGTGAGAGGGGGGATGTATGGACGTGGATCTGTATGAGGTAAATGCCTTCAGTAACCGGCCGCTGGGCGGTAACCCGATGGGGGTGGTGTTACTGGAAGAGTGGCTGCCGTCCCACACACTCCAGGGCATGGCAAGCCAGACGATGACACCGGTCACCGCGTTTGTGGTGCGGCGCGGCAAGGTATGTGAAATCCGCTGCTTTACCGCCTGGCGGGAGCTGGCGCTCAACGGCAGCGCGGTGCTGGCGTCTGCCGCCGTGATCATGGACTTTTATGACCGGCACCAGCGGCGGGTCACGTTTATCCATTCGCGGGGTGAGGCGGAAGTGTGGCGGCAGGAAGGGCGGTTGCATCTGGATTTGCCGCAGTGGCGGCTGCGCCCGCGTGCCGACAGCGCGCCGGTGCTGGCGGCGCTGGGGGTCGCACAGGGGGAAGTGTGGCAAGGGCGCGATCTGGTGGTGGTGCTGGAGAGCCGGGAACAGGTCGCGGCGCTGAAGCCCGATTTTATCCGGCTGGCGCGGCTGCCGGCAGCGCTGGTGGTGGTGACCGCCGCCGATCAGGACAGCGGCTATGTGCTGCGCGCGTTCAGCCCCTCTACCGGGGTCTGTGAAGATGCCGCCACCGCCACGGCGCACTGTGCGCTGGCCCCGTTCTGGGCGGCCCGGCTGGGCAAAAGCCAGTTACAGGCCGAGCAGCTCTCGTCACGCCGGGCGAACTTTACCTGTGAACTGCTGGGCAACCGGGTGGTGATTGAAAGCCAGGTGTTGCAGGTGCGCCATAAATTATTGACCCTCCCGCGTGAAATGACCCAACCCTCCTCGCTGTAACCCTGCACTGTTTCTGCCCCAGCTTACCCGCCGTTAATCACGGCGGGTAAAGTTTTT
>NZ_PJZI01000046.1 GCF_002858805.1 Chimaeribacter arupi
TCTTTCTGCGGCTCCGCTGCCGCCACCGCGCAAGGGGCGCGTAGGCGCGCGCCCCTTGCATCCCCGCGCCTTGGGTGCTCCGGCAGAATTATTGGCCGCTCCCGCGGCTCCCCTCCAGCGTCCTCCGGGCTGTTCGGGCCGGGACAGACACGCTGGGAGCGTGTCTGCGGCCGCCGCCCGCTACTCCGCCGCATACCCCTCCGGCGGCAACCTTCCCCCGTCCAGCCAGGCGGCCCCCTCCTGCATGGTCAGGCGGCCACTGACAAACCATTGTGCCACCAGCGGGTAGATCTGGTGCTCCTGCACCTGCACACGGGCCTGCAGATCCTCCTCGCTGTCGCCGTCAAAGACCGGGACTTTGGCTTGGAGGACAACCGGGCCGCCGTCCAGCTCCTCGGTGACGAAATGCACCGAGGTGCCGTGTTCCGCATCGCGGTTGGCCAGCGCCTGACGGTGGGTATGCAGCCCAGGGTATCTCGGCAGCAGGGAAGGGTGGATGTTCAGCATCCGCCCGGCATAATGCCGGACGAACGCCGCGCTGAGGATGCGCATATACCCCGCCAGCACGATCAGATCGGGCGCGTAGGCGTCAATCTGCTCCGCCAGCGCGGCATCAAACGCCACGCGGTCACTGAACTCACGCGCGTCCAGGGCGTGCGCCGGAATCCCCGCCTCGCGGGCGCGCTCCAGCCCATAGGCATCGGCTTTATTGCTGAACACCGCAGCAAGAGATGCGTGGAGACGTCCCTGTTGGCAGGCATCAATCAACGCCTGGAGATTACTCCCCTGGCCGGATACCAGCACCACGATCTTTTTCATCAGCCGATTACCACCTGCTCTGCCGCGTCAGAGGCGTTGATGTGGCCGATTTTCCAGGCTTTTTCACCGGAAGCGGTCAGCAGTTCCACCGCCTGATCCGCCAGTGCCGCAGGCAGGGCGATCACCATGCCGACACCACAGTTAAAGGTGCGGTACATCTCGTGGCGGCTGACGTTGCCCGCCTGTTGCAGCCAGGTAAATACCGCCGGCCACTGCCAGCTCGACTCGTCAATCACCGCCTGGGTATTGGCCGGCAAGACGCGGGGGATGTTCTCCCAGAAACCGCCGCCGGTCAGGTGGGCGATGGCGTGCACATCAATCTGCTCAATCAGGCTGAGGATCGATTTTACGTAGATTTTGGTCGGGGCCAGCAGGTGATCGGCAAGCGACCGGCCGTCCAGCTGTTCGGTGGCGGCATCCGTGTTGCTGACTTCCAGGATTTTGCGCACCAGCGAGTAGCCGTTGGAGTGCGGGCCGCTGGCACCGAGCGCCACCAGCACATCGCCGTCCTGCACTTTGCTGCCGTCGATGATTTCCGACTTCTCCACCACGCCGACGCAGAACCCGGCGACGTCGTAATCTTCACCGTGGTACATGCCCGGCATTTCAGCGGTTTCACCGCCTACCAGCGCACACCCGGCCTGTTTGCACCCTTCGGCAATGCCGGTGATCACGCTGGCGGCCGTCTCCACGTCCAGCTTGCCGGTCGCGTAGTAATCCAGGAAGAACAGCGGCTCCGCGCCCTGAACCACCAGATCATTCACGCACATCGCCACCAGATCGATACCGATGGTGTCATGGCGCTTCAGATCCATCGCCAGACGCAGCTTGGTGCCGACGCCGTCAGTGCCGGAAACCAGAATCGGCTCACGGTATTTTTGCGGCAGCGCGCACAAAGCACCGAAACCGCCCAGCCCACCCATCACTTCCGGGCGGCGGGTCTGCTTCACTACACCTTTGATACGGTCTACCAATGCATTTCCTGCATCAATATCCACACCTGCGTCTTTATAGCTGAGAGAGGTTTTATCGGTCACTGCTGGATCCCCACGGCGGTTTGCGGTTGGTGGTTAAAATTGAGCGCGGCAATTCTAACAGCCCAGGCAAACGTTTGCGAGTGGCTTATGCGGGGGAAAGACGTTTTGCCTTCTATACTGTTAATCGAAAATCAGTTGATCCTGATCAGGCGATTAGCGGTGGCGCGACAAAAAAAAGGCGTTATAATCTCGCGATTTTTTTTTGGCCGTCAACCATCGTAGGGGAGAATAATTATGAAGATCGTTGAGGTAAAACACCCGCTGGTAAAACATAAGCTGGGCCTGATGCGTGAAAATGACATCAGCACCAAACGCTTTCGCGAACTGGCTTCTGAAGTGGGGAGTTTGCTGACCTATGAAGCGACCGCCGATCTGGAAACCGAAAAGGTGACCATTGATGGTTGGTGCGGGCCGGTTGAAGTAGACCAGATCAAAGGCAAAAAAATCACTGTGGTGCCGATCCTGCGTGCCGGCCTCGGCATGATGGAAGGCGTCCTGGAGCACGTCCCGAGCGCACGCATCAGCGTGGTCGGTGTGTACCGTGACGAAGAGACGCTGGAGCCGGTGCCGTACTTCCAGAAACTGGTGTCCAACATTGAAGAACGTATGGCGCTGGTGGTTGACCCGATGCTGGCCACCGGCGGCTCCATGATCGCCACCATCGACCTGCTGAAGAAAGCCGGCTGCACCAGCATCAAGGTGCTGGTGCTGGTGGCCGCCCCGGAAGGGATCGCCGCCCTGGAAAAAGCCCACCCGGATGTCGAGCTGTTCACCGCCTCTATTGATCAGTACCTGAATGAAAAAGGCTACATCGTGCCGGGCCTCGGCGATGCAGGCGACAAAATATTTGGTACCAAGTAAGCATTTAAGCCGGCTGAGAAGTCGGCTTTTTTTTAATTGTTTTCCCCACGCCGTCCATCAATAACACCGTATGAGGATAGAAAGATGACCCGTCGCGCCATCGGAGTCAGTGAGCGCCCACCGCTGCTGCAAACGATTCCGTTAAGCTTCCAGCACCTGTTCGCCATGTTTGGCGCGACCGTGCTGGTGCCGATCCTGTTTAAAGTTAACCCGGCCACGGTATTGCTGTTCAACGGCATCGGCACGCTGCTGTACCTGTTTATCTGCAAAGGGAAAATCCCGGCTTACCTCGGCTCCAGCTTTGCCTTTATTTCGCCGGTGCTGCTGCTGTTGCCGCTCGGGTATGAGGTGGCGCTCGGCGGCTTTATCCTCTGCGGCGCGCTGTTCTGCCTGGTGGCGCTGATTGTGAAGAAGGCCGGCACCGGCTGGATCAACGTGATGTTCCCCCCGGCCGCGATGGGGGCGATTGTCTCGGTGATCGGGCTGGAACTGGCCGGCGTGGCGGCCAATATGGCCGGGCTGCTGCCGGCGGACGGCGCCTCCGTGGACGGCAAAACCGTGACCATTTCGCTGGTGACGCTGGCGGTGACGGTACTCGGCTCGGTGCTGTTCCGCGGTTTCCTGGCGATTATCCCGATCCTGATCGGGGTGCTGGTGGGGTACGCACTCTCCTTCTTTATGGGCGTGGTGGATGCCTCTCCCATCCGCGAGGCGCACTGGTTCGCGCTGCCGACATTCTATTCGCCGCGGTTTGAGTGGGTGGCGATGCTGACCATTCTGCCCGCCGCGCTGGTGGTGATCGCCGAGCATGTCGGCCACCTGGTCGTTACCGCCAACATTGTGAAAAAAGATCTGCTGCGTGACCCCGGCCTGCACCGCTCCATGTTTGCCAATGGCCTCTCCACCATGATCTCCGGCTTTTTCGGTTCCACACCCAACACCACCTACGGTGAAAATATCGGCGTGATGGCGATTACCAAGGTCTACAGCACCTGGGTGATCGGCGGCGCGGCGATTCTGGCGATTTTGCTGTCGTGCGTCGGCAAACTGGCGGCGGCGATCCAGGCGGTGCCGGTACCGGTGATGGGCGGGGTGTCGCTGCTGTTGTACGGCGTGATTGGCGCGTCCGGGATCCGGGTGCTGATTGAGTCAAAAGTGGACTACAACAAGGCGCAGAACCTGATCCTGACGTCAGTTATCCTGATCATCGGCGTGAGCGGCGCAAAAGTGCACATCGGCGCGGCGGAACTGAAAGGCATGGCGCTGGCGACGATTGTCGGCATCTTCCTGAGCCTGCTGTTTACACTGATTGAACGCTTCCGCGGTGAAGAGCAGGTGCTCGAGCCGGAAGAGGACGCCAGACACCACTGAATGGCCCGTTAACCGGGATCCTCCCGTGGGCAGGATCGATCATCGTGCGGCCGCCGGTTCTCCTGGCGGCCGTTTTTATGGTAGACTCCGCGGGTTTTACTGACCGTTTTGGTTGAGGTGCTTCTGAATACGCCGGCGCAGCTTTCACTGCCACTCTATCTTCCGGATGACGAAACGTTCGCCAGTTTCTATCCGGGGGAAAATCCCTCCCTGCTCGCTGCCATTCATACCGCACTGCATCAGGAACACGGGACATACATCTATTTCTGGTCCCGCGTCGGCGGGGGGCGCAGCCACCTGCTGCATGCCGCCTGTGCCGAACTCTCCCAGAAAGGCGAAGCCGTGGGCTATGTTCCGCTGGATAAGCGCGCCTATTTTGTGCCGGAGGTGCTGGAAGGGATGGAGCAACTGGCGCTGGTCTGCATCGACAATATCGAGTGCATTGCCGGGGATGAAGCCTGGGAGATGGCGATCTTCAACCTGTATAACCGCATCCTGGAAACCGGGCGTACCCGGCTGTTTATCAGCGGCGATCGCCCGCCGCGCCAGCTTAACCTGCAACTGCCCGATCTCGCCTCGCGCCTTGACTGGGGGCAGATCTACAAACTGTTGCCGCTGTCGGATGAGGAAAAGTTGCAGGCGCTGCAACTGCGCGCCAAGTTACGCGGTTTTGAACTGCCGGAAGACGTGGGCCGCTTCCTGCTGAAACGGCTGGATCGCGAGATGCGCACCCTGTTTATGACGCTGGATCAGCTCGACCGCGCCTCGATTACCGCGCAACGCAAACTCACGATCCCCTTTGTGAAAGAGATCCTCAGCCTGTAGCGCCGCCTACAGGATCTCCAGTACCTTTTCCGGCGGCCGGCCAATCCGGGCTTTGCCGTTTGCCACCACAATCGGGCGCTCAATCAGCCTTGGGTGATCCGCCATCGCCTGAACCAGTTCCTCCTCACTCAGTGCCGTATCCTCCAGCTTCAGCTCGGTATAGATCTCTTCGTTACGGCGCATCATGTCGCGTGCGGAGGCCAGCCCCAGCTGGTGTACCAGCGTTTGCAGGGTCGCGAACGAAGGCGGCGTCTCCAGATAGAGGATGACATCCGGCTTTATCCCTTGTTGTTCCAGCAATGCCAGCGTTTCACGGCTTTTGCTGCAACGCGGGTTGTGGTAAATCGAAACGGTTTCCATTATCTGCTTCCTTAAAGTCAATGCATGAACCGGCAGGTAAACCTGCCGTAAGGTCAGCCGCGCTGGTACTGGCGGAAGCGCTTTTGCATCTGGCGGAACTGGTCAATGCGTGCGTCATACCGCGCCTGGTCCAGGCTGCCGAGTTTGGCTTGCGCGCTGGCATTGCTCAGCACCTCGATGGCCTGATCGAGCCTGCCCACCAGCGCCAGGCTCTCTGCCCGGGCCGATAACTCCTGTGCCCGCTGGTTATTGGCGGCCGATGCCTGGGCCAGCAGCTCCCAGCCGTTCGGATCGTCCGGGTTAGCGTAAGTATAGCGATTAAGAATGCGGATGGCGTCGGCCGGGCGGTTGCCTTCGGCATAGGCATTCGCCAGGTTAAGCTGAAGCACCGGGTTGCCGCGGGCGGCGTTGGCCTTTTCCAGCCGGGCAATCGCCTGCGGGATCTGTTTCCGGCCGAGGTCGATATCCGTCATCAGATCGAGATACCAGACGTTGCCCGGCTCTTTCGCCAGCAGCGGCGCAAGGGCGCTTGCCGCCTCACCATATTTGTTTGCCTGGTAAAACAAAATGGCCCGGCCGTAACGCGCGGCGGTCTGCTCACGCACGTTGCCCTGTTCCAGCGGTTGCAGGGTGTCCTCAGTCAGGCGGTTCTGTTCACTGCCGTACATGCCGAGAATGCGCACCCTGGCCAGCATAAAGTCCAGCGAAGAGTGCGCCACCACGTGCCCCATCTGGTTGGCGCGGTTGCGGGTGTCGGCGAGGCGGCTGTCCGGCAGCGGGTGGGTGAGCAGCATTTCCGGCGGTTTCGAGGCGGAGCGCGACTGGTCCGCCAGCTTTTGCAGGAAGGTCGGCATCGCTTCCGGGTCAAAGCCTGCGCGTTGCAGCACCTGAATGCCGATGCGATCCGCCTCCTGTTCATTGGCCTGGGTAAAGCTGATCATGCCCTGTTGCGCACCGGCCAGCGTGCCGGTCAGGGCCGCCATCCCGGCCTGCGGGCTGGCCATCGCCAGCAGGATAGAGCCGAGTGCGCCCACCCAGGTGAGCGGGGCGCTGCGCTGCTGGTCTTCCATCGCCCGCGCCAGGTGACGTTGGGTGACGTGGGAAATTTCGTGCGCCATGACCGAGGCGAGCTGGCTTTCATTGTCGGTGTAGCGGAACAGCGCCGAATGCAGCACCACGTTGCCGCCAAAGAAGGCGAAGGCGTTGATCTCGTCATTGTTGATCAGGAAAAAATGGAAGGGTGTGCGCACGGAATAGGCGTGGGCCACCAGCCGGTTTCCCAGCTGGTTGATATACTGAACCAGCAACGGGTCGTTAATTAACGGGGCGCTGCCGCGCAGCTGGCGGACATAGAAATCCCCCATCTGCAACTCCTGGTTGATGCTCAGGGTGCCGCCCGCCGTGGTGCCGATGTCCGGCAACTGGTCAGCCAGCGGGGTGGCGTCTGCCGCCAGCAACGGCGCTGCGGCCGCGGCCGGGAGGACGGCGGAGAGCGACAATGCGCCAATCAGCGCGGCAATAAGCGGTTTTTTCAATGATAAAGCCATGATGCGCGATCCCTTGGTAAAAAATCCTGACGGTAAGCGACGGCGCCGGACGGGCTGCTCCCGCGGCACCTTTGCTGCCCAATGGCGGTAAACGTCTGGCCTGGGAGGTAAAAACAGGCGGGTGTGGCTTTCCGGCGCTCCCCCGGTTGCGTAGACTCCCTGCGGCGTAGCGGGTTCCTGCGCACGCGTGTTTTTCTTATCTTAGCCATCCCCTTGATGCAATGGAACGTTTGCGCGGGGATATATACCGGAAAGTGGGGGGCTGCCCCGGTTTCCGGTCTCTGGAGTGTTGAATGCTTGAGTTGTTATTACAGTGGTACCGCCGCCGGTTCTCCGACCCGGAAGCCATTGCGCTGCTGATTATCCTGCTGGCCGGTTTCTGTATCCTCTATTTTTTCCACGGCATTCTGGCTCCGCTGCTGGTGGCCATTGTGCTCGCCTACCTGCTGGAGTGGCCGACCGCACGGCTTCAGCGGCTGGGCTGCTCGCGTACCTGGGCCGCCAGCATCGTGCTGACGCTGTTTGCCGGGGTGGTGATGCTGGCGCTGTTTGTGATTGCCCCGGCCACCTGGCAGCAGGGGGTGAACCTGGCCACGGATCTGCCGTCGATGCTCAACCATTTCTATGCTTACGCGCAGAGCCTGCCGAAGCGCTACCCGGCGCTGGTGGATGCCGGCATCATCGACATGATGGCCGAGGATGTGCGCACCCGCCTGACGCTGGTGGGCGGGTCAGTGGTGAAATTCTCGCTCGCCTCGCTGGTGGGGCTGCTGACGCTGTCGATTTACCTGGTGCTGGTGCCGCTGATGGTGTTTTTCCTGCTCAAGGACAAAGAGCAGATGCTGAACGCGGTGCGGCGGGTGCTGCCGCGTAACCGCGGGCTGGCCGGGCAGGTGTGGGTGGAGATGAACCAGCAGATCACCAACTATATCCGCGGCAAGGTGCTGGAGATGGTGGTGGTGGGCATCGCCACCTATATCGTGTTCTTTATTATGGAGCTGCAGTACTCGCTGCTGCTGGCGGTGCTGGTGGGGTTTTCGGTGCTTATCCCTTACATCGGCGCGGTGATCGCCACGATTCCGGTGGTGGTGATTGCGCTGTTCCAGTGGGGGCTGGGCGCGGATTTCTGGACGCTGATTATCGCCTATCTGGTGGTGCAGGGGCTGGACGGCAACCTGCTGGTGCCGATCCTCTTCTCCGAGGCAGTGAACCTGCACCCGCTGGTGATCATCCTGTCGGTGATTATTTTTGGCGGCATGTGGGGCTTCTGGGGCATCTTTTTTGCCATTCCGCTGGCGACGCTGGTCAAAGCGGTGGTGCACGCCTGGCCGGACGAACTGTACGACGACCCGGAACACCGGCCATAAAAAAAAGCGCGGGTGCGCTTTTTTAAAAAACAGGGAGACCGCCGGCGTGAAACGGGGCGTTACACGCTGGCCTTCAGGTAATCCATCACGATGTCGTGGTGGTTACTGGTTTTGAATTCATCAAACACCTTCTCGACTTTGCCGTCGCGGCCAATCAGGAAGCTGATGCGGTGGATGCCGTCATAGGTTTTCCCCATAAAGCTCTTTTCACCCCAGACGCCGAATTGCTGCGCCACCAGGTGATCTTCATCGGAAAGCAGGGTGAAGTTCAGCAGCTCTTTTTCGGCAAACCGCGAGAGTTTCTCTGGCTTGTCAGTGCTGACGCCCAGCACCTCCACACCCGCTTTTTTCAGATCATCCATATTGTCACGCAAACCGCAGGCCTGCACGGTGCAGCCGGGCGTCATGGCTTTAGGGTAGAAATAGACCAGGACGCGCTGTCCCTGGAAGTCGGCCAGATTGACCAATTCGCCGTCCTGATCGGGCAGACTAAATTGCGGCGCTGTATCACCGGCTTTCAGTGGGCTCATCACTACTCTCCATCTTTCTCATCATGCTGTGGATAGTTCACCACGCTAATAGTGCCTTGCGCATTCAATTCTGTACATAGCCGGTAAAAGGCCGGTTCAATAATTGATGAGTCTGTGTCAGCAGGGCTGTGCGCGGTGATCTGGATCGACAGCTGGGGCGGGTTATCTCCAGTCGCGGGCTGCGTTTTGGAGGCCAGTTCGGCAATGTTCATCTGATGCGAGTCGAAAAGATCGGTAAAGCGTTCAATAATATGCGGTGAATCCTTCACCTCCACCTTCACCCATACTGTGACCGGCATCGGCGGGCGCCCGTGCGAATGCGTCCGCTTCATTACAATCAACAGCTCCAGTTCGGCCCCTTTCAGCGGCAGGGTCGATTCAATCAGGGCAATGGCATTCCAGCTCCCGGACAGCAGCATGATAAAGGTGAACTCCTCACCGAGCATGGCAAGACGGCTGTCTTCAATATTGCAGCCGCAGCTGCTGACGTGACGGGTAATGGTGTTCACAATGCCGGGGCGGTCAGCGCCCAGCGCGGTGATAACCAGATAGTGTTGTTGTGGCTGCGGCAAAATTGCTCTTCCTGTCATGCTCCGTGGGGTTCCCATGGTAAACATAAAAAAAACCGCCTGCCAAGCGCTTGTAACCAGGTTGTTTGCTTGCTTTTAATGAAGAGTCAAACGTACCATGAGTGACCTGTTTGTGGAGGGGATGGCTAATGTTTACCGGAAGTATTGTTGCACTGGTTACGCCGATGGACGACAAAGGTGCTGTCGATCGCGCGAGCCTGAAAAAACTGATTGATTATCATGTCGCCAGCGGAACCTCGGCGATTGTCTCCGTAGGCACCACCGGCGAATCTGCCACCCTGAGCCACGATGAACACGGTGATGTGGTGATGCAGACCGTGGAACTGGCTGACGGGCGTATCCCGATCATTGCCGGCACCGGGGCAAATGCCACCGCAGAAGCCATCTCTCTGACGCAACGCTTTGAAAAAAGTGGCGTTGTGGGCTGCCTGACCGTGACCCCTTACTATAACAAACCCACGCAGGAAGGGCTGTACCAGCACTTTAAAGCGATTGCTGAAAGCACCGCGCTGCCGCAGATCCTGTACAATGTGCCCTCCCGTACCGGCTGTGATCTGCTGCCGGTGACCGTCGCGCGGCTGGCAAAAATCAAGAATATTGTGGCAATTAAAGAGGCCACAGGGAACTTAAACCGTGTTAGCCAGATCCAAGTGCTGGTTGATGATGAGGCGTTCTGTCTGTTGAGCGGCGATGACGCCAGCGGGCTGGACTTTATGCAACTGGGCGGCAAGGGCGTGATTTCGGTGACGGCCAACGTGGCGGCCCGGGAAATGGCGCAACTCTGTGCACTGGCTCAGCAGGGAAATTTTGCTGAAGCCCGTCGCCTGAACCAGCGCCTGATGCCGTTGCATCAGGATTTATTTGTAGAAGCGAACCCAATTCCGGTGAAATGGGCCTGCAAGGCATTGGGATTGATGGCAACCGATACACTGCGTCTGCCAATGACGCCGTTGACCGATGCAGCCCGCCCGGTGGTGGAGCAGGCATTGAAACATGCCGGTTTGCTGTAACTCTTAGGGAGATTTGATGGTTTATTCATTGCATACGTCGCGTGTAGCGAAAGTCGCGGGGGTATCCCTCGTTCTGCTGCTCGCGGCCTGTTCCAGCGATCAGCGTTATAAGCGCCAGGTGAGTGGTGACGAAGCCTACCTCGATGCGCCTGCGCTGAAAGAACTGAAGGCGCCCGCCGGGATGATTCTGCCGTTGCAGGACGGGACATACGATGTACCGGCTGTGACGCTGAAAGGCGGCGTGGGTAAGCAACTGGATATCCGGCCGCCGGTGCAGCCGCTGCCGTTGCTGAGCGGTTCCCGCTCCCAGCTGGCCGGTGACAGCGTCATGATCCTGCTGGAAAACAGCCCGCAAAACCGCGATCTGTGGGCCAATGTGGTGAAAGTGGTCGAACAGAACGGTTACCCGGTGGCTAACCGCAATGATGCCGGCCAGACACTCAGCACCGACTGGGTGAAATGGAACCGCGCCGATGAGGACTTCCAGTACGAAGGCCGTTATCAAATCACCGTGGCACCGAAGGACTATCAGCTGGCCCTGAGCGTGAAAACCCTGGCACTGCAACAGCAGGGCAACGCGATCACTGCGCCGTCTGAGATCCAGCGTTATAACGGCCAGATGCTGAACAGCCTGGTGGCCGGCCTCGACAAAATCTCGACTGACCTGGAAAACAGCCGGGCAGGGCGTGATACCAGCAGCTTCAATGTCACCAGCGGCAGCGATGATACCGGCCTGCCGGTGCTGGTGGTGCGTGCGCCTTATGCCCAGGTATGGAACCGCCTGCCGAACACGCTGGAGCGCGTCGGCATGACCGTGACCGACAGCAGCCGCCCGCAGGGCACGCTCTCCGTTACCTACAAATCCCTGAGCGACAGTGACTGGGAAGCGCTGGGTGTGAGCGCACCGGAAAACGTGAAAAACGGTGACTACAAATTGCAGGTTGGCGATCTCGACAACCGCAGCAGCTTGCAGTTCATTGATTCCAAAGGACACCCGCTGACGCAATCGGAAAACGATGCGCTGGTGGCGGTGTTCCAGGCCGCCTTCGACAAGGGACCGGCAAACTAATCTGAGGGGCTTCGGCCCCTTTTTTATTGGGCTTCCGGCAGCATGACCGGCACAGATTTTTGTTGCCGCCACCACGACGCAAACGTTACCCTTTATCCCGACGAGTCATATCACTGGAGTAAGTTAAGATGCAAAAGTTAGCTGAGCTGTATCGCGGAAAGGCGAAAACCGTCTACACCACCGAAAATCCTGACCTGCTGGTGCTGGAGTTCCGTAACGATACATCAGCGCTCGATGGCGAACGTATTGAGCAGTTTGACCGCAAAGGCATGGTGAACAACAAGTTCAACCACTTCATCATGAGCAAACTGGAAGAGGCGGGGATCCCGACCCAGATGGAGCGCCTGCTCTCTGATAATGAAGTGCTGGTGAAGAAGCTGGACATGGTGCCGGTAGAGTGTGTCATCCGTAACCGCGCGGCCGGTTCTCTGGTGAAACGTCTCGGGATTGAAGAGGGGCTGGAACTGAACCCGCCGCTGTTCGATCTGTTCCTGAAAAATGATGCCATGCATGACCCGATGGTCAACGAATCCTACTGCAAAACCTTCGGCTGGGTGAATGAAGAGAACCTGGCGCGCATGAAGGCGCTGAGCTATCAGGTGAATGACGTGCTGAGCAAACTGTTTGATGATGCCGGCCTGATCCTGGTGGACTTCAAACTGGAATTTGGCCTGTTCAACGGCGAAGTGGTACTGGGCGACGAGTTTTCCCCGGACGGCAGCCGCCTGTGGGACAAAGCCACCCTCAACAAAATGGACAAAGACCGTTTCCGCCAGAGCCTGGGCGGCGTGATTGAAGCCTATGAGGATGTCGCCAGACGTATCGGCGTTCAGCTGGACTAACCACGCAATCGATTACCCTGCTCCTGATTTCCCCGCGGGCGGCCTTGATGGCCGCCCGTTTGTTTTCGGCGGTTCCCCGGCAGGCGAGGCACACCTCACCCGGCGGGATTTAAGCTAAGCTAAAGTGTGATGACTCCGAGGGTTATCAACGATTATTAATAACGATCATCATTAACAGAAATGGGTGTTAAAACGCCGGGGAGCAGGGTTATGCGTTGGCAAGGGAGACGTGAAAGTGACAATGTGGAAGATCGCCGCGGCGCCAGTTCAGGTGGCGGCGGCGGGTTCCGCGTACCAATGGGCGGCAAAGGCGGCATTATTATTGTGGTGGTGGTGCTGATCGCCGGCTATTACGGCATTGACCTGACTCCGCTGCTGGGCGGCGGCGGGCAACAACAAATAAGCCAGACGCAGACCATCAGCCCGCAGGATGATGAGATGGCAAAATTCACATCGGTGATCCTCGCGTCGACGGAAGATACCTGGAACACGATTTTCCAGCAGGAGGGAAAACAGTATCGTGAGCCGAAACTGGTGATGTATCGCGGCATGACCCGCACCGGCTGCGGCACCGGCCAGTCAGTGATGGGGCCGTTCTACTGCCCGGCAGACAGCACCGTGTATGTGGATCTCTCGTTCTATCAGGAACTGAAAGATAAGCTGGGTGCCGACGGGGATTTCGCCCAAGGGTATGTGGTGGCGCATGAAGTCGGCCACCATGTGCAGAACCTGCTGGGCATTGAGCGCAAAGTGCGTGAAATGCAGCAGGGCGCGTCTGAAACGCAGGTCAACCATCTCTCTGTGAGGCTGGAGTTGCAGGCGGACTGCTTCGCCGGTGTCTGGGGCCATGCCATGCAGGAGCAGCAGGTACTGGAAGCGGGCGATTTGCAGGAGGCGCTGAACGCCGCGCAGGCAATCGGTGATGACCGCTTGCAGCAACAGAGCCAGGGCCGGGTGGTGCCGGACAGCTTTACCCACGGCACCTCAGAGCAGCGCTACACCTGGTTCAAACGCGGTTTTGACAGCGGAAACTATAAGGAGTGTGATACCTTTGCCGCCCGATAATTTATGACGCGGCAGGCAGGGTATGATCACCGACATCCTCAACGCACAGCACGCCATGCAGCAGGCCGGTATTCGCCGCCTGCTGGTGCTGAGCGGCGAACGCACATGGTGCCTGGCGCAGGCTGGGGCTATCGCCTCAGCGCTGGCCGCCGATGTGTTGTGGATGACACCCGATCCCGCGCTGCCGCAGGCTCTTCCCCCGTCGCGGGCCAGGGGGCTGCTCGGCCGTGAACGCCAACATGCGGTGTTTGATGCAACCCAGGGCCTGGACGCCGAGGCGCTGGCAGCACTTGCCGGATGCCTGGCCGCCGGCAGCTGGTTGCTGTTGCTGGTGCCGCCGTGGGATCGCTGGCCGCACCAGCCGGACAGTGACAGTGTGCGCTGGAGCGAACAGCCGCAGCCTATCCCCACACCGCATTTTGTGGCTCACCTTACCCGCCTGCTGGAAAACGATGCAGAAACCCTGCTCTGGCGGCAGGGCGAGCCGTTTGTTCTGCCGGCATGGGCAGCCCGCCCGGCATGGCAGCGGCCGGACGGCGGCCCGACCGCCGGGCAGCAGCAACTCCTGGCCCGCCTGCAACAGGCTGACGCCGGCGTTTGGGTGGTGACGGCGGCGCGAGGCCGCGGCAAATCGGCGCTGGCAGGGATGCTGGCTGCTTCCCAGCCGGGCCATTGCCTGCTAACCGCGCCCAGCCGTGAGGCCGCAGAAACGTTAAGCCAATGGGCAGGCGACGACCTGCCGTTTATGGCCCCCGATGCGTTGCTGGCGGCCTGCCGGCGTCAGCCCCCGGCACACCGCGGCTGGTTGCTGATTGATGAGGCAGCGGCCATTCCGGCACCGTTGCTGCACGCGCTGATCGCCTTTTTCCCCCAGGTTTTGCTGACGACCACCGTTCAGGGCTATGAAGGCACCGGGCGCGGCTTCCTGCTGAAATTTTGTGCTGACCTGCCGTGCTGGCACGATCTCAGGCTCACCCAGCCGGTTCGCTGGGCGGAAGGGGATCCGCTGGAGGCCCTGCTGGATGCGGCCCTGCTGATGGCGGATTCTCCGGTGCCCGACAGCACACCGGCAGCGCCCTGTACGCTGATGCCAGTGCCGCAGGCGTCCTGGCCTGAAAACCCCACGTTACTGGCCGACTTCTACGGGTTACTCAGCGCCGCCCATTACCGTACCTCTCCGCTCGATTTACGCCGGTTACTGGATGCACCAGGCCAGCATGTGATGGCCGCCTGGGATCAGCAGCAGGTGCATGGTGCGCTGTGGCTGGTGGAAGAGGGCGGATTACCCGAGGCGCTGGCGCACGAGGTATGGGCCGGTCGCCGCCGCCCGCGCGGCAGCCTGATCGCCCAGTCGCTGGCCGCACACGGCGGCCAGTGGCAGGCACCGGTGCTGCGCTCACGCCGCATCAGCCGCATTGCCGTAACGGCGGGCCAGCGTCGTCATGGGCTGGGCACCCGGCTGGTACAGGAACAGATCGCACGTGCGCATGCTGATGGGGCCGATTTCCTGTCAGTCAGCTTTGGTTTTACCGAGCCTTTATGGGCCTTCTGGCAGCAGTGCGGTTTTCGTCTGGCGCGTATCGGCAGCCAGCGTGAGGCAAGCAGCGGCTGTTATGCCGCGATGGCCTTATTGCCGCTCTCAGACGCCGGACATGCCCTGGCACAACAGGCCGCGTTGCGGTTCAACCGGGACTGGCCGTGGCTGGCGGCACGGGTTGACCTGCCGCTGCCGCAGGCAAACCACGTTTCACAAACACTGGATGATGAAGACTGGCGTGAACTGGCGGGCTTTGCGTTTGCCCACCGCCCGCTGGAGGCGAGCCTGGGTGCGCTGCAACGCCTGTTGCTGCACTCAGCCCTGCCGTTGCCGGCGCTGCGGGCGCATTTGCAGCAGGGTCAGGAGGTGGCGTCTCTCTGCGCGCAATTTTCGCTGCCGGGGCGCAAAGCCCTGTTAGTGCGTTGGCGTCAGGAGACGGCCAACGCCCTGGCGGCGTGTGATCCCGCTGCCTGCCGGCACGCACAGGCGTGGGCGGCGGCATGGCCGGGCGTATAACGCATTTACGCCCGCTTTTTACGATTGTCATTTTATTTTCTTTTAAAGATTAATACAGGCCGATTAAATTAATTGTGGCTTAATTAATTTGATTCTTGATATTAACTGATTAAATAAGATAAAAATAAATGGATGAATATCTTTATTATCTTAGAATTGTTCTTAAAAAATCTCAATGAATTAAGAGTTAGCGGTAAAGTTCCCTGCAAGGTTGAATAAAGTTCGACCTTAAAATATGATCGTCCCTGCGGATTACTGTGCAAGTAAGACTATTTTTTATTAATGGACGTGCCTCTTTATCAGAATAAATTCTGATAAGTAGCGGTGTAACTTTATGCATTGAGGGATTATCAAATGCCTGTCAGCCATAAGAAGTTCTCCTTATCAAAAATCACGCTCGCCTGTGCGCTTGCGTTGACCTCCTCTGCCGCACTATCACAAGATATCTCCGGTTCTTCCTTTGATACCTTTACGCATGGTGTTGATATTAATGGCCATGTGCATTATCAGGGGTATGTGGACTGGGATAATACTGCCGCCGGTTATGACGGCAGCGACATTTACCCGGTTATCAATAACGCCGTCGTAAATGGTGTGATCTCAACCTATTATTTAGATGACGGTGCGGGCGACAATAATACCCTGACCCTCTCGAATACCACGGTGAATGGGATGATCACCTCCGGTTGTATGACGGGGGATTGCAGTAATACTGAGCCGCGGGGGAATTATCTTGACCCCCTGAATCTGGTTATTGATAACACCACGATTAATGATACCTATGAGCACTATATTTATGATGTGACGGATGCGGATCAGGTACGTGATTTCCATCAGGTAGACACCTATGCGCTGGGTACCGCCATTACCCTGGATCAGGAAAGCAATATTACGATTCAGAATAACTCCCATGTGGCGGGTATTTCGCTGTCTCAGGGGTATGACTGGGCGGATGTGAACGGCAACAGCGCCGAAACCTTCGATAATAATGTCCAGATTAATGACTCGGTTCTGACCTCCGGCGCTTACAGCGAACTGGATAAGCAAGGTTTCTACGGCCAGTCTGATAAACCAAGCGATTACAACACCGCAACCAGCACTGCCGCCGATGACATCGCCCTGTCTGTGGTCGCCAGTGCCGATGCAGACAATGCCATGAAAACCAACGTGGTATTAAACAACTCCACCATGACCGGCGATGTCGCGTTTGTCAGCTATTTCGACAACGGCTATTACGTTGATGGGCATGACAGCAACGGTGACGGCGTTCTGGACACCGATGGCTGGGACAATACCGATGAACTGCACCTGACGCTGGATAACGGCAGCAAATGGGTCGGGGCGGCAACCTCCAGTGTCCAGGCGGACACCTCCCTGTATGACCACACCACCAACAGCCGCTGGCCGGCGTCAGTTTACAATTCTGATTATGGTCACCTGACCGGTGATGCCGTTTATCAAAGCGGCCTGTTCGATATCGCCATAAACAATGGTTCCGAGTGGGACGCGACCAAAGCCTCTAACCTGGACAACCTCACTGTTAATAACGCGTCACAGGTCACGGTGCAGGAAGCCTCTATTCTTGCCGACACCATTACCCTGACCAACGGTTCCCTGCTGAACATTGCGGCTCACGGTGACGTCGCCACCGACGATCTGCACCTCGACTCAGGCAGCCGCGCATCGCTGGTGGAAGAGAGTGCCCACCTGTATGCCAACACCCTGACGGTAAGCAACGGGGCGGAGCTGGATCTGGGCCGTGGTCAGGTTGACACCCAAAATCTGGTGCTGACTGACAACGGCGTATTTGATATCGGCAGCCGTGAATTTGTGCTGAATGCTGATTTGAATAATGCCCGTGACAAAACTGCCGCCGATTATGTTTATGACTCCGGCGTGATTGGCCTCAATTCAGACGGCCACTTGAGCGTGAATGGCACGGCAAACGGCAATTATCAGGTGCGTATTGATAATGCGACCGGTGCCGGCAGCGTGGCAGATTACAAAGACAAAGAGCTGATCCGCATCTATGGCGGCAACGCGACCTTTACCGACGCCAACGAAGCGGATCTGGGCGCCTATCGTTATCAGGCAGAGCAACGCGGTGATGTGGTGGTGCTGGACCAGAAAGGGCTGACCTCGTCCGCCAATGCGGCCCTGAGCCTGCCGTCTTCCAACGCCAGCACCTGGCACATGGAACAAGATACTCTGGATAACCGCATGGACAACGTCCGCCATACGACTAATCAGGATAAAGGCGGTGTGTGGGTTAACTACTTTGGCGGCAACCTGAATACCGGCAATGATGTGGTTGACTACGATCAGGACGTCAACGGCGTTATGGTGGGCCTGGATAAAGTGGTTGAAGGCGGTGGCGAACGCGAATGGCTGGTCGGTATGTCTGCCAGCTTCGCGAAATCCAGCCTCAGCATGTCTGATGCTGACGCGGATTCTGACAGCCAGTCAGCCCGGGTTTACAGCAGCCTGATGTTTAACAACGGCGTGTTCGTCGACAGCTCCCTGAGCTACAGCCACTTCAGCAATGACCTCGACAGCACCATGAGCAACGGCCAGCACGCGTCCGGTGACAACACCACGGATGCCTGGGGCTTTGGCCTGAAACTGGGTTATGACTGGGCCTTCCAGCCGAAAGCCTACCTGACGCCATACGCCAGCATCACCGGCGTGTTTGTGGGGGACGATGACTACACCCTGAATAACGGCATGAACGTCAGCGATCAGGCATACGACAGTATCCGTTATGAACTGGGCGCGGACATCGGTTACACCTTTGAATATGCAGGCGGCCAGGCGTTCACCCCGTATGCCTCACTGGCCTATGTGTATGAAAGCTCAAGCAACGATGCGCAAATCAATGGTGACCGCATTGATAACGGTGTGGATGGCTCAGCCGTTCGCGTAGGGCTCGGTGGTCAGTTTGAAATGAGCAAAAACTTCAGCATCTATGCTGACGCCAACTACCTGGGCGGCAGCGATGTTGACCAGCCGTGGGCTGTCAACCTCGGCGTGAAATACCGTTGGTAATGCCGGTATGAAATATCATGGGTAGTGCCGGTACGACATGCCGTAGGTAATTAAGCAATTCCTGTTCGCCTCCCCCTGAGAGTACCCATTGGCCCCCCTGCGGGGCCTTTTTTTGTCTGTAAGCCGGGGAAGGGCCATAAAAAAACGGGCAGCCTGCGCTGCCCGTGGTGTGACTCCCGGCCAATTACTTTTTCTTTGGCCAGTCGTCTTCGTCATCCCATTGTGCGTTGTTATCGCGATGGGGAGGAATTTCCGGTTTGTTGTTTAAAAAACGTTTATGATCCAGTCGGCGTAACTCTTTGATGCCGTTGAGGATAATACCCACCAGAATCACTAAAAAAATCCACCAGTAATCGGCTATCCAATGCATGGTTACCCTCCGTGATTAATGCTTACGTAACGCGTAAACAGCGTATCGATATGGGCAGACAACCACTCTGCGCCTGCCACATCCTGCCCTTGCCACGATGATATGATCTTTTCCGGCGTCAGTAACGTTTCCAGCTGACGGGCCGCCGGGTAATAACTCAGATGCCAGGGCTCAATCGCTACCCCGCCGCGATCCTCGGCAAAGGGACGGTAAAACCCAAACTCAGCCATATGCCCGGTCAGCCATTCCGTCAGCGGGGCAAAGTAGCCCCCCGGCAGATATTCCCACGGCTCCAGTTGCAGGGGGTGCCCGGCCGGCAGCCGTGAGGGGTCATACACATCCAGATCGGTGCCCCAGTGGTGGCGGCTGGTGCCGGGCAGCGCTGACCAACGCAAAATAGCTTCACAGCGTTGCGCTACAGGGAGCGCGGCGGCATCCAGCGGCTGGCTGGCCTGATCTAAGAGTGGCCGCTCGCCACGGAATTTGCCATTCCAGATGGCGCGTTGCCGATCGAAGTCACGAAATGTGCTGGCCGGTTGCAGATCAAATCCGGCAGCGCGCGCAGCACGTTGCAAGCGGATAAACGCCTGTGCCGCCTCCGGCTGAAGGCGATGGGGGCCACAAAGCGGCACCAGATGGGCCTCGCTGCGGCCGGTCAGCATCTCGTCGGTGATCATGCGATTAACTGGTCCATAATCCGCTGGTACATTCTGCTCAGCAGTTGCAGGTCAGCCGCGCTGACACACTCATTAATCTTGTGGATGGTGGCGTTAACCGGGCCAAGCTCAACCACTTGCGCGCCCATCTGGGCAATAAAACGCCCGTCGGAGGTGCCGCCGGTGGTTTCCAATTTCGGCGAGATTTCGCTGTAATGCCGGACGGCCCTGACCACCGCGTCCACCAGCTCACCGCGTGCAGTCAGGAAAGGCTGGCCGGAAATTTTCCACTCAATGGTATAGCGTAACTGGTGCTTTTCCAGCAGCGCCTGTACCCGCTGCTTGATCAGCTCATCGGTTAATTCGGTGCTGAAGCGGAAGTTGAATTGCACAAAAAATTCACCGGGAATGACGTTATTACTGCCGGTGCCGGCCTGCACGTTAGCGATCTGCATACTGGTCGGGGGGAAGAATTCATTGCCCTGATCCCACTCGGTGGCGGCCAGCTCCGCTAAGGCCGGCAGCGCCCGGTGCACCGGGTTATCCGCCAGATGCGGATAAGCCACGTGGCCTTGCACGCCATGAATATGCAGGTTGGCCGTCATCGAGCCGCGTCGGCCATTTTTGACCACATCACCCACGCGTTCAGTGCTGGAAGGCTCGCCCACCAGGCAGTAATCCAGCCGCTCCTGACGCGCCATCAGGGCTTCCACGACTTTGACCGTGCCGTAAGTCGCGTTCGCCTCTTCATCAGAGGTGATCAAAAAAGCCAGGCGGCCACGGTGGTGCGGGTTGGCGGCCACAAAGCGCTCAGCAGCGACCACCATCGCGGCCAGCGAGCCTTTCATGTCCGCGGCACCCCGGCCAAACAGCATCCCATCACGGATGGTTGGTTCGAACGGCGGGTTAATCCAGCGCGACTCGTCACCCACCGGCACCACATCGGTATGCCCGGCAAAGGCCAGCGTTTTACCTTCACCACGCCAGGCCCAGAAGTTCTGAGTATCGCCAAAATTCATGGGTTCAATGGTAAAGCCCAACGCCTTCAGGCGGGCTATCATGATGGCCTGACAGCCGGCATCATCCGGGCTGAGGGAGGGGCGCTTAATCAATTGCTGCGCCAAATCAATTACCGGACAGGTCATCTTAGTTCCCCTGTGAAATAAAGTGCTGATAGCGTCCGGCATCAAAACCGAGCAGTGACGTCTCGCCGGAACCGGCCAGCAGCGGGCGTTTAATAATCGCCGGGTGCGCCAGCATCAGCTGCAGGGCGGAGCCGGCATCGGTCACGGCCCCACGCTCCTCCTCACTCAGTTTGCGCCAGGTGGTGCCGCGGGTATTCAGCAACGCCTCATACCCCTGCTGGGCAATAAAGGTGTGAAGCATCTCCGCCGTCAGGCCATCAACCCGATAGTCATGAAAGCGATACGCCACCTGCTGCTCATCCAGCCAGCGACGGGCTTTTTTAACGGTATCGCAATTTTTTATGCCATAGAGGGTGAAATCAGGGGAGGTGGGGGACTCTGCCATGAAAAATACCTATAAACGCGTGATCAGAAAAGGGAACGGTGCGCCGGGGGCGCTGAATGTCCCGGCATTCCGACATAATGCGGGAAAATGGCGGGACGATCCAGCCGCCGGGCCCGTGTGATCAATCGATATAGCCTTTTTGCTGCATCGCCTGAATCTGGCCGGGTGAGGCGGCCACCATACCGGTGTGCAGCAGGTGAAAATCATAACGGCGGTAAAAATCGATTTTATCCGGCACCGCATAGATAAACAGCTTACCGTAAGGGCGCAAATCATCGCAGATGCGGCGCATCAGCTGATCGCCCAGCCCCCGGCCCTGTACATCCGGGTCAACTACCACATCGGAAAGGTAAGACGCATAGGTAAAGTCACTGATGGCATGGGCGGTCGCCACCAGTTTTCCCTCCAGATAACCCCAGTAACAGAATGCGCTGTTGCGGTAGGCCTGGCGTAATTGATCAACATTACGCGCATTCAGGCCGCCGCGCTCAATCAGCCGTGCCAGGGCCTGCCAATCCACCGGGTAGCGGGTTTCATCCGTCTCAATGTCCAGTTTTGCCATATTTTTTCGGCTCCCTATCAGGAAGAGTGGTATCCCCCACACCCAGGGGGCGTTGCAGCAAGACGGTGTCCAGCCATTGGCCCTGTTTCAGCCCGACGGCGCGCAGCACGCCCATCTGCTCAAAACCCAGTGAACGGTGCAGCGCGAGGGATGCCCGGTTGTTGCTGTTACCCACGTTTGCCACCATCTGGCGATAACCCTGTTGTTCCGCCCATTCAATAGCGGTTTCCATCAGGCGTTTACCAGTGCCGCGCCCGGTTTCATCATGCCGTATATAGATGGAGTTCTCGACCGTATAACGGTAGGCGTAGCGTGGGCGGTAAAAAGAGAGATAACAGTAGCCAATGACCCGGTCATCTTCCAGGGCGACCCACCAGGGCAGGCCGCTTGCCAGGGTTTTCTGATAACGGGTGTGCATTTCAGCCACATCAGGCGCGTCAGTTTCAAACGAAGCCAGCCCATACAGAACGTGATGGGCATAAATTGCCTGAATAGCCGGCATATGGCTCTCCAGGGCATCAGTAATCCTAACAGTCGTCATACGGCATTACTCCCGGTGGGAGGCAGAGGGATTGGGCAAAACAGAGTAAGCGATTTCATCGCCGCTGGCAGGCGCAAATAATGGCAACGGCTACAAAAACAAAGGGATGGAAAAACAGGCCCTGGCGCTGCTGGTTTTTTTATTCCTGACGGCGGCAGAAAGGCTGTTTCATTGTTGCCGTAGAGGGCGCAGGTAAAAAAGCGTCAAATGAGCGGGAAGGGGAGGAAGTGATAATATGAAATTAATTAATTGTTATAAATTGGTTAATAAAAAATCAACGTTAATGATTTATTGAGATTTAATTATGATAATTTCATGAGTTATTATTACTCGCGGTTTTTCTATGCGCTACGTGTTTATCAGGGAGAGTTTTTATTTTAATTCTTATTTGGCCACAGGGCTTTGTTTCAGGAATGAAACGCCTATAAAGGGATTAATACCGGGAAAAGTAAAAATCTGGCCCACCTCAGCGTCTCATGGGGGGCATAAGCCTGGAAAAAGCAGCGATCAACACGCGGTAAACGCCCGTGGCATGGGAGGTAACCCGGTTTCATAACCCAGGTGAGGTTGACTTCCCTAATTGAACACTTTTTCTTGTTATAGAGCGTAGATAAACCACTTTAAAAAATTAATTGGGCAGGAAATCGTGCCGATATAAGGTTTATCGCTGCTCAACATGCTGCCGAAACAGCAATTGCACTGATAGTTAGACTGGATTAAAAATTGTTCATTAAGACTATTCCTAAAGTGAAAAAAGTGGCGTACACTTGCGTTAATTCATCAGTGAGGTGGTTATGGTCGAACAAGAAGTAAGTACCTGGAAAGACTTCATCGAAGAGATGTTACGTAAGTAATACGTAGGTGAAGTTAATAACAAGACTAAAGTGACATCTATTTTAATTTAATGCCGCATCAGGGTAAATTTAAAAAAGAGATTATACACAGCACTCTCTTGGCTATTACCTAATAAAAAGGGCCGTCTATTAAAGACGGCCCTTTTTTCATGGCCGGCGTGCTGGGCGGCACCCCGGAAGCAGGGTCAGACCTGGCCTGCATCCGGTGCGGTGCCCTGCGTTTTCCGCCCTGGGAAACGGCGGCGCACCAGCACAAAGAACAGCGGCACAAAGAAAATGGCCAGCACGGTGGCGGTAATCATGCCGCCCATCACGCCGGTTCCGACGGCGTGCTGGCTGCCCGAACCGGCACCCTGGCTGATGGCCATCGGCAACACACCAAAGATAAACGCCAGCGACGTCATCAGGATCGGGCGCAACCGCATACGTGAGGCTTCCAGCGTCGCCTCGGTCAAGTCGCGGCCTTTCTGGTGCAGTTCATTGGCAAATTCAACAATCAGGATCGCGTTCTTGGCGGACAAGCCGATAATGGTCAGCAGGCCGACCTGGAAATAGACATCGTTTTCCAGCCCGCGCAGCCAGGTCGCCGCCACCGCGCCGATCACCCCCAGCGGCACCACCAGCATCACCGAAAACGGGATTGACCAGCTTTCGTACAGCGCGGCCAGGCAGAGGAAAACCACCAGCAGCGAAATGGCATACAGTGCCGGGGCCTGCGAACCGGAGAGGCGCTCCTGATAAGACATGCCGGTCCACTCCAGGCCAAACCCGGTGGGTAACTGCCGCACCAGCCGCTCCATGGTGTCCATCGCCGTACCGGTACTGATGCCCGCGGCGGCCTCCCCCACAATCTCCAGCGCTGCGTAACCGTTATAACGCTCCAGCCGGGGCGAACCGTATGTCCAGTGGGTGGTGGCAAACGCGGAGAAGGGCACCATGCCGCCCGCATTGTTGCGCACATACCAGCGGTAAATATCTTCCGGCAACATACGGTAGCGGGCCGCAGACTGGACATAGACCTTTTTCACCCGGCCACGATCGACGAAATCATTCACATAGGTCGAGCCCCAGGCGGTTTTCAGCGTGTCATTGATGTCATCCACCGAGACGCCGAGCGCCTGCGCCTTGTGCTGGTCGATATCAATCTGCAATTGCGGGCTGTCATCCAGCCCGTTGTGCCGCACCCGGGCCAGATCCGGCTGTTGGCCGGCCAGTTCCAGCAACTGGTCACGTGCTTTCATCAGGGCGGTGTGGCCAAGGCCGGCGTGATCCTGCAATTCCATATCAAACCCGGCGGAGTTACCCAGCCCACTGATGGCAGGCGGGCTGCTGGCGATCACCCGCGCTTCGTTGATCTCACGGAAAGCACGGGTCGCGCGCTCAATCACCGCGTCGGCAGAGCCGTCAGCGCTGCGCGCATCCCAGTCCGCCAGCCGCACGAACAGTCGCGCCACATTCTGCCCGTTGCCGCCCGGCCCGGCCCCGACGGTGGCGAACACCGACAGCACATCCTCTTTTTCCTGCGTCAGGAAATAGCGTTCAACTTTTTCCACCACTTTCAGCGTCTGTTGCTGGGTCGCCCCTACCGGCAACTGCACCTGTACTGTAAACACCCCGCGATCCTCCACCGGCAGGAAAGAGGTGGGCAGTTTGATAAACAACCAGGCCAGCCCGGCAATCAACAATACATAAATCAGCATAAAGCGCAGGCTGCGTTGCAACACCATGCCGACCCCACGCTCATAGCGACGGCTGTTGCGCTCAAAGCTGCGGTTGAACCAGCCGAAGAACCCGCGTTTGCTGTCATGGTGGCCCTGCGCAATGGGTTTAAGCAGGGTGGCGCACAGCGCCGGGGTGAGGATCAGCGCCACCAGCACCGACAGCACCATCGATGACACAATCGTCAGGGAGAACTGGCGGTAAATGGCCCCGGTGGTGCCGCCGAAGAAGGCCATCGGCACAAACACTGCCGACAGCACCAGGGCAATGCCCACCAGCGCCCCCTGGATCTGGCCCATCGATTTACGGGTGGCGGCGCGCGGGTCCAGCCCCTCTTCACTCATCACCCGCTCAACGTTCTCCACCACCACAATGGCATCATCCACCAGCAGGCCGATCGCCAGCACCATCGCAAACATGGTCAGGGTATTGATGCTGAAACCGCACAGGGAAAGTACCGTGAAGGTGCCGAGCAGCACCACCGGCACGGCAATGGTCGGGATCAACGTGGCACGGAAGTTTTGCAGGAACAGGTACATCACCAGGAACACCAGCAGCACTGCTTCAAACAGCGTTTTCACCACGTCCTCAATAGACGCTTTCACAAACGGCGTGGTTTCATAGGCTATTTTCGCCTGCAACCCGTGCGGGAAATAGTGGGAAAGCTCCTCGATACGCGCCCGCACCAGCTTGTCTGTTTCCAGTTCATTGGCACCGGACGCCAGTTTGATCCCCATGCCTGACGCAGACATGCCGTTATAACGGCTGAGGTAATCATATTTTTCTGCGCCCAGTTCAACCTGCGCCACATCCCCCAGCCGCACCACCGAACCATCCGCATTGACCCGCAACGTAATGGCGCGGAACTGTTCCGGCGTCTGTAACTGGGATTGCGCATTGATGGTGGCATTCAGCGCCTGCGTCTCCACCGACGGCATCCCGCCGAGCTGGCCCACGGCCACCTGGCTGTTTTGCGCGGTAATGGCGTCCACCACGTCGCTGGTAGTGAGCTGATAATCATTCAGCTTATTGGGATCGAGCCAGATGCGCATCGCATATTGCGAGCCGTAGGCGTCAATACTGCCGACGCCGTTCACCCGGCTGAGCGGGTCCTGCAGGTTGGTGGCGACATAATCCGCGATATCCTGCTTGTCCATGCTGCCGTCGGTGGAGACAAACGCCACCATCATCAGGTTGGTGTCACCGGTTTTCGAGACCGTCACGCCCTGCTGCTGCACATCCTGCGGCAGACGCTTCAATGCTGACTGCAACTGGTTCTGCACCTGCTGCATCGCCTCATTGGGATTGGTGCCCGCCTCGAAAGAGAGCGTGACCCGTGCCTGGCCGGTGCTGCTGCTGTCTGATGTCATATACATCAGGTTATCCAGCCCGGTCATGCTCTGCTCGATCACCTGCGTGACGGTGTTTTCCAGTGTCTGCGCTGACGCACCGGGGTAAGTGGCCGTAATACGCACATTGGGCGGTGCCAGGTTGGGGTACTGTTCTACAGGCAGTGAAAAGATCGCCAGCAGGCCGGTAAGGGAGAGTATGATCGCCAACACCCAGGCAAAAATCGGGCGATCAATAAAGAAATTAGCCATCTGCTGAAAACCTCATGATTACACTGAGCGCGACATGCCGCGCTGCCCGGCAGGCGCGGGGCGAACCCATGCCCGGCCCCTTTGGCACTTTACGCGCCACGGGTGGCAAAAGCGTGGAGAAAATAAGAAGATAATGTAAAAAAAACTAAGATGTTCCGTTGCAGAATACTCTGCCGTCCGCAGACGATGTCTGCGTCGCCCTTTGCCCGGCGGGTCTGAGGCCCGGTTAACGGCAGAGAGGACAGGGAAGTGTCATAATCAATGTTTATGGTTCAACAGGAGTCTGTCATGCCGCTCAACTCTGTTTTTGCCCGCCGCCTCTATCTTTGCTGGCTGATAAGCCACCATGAGCGGCCCAATGTGCCGCGCCTGATGGCACTGACCGGCTGGCCGCGCCGGACATTGCAGGATGTGCTGAAAGCCTTGCCGGGGATGGGGATTGAACTGCAATTTATTCAGCAGGGCATACGGAATAATGACGGTTACTACCAGCTGGCGGACTGGGGCCCGCTCGACAGCCAGTGGATCACCCGCCATCATGATCAGTTGCTCGCTGCGATTGAGTGACCGCCGGGCGGGTTACTGTTTTTTATGCTCAAGATAGAGCACCGTGGCCGCCACGCGTGACCGCACATCCAGCTTACGCAACAGGTTACGGATATGCACTTTGACCGTCTCTTCTGAAATTGCCAGTTGGGCGGCAACCTGCTTATTGGACATTCCGCGCGCCACTTCCTGCAACACATCCCGCTCACGCTCGGTCAGGGCGGCAAAGGGGTCAGCCTGGTCGCCGCGTGAGGCGAGATAATCGGCCACGCCCTCACTGAACACCGCATTGCCCCCGGCAGCCTGATGGATGCAACTGAGCAGGGCTTCGGGTTCGCTGTCTTTAAGCAGGTAACCGTCGGCCCCGGCATCAATCAGGGCATAGACGTCACTGCGCGCGTCAGACACCGTCAGCACAATGATGCGGGCAATCACGCCGTCACTGCGCAAGGCTTTCAGGGTATCGAGGCCGGAAAGCCCGCGCATATTCAAATCCAGCAGGATCAAATCCGGGGCCGTGCGCGCCGCCAGCGCCAGTGCCTCACTGCCGCTGCTGGCTTCGGCCACCACGGTAAAGGCTGGGTCCAGTTCCAGAAGTTGTTTGATACCGCGCCGCATCAGCGGATGATCGTCCACGATCATAACGGTATGTGTTTGATTCGCCATAAAAACCCTTCTCCATGCGTAACACCGTTTTATCTCTCTTCAGACCACCGGCGCAAACGCTGCCTTCACTGCTGGTGAGAGGGAGGCAACAGTATGCCTGCCTTTACCAACAATAGGGGCAAATCGTCCGTTTCACCTGCTGAAAAGCGAAGAATCCCGGTATTTTTACCGTTGCGGAAACAGCAGGCGCACGTCGGTGCCGCGCGGAAGGGCCTGCCGGATGGTCAGGTTGCCGCCCAGTTTCAGGGCGCGCTCCCGCATAATGGTCAGGCCGTAATGGCCTTCCGGCTCCTCGGTGCTGATAATGCCGGTGCCGTTATCGTGAACGGTAATCACATTTAACTCATCGTTATAAGGGTGACATTTTATATCAATCACGCTGGCATTGGCGTGCTTGATGGCATTCAGCACCGCCTCCCTGACAATTTGCAGGGCATGCACCTGCTGCTGGGCGCTTAACGATTGCGAGGGCAGCGCGCAATCAAGGCGGATTTCCGCCTCGCTCTGCGCCTGTAATGGGATGAGCATCTGGCGCAATGCCTCTTCCAGCGAGGCCTCCTGAATCGTCAGGCGGAAAGTGCTGAGCAGTTCACGCAGTTGCAGGTAGGCATCGGCCATGCCCTGATCCAGAGCTGACATAATCTCCTGCGCCGGGGGTGGGGCGTCGGGCAGGGCGCGTTTCAGCAACGTCAGCTGAATACGCAGGAAAGAGAGCGCCTGCGCCAGCGAATCATGCAGTTCGCGGGCAATGGTGGCGCGCTCTTCCATCAGCAACAGTTGCATCTGCTGCTTCTGGGCATAGTTGAAAAATACCCCGCGCCCCAGCATATTGGCCACGTTATCCATCAGTTGCGGGTGAGGGATCGGCACCTCGCTCTGCCAGTCCAGTTGGCCGACGGTATGGTTATCCTGCACGATAGCCAGGCTGTGCCAGTTCAGCGTCTCCTGCGGTATGCCGCTGTCAAGCTGCCAGCTGCCGCCGCCTTCCAGCACCGTCAGGCGCAGGCAGTGCAGGTTTTCACTGTTGCGCACAATGTCCAGCACCCGCTGGAAACAGGCCCGGTCGAGCTGGCCGACGCTCAGCGCCTGCGAGCAGTCAAACAGCACCCCCAGCGCCCGGTTGGCCTGCATCAGCCGCGCGGTTTTCTCCTGCACTTTATGCTCCAGCGAATGGTAGAGACGGGAGAGATCGCCGGACATCTGCTGGAAGGTGGCTGAAAGCAGCCCCAGTTCATTGGGCAGCGTCTCCTGCAGCGGCGGAAACGCAAAAGTGCCGTGCTGCATCGCCAGGCTGGCATCGACCAGTTTATTCAGCGGGGCCACCACCTGCCGGCGGATGAAACGCAGAGAGAACACCACCAGCATAATAATGGCGGAAAAACCAACCAGGCTTATCGCCGCGACCATCGCCAGCTTGCGTTCGGCATTACGCTGAAGCGCCAGCACAAAGTCATTGATCTCAGCGACATACCGTTCCAAGTGGCGTTGATAGGTGTCGGGCTGCCGGGCGCGGACGGCGGCATCCATTTTCTCCCAGCTGGCACGCAGCACCTGATACCGCTGTTCAACGTCTGACGGCACATAAAAACGGTTAAGGTGGCGCAGGGCCGGCGCGTCCAGCGAATGGCGGTAATCGCGCAGGTGCGCATCCAGTTGCGGCGCCTGGGTGGTGAGTTCATAAGCCAGCCGGTAACTCTGCATCCGCAGCGCCCCGGCAAGGTTCACGGTTTCTGCATCGCGCAGGCTGCTGAACAAGGTCAGCAGCGCCATGCCGGTGGTCAGCCCGGAGAGCAGCAGAATGCCGCACAATACCCGGGCGAGTGAGTGGGTAAGTGAGCGTTTGACTGTCACCACAGCGCCTCAGTAAAGAATAAGAAGAGTCAATGAACGAGCGTAAAGCGCATCTTAATCAAAATTATGGCAGGGGGCAGGGATTAATTCCCGGTTTGCGCGGCAGCACCCGGCACATTTCAGCGCCCGCGGCGGCTGGCATATCCCCGGCGCGCGCCTTATTATCACAGGCGCACTGTCCTGGTCAGGACAACATCGTTCATTGACGCTAAACCGGGGAGCGGTATGGCAGCGAAAATTCACATCATCAAAAATAAAATTTTATCCGATAACTGGTTTGTGTTGCGTAATTACACCTACGAACTGGAAAAAGCGGACGGCAGCCGGGTACAGCATAAGCGTGAGGTCTATGACCGCGGGAACGGCGCGACTATCCTGCTCTATAACCGTGCAAAGAACAGCGTGGTGCTGATCCGCCAGTTCCGCATGGCGACATACGTGAACAACAATCAGGACGGTATGTTGCTGGAAGCCTGTGCCGGATTGCTGGATGACGACTCACCGGAAGACTGCATCCGTAAAGAGGCGGTGGAAGAGACCGGCTACGTGGTGGGGAAGGTCGAGAAACTGTTCGAGGCATATATGTCACCGGGCGGTGTCACAGAGCTTATCCATTTCTTTGCCGCCGAATATGATGACGCCCAGCGCAGCCACGCCGGGGGCGGGGTGGAAGATGAAGATATCGAAGTGCTTGAAATCCCGTACCCGCAGGCGCTGGAGATGATCCGTGACGGCCGCATCAAAGACGGCAAAACCATTATGCTGCTGCAACACGCGCGCCTGGCGGGTTTGCTGGTCTAGGCCCGCGCGGTTGCCGCCCTGAACCGGCCTTTTCTTGTGTCGCGGCTGTTCCTGTGCCGCGGCTGTTCTTATGTCACGCCCGTTTATCACAGGCCTCAGGCTGCGTTAACCTGGCCGATTTTTTGCGGCATAACCGGCGCGGATGCCGCCCGGTGATGAGGATCACGCGGCAGATTCCCTTGTTTTCTGTAACGCTATTCTCCATATATTCCGCATTTTTAAACACATTTTTGTGATGGGTTTATCACAAAAACGGAGGTCACAGCAGATAAGTGAATACTTATAGCTGCTCTGCCCTCACACCCTTTGCTGCGCACCTCGTAGGGTGACGTTCTCGTATGCGGTAAATCTGCTGTCGGCGCGTGCCGATGATTTGTTACGGAGAACGTTATGTCTGCAACCCATGAGTACCCCGGTAAACCGGAAACCGGTGCCGGCAGTGCGGCGAAGAAAACCCGCCTGATGAATCTGTTTGTCTCGTTTGCGGCGGCGATGGCCGGCCTGCTGTTTGGGCTGGATATCGGCGTCATCTCCGGCGCACTGCCGTTTATTACCGATCACTTCTCACTGAGCAGCCACCTGCAAGAGTGGGTGGTCAGCACCATGATGCTGGGTGCCGCCTTCGGCGCACTGGCTAATGGCTGGCTCTCCTCTCGGCTGGGGCGTAAATACAGCCTGATGGCCGGGGCGATCCTGTTTGTCGCCGGGTCTGCCGGGTCAGCGTTGGCCCAAAGTATTGAGGTGCTGCTGGTTTCCCGGGTGCTGCTGGGGTTTGCCGTCGGCATCGCGTCTTATACGGCACCGCTCTACCTGTCTGAAATGGCGACCGAAAACATCCGCGGCAAGATGATCGCCATGTACCAGCTGATGGTCACGCTGGGTATCCTGGTCGCGTTCCTTTCCGATACCGCCTTCAGTTACAGCGGCAACTGGCGCGCCATGCTGGGCGTGCTCTGTATTCCGGCACTGATCCTGATGGTGGCGGTATTCTTCCTGCCCAACAGCCCGCGTTGGCTGGCGGCCAAAGGGCGGCATGTGGAGGCGGAGCAGGTGCTGAACATGCTGCGCGACACCTCTGAAAAAGCGCGCCAGGAACTCAACGACATCCGCGAAAGCCTGAAGCTGAAACAAAACGGCTGGGGGCTGTTCAAAACCAACCGCAATGTGCGCCGGGCAGTCTTCCTTGGCATGTTGTTGCAGGCGATGCAGCAGTTCACCGGCATGAACATCATCATGTATTACGCCCCCAAAATTTTCAGCCTGGCAGGGTTTACCAGTACCCATCAGCAGATGATGGCCACCGTGGTGGTCGGTCTGACTTTTGTGCTGGCAACCTTTATCGCCATCGGCATGGTGGACAAGGCCGGGCGCAAACCGGCGCTGAAAATCGGCTTCTCGGTGATTGCCTTAGGCACGCTGGTGCTGGGCATCTGCCTGCAACTGATTGAGAACGGCAACCACTCAACCGGCATCTCTTACCTTTCCGTCGGCATGACCATGATGTGCATCGCCGGCTATGCAATGAGCGCCGCGCCGGTGGTCTGGATCCTCTGCTCAGAGATCCAGCCGCTGAAAAGCCGTGATTTCGGCATCACCTGTTCCACCACCACCAACTGGGTCTCTAACATGATCATCGGTGCCACTTTCCTGACGCTGCTTAACAGCATCGGGGCGGCCGCCACCTTCTGGCTCTACACCGGGCTGAACGTTGTCTTCATCGTGATCACAGTCTTCCTGATCCCGGAAACCAAAAACGTCACGCTGGAGAAGATCGAGAAGAACCTGATGGCGGGCAAAAAGCTGCGCGACATCGGCTGCTAGCAACGCGCTGTGCCAACGGTGGCCGGGGTTTCCGGCCACATTGCCAGCCCCGCTTCTATTTACAAAACAGCAGCATATTATAAAACAGCAACATAAAGCTGTTCAGGCGGCGTGCGATCCATCGTGCGCCGCCGTGCTGTGGCGGCTCTCTTGCCCGGCCATCGCCAGGTCATGGCAGGGCCGGATCAGGGCAGCGTCAGCCCGGCACCGCCCGGATGCGGCAGAATCTGCGCCCACGGCAGCACCGGCCAGCTCAGCCCGGCCTCACAGGCGCGCGCCACCCTGGCAAACGAGGGGCTGAACATCAGCCCTTGCGGGGTAAAATACCAGGCTGGAAAATTCCACACCTCAGGGTCGCTGTAGTTACAGCCCTCTTCATCCCCTTCTGCCGGGGCGGCCATCTCAGTGGGATAAAGGGCGCGGAAGCGGCTTACCAGCCAGGGTGCAAACTGTTTGCTGCGGTAGGCCGAATACTCATCAAAACTCACGCTGTTGCGGTTATCGCCCTCATCATCATCACTCTCTTCGTTGTCATAAAGGTAATGGAACGGGCGGCCAGACCCGACCCAGAGCACATCCTCCAGCGCCAGCTTCTCCCCGGTACGGGCATTGAGATTAAGCGGAGCATCGCCGAAATCCGGGTGCGCACCGCCGCAGTCATAGCTGGTAAAAATGCTGATACTCACCACATTGGCAGAGAGGTATTCCGGCGTGACAGTCTGGTCAAACTCACCCTGGCCAAAGCGGCTGGCCCCGAGCTGGCAGCCATGATAATCCACCACTTCCTGCCATAACCTGGCGCGCAGTTGCTGGTTAAGCTCTGCCAGCTGTGCCGGCGGGTAGCCGGACATAATCTCAAAGAGGGTGATGCCGGATTGCGGCTCTGTCCACCACTGAAGCGGGTAGCCCATCACCGTTTGTTGTTTGCCGCGTTGCAGCCGTAACCCCTGCAAACGCAGATATTCATAAGGGTCGTCACCCGCCAGTGAGGCGAGGTAGGGGTCATCCCCCTGCGCCGCCACCGGCTGGGCGGCAGTGAGTTGCAGCGGCAGCGCATTGCCCTGAGCACTGACCCACTCACCCTGCCATCCGTGTGCGGTAGGGTGCAGGGTGATGGTGGGGCGCGGCGACGCATCGAGGCTGTCCAGCCCCTCTTTCATGCTGAGTGTCTCCTGGGCCAATTGGCCGTTGAGCGGCAGGTCAAGGTGATATTTCTGGTAGAAATAGCGCCCGCTGACCTCCTCCGGCTGGGTGAAATCCAGCTCGGCCACAATAGCCTGGCTGCCCAGGGTGCCGGTATACACCGCCGGCCCCTCTTCGGCATACAGCGGCAGGGCCACGAACAGGCCCGCAGCATATAACAGCCCCGCTGTCGCCCGCCGCCACACAGTGTTCATTCCGTTTATCATCTTTGGCTTCCTCCCGCCACGCGTTGATGCCCCGGCGGGCGGCGGTTATCAGGTTTGCGTTACCCTGAAAGCATACCAGCCCGGTGAGGTACCGCAGCATTTTGCAGGCCGGGCAGGGTAACGGCAATGGCCGGGTGCAACCAAATTGCAGTGTTGCGGGACGCGTTCCAATACCGGATGAGGTTTGCGGCCGGGCCACGATAATTTGCGTGGCGTTTCGTAAAATGCACAGGAAAGGGAGGCAATTTTTCAACGTGTTACGTTATTATCGGGGCGAACTTTCCCGGAGCCGAGAATGATGATGTTAAGAGCCGTGACCTTTTCTGTGCTGCTGATGGCGGGGTGGCAAGGCACCGCCGCCGCTGATCCGCTGCAACAGGATTACAGTGACTGGACAGTCAGCTGTGACAACCTGAACCGTTGTGAAGCGCGTAATATTAATGACCATAATGGCCTGGTGCTGCATCTCAGCCGTGAGGCCGGGCCGCAGGGCAGGGCAGAAGCCCGCCTTGATAACCAGCAGAGTGAGGTTTTTGAAGGCGAAGATACCCGGCCAATCGCCTCACGCCTGACGCTGGACGGCAAGGTGCTGCGCCTGAACCCGCGTGAATGGCAGATAGCAGACCACGTTACCCGAGCCGACAATGCGCTGGTGGTGGATGACTTTATTGCCCGCCTCCGTGATGCCTCCGTACTGACGCTCTCCGGGCAGGAGAAGGCACAGGTGCGGCAGGTGGTGTCACTCAAGGGGCTGAAAGCGGCGCTGTTGGCGATGGATGCCCAGCAGGGCCGGGTGGAAACCCGCACCGCCTGGGCGACGCCGGGCAGCAAAGCTGCCGATACGGTGCCCGCGGCCCCGGTTGCGCCGGTGATGCCGGCATTCACTCCCGCGCCTTCGCTGTCTGAACGCGAGATCGCCGCGCTGACCCAGTTTGCCGCCACCAACATGGACACCAGTGACTGTACGCTGGAGCAGTCGGAGCGCGACATCAGCCTGACGCCGCTCAGCGGGGATAAGGCGCTGATTCTGGTGAATTGCGACATGGGTGCCTATAACCTCTTTTCTCTGGCCTCCGTGGTGACCCGCCATACGCCGTTGAAAGCAGAAGATTTGGTATTGCAGGCACCGTTCAAACTGAATGGATCGCAACTCATTGAGCCGGAGCTGATCAATGTCGACATGGACGAGGCGCGCGGCCAGCTGTCGATCTACGCCAAGGGGCGCGGTATTGGTGACTGTGGGGAGTCCAGCCGCTGGGTATATGACGGCAAACAGTTCCGGCTGGCGGAATACCGCGCCGAGCCGCACTGCGACGGCTACAGCCTGAACGGCTGGCCGTTACTGTGGACGACGCAGGGTGAAAAGTAAGGACTCCTTTGCCTGATGGGGGGAATTCCCCGTGTGAGCGGGGCTAAGCCGGACACTGATTTCAACGTTTGGTTAGGGATCATATGTTTCCCGCGTGAGCGGGGCTAAACCGAGCAGTTGCGTCGTATGGCGAGCTATGCACAACGTGTTCCCCGCAAGAGCGGGGATAAACCGGATCTGTATCACCGGTAGATTACGTTCCGCTTGTGTTCCCCGCGAGAGCAGGGCCAGACCACCGTTATGTACGCGGGGCTGAAAAGCAGACATAAAAAAAGCGCCCCATCGGGGCGCTTGTCAGCTCAGGCGGTCCGGGCTTAGCCCAGCAGCGCTTTCGCCTTGTTCACCACGTTCTCCACGGTGAAGCCGAACAGCTCGAACAGCTTCTCCGCCGGGGCGGATTCGCCGAAGGTGGTCATG
>NZ_PJZI01000047.1 GCF_002858805.1 Chimaeribacter arupi
GCCGGATTTGGCTTTCTGCACCCCATCCATGCTCAGCGCACGGATAGCATTGGCAAGCTCTTTACGAGAGGACATGTAGTAAAACTCCGTGATTACAGTTCAGCAGACAGCATGTCTTCCAGCTTCTGCTGGTCGACGGCAAACAGACGGATACCTTCCGCCAGTTTTTCAACCGCCATCGGATCCTGGTTATGTTCCCAACGGAACTCCGCTTCAGCCAGCGGGGCCGGTTGGTGGAACGCTTCGGTAGACGGGGTAAGCTTGCGCTCAACCGGGGCATCGCTGTTTTTCAGCTCTTCCAGCAGGTTCGGGGAGATGGTCAGGCGGTCACACCCGGCCAGGGCCAGAATCTGCTCCACTTTACGGAAGCTGGCACCCATGATGACGGTCTGATAACGGTGCTGTTTATAGTATTCGTAGATAGAACGGACAGATTTCACGCCCGGATCGTTGTCGACGTTATACTCGGCGTTCGGTTCTTTGGCTTTGTACCAGTCATAGATACGGCCCACGAACGGGGAGATCAGGTAAACACCCGCTTCCGCACAGGCGCGCGCCTGGGCAAAGGAGAACAGCAGCGTCAGGTTACAGTTGATGCCCTCTTTTTCCAGCTCTTCTGCGGCCTTGATGCCTTCCCAGGTAGACGCGAGTTTGATCAGGATGCGGGATTTGTCCACGCCCTGTTCCTGATAGAGGCCGATCAGTTTGCGCGCTTTGGCGATGCACATGCCGCGGTCAAAGGAGAGGCGGGCATCCACTTCGGTGGAGATGCGGCCAGGGACGCTTTTCAGGATCTCGACGCCGATGTTAACGGCCAGTTTGTCGGAGGCATTGATGATCTGGGTTTCTTTGGTGCCGCCTTGCTTACGGGCATAGTCCAGCGCGTCTTTGAACAGGGACTGATACTGCGGCAGGCCGGCGGCCTTCAGGATCAGAGACGGGTTGGTGGTGGCATCCTGCGGTTCGAAGTGGCGGATAGATTCGATATCGCCGCTGTCGGCGACGACAGTGGTGACTTTCTTCAGGGCTTCTAACTGGTTCATCTCAATGCTCCTTAGCGAGATAACGTCGAAAAATAGAGAGTTCTGTTTCAGAAAATTCGGAGTCTCATCACATTTGTATACCCTGCATCATTTCATTAACGAAATGAATACGCTTTTTCTGATTGTTGTAATGGGTAATAGCAATGCACCGCAGCAGAAGGCGGCGTGGCGCGCAAAATCATAGAGGCGTGCGGCCAGAGGAAGGGCGCAAATGTCACGACACAACATATCAGCATAGACCTTTTTCCCAGGATTGCTGAGACATCGTTTATTCCCTTTATCACGCAAACCGGGCGGCTATTTTTTGGGCCGCCTCAAAGTTTGTCGCCATTCCCTCACTATACTGGTTGGGCAACATCGACTTCCGCAAAAAGATCCATAAAGACAAGGAACCCTGCAATGGACGACCAACTGAAACAGAGTGCGCTAGATTTCCATGAATTTCCCGTCCCAGGAAAAATCCAGGTATCACCCACCAAGCCCCTGGCTACCCAGCGTGATCTGGCGCTGGCCTACTCACCGGGGGTCGCGGCCCCCTGTCTGGAGATAGAGAAAGATCCGCTCGCCGCCTACAAGTACACCGCCCGCGGCAACCTGGTTGGGGTCATTTCCAACGGCACCGCGGTGCTGGGGTTAGGCAACATCGGGGCGCTGGCCGGCAAACCGGTGATGGAGGGCAAAGGCGTCCTGTTCAAAAAGTTCGCCGGGATTGACGTGTTTGACATCGAAGTCGACGAGCATGACCCGGACAAGCTGATCGACGTGATCGCCGCGCTGGAACCGACCTTCGGCGGCATCAACCTGGAGGACATCAAAGCACCGGAGTGCTTCTACATTGAGAAAAAGCTGCGCGAGCGCATGAACATCCCGGTCTTCCATGACGATCAGCACGGCACGGCGATCATCTGCACCGCCGCGGTACTGAACGGCCTGCGGGTGGTCGGGAAAAACATCTCTGACGTGCGGCTGGTGGTCTCCGGCGCGGGGGCCTCGGCCATCGCCTGCCTGAACCTGCTGGTGGCGCTGGGGCTGAAGCAGCACAACATCACCGCCTGCGACTCGCGCGGGGTGATCTATCAGGGGCGTGAGGAGAACATGGCCGAAACCAAAGCGGCCTATGCCATCCCGGACAACGGCTGGCGCACGCTGGCGGATGCCATGCCGGGCGCGGATATTTTCCTCGGCTGTTCCGGCCCCGGCGTGCTGAAGCCGGACATGGTGAAAGAGATGGCGCGTGACCCGCTGATCCTGGCGCTGGCCAACCCGGAACCGGAGATTTTGCCGCCGCTGGCGAAAGCGGTGCGCCCGGACGCCATCATCTGCACCGGCCGCTCTGATTTCCCGAACCAGGTCAACAACGTGCTCTGTTTCCCGTTCATCTTCCGCGGCGCGCTGGATGTCGGCGCCACCACCATTAATGAGGAGATGAAACTGGCCTGCGTCCATGCGATTGCCGATCTGGCGCTGGCAGAGCAGAGTGATGTGGTCGCCTCCGCCTATGACGATCAGGAGCTGTCATTCGGGCCGGATTACATCATCCCGAAACCGTTCGACCCGCGCCTGATTGTGAAAATCGCCCCGGCCGTGGCGAAAGCGGCGATGGACTCCGGGGTCGCGACGCGGCCGATCGCTGATTTTGACGCCTACACCGAGAAGCTCGCGGAGTTCGTCTACAAGACCAACCTGTTTATGAAGCCGATTTTCTCGCAGGCGAAAAAAGAGACCAAACGGGTAGTGATGGCCGAGGGCGAAGAGGAGCGCGTGCTGCACGCCACGCAGGAGATGGTGTCGCTGGGGCTGGCGTTCCCGGTGCTGGTGGGCCGCCCGAGCGTGATTGAGATGCGGCTGAAGAAACTCGGCTTGCAGCTCGAAGCGGGCAAGGATTTCGAGGTGGTGAATAACGAATCCGATCCACGCTTCAACGAATACTGGCGCGAATACCACCAGATCATGAAACGGCGCGGCATTTCGCAGGAGCAGGCGCGGCGGGCGGTGATCGGCAACCCGACGCTGATTGCGGCGATCATGGTGCTGCGTGGCGAAGCAGATGCGATGATCTGCGGCACTATCGGCAGTTACCACGAGCACTATGACATTATTGAGAAAGTGTTTGGCTTCCGTGAGAACGCGCATGTGGCCGGCGCGATGAATGCGTTGCTGCTGCCGAGCGGCAACACCTTTATCGCGGACACGTACGTCAACGATGACCCGACGCCGGAACAGCTGGCGGAAATCACCCTGATGGCGGCGGAAACGGTGCGCCGTTTCGGCATCGAACCCAAAGTGGCGCTGGTGTCGCACTCCAGTTTCGGCTCCTCCGATAATCCGGCCGCACGCAAAATGCGCGAGGCACTGGCGCTGATCAACGAGCGCGCGCCGGAGCTGGAGATTGACGGTGAGATGCACGGCGACGCCGCGCTGGTGGAGAGCATCCGGAATGACCTGATGCCGGACAGCCCGCTGAAAGGTTCGGCCAATATCCTGATCATGCCGAACATGGAAGCGGCGCGCATCAGCTACAACCTGCTGCGCGTCTCCTCGTCGGAAGGCGTTACCGTGGGGCCGGTGCTGATGGGCGTGTCGAAGCCGGTCCACATCCTGACGCCGATCGCCTCAGTGCGCCGCATCATCAATATGGTGGCGCTGGCTGCGGTGGAAGCACAAACCCAGCCGCTGTAACGGTGTCTCTGTGTTACCCGCAACAAGGGCGCATAACGCGCCCTTTTTTTACGGCCGGTCTGGCCCTTTTGCTGGGAAGAAGGGGAGGATCAGCGTTTGCGCTGTTGCAGCCATTTGTCGAGTTCGTTGGCGAACTGCTGGCGATCGCGCTGGTTCAGCGCCGCCGGGCCGCCGGTCTGCACGCCGCTGGCGCGCATGGTGTCCATGAAGTCACGGATATTCAGGCGCTCACGGATGGTTTCCGTGGTGTAGCGCTCGCCGCGCGGGTTCAGCGCCACACCGCCTTTTTCAATCACTTCCGCCGCCAGCGGGATATCGCTGGTGACCACCAGATCACCCGCCTCCACGCGTTTGACGATTTCATTGTCCGCCACATCAAACCCGGCCTCGACCCGCAGGGTGCGCAGGTATTTCGACGGCGGCGTGCGGATGGTCTGGTTAGCCACCAGTGTCACCACCGTCGCGGTGCGGTCGGCGGCGCGGAACAGCACCTCTTTGATCACATTCGGGCAGGCGTCGGCATCGACCCAGATTTGCATCAGTGTGTCCCCTTATCAGCGGCCAGCCAGTCGCGCACCGGCAGGAAATCGCGCGTCAATGCCGCTTCCGGGCTGTTCTCGTCCGGCTCAAAGCCATATTCCCAGCGTACCAGCGGCGGCATCGACATCAGAATCGACTCGGTACGGCCACCGCTCTGTAAGCCAAACAGCGTGCCGCGGTCCCATACCAGATTAAACTCGACGTAACGGCCGCGGCGGTAGAGCTGGAAGGCGCGCTCGCGCTCGCCCCATACCTGCGCTTTGCGGCGTTCAACAATCGGCAGGTAGGCCGTCAGGAAGCCGTTGCCGACGGCCTGCATGAAGGTAAAGCAGGTGCCGAAATCGGGCGTGTTCAGGTCATCAAAGAACAACCCGCCGATGCCGCGCGCCTCGTTGCGGTGTTTCAGGAAGAAATACTCATCACACCAGGCTTTGTAACGCGGGTAAACGTCGTCACCAAACGGGCGGCAGATCTGCTCTGCGGTACGGTGCCAGTGTACGGCGTCCTCTTCAAACCCGTAGAACGGCGTCAGGTCAAACCCGCCGCCAAACCACCATACCGGCGCTTCGCCCGGCTTCTCGGCAATAAAGAAACGCACGTTGGCGTGGCTGGTCGGGATATACGGGCTGTGCGGGTGGATCACCAGCGACACGCCCATCGCCTGGAAACTGCGCCCGGCCAGCTCAGGGCGGTGCGCGCTGGCCGACGACGGCAGCGACGCGCCGGAAACGTGGGAGAAGTTGACGCCCGCCTGTTCAAATACCTTGCCCTGCGTCAGCACCCGGCTGCGGCCACCGCCGCCTTCGGCGCGGGCCCACGCATCTTCAACAAACGACGCGCCGCCATCGGCAGCGGCCAGTTGTTCACAAATATGGTCTTGCAGGGACATCAGGAAGGTTTTAACGAGGTCGATAGTCGGATGGCTCATAACGGCGGGCAGTCACTCTCAGGCTGAACAGGCCGCCAAGTATACCCGATTGCCCCGGCGTTGGCAGGGCTAACGCGGTTTTCGCTCGTGGCTGTCGAAGTAGTGGAAGAAACTGACGATGCCGTCGGCAATCGCCTGCGCAATCTCCTGGCGAAAACGCGGGGTGCTGAGCAACTGCTCCTCGGTGTGGTTGGTGATGAACGAGGTTTCCACCAGCACCGACGGAATCGACGGGGATTTAAGCACCGCAAACGCCGCCTGCTCGGTGGTCTGGCTGTGCAGGTGGTGCACCGGGCGCAGCTTCTCCAGCACATGGTGGCCCAGGGTCAGGCTGTTTTTGATGGTGTCCGTCTGTACCAGGTCAAACAGCACCTGTTGCAGGTAGTTATTGTCTGCGGCGGCGTACTTCGCCCCGGCGACGTTGTCGGCATCATTCTCTTTTTTCGACATATAACGCGCCATCGCGCTGCTGGCCCCCCGGTTGGAGAGGGCGAACACGGAGGCCCCGGACGCGCTGGGGTTGGTAAAGCCGTCAGCGTGGATGGAGACGAACAGATCGGCCTGATGCTGGTGGGCAATCTCCACCCGCTGATAGAGCGGGATAAAGTGGTCGGCGTCACGCGTCAGGCGCACCTCAATGTGGTCATGCTCTGCCAGGCAGCGGCGCACGCTGTTGGCGATCTCCAGCACGATGTGCTTCTCTTCGGCGCCTTCATGGCCGACCGCACCGGAGTCAACGCCGCCGTGGCCGGGGTCCAGCATCACGATTTTTTTGGCATTGGCCGGTTTGGGGGCCGGGGCGGTTTTGGTGACGTGCTGCTGTGCCGCCGCCGTGCGGGCGCCAAGCAGCCCAAACGCCAGCCCCAGCCCGGAAATCAACAGTTTGCGGCGCGACGGGGAGGCGGGCAGCGGCGTAAATTGCAGGAATTTAGTCAGCGGATTGAGCATTGTTCATCACCATCGTCAGAAAGCCGGGTGACGTTTATAACGGATCTGGCCGGGGCAATCGACTCTATAACTATTACCGTTACCCCGTAACTATGTCCTTTTATGAATAAGGCGCTGATTTCTTTACAAGGCTTTACCGCTGTCCGGTGCCTGCCGGTACGGCAGCACCTGGCGGGCACCTTCGGCCCAGCCTGCCACCTCTTCGCGCTCCTGCTCCAGGAAACCGGCCACTGCCTCATGCAGGCCGGGGTGCAGCAGGCGGTGCCAGGAGTCCGTGAGCACCGGCTCAAAGCCGCGGATCAGTTTATGCTCGCCCTGCGCCCCGGCATCAAAACGCGCCAGGTGGTGGGCAATCGCATACTCAATGCCCTGATAGAAACAGGTTTCAAAATGCAGTTGGTTAAACTCGGCCAGGCAGCCCCAGTAGCGGCCATAGAGCGTGTCACCCCCCAGCAGGCTGAAGGCCATTGCCACCGGCTGTGGCCCCTGTTTCGCTATCACCACGCGGATGGCGTCCGGCAACTTTTCGGCCAGCAAACTGAAGAAGGCGCGCGTCAGGTAGGGCGCCTGGCCGCGCACCGCGTAGGTGTTGGCGTAGCAGGTGTAGACGAAATCCCATTCCGCTTCAGTGAGTTCCGCCCCTTCGCGCCAGGCAAAGCTGATGCCGAGCGATGCCACCTGCGCCCGCTCTTTGCGGATCTGCTTTCGCTTGCGGGAGGTCAGGCTGTCGAGGAAATCCTGAAAATCGCGGTAGCCGCGGTTATGCCAGTGGTATTGGCACCCCTGGCGGTGCAGCCAGCCGGGCTGCGCGCTGAGCAGCGCGTTATCCGTCGCGGCGGTGAAATTGATGTGTGCGCCGGAAAGCCGCTGCTGTTCCAGATAACCGGGCAGCGCCGCCAGCAACTGCGCGGCGGCGTCCGGTGCGCCGAGCAGCCGTGGGCCGCTGACCGGGCTGAACGGCACTGCGCCGAGCCATTTCGGGTAATAGGGAATGCGGGCGCGGCGGCAGGCGTCTGCCCAGCCGTGGTCAAACACATATTCGCCGTAGGAGTGGCTTTTGCGGTAGCCGGGAATGGCAGCCAGCGGGCGGCCGTTTTCCATCCAGACCAGATGTTCAGCACGCCAGCCGGTGCCGGGGCCGATGCTGCCGCTCTCTTCCAGCACAGCGAGAAAGGCGTGGCTGAGAAACGGCTGTCCAACGGGGGCCAGGGCATCCCACTGGGCGGCAGGCAACAGGTTCAGGGAGGGAAAGGCGGTTAAAGGCATCGGCAAACTCCTGGTCAGGGAAACGCGGGCAACCGTGCCAATGTAGCAGAGGTGGTGCCCGCCGGGCGGGAAAATGCCTAAAAATCGTCTGAGTGCGCGGCTGCGGGGCAATTTAATATTGCGTCACCGGCAGATCCCGCGATAATCAAGAATAATCTGAACAATAGCGGCGAACACCCATGGAAATTCGCATATTCCGGCAAGATGATTTTGAAGAAGTAATTACCCTCTGGGAGCGGTGCGATCTGTTGCGCCCCTGGAACGACCCGGAAATGGATATCGAGCGCAAGATGAACCACGACCCGGACCTGTTCCTGGTGGCGCAGGTGGGCGGGGAGCTGGTAGGCACGGTGATGGGCGGGTATGACGGCCACCGCGGCGCGGCCTATTACCTCGGCGTGCACCCGGATTTCCGCGGGCGCGGCATCGCCAATGCGTTGATGAGCCGGCTGGAGAAGAAGCTGATTGCGCGCGGTTGCCCGAAGATCAACCTGATGGTGCGGGAAGAGAACGATGCCGTCACCAGCATGTATGAGAAGCTGGGCTATGAACTGGCGGACAGCATCGCGCTCGGCAAACGCCTGATTGAAGATCAGGAGTATTAAGCCGCGCGGCCGGCCATCGCAGGGTGGCCGGCGGCCTGAGGGTTACAGCACTTTTTTCACCGATTTTACATCCACCTGCACGTTGCTCCACTCTTTATCCACTTCCCCTTCCAGCTGGACTTTATCCGTGGGTGAGACGTTTTGCCCGGCCCAGCGTTTGTCATCAATTTCCACCGTCAGGGTGCCGGTGTTGTCGCGGAACAGGTAGTGTTCATCGCCGGTGCGCTGCTCGATGTGGCCCTCAAGGCGTACCCAGGCGTCATCTTTCATCTCCTGCACCGCTTTGACGGTCGCCGGGCTGGCGGCCGGGCCGGTAAAGCCGCCCTGGCTGGCCTGCGCCGGGGCATTCGGGGCAATAAATCCGCCTTGCTGGGCAACCGCAGGCAGGGTGAAGAGGGCAATCAGCGCGGCGAGGGTCATTTTTTTCATCATGGTATCTCCTTGGGTCTGTCAAAAGGCAGGCAGTGTTGCCGTTGAGATAAGTAAAGCAGAGAGATCTTAAGATCTTCTTAAGGCGTGGCTTTTTTTGTTACCCTGCTGTTCCGGCCGGGCAGGGTGCCCGGCCATGTTATGAGGGCCTCCGGTGCCGCACCCCTATCATCCTGATGACTATAACGCGCACGGCTGGCTGCGCCTGCCGTTCTTTTTCTGGCTGGTATTGTTGTTGCCGGCGCGCACCTGGCTGCTGTTTATTATGGCCGGGGCCTCGCAGGGGCAGGGCACGACGCTGCTGGCGCTGTTTTACCCGGATCGCACCCACTTCTGGTCGGGGATGGCGCTGGGGCTGCCTGCGGCGCTGGTATTTCTGCTGAGCGGCCGCCGCCATCTTTGGCCGCGGCTGTGGCAAGCCGGCTGGTGGCTGATGCTGGCCACCCTGGCGGCGTCGCTTATGGTGCAGGGGGTGGCGTTGTGGCAGGCGGCACAACCGGCATTCAGCGATCTGTTGCTGACGCTGCTGGACAGCGCCGCGCTGGCCTGGTGGTTGCTGAGCCGTTCGCTGAAGCGGGCCTTCAGTGCGGCAGAGAATGGCGGGTAACGGCACTTTTTGCCGCCGCCGGACTCCAAGAGCCGGAACCTTTTTCCCGCCCGGCCGTCTGTTGCCGGTGAATGCCGATACTGGAGTGTAAGTATGTATAAACATCTGCCGTTTCCCCGCCCGCTGTTGCTGGCGTTGCCGCTGCTGCTGACAGGTTGCGCCACGGTCTCTTCCGCGATGCCTGACGTTTCCTGGTCGGGGCTTAACCCGATGAACTGGTTCGGCAGCAGTCTGGAAGTGAGCGACAAGGGCGTCGGTGATGTGACCGCCGCGACGCCGATGACTGAAGAGGCGATTAAGGCCGCGCTGGATAACGACTATACGTTGCGCAGCGGGATGGGCACCAATAACGGGCAGGTGGTGGCCTTTTACCAGGCGCTGGATGACGGCAAAGAGGTGCTGACGGTCTCCGGCCCGGCGCACGGCACGGTGGAGCGCATCGACGTGACCGGCACCGACATCGCCGCGGGGGATGTTAAGATCGGCACGCCCTTCAGCGATCTCTACAGCAAAGCCTTTGGTGCCTGCCAGAAAGGGCAGGGCGACGATGAGCAAGGCGTCGAGTGCACCGCACCGGACAGCCGCCACCTGAGTTACGTTTTCACCGGTACCAGCAACGCCCCGGCCGGCCTGATGCCCGCCGACGATACCCTGAAAACCTGGAAAGTCAGTAAAATCATCTGGCGCGCCCAGGCCCGCTGATCACCCGATTGCCCCTAAGCCCGCCCTGTGCGGGCTTTTTTCTGCCTGCTGTCCTTCGAAGTTTGTAAGCACATACAAACTATTGCCGAATAGCGCCGCAGTGCCGGATGAGCGGGCAAGGCATAAAAACTTTCTATCTACTCTTTCCTTACATACCCGATGATTTGCAGAAAGGGTGGGGCATCAAAATTATTGACGACGAGGGCGCAGTGCCGGGCGAGCGGGAAGGACGCCCAAAATGCCCGCCAACTCTTTCCTTACATACCCGATGATTTGCAGAAAGGGTGGGGCATTAAAATTATTGCCGACGAGGACGCAGGGCCGGGCGAGCGGGAAGGACGCCCAAAATCCCTGCCTACTCTTTCCTTACATACCAAAAGACAGGCAGTCTGGTGAGGGCGTAAAAATCATTGCCGAATGAAGCCGCAGGGCCGGGCGAGCGGACAGGACGCCCAAAATCCCTGCCAACTCTTTCCTTACATACCCGATGATTTGCAGAAAGGGTGGGGGCATTAAAATTATTGCCGACGAGGACGCAGGGCCGGGCGAGCACACAGGGATGTGTGCGAGAGGGACAGCCACGCTGGGAGCGTGTCTGACCCGGCCCGAACAGCCCGGAGGACGCTGGAGGGAACCCGCTACGCGGGCAATAATTCTGCCGGGGCACTGAACGCGCGCGGGTGCAGGGCCGGCGCGCCGGCAGGCCCTGCTCGGTTGAGGCACCGGGGGCCGGGTAGCCAACCGCCCATGAACAACCGAAACTTTCCCCCATGAACAACCGAAACAATCCACCCCATCTCCACAAAAGCAAAGGCCCCCTGTGTGCCAACACAATTTCCCCATCCCCTTGCCCAAGAACAAAAACATTCCCCCCGCCCTGAGATATGATACCCCCCGCCAAAAAACAGCCCCCGCGCGCCCACCGCGCGCACCTCAATAAGGATCACACCACATGACACAGGTTCAGAGCGGCATCTTATTAGAACAGTGCCGTTTTGCCATTTATCTGGAAGCCAATATTCAGGGCGAATTTGACACCATCCGCCAGGGGTGCCGTAAATTCTGTCAGGCGTTGAAAGAGATGCAGCAAAAATTTCCGCAGGAGAACCTCGGTGCGGTGATCGCCTTTGGTTATGACGTCTGGACCGATCTCTGCGGCGGGCACAGCGCGCCGGAACTGAAATCCTTTCTCCCGCTCGGCAAGGGGCTGGCACCCTCCACGCAGCGCGACATGCTGATTCATATCCAGTCCCTGCGCCATGACGTTAACTTCACCCTGGCGCAGGCGGCCGTGGCCGCGTTCGGCAGTGCCATCCACGTGGAAGAGGAAACCCACGGCTTCCGCAACATTGAGCAGCGCGACCTGAGCGGCTTTGTGGACGGCACCGAAAACCCGCAGGGCGACCAACGCCGTGAGGTGGCGATCATCAGCCAGGATCAGCCGGATGCCGGCGGCAGCTATGTGTTTGTCCAGCGCTGGGAGCATAACCTGCGCCAGTGGGGGCGCTTCAGCGTAGAGCAGCAGGAGCAGGTGATCGGCCGTACCAAACTCACCAATGAGGAGCTGCCGCCTTCGGACCGCCCGGCCACCTCGCACGTCAGCCGGGTTGACCTCAAAGAAGAGGGCAAGGGGCTGAAAATCCTGCGCCAGAGCCTGCCGTACGGCAGTGTCAGCGGCAAACACGGGCTTTATTTCATCGCCTATTGCGCGCGCCTGCACAATATTGAGCAGCAATTGCTGAGCATGTTCGGCGAGCGTGACGGCCAGCGCGACCAGATGCTGCGCTTCACCCGCCCGGTCAGCGGCAGCTACTTCTTTGCCCCGTCACTGACGCGCCTGCTGGCGCTGTAACGGCTGTGGCCGGGCCGTTGCGCCCGGCCCGCCTTTTCCCCCGCACGTTTCTGCTCCCCTTGTTTTCCCACGCCGCCTGCTTATAGCGTTTTATGCTTGAAAATCACCAATTGGTATATAAAAGCATTACAGCTCCGCATCGAGTTATAAATACACTGGTAACACCAAAAGCATTCCGGCATGCCCGCCTGTCGGGATTGAGACAGGTGAGAGATGAGAGCAAACGTCCTGAAAATAAAAGCCTTATTCGCCGCAGCCCTCCTGAGTGCCGCGGCTTCCGGTGCGTCTGCCGCTGAGCTGCTCAACAGCTCGTATGATGTGTCACGCGAGCTGTTTGCTGCCCTCAACCCGCCCTTTATCCAGCAGTGGAATGCGCAGCACCCTGATGATCCGCTCACTATCCGCCAGTCCCACGGCGGCTCCTCCAAACAGGCGCTGGCGATCCTCCAGGGGCTGAAGGCGGATGTGGTGACGTACAACCAGGTGACTGATGTGCAGATCCTGCATGACCGCGGCCGGTTGCTGGCGGCGGACTGGCAGGCACGCCTGCCGAATAACGGCTCGCCGTTCTACTCCACGATGGCGTTCCTGGTGCGCAAAGGCAACCCGCGCAACATCCATGACTGGGGCGATCTGGTGAAGCCGGGTGTGTCGCTGGTGTTCCCGAACCCGAAAACCTCCGGCAATGGCCGTTACACCTATCTGGCGGCGTGGGGCGCACTGAGTAAAGCCCACGGCGGCGACGCCGCGCAGACCCGCACACAGATGCGCCAGTTGCTGAAAAACGTGGCGGTGTTTGATACCGGCGGCCGCGGCGCGACCACCACCTTTATTGAACGTGGCCTGGGCGATGTGCTGATCAGTTTCGAGTCAGAAGTGAATAACATCCGCAAGCAGTACGGGGCGGACAACTATGAAGTCGTGGTGCCGCCGGTGGACATCCTGGCGGAGTTCCCAGTGGCCTGGGTGGACAAAAATGTCCGCGCCAACGGCACGGAGCAGGCAGCCAAAGCCTACCTGACGTGGCTTTACAGCCCGGCGGCGCAGCAGATTATCACCGGGTTCAACTACCGCGTGTATGACGCAAAAGCGATGGCGGCCGCCGGTGCACAGTTCCCGAAAACCACGCTGTTCCGCGTGGAAGAGGCATTCGGCAGCTGGCCGGAGGTCATGAAGACCCACTTCGCCAGCGGCGGCGAGCTGGATACATTGTTAGCACAAGGGCATCAGTAATGTTGTTGGCCAGTAAACGAGTTCTACCCGGTTTCACCCTCAGCCTAGGCAGCAGCCTGCTGTACGTCTGCCTGATCCTGTTGCTGCCGTTGAGCGCGCTGGTGATGCAGTTGTCGCAGATGACGCTGGCACAATACTGGGAGGTGGTGTCCAGCCCGCAGGTGGTGGCGGCTTATAAAGTGACGCTGCTGTCGGCGGCGGTAGCCAGTATTTTCAACCTGTTTTTCGGCATGTTGATGGCCTGGATCCTGACCCGTTACGAATTCCCCGGCCGCAGCCTGCTGGACGGGCTGATGGATCTGCCGTTTGCGCTGCCGACCGCCGTGGCCGGCCTGACGCTGGCAGGGATGTTCTCCACCACCGGCTGGTATGGCGAGTGGCTGGCGCAGTTTGGCATCAAAGTCTCCTATACCTGGCTCGGCATCGCGGTGGCGATGGCCTTCACCAGCGTGCCGTTTGTGGTGCGCACGGTGCAGCCGGTGCTGGAGGAGCTGGGGCCGGAGTATGAAGAAGCGGCTGAAACCCTCGGGGCCAGCCGTTGGCAGAGCTTCCGCCGGGTGGTGCTGCCGGAAGTGGCCCCGGCGCTGATCGCCGGCACGGCGCTCTCGTTTACCCGCAGCCTGGGCGAGTTCGGTGCGGTGATCTTTATCGCCGGTAACATCGCCTGGAAAACGGAAGTGACGTCGCTGATGATTTTTATCCGTTTGCAGGAGTTTGACTACCCGGCCGCAAGCGCCATTGCTTCGGTGATCCTTGCCGCCTCGCTGCTGCTGCTGTTCGGCATTAACACACTGCAAAGCCGCTTCGGCAAGCGCCTGGGAGGGCAATAATGGCTGACGTACCGCTGTTTACCGGCTCTGCCCGCGCCAAAATCAACTGGGGCAAATGGCTGCTGATTGGGCTGGGTGTGGTGATTTCCCTGCTTTTCCTGGTGATGCCGCTGGTGATGATTTTCCATACCGCCTTCTCCAGTGGGATGGACGCCGTCTGGCAGAACCTCTCTGACCCGGACATGCTGCACGCCATCTGGCTGACGGTGCTGGTGGCGCTGATTACCGTGCCGGTTAACCTGGTGTTCGGCACGCTGCTGGCCTGGCTGGTGACGCGCTTTAACTTCCCCGGCCGCCAATTGCTGCTGACGCTGATTGATATCCCGTTCGCGGTGTCACCGGTGGTGGCGGGGCTGCTTTACCTGCTGTTCTGGGGCACCAACGGCCCGGTCGGCGGCTGGCTGGATGCACACAATATCCAGCTGATGTTTGCCTGGCCCGGCATGGTGCTGGTGACCATTTTCGTGACCTGCCCGTTTGTGGTTCGTGAGCTGGTGCCGGTGATGCTGAGCCAGGGCAGCCAGGAGGATGAGGCCGCCGTGCTGCTGGGCGCGTCCGGCTGGCAGATGTTCCGCCGCGTCACGCTGCCGAACATCCGCTGGGCGCTGCTGTACGGCGTGGTGCTGACCAACGCCCGTGCCATCGGTGAATTTGGCGCGGTGTCGGTGGTTTCCGGCTCGATCCGCGGCGAAACCTATACCCTGCCGTTGCAGGTAGAACTGTTGCATCAGGATTACAACACCGCCGGGGCCTTTACCGCCGCCGCGCTGCTGACCCTGATGGCCATCGTAACCCTATTTCTGAAAAGTGCCCTGCAATGGCGCCTGGCGCGCACCAATAGCCGCCTTGAACAGGAGGAAAAGAATGAGCATTGAGATCGATAAAATCAGCAAATACTTTGGCCGCACGAAAGTGCTGAATGATATCTCGCTCGATATTCCTTCCGGCCAGATGGTGGCGCTGCTGGGGCCGTCAGGCTCCGGGAAAACCACGCTGCTGCGCATTATCGCCGGGCTGGAGAGCCAGAACGGCGGCCGCCTGAGCTTCCACGGCAAAGACGTGTCCCGCCTGCATGCGCGCGATCGCCAGGTCGGGTTCGTGTTCCAGCACTACGCGCTGTTCCGCCACATGACGGTGTTTGACAATATCGCCTTTGGCCTGACGGTGCTGCCGCGCCGTGAACGCCCGTCGGCTGCGGTGATCAAACAGAAAGTAACCCAGTTGCTGGAGATGGTACAGCTCGGCCACCTGGCAAACCGCTACCCGGCCCAGCTCTCCGGTGGGCAGAAACAGCGTGTGGCGCTGGCGCGTGCGCTGGCCGTGGAGCCGCAGATTCTGCTGCTGGATGAGCCGTTCGGCGCGCTGGATGCGCAGGTGCGTAAAGAGCTGCGCCGCTGGCTGCGTGAGCTGCACGAGGAGCTGAAGTTCACCAGCGTGTTCGTGACCCACGATCAGGAAGAGGCAATGGAAGTGGCCGACCAGGTGGTGGTGATGAGCCAGGGCAATATTGAGCAGATCGGCACGCCGGACGAGGTATGGCGCGAGCCGGCGACCCGCTTTGTGCTGGAGTTCCTCGGCGAGGTCAACCGGCTGGACGGCGAAATCCGCGGCTCGCAGCTGTTTGTCGGCCCGCACCAGTGGCCGCTGGCGCTGACGCCGATGCACCAGGGGCCGGTGGATCTCTTCCTGCGCCCGTGGGAGATGGAAGTCAGCACCCAGCCCAGCCCGCGCTGCCCGTTGCCGGTGCAGGTGCTGGAAGTCAGCCCGCGCGGCCACTTCTGGCAACTTACGGTGCAGCCACAGGGCTGGCAGCAGGATCCCATCAGCGTGGTGATGACCACCCAGGAGAGCGAAAAAGCGCCGGTACGCGGCAGCCGTTACTACATCGGCAGCCTGAACGCCCGGCTCTATGCCGGTGACCAACCGCTACAACCTGTTGCGTTGGCGCAGAGTGCCTGATAATTTTTAGGCACCACAGCACGCAAGGGCGGCCCTGGAGGCCGCCCTTCTTATTTTCTCCCCCGAAGGCATCAATCGTGACCACGCTGGAACACTGCATCGGCAATACGCCGCTCATCAAATTACAACGCCTGACCCACGGCCTGACCAGTGAAGTCTGGGTCAAGCTGGAGGGCAATAACCCGGCCGGGTCAGTGAAAGATCGCGCTGCCCTGTTTATGATCCAGCAGGCAGAAAAACGCGGCGAGCTGCGCCCCGGCGACACGCTGATTGAGGCGACCAGCGGCAACACCGGCATTGCGCTGGCGATGATCGCCGCCATGAAGGGCTACCGGCTGAAACTGCTGATGCCGGAAAACATGAGCGCCGAGCGGCAGGCGGCGATGCGCGCCTACGGCGCAGAGCTGGTGCTGGTGAGCCGGGAGGGCGGCATGGAAGGCGCGCGCGATCTGGCGCGGCAAATGGCGCAGGAGGGGCAGGGGATTGTGCTCGACCAGTTCAACAACCCGGATAACCCGCTGGCGCATTTCACCACCACCGGCCCGGAGATCTGGCAGCAGAGCGGCGGGCGGCTTACCCATTTTGTTTCCAGCATGGGCACCACCGGCACCATCACCGGCGTCAGCCGTTACCTGAAACAGCAGAACCCGGCAGTGCAGGTCATTGGCCTGCAACCGGCGGAAGGCAGCAGCATCCCCGGCATCCGCCGCTGGCCTGAGGCCTATCTGCCGGGCATTTTCCGCCCGGAACTGGTGGATGAGGTGATCGACATGAGCCAGGCGCTGGCGGAGCAAACCACCCGCGCACTGGCGCAGCAGGAAGGCATTTTCTGTGGCGTCAGCTCCGGCGGTGCGGTAGCCGGTGCGCTGTGCCTGGCCGCCGCCCACCCCGGCAGCATGGTGGTGGCGATTGTCTGCGACCGCGGCGACCGTTACCTCTCCACCGGCATTTTCGGCTGAAGGTTGCCGGTCTACTCCCGTTCCAGCGCATGGATCGGGTCCATGCGCGCCGCCCGGCGCGCCGGGAAGAAGCCGAACAGGATACCGATCAGGCTGGAGCAGACAAACGCCGCCACAATCGAGAACGGGGAGTAGATCATGCGGAACGGGCTGTTGAACTGGCTGAACAGCACGCCAATCCCCAGTGACAGCAGCACGCCGATAATGCCGCCCAGCAGGCAGACCAGTACCGCCTCAATCAGGAATTGTTGCAGGATGTCCCCGGCGCGTGCGCCCACGGCCATCCGCACACCGATTTCGCGGGTGCGTTCCGTGACCGACACCAGCATGATGTTCATCACGCCAATCCCGCCGACAATCAACGAGATCAACGCAATCATCGACACCAGCAGCGCCAGGGTGTTGGTGGCGCTTTCGATCGTCTGGCGGATGCTGTCAGTGTTCATCACAAAGAAATCTTTGGTGCCGTGGCGCTGTTCCAGCAGGGCGGTGATGCCGCGCTCGGCCGCGTTGAGATCGACATTGTCACTGACCCGCACCGTGATGCTGCTGAGGTAGGTTTTGCCCAGCATCCGCCCCATGGCGGTGCTGTACGGGATCCAGACATTCAAACTTTCGTTGCTGCCGAACCCGCCCTGTTTCTGCGCCGCCACGCCCACCACCCGCACCGGCAGGCTGCCGAGCAGGATCACCTGGCCGACCGGGTTTTCACCGCGCACAAACAGCTTGTTGCGGGTGTTGGTGTCGATCACCGCCTCCTGCATCAGCTGGTCGACGCTCTGGCGGGTGAAGGCCATGCCTTGCGCCATGCTGTAGCCGCGCACCACAAAGAACTCCTCACCAACGCCGCTGACCGTGCCGGTCACGGATTCGCTGCCGAAGCGGAATGTGGTGCTGGTGGTGACGCCGGGCGTGACGCTGTGCACGTACGCCTGCCGCCGCAGGGCATCGGCATCGGTGGCGCGCAGCGTCTGGATGGCGGCGGAGCGCATGTCGCCGAAATCTTTGCCGGGGAACACTTCCAGCGTACTGGTGCCCATCGCGCTGATGTCTGCCAGGATTTTTTCCTGCGAGCCTTTGCCGAGCGCCACCACCGACACCACCGAGGCGATGCCGATAATGATGCCGAGCATGGTCAGGAAGGTGCGCAGCCGCTGGGAGGCCATCGCCAGCAGCGCCATTTTGAACGCCTCGCTGAAGCGGTCACGCTGCGCCCGCCAGCGGGACGCCGGGGCCGCAGCCGGTGGCTCTGCCATCACGGCAGGTGCCGGGGTCAGCGGTGGCTGCGGGTTGGCGCGATCCGCAATGATTTCGCCGTCACTGATCTCGATGATCCTTTCGGCATGTTGCGCGATCTGCATGTCATGGGTGACGATCACCACCGTGTGGCCCTGGGCGTGCAGATCTTTTAAGATCGCCAGCACTTCCTGCCCGCTGTGGGTATCCAGTGCGCCGGTGGGTTCATCCGCCAGGATCACTTCCCCGCCGTTCACCAGCGCCCTGGCAATACTAACCCGCTGCTGCTGGCCGCCGGAGAGCTGGCTTGGCCGGTAATGGAGCCGCTCCGCCAGCCCCAGCCGGGTAAGCAGTGCAGCCGCCCGTTGGCGGCGCAGATCGTGGCGGGTGCCTGCATAGATCGCCGGGACTTCCACATTGCCCAGCGCCGTCAGGTCACTGAGCAGGTGGTAGCGCTGGAAGATGAACCCAAAGTGTTCGCGCCGCAGTTCGGCGAGCTGATCGCGGCTGAGTTCACGGGTGGCGCGCCCGGCCACCCGGTACTCCCCAGCGCTGGGCTGGTCAAGGCAGCCCAGCAGGTTCATCAGCGTTGATTTGCCGGAACCGGATGCGCCGACAATCGCCACCATTTCCCCGGCCTGCACCGATAGGTTGATGCCCTTGAGCACGGTAATGCGCTGTTCACCGGCCATAAACTCCCGGCGGATGCCGGTCAGCTCAAGCAGCGGGGCAGCGGGGCGGGCATCACGCATCATGACCTCCCGCCTGCGGCCGCAGGGGCGGCGTCACCCAGCGGGTTAATCACCACTTTTTCCCCGACTTTCAGGCCCGTGGTAATTTGTGCCTGCACATTGTTGTTCAGGCCGACCGTGACCTGGCGCTCATGCGCCTCGCCCTGCGCGTCCACCACCTGCACCGTGGTGCGCTCCCCGGTGCGGTGCAGCGCCGTGGCCGGGACAACCACCGCGTTTTTGAGGGCGGCCAGCACAATGTATACCTGCGCGGTCATGGAGATCCGCAGCACGCCCTCCGGGTTAGCGACATCAAACAGCCCGTTGTAGTAGATGGCGCTGGTGGTGCTGCTGCTGTTGCTGGTGCCGGTCAGGGCGCTGCTGCTCTCGTCATTGATCGAGTCCGGCGCCGGTTCCACCGCGCGCAGGGTGGCCTGATAGCGCGTGCCCGGCCGGCCGAGGATGGTGAAGTAAACCGGCATCCCGGTGCGTACGTTGACCACATCCGCTTCGGAGATCTGCGCCTTGATGGTCATGGTGTCGAGATCCGCCACTTTGATGATGGTCGGCGTGCTCTGCACGGCGTTCACCGTCTGCCCGGCCTCAACCGGGATCGCCACCACGGTGCCGGCCATCGGCGCGCGGATCTGGGTATAGCCCAGATTCACCTGCGCGGTATTCTCCGCGATTTGCGCCTGGACGATCTGGGCTTCCAGCGCATTCAGCTCCGCCTCGGTCGCTTCCAGTGCCGCGCGGGCGGCGTCATAATCTGCCTGGGCACCGACGCCGCGCGCCAGGATGTCTCTCTGCCGGTTGAAGGTCAGCCGGTCATTGCGCAGCTGCGCCAACCGGGCCGCGCGTTGCGCCTGCACATTTTTCAGCGCAGCCTGGGCATCACGCAGGCTGTTCTGCTGGGTCAGATCATCGATTTCCGCCACCAGTTGCCCGGCGGTGACTTTATCCCCCAATGCCACATGCAGCGCCTTGATCTGGCCGGAGGCCTGCGCCCCGACACTGACCTGTTTCTGCGCCTCGATGGTGCCGTCCGCCAGCACGGTATGCTCCAGATCCTCCTGGGTGACCGTGGCGGTGATATAGTCCGGCGGGGCAGGGCGGTGGAAGGCACGGTAGCCGACCGCAGCTATAATCAGCAGAACCAGCATAATCAGTATCGTGCGACGGGTGAAAAAAGTGGATCGTCCTGTGGTGTGCGACGCCATCATCCAGCGGTTCCTTGTTTCAGAAGTAAAAGTCTTCAGCAGTAAAATGTAGTCAGAAATAAAACGTAGCCAGCGGCAGGAAAAGAGTGCGAGCGGATAATTTACCCCGCACGGGCATTAAGCGCGATACGGGCGTAGGATAATGTGTAAAAAAACAGTAAATGCTGCTGCACAGCCCGGTCAACGGGGTAAAAATGAGCAATCTATGCGTATAAGGTCCAAAAAATGAAAATTTTGTTAGTCGATGATGATCTCGAGCTCGGCACCATGTTGAGTGAGTACCTGATTGCCGAAGGGTTTGATGCCTCGCTGGTGCTGACCGGTAAAGCCGGGGTGGAAGGGGCGCTTTCCGGCGACTACACCGCGATGATCCTCGATATTATGCTGCCGGACATGAGCGGTATTGATGTGCTGCGGCAGGTACGGAAAAACAGCCGCCTGCCGATCATTATGCTGACGGCCAAAGGCGACAACATCGACCGGGTGATTGGCCTGGAGATGGGCGCGGATGACTATATGCCGAAGCCTTGTTACCCGCGCGAGCTGGTGGCCCGCCTGCGTGCGGTGCTGCGCCGCTTTGAGGAGCAGCCGGAAGTGGCGTCTGACTCCGCGCCGGTCAGCTACGGTTTCCTGACGCTCAACCCTTCCACGCGCAACAGCGAGTGGCGTGAGCAGGCATTCGACCTGACGGCATCAGAGTTCAACCTGCTGGAGCTGCTGCTGCGTTCGCCGGAGCGCGTGGTGTCCAAGGATGAGCTGTCAGAAAAAGGGCTGGGCCGCCCGCGTGAAGCCTATGACCGCAGTGTGGACGTGCATATCAGCAATATCCGCCAGAAACTGGCTGCCCTGCCGGGCGGCGAGACCCTCACCATCGAAACGGTACGCAGCATTGGCTATCGCATTAAATAACAACATGCGCGGCCGGCTGTTCTGGAAAATCCTGCTGGGTTTCTGGTTCACTTTTGTGCTGATGACGCAGGTACTCTGGGTGATCTTCACGTTCTACGGCAATCACCATGAGCCGCCGGAAAGCGGGCTGGCACGCCGTTTCGTGAAATTACAGATGACCTCCGCCATCTCCACGCTGCAACGCGGCGGCCTGCCGGCGCTGGAAGCAATGATGGCCAACTGGCCGGACAGCGATAAACAGTATTTTAGCGTGACGCGGGCCATGCTGCCGGCACCCGGCGTGTCGCTGGACGCGATGGAACCCGGTGCGAAACCGGTGCAGATTGTGGCGTTTGTGCAGGGGCCGGACGGGCAGGGCTACCGCCTGCGTTATAACGTGCGCGGTTTGATGGATGAATACCACCACAGCCGCCCGCGGGACATCCTGCATGTGCCGGCCCCGCTGTTCTGGATCGGGGCGCTGGGCGGGCTGCTGTTCAGTGCGGTGCTGGCCTGGAACCTGACCCGGCCGTTGCAGCAGATCCGCGGGGCATTTGATCGGGTGTCGCAGGGCGATCTCTCAGTGCGGCTGTTCCCGCGGATGCGCCGCCGCCATGATGAGCTGGCGATGGTGGCGCGGGATTTTGATGCGATGGCCGAGCGGTTGCAGGTGCTGGTGAAAGCGCGTGAGGAACTGCTGCACGATGTGTCACACGAGCTGCGCTCGCCGCTGGCCCGCCTGCAACTGGCGATCGGGCTGGCGCGGCAAAACCCGGTGAACGTAGAGAACTCTCTGCAACGTATTGAGCACGAAGCCGGGCGGCTGGACAAGATGATTGGCGAACTGCTGGCGCTGTCACGCGCGGAAAACAGCACCATGCCGGACGAAGAGTATTTCGACCTGCTGGGGCTGGTGGAAGCGGTAGTCAACGATGCGCGCTATGAGGCGCAGATCCCAGGCGTCAATATTGCGCTGGACGCGGATGAACAGCGTGAATACACCGTTAAGGGCAATGCGGAGCTGATCCGCCGCGGGGTGGATAACGTGGTGCGCAATGCGCTGCGCTTCTCGGCGCAGGGGCAGACCGTGACCGTGTCCCTGCGGGCAGCAGACGCCTATTACCAGATTGATGTGGCCGATCAGGGGCCGGGTGTGGAAGAAGAGAAGCTTTCCAGCATCTTTGACCCCTTCGTACGGGTGAAATCCCCGCTCTCAGGTAAAGGCTATGGGTTGGGGCTGGCGATTACCCGGAAAGTGATGCTGGCGCATCAGGGGCAGGTGGAAGCGCGTAATGTGCAGCCGCATGGCCTGGTGATTACCCTGCGTATCCCGCAGTGGACCGCGCCCTGAGACGGGGCCGGGTAACGGGGGATCTTTTTGGTGTCACCTTCAGCATAGCCGTACGGCACAAAGAACGGCACAAAGAAAAACGGCACCCAGGGGTGCCGTTTTTGTTGCAGTCTGCCGCCGGGGCAAACGCGTAGATTACTTGCGGATGCGGATAACCGGGGTTTCACCCACGGTCACGCTGCCGGAAAGTTTAATCAGTTCTTTGATCTCGTCCATGTTGGAGATCACCACCGGCGTCAGGGTAGACTTGGCTTTCTCTTCCAGCAGCGGCAGATCGAACTCAATAACCACGTCGCCCTTCTTAACGCGCTGGCCTTCTTCAGCGATGCGTTTGAAGCCTTCGCCTTTCAGTTCCACGGTATCGATACCGAAGTGGACGAACAACTCAATGCCACTGTCGGATTCGATTGAGAAAGCATGGTTGGTTTCAAAGATTTTGCCGATGGTGCCATCTACCGGGGCAACCATTTTGTTACCCGCAGGTTTGATTGCAATGCCATCGCCGACAATCTTTTCCGCGAAAACGACATCAGGCACATCTTCAATGTTGACGATTTCGCCAGAAATCGGGGCCACGATTTCAATCATGCCCGACTCTTTCTTATCATCAGAAACCAGTGATTTCAGTTTATCGAACAAACCCATGATCTTCTCCTAAGCATTAATTTGGGCGGCGTTCCACGCAGCGGAATCAGCAGAGTGTTTTCTCTTCGATGAACTTGTTCACCAGGTTCATCAACTCTTGCGCCGTCGGCTGAGCAAGTGCTTCGTCGGCCAACGCCTTCACATCTTCGAAGTTCGTATTACGAATAATTTTCTTGATGCGTGGGATCGAAATAGCACTCATGCTGAACTCATCTAATCCCATGCCCAATAACAGCAGTGTAGCACGTTCGTCGCCTGCTAGCTCGCCGCACATGCCTGTCCACTTGCCTTCAGCATGAGATGCATCAATAACTTGCTTAATAAGCGTCAGAACAGCCGGTGACATGGGGTTGTAGAGATGAGAAATCAGCTCATTGCCACGATCTACTGCCAGAGTATACTGGGTTAAATCGTTTGTCCCAATACTAAAGAAGTCAACTTCCTTCGCCATATGGTGTGCGATCGCGGCCGCAGCCGGGGTTTCGACCATCACGCCCACTTCAATGGTTTCATCAAAGGCTTTGCCTTCATCACGCAGTTGCGCCTTCAGCAGCTCCAGCTCCTGTTTCAGCTCGCGGACTTCTTCAATCGAGATGATCATCGGGAACATGATGCGCAGCTTGCCGAACGCAGAGGCACGCAGGATGGCGCGCAACTGGGCGTGCAGGATTTCTTTACGATCCAGACAGATGCGGATTGCACGCCAGCCGAGGAACGGGTTCTCCTCTTTCGGCAGGTTCATGTACGGCAGGTCTTTGTCACCGCCGATGTCCATGGTGCGCACAATCACTGCCTGGGAGCCCATCGCTTCCGCGACGGCTTTATACGCCTGGAACTGTTCTTCTTCCGTCGGCAGGGCGTCACGGTCCATAAACAGGAACTCCGTGCGGTAGAGGCCCACGCCTTCCGCGCCGTTACGCTCAGCACCGGCGACATCCCGCACGGTACCGATGTTGGCACAGACTTCAACCTGATGGCCGTCAAGGGTGATGGCCGGCAGGTCTTTCAGTTTCGCCAGATCGTTTTTCTCGGTCACATACTGGTTGTGAACCGCTTTCAGTTCGTCGATCACGTCAGCCGTCGGGTTGACGTAAATCTTGTTGTTAACGGCGTCCAGAATCAGGTAGTCGCCGTTGTGAACCTGTTTGGTCACGTCGCTGGTGCCCACAATCGCCGGCAGCTCCAGGGAGCGCGCCATGATGGAGGTGTGGGAGGTACGGCCGCCCAGGTCAGTGATGAAACCCAGCACCTTGTTCAGGTTCAGCTGTGCGGTTTCAGAAGGGGTCAGGTCGGTCGCCACCAGGATCACTTCATCCTGAATGGAGCCGAGATCAACAATGGTCATGCCGAGGATATTGCGCAGCAGACGCTTGCCGATGTCACGCACGTCAGCCGCACGTTCTTTCAGATATTCGTCATCCAGTTCTTCCAGGGCATGTGCCTGAGACTCGATCACAGAATAGGCGGCGGCGTCAGCCGTGGCATGCTCATCTTTGATGAGGGCTATGATTTCCTGCTCAAGCTCTTCGTCTTCCAACAGCATGATGTGGCCTTCGAAGATCGCTTCTTTCTCTTCCCCGAAGGTTTCGCCGGCTTTGGTTTTAATGATTTCCAGCTGAGCAGAGGCTTTCGCCCGGCCCGCGAGGAAACGTTCGACTTCCTGATCAACCTGATCAGCAGAGATCTTTTTCCGGTCGATGATAATTTCATCTTCTTTCAGCAGAAGAGCCTTACCGAAAGCGATACCCGGTGATACTAAAATGCCTGAAATCATAACCCTACCTTACTCTTGACTGATGTTAATAATAAAGACGGGCTTTTTTATTCGAGCTCAGCCATCAGTTTTACCAGGTGCTCAACTGCGTTCTGCTCGTCTTCGCCTTCAGCAGAGATAGTCACTACAGTGCCTTGAGTCAGACCCAGGGTTTGCAGTTTGAAAAGGCTTTTAGCGCTCGCGCTTTTGCCGTTGGATGTGACAGTAATGTCAGAGGCAAAACCTTTTGCTTCTTTGACAAATTGTGCAGCAGGGCGAGTGTGCAGGCCATTCGGAGCGGTAATAGTAACTTCTTGCTGGAACATTATGTTTCCCCAACTTATTGGATTAATGTTGTGGAGCTAAAGTTTAGCCTACGCGGCTGACTTTAGCCTGTTTGATAGCGCCTGACGAAGTCAGGGGCAAGCTCTGATGCTACAGGAAACGCCAGGGCCGCACGGTAATAAAAACCCCGGTGCAGGGCGATTCCAATCCGCGCCCCATTATGCCGTGTTTGTCCGGATTGTAACAAACAGGTAAACCGATTCAGCAACAGTGCCAGATGGGCCGCGATTAATTTTGCGCATCGAAATAATTGCTCGCTTAAATACTAGACCTGGTGGTCAAAAGCAATCTTCAGGTAGTGCAAACTTTGACGCAGACCACAAAAAAGCACCCCGGAGGGTGCTTTTTTCAGCGTTGCCAGGCTTATGGCACTATTGTTGCAGCTCACTTTCTGTAAACAAATCTGCAAACAATGCCGTGCTCAGGTAGCGCTCACCGGAAGAGGGCAGAATAACGACAATGTTTTTATCGGTAAACCCAGCTTCTTCTGAAAGTTTGACCGCTGCCGCTACCGCCGCACCTGACGAAATCCCGGCCAGGATGCCTTCTTCGTCCATCAGACGGCGCGCCATGCTGATGGACTCATCGTTGGTAATTTTAGCGACCCGGTCAAGCAGTTCCAGATCCAGGTTGCCTGGGATAAACCCGGCACCGATGCCCTGAATTTTATGCGGGCCGGGTTTCACCTCTTCACCGGCCAGCGTCTGGCTGATAACCGGCGAGTCAGCCGGCTCTACCGCCACCAGGGTAATCGCCGGGTTTTTGCTTTTCAGGAAGCGCCCCGCGCCGGTAATGGTGCCGCCGGTGCCCACACCGGCGATCAGTACGTCCACTTCGCCGTCGGTATCTTCCCAGATCTCGGGGCCGGTGGTTTTTTCATGGATGTCCGGGTTGGCAGGGTTGCTGAATTGCTGGAGGATCAGGTAACGCGCCGGGTCAGAGGCCTGAATCTCTTCCGCTTTGGCAATGGCCCCTTTCATGCCTTTGGCGCCTTCGGTCAGCACCAGGTTGGCCCCCAGCGCCTTCAGCAGTTTGCGGCGCTCCACGCTCATGGTTTCCGGCATGGTCAGCGTGAGTTTGTAACCGCGGGCGGCGGCCACATAGGCCAGGGCAATCCCGGTGTTACCGCTGGTGGGTTCCACCAATTCTTTCTCTTTGGTCAGAATGCCTTTCTTTTCCGCATCCCAAATCATATTGGCGCCAATACGGCATTTGACGCTAAAGCTCGGGTTACGCGATTCGACTTTGGCGAGGATACGCCCATTGCCGATACGGTTAAGGCGTACCAGCGGCGTATGGCCGATTGTCAGAGAGTTGTCTTCATAAATCTTGCTCATAACCCGTCCTTTAACTGGTTGAAAATTTTGGGGAACGCCACGAGCATACGCTAACGTCTCCCACAAGGAAGTAAAGAATTGGTATATCTATATGTTATTAGGAAATATGTTTTTGTCACAATAACAAGAGGAAGGCGGGGAGAAAAACTCCCCGTAAAAGGCAGGGATCAGTGGCGGATTTCACCGCGCGGCGTGCGGTAACGATCAACCCACATCGCGGTGGCGCCGCAGACTGCAACCGGCATGATGAACAGGTTAAGCAGCGGGATCATGGTGAACAGGCTGACCAGCGCACCGAACTGCAGATTATGGAATTTATGACGGCGCAGCGCCCGGCGCATCTCGGCAAAGCTGACTTTGTGGTTGTCAAACGGGTAGTCGCAATATTGGATCGCCAGCATCCAGGCGCTGAACAGGAACCACAACACCGGAGCCACGGTCTGGCCTATACCGGGGATGAAGTAGAGCACCAGCAGCAGCAGGGCGCGCGGCAGGTAGTAAACCAGCTTCAGCCATTCGCGTTTCATGATCCGCGGCAGATCTTTCAGGATGCCCAGCAGGCCGTTGTCCGGCAATGGGGTGCCGGTAAGGTGCCCTTCGAGCTGTTCGGCCAGCAGCCCATTGAACGGGGCGGCAATCCAGTTGACCAGGGTGCTGAACAGATAACTGAACACCAGCACGATGGAAATCACCGCCAGCGGCCACAGCAGGTAGCTCAGCCACTGTAGCCAGTCAGGCACATGGCCCATCAGCGTGGGTATCCAGTTGTCGAGCCGGGTATAGAGCCACCAGAAAGCGGCACCCATCAGGATGATGTTGAGCAGCAGGGGAATAATGATAAAACGTTTGATACCGGGCAGGGAGAGCAGGCGCCATCCCTCGGCCACATAATGGAACCCGTTAGCCCCATCTGGCGCGTGTCGTGGTGCAGGCATGAAAGCAACATCTCAACGTGGTAAATCGGCCCGGCTATCATATCGGGATGATTTTCAGCTGGCTAGGGGCCAATTGTTGGAAAAAACAGCAAAAAAAGGGTGGTCGCTCATGTTTATGCCGGGAAAACAGAGTCAATACTTGCACTTGTGTACGCGGGCAAATAGAGTTACTAGAATGAATGTTTTCCGTGGCAACCAGGCTGCGGTGGCAATGTATAAAAGCAACCAGAGATAGCAATGATGCAGGATTTGCGTCTGATATTAATCGTTGTTGGCGCGATCGCCATAATAGCGTTGTTATTGCATGGTCTGTGGACCAGCCGCAAGGAACGCTCATCCCTTTTCCGCGATCGCCCGGCTAAACGAACGAAAAAAGAGCGAAACAGTGCCCCGGCTGATGAGGTGGACGATGGGGTAGGTGATGTACGGGTGCGTGCCCCGCATCCGCATGATGAGCCGGAGCTGGGTCAGTTTGATGCACCCGACGCGCCGCCGGCACGCCGTCCTGTTCCGCCGCAACCGGCTCCTCAGCCCCGCGCGCCGGAGCAACCGGCCCCGCAGGCACGTGCGCCGCAACCGGCTGCGCCTGAGGGCGATGATCCGTTATTGACGGGCTATTCCGCTACGGAGCCGGCCACCGCGCCGGCAGCCCGCCAACGTGAGGTGCCGACGCACGAACCGGTCAATACCTTTGTGCCGGCTGAGGACGATGAAGACGATCTGCCGGTATTCGGGACGGCGGCTGCGCCTGCTGCCGAGCGGCCTGCACCGGCTGCTGCCCTGGCACCGGCTGCTGCCCCTGACGCACCGGCTGAGCCGGTGACGCCGCCTGCGCCGCCGAAAGAAAAACTCACTGAAACGGTGCTGGTGCTGCACGTTGCCGCCCATCAGGGTGGGGTAATCAACGGTGAAGTGTTGTTGCAGAGCGTGTTGCAGGCTGGCTTCCAGTTTGGCCAGATGAACATTTTCCACCGCCACCTCAGCCCGGCAGGCAGTGGGCCGGTGCTGTTCAGCATGGCAAACATGGTGAAACCCGGCTCCTTCAACCCGGACACGATGGCGGACTTCTCCACGCCGGGCGTGACGATGTTTATGATGGTGCCGTGCTATGGCGATGCCAATCAGAACTTCAAATTGCTGCTGCAGTCTGCTCAGCGTATTGCGGATGATGTCGGTGGTGTGGTGCTGGATGATGAGCGCCGCATGATGACACCGCAGAAACTGGAAACGTACAAAGCCCGTATCCGCGAAGTGCTGGAGGCCACGGCCTGACGGCCCTGACCGGCCTGCGCCGGGCACTGCATCCCCCTCTCCAAACCCCCGCATGTCGGGGGTTTTTTATCCTCTAATGGTGAGCCAATGGAACCGATCAATCAAAAAATCAATCAACTGCGGGCCTCACTGCGCCATCACGAATACCAGTATCACGTTCTGGATGCCCCCGAAATTCCCGATGCGGAATATGACCGACTGATGCGCGAACTGCGCGAGCTGGAAACCGCCCACCCGGAGTTGATCACTGCCGATTCCCCGACCCAGCGGGTCGGCGCGGCACCGCTGACCGCCTTTGAACAGGTGCGCCATGACGTGCCGATGCTGTCGCTGGATAACGTGTTTGATGAAGACAGCTACCTGGCGTTCAACAAGCGGGTGCAGGACCGGCTGAAAAGCCCGGACACCCTGACGTTCTGCTGTGAATTGAAACTGGACGGCCTGGCGGTCAGCCTGCTGTATGAAAACGGTGAGCTGGTGCGCGCTGCCACGCGCGGCGACGGCACCACCGGCGAGAACATTACCGCCAACGTGCGCACCATCCGCGCGATTCCGCTGCGCCTGACCGGGGAGAACATCCCACGCCGGGTGGAAGTCCGCGGTGAAGTCTTTATGCCGCAGAAAGGGTTTGAGGCGCTGAATGAGGAAGCCCGACGCACCGGCGGCAAGGTGTTTGCCAACCCGCGTAACGCGGCGGCCGGCTCCTTGCGGCAGCTTGACCCGCGCATCACGGCCAAACGTCCGCTGACCTTTTTCTGTTACGGCGTCGGGGTGCTGGAAGGGGGCGAATTGCCGCGCAGCCACTGGGCGCGCCTGATGCAGTTCCGTGACTGGGGGTTGCCGGTCAGCGATCGTATCCGTTTATGCACCGGCAGCGAAGAGGTGCTGGCGTTTTACCGTCATATCGAGGAAACCCGGTCCACGCTCGGTTTCGACATCGACGGCGTCGTGATTAAAGTCGACTCGCTGGATCTTCAGGAAGCGTTAGGCTTTGTGGCGCGCGCGCCGCGTTGGGCCATCGCGTTTAAGTTCCCGGCTCAGGAGCAGATCACGACCGTGCGGGATGTGGAGTTCCAGGTCGGGCGCACCGGTGCGATTACCCCGGTGGCGCGGCTGGAGCCGGTGCTGGTGGCCGGGGCAATGGTCAGTAACGCCACGCTGCACAATGCCGATGAGATTGAGCGCCTTGGCCTGCGTATCGGCGATACGGTGATTGTGCGCCGCGCCGGGGATGTGATCCCCCAGGTGGTTGGCGTGGTGATGAGCGAGCGCCCGGAACAGGTGCGTGAGGTGGCGTTCCCCACCACCTGCCCTGTTTGCGGCTCGGATGTCGAGCGGGTGGAGGGCGAGGCGGTGGCCCGCTGTACCGGTGGCCTGTTCTGCGGCGCACAGCGTAAAGAATCCCTCAAACACTTCGTGTCACGCCGGGCAATGGACGTAGACGGCATGGGCGATAAGATCATCGATCAGCTGGTGGAGAAAGAGTATGTCAAAACCCCGGCCGATCTGTTCCGCCTCACCGCCGGGGTATTGACCGGCCTGGATCGCATGGGGCCGAAATCCGCGCAGAACCTGGTGAATTCCCTGCAAAAGGCCAAGCAGACGACGCTGGCCCGCTTCCTCTATGCGCTTGGTATCCGTGAAGTCGGGGAGGCTACCGCAGCCAACCTGGCGGCGCATTTTGGCTCAGTCGACGCGCTGAAGGCCGCCGATCTGGACGCGCTGAAAAGCGTGCAGGATGTCGGTGATGTGGTGGCGAAACATGTGCGTAACTTCCTGGAGGAGACGCATAACCAGCAGGTGATTGATGAACTGCTCGACCCGGCCATCGGCATCCACTGGCCTGAGGTACAGGTGATTGTGCCGGAGGAAATCGACAGCCCATTCGCCGGGAAAACCGTGGTGCTGACCGGCTCTTTGACCGTGCTGTCACGCGATGAGGCCAAAGACCGGCTGACGGCGCTGGGCGCGAAAGTCAGCGGCAGTGTTTCGAAGAAAACCGATTTGGTGATTGCCGGTGAGGCCGCAGGCTCGAAGCTGGCAAAAGCGCAGGAGCTGGGGATTGAGGTCATTGACGAAGCGGAAATGATCCGCCGGTTGGACGCCTCCGCATGATGGAGAAAGAGGATCTGGTGGCGATTGCCACCACGCCCATGCCGTTCGGCAAATACCAGGGGCGGATGTTAATCGATCTGCCGGAAGAGTATCTGCTCTGGTTCGCCCGCAAAGAGGCATTTCCGCAAGGAAAACTGGGCCAGTTGATGCAACTGACCCTGGCTATCCGCATGGAAGGCCTGGAGGGACTGGTCAGGCCGTTGAAACGCAGCTGACATGCCGTGAACCGTGATGGCACCGTCGGGCACGGCATGACGCCGTGCCCGAGCCATATTCCCCCTGCCGCCGGTGCGGAGAGCCTTAAACGTAGATATCGATCTGGTTAGTGGCGCTCGGCCGGTTTACCCCTTCAACACGCGCAGTGCCGGGCTCGACAGAGCTGGCTTGCGCGGCCTGTTGTTTCTGTTGGGCTGCCTGCGCCTGCTGCGCTTCCAGACGGGCGATCTGTGCCTGCAACTGAGCAATCTGCGCTTGCAGCAAATCTTTCTGTTTCTGGACGTCTTCACTGCTCTCAGAAGACGTGCCCAGATCTTTAACCTCTTGGGTCAGTTTCTGGATCTGCTTGTTCAGCTGAGCAATTTGCTGCGCCGGATCGCTGGAAGAAGAGGCGCTAGTGCTTTGGGTCGATGTGGAGCCTGATGCGCTGATTGTTGTCATGATTACCTCAATAGTAAGTGGTTACCCGGAACGCGGGCTTATTGGGTATCGGCGATGTATTTCAGTGCTTTATCGTCCTTTCGAATTTTTTACACTCTCCGGGCAGGCAACGGCCAAAGGGCAGGTGAGGGCAGACATACTGAGAAAACAGGCATAACAGGAAAAATAAAAAGCAGAAGGCGATAACAATCAAACAGGGCGTGGTAACAGAAGAGGGTATAACGGGAGGGTGACGCGTGTGAGGATAAAACAGGAAGTGAGAAATGGTGGGCGATGACGGGCTCGAACCGCCGACCCCCTCCGTGTAAAGGAGATGCTCTACCAACTGAGCTAATCGCCCATTTCTCAAACAGGGTACTGCTATTGATGGTGGGTCGTGCAGGATTCGAACCTGCGACCAATTGATTAAAAGTCAACTGCTCTACCAACTGAGCTAACGACCCATCAGGTACTGCCTAATTCTACTGCTGTCGTATCGGGCTTGCAGAAGTGGTGGGCGATGACGGGCTCGAACCGCCGACCCCCTCCGTGTAAAGGAGATGCTCTACCAACTGAGCTAATCGCCCA
>NZ_PJZI01000048.1 GCF_002858805.1 Chimaeribacter arupi
CCACCGGGCTGCCATGAATGGTAAAGCGCGTGTCGCCGTCAATCACCCGGCCGCGCCGGCCGCACTTAGGGCAGTCGCTGGTGACATCGCCGCGCCGGATAACCGCGTGGCCATAAACGTTGTACTGGGTGAGCGGGAGTGAGGGGAGCAGCCGTGCGCCGGTGGTGGTTTTGTCACAGGAGAGCGCTTTGCCGCGCCCGTGAATATTGGGCCGGTATCCCATGATTTACGCCCCGGTGATGCTCAGGAAATCCTCCGGCATCGGCACGATGAGGAAGAGACGACTCTGGAAACAGGTAATAGCGTGCGGCATAAGAAGCCCCTTCAATTCATATGGATAAATTGCGGGGTATCATACGCTTAACAAAAGAGCCGGGTGATGTGCCACATGGCACACCGGGCGGCACTGCCGGTGTCATTTCAGGAATTGCGCAGGTAAAGGCAAAGCGTTATAGCAGGGTTTAATGCGGCGTTGATTCCGATTTCGCCAGCAGCGCCGGCAGTTGGTCTTCCGGGATCGCGCGGGAAAACAGATACCCCTGCATCTCGTCGCACCCGGCTTCGGCCAGGGCGGCCATCTGCCCGGCGGTTTCTACCCCCTCGGCGGTAACGGTGAGGCCCATCGCCCGCCCCAGGCGCACCACGGATTCCACAATCGCGCCCGAATTCTCGCCGACGCCGAGATTACGGATAAACGAACGGTCAATTTTAATTTTATCCACCGGGAAGCGGCTGAGGTAACTGAGGCTGGAGTAGCCGGTGCCGAAATCATCCAGCGCGATTTTGAACCCGGCTTCGCGCAACGCCATCAGGGTCTGGCGTGCTTCGTCATCATCATTCAGCAGCACGCTTTCCGTGATTTCCAGTTCAATATGGGCCGGGTCCGCCTTCTCTTCTGCCACAATGGCTTTGATCCGGTTGGCGAAATCACTGGAGCGGAATTGTACCGGTGACACGTTTACCGCAATAAACAAAGAGGGCCAGGTATGGGACGCCCGGCACGCCTGCCGCAACACCCATTCGCCCAACGGGATGATCACCCCGTTCTCTTCCGCCACCGGGATAAACTCGTCCGGCGAAATGGTGCCGCGCGTCGGGTGCTGCCAGCGTAACAGCGCCTCCAGCCCAATCACATGCTGGCCGGACATATCCACCTGCGGCTGGAAATGCACTTGCAGCCCGGTATTGTTCAGCAGCGCGTTGCGCAGATCGGTGGCAATCTCCTGACGGGTCTGCACCGAGTCATCCATCGACTGTTCAAAATAGCGGAAGTGGCCGCGCCCCTCATATTTTGCGACGTAAAGCGCAATGTCCGCTTTGCGCATCAGTTCGCTGCGCTCCATCGCATCGGCCGGGGCCAGCGCCACCCCAATACTGACGCCAATAAAGGTATCATTCCCCGCCAGCATAAACGGCCGTTCAATCGCCGTGTGGATCCGCTGGCAGAGCGCCTGCACATCGCTCAGGTCATGGACGTCCGTCTGCACCACCACAAACTCATCGCCACCGATGCGCGCCACGGTGTCTGTTTTGCGCACCAGCGCAGAGAGGCGCGACGCGACTTCTTTGATCAACCCATCCCCGGCGCTGTGGCCCAGGGTGTCATTAACATTTTTAAAGCGATCGAGATCCAGCACCAGCAGCGCGGTAAACCCGCCGTTGCGCGCCGTCAGCGCCAGCGAATGGGAAAGCCGGTCTTCCAGCAGCGCGCGGTTCGGCAGCCCGGTCAGCACATCGTGGAAAGCCAGATGTTGCGCCTGGGCCTCACTGGCGCGCAGCTCAATCATTGACTGGTTCAGGTTCAGGGCGGAGCGCCAGAGCGAGCGCACAATCACCGCAATCACCCCAATCATCAGCACGCCAAACAGCGCGGCCGCCGGGCCGACATAGCTCAGCATCCGGCTGCCCGGCCGGTCTGGCTGCCAGGTCATGTAGCCGACCTGGTGGGTGTGTTTGGCATACACCGGAATGCTGGTCTCATCCGGGCGGGTGGTGGCCTGCGGCGTAAAGTGCAGGCCCTGGATCAGGCCGCGCTGCGAAAGATCCGACAGAAAGCCGTCATTCAGTAACCGGATGCTGACCAGGGTAAAGGTCGGTTCGCGCGGCAGTAATGCCCCGTGGATCTGGTTGGCGGCAAACACCACCGGGTTCCCTTCCACCATCGCCACATCCGTCAGGCTTGGGGCGCGGCTGCGCCGCAGATTCTGGTCAGTGACATTGGCCAGCGTCGCCTGCCGGCTCTGCGCGCGCAGTGTGGTCAGCAACGGCACGATCTCAGGCGGCAACAGCCGCGGGTCATCACTGCCCATACCGTTGATTGAGGCGAACACCATCCGGTTATCCGGCGACAGGATAAACACCTGCTGGTGCTTGAACATGTTATAGAGCCAGGCACCGACATTATCATTCAGCCAGGTGATATCCGTGGGCGTCCCGGCCAGCTTACGCGCCACCGGCTCCCAGGCCGCCACGCTGCGCTGTTGCGCGGCCAGTTCAGAGAGGCTGTGGGTCAGTGAAGAGGTAATGATGTCCGCTTCCTGTTGCTGTGCCCGCTGGTCATTCTGGTGGCTTAACCAAAACAAAAACACCCCGATAGCGACAAACAGGATCAGCAGCACCGCGCTCAGTGGGTAGAGCATCTGCCGGTTAAAACGGCTGCGGAAACCTTCAGGAAGTTTCATGTCACTGAGCATGTCGGGTCCGTGCGAAGAGGGGGCTGGGTTCGTTAAGATTAGTACAAAAATCAATCTTGCTAATCATTGGCAGCCGATCCCATCAGGCTGACAGGGCTTGACCAGCAGAATGGATTTTTTTCACTGACGGCAGGAAACGAAAACGCGGGTGACATTCACACTGCGTTATAAAACAGTGGCTTGAAGAATCAATTGGTTACGTTATATTCATAACAGATATATTTATAACGATAAGGCATAAGCATAGCCAATATTGTTCTGGTTGCCCTACCCTAAGTTAACCTACACTCGCGAAAAAAGTCTCAGCAAGGAAACCCCATGAAATATAACGTTCCCTCGATGATTGTACTGGCGCTGGCCACCTCTTTTTCAGCCTATGCGGCAACCCCGCCGGACACCCTGGTGATCGCCCAGTCGATTGACGACGCCAGCAGCCTTGACCCGGCGCAGGGCTTTGAACTGACCTCTGTGCAGGCGTTCACTAACCTTTACCAGCGTCTGGTACAGTCTGACCCGAAAAACCCTATCGACATCCAGCCGACGCTGGCCAGTAACTGGCAGGCGGGTGCCGATAACCGCAGCATGACCTTTACCCTGCGTGACGGCGCGAAATTTGCCAGCGGCAACCCGGTGCGCCCGGAAGATGTGATCTTCTCCCTCTCCCGTGTGGTGAAGCTGAACCTGGAGCCGTCGTTCATTCTGACCCAGCTGGGCTGGACGCCGGAAAACGTTGATGCGAGCCTGAAAAAAGTCGGCCCGAACCAGGTACAGGTAAGCTGGAGCGCCAACGTCAGCCCGACCTATGTGCTGAGCCTGCTTTCCGCGCCGGTGGCGTCGATCGTGGACGAAAAAACCGTGATGGCGAACCAGAAGAAAAATGACTACGGCAACCAGTGGTTGATCACCCACTCTGCCGGCAGCGGCCCGTTCCAGATCCGCCGCTTCATCCCGCATGAAGTGCTGCTGATGTCCGCCAACCCGACGTCACCGGGCGGCGCGCCGAAACTGAAAAACGTGCTGATCAAAAACGTGCCGGAACCGGCTGCACGCCGCCTGCTGCTGGAACAGGGCGACGCGGACATCGCGCGTAACCTGGGCGCTGACCAGATGGCCGCCCTGAAAGGCAAAGCCGGCGTGAAGCCGCTCGCCATCCCGATGGCCTCGCTCTACTACATGCAGTTCAACATTGACGCCTCCCCGGCGCTGAAAAACCCGGCGTTCTGGGAAGCCTCACGTTACCTGTTTGACTACAACGGCATCGCCAATGATTTGCTGAAAGGCCAGTTCCAGGTGCATCAGTCCTTCCTGCCGGAAGGCTTCCTCGGCGCGCTGAACGAGAATCCGTACACCTATGATCCGGCGAAAGCCAAACAGATCCTGGAAAAAGCCGGGCTGACCAACGTCAGCTTTAAGCTGTCCGTGAGCAACCAGCCGCCGTACCTCGACATCGCCCAGGCGTTGCAGGCCAGCTTCGCCAAAGGCGGCGTGAAAGTGGAATTGATCCCCGGCATCAGCACCGAAGTCGCGACCAACGTCAAAGCGCATAAATATGAAGCCACGCTTAACGCCTGGGGTGCCGACTACTTTGACCCGAACACCAACGCCGCCGCCTTCGCGTATAACCCGGAAGATGGCAGCACCACGCTGGCGATGCGCTCCAACTGGCATATCCCGGAGCTGACCAAACAGGTGATCGCTGCCACCGCGGAAAGCGATAAAGCCAAACGCGTGGAGATGTATCAGGCGATGCAGCGCGAGGTGCAGAAAAGCTCGCCGTATGTGATCGGGTTGCAGGCGCGTAACCTGGTGGCGGTGCGGGATAACCTGCAAGGCTACGTGCAGGGCATCAACCCTGACATGGTCTACTATTCCCAGGTCACCAAGTAATGGCGGCACCTTCCACTGAAGCCGGGTCCGCCCGGCTGTTCTGGCGCCGTGCCTCACGGGTGGCGACCGGCCTGTTGTCGGTGGTGGTGACGCTGCTCGGCCTGCTGGCGTTCACTTTTGCCCTCTCCCGCCTCTCCCCGGTTGACCCGGTACTGCAAATCGTCGGCGACCATGCCAGCACCTCAACCTATGAGCAGGCGCGCCGCGATCTGGGGCTGGACCAGCCGGTGCTGATGCAGTTCTGGCACTACCTGGAACACCTGGCGCACGGCGATATGGGCATCTCCCGCATCACCAACCAGCCGGTGTTGAGCGATCTGCTGCGGACGTTCCCGGCCACTGTGGAACTCGCCACCTGCGCGATTATTTTCGGCGCGGTGTTCGGCATTTCTCTGGCGCTGCTGGCCGCCTGGAAACCGGGCAGCCTGCTCGACAACCTGGCGCGGATGATCTCGTTGCTGGGCTATTCGGTGCCGATCTTCTGGCTCGGCCTGCTGGGGCTGCTGCTGTTCTATGCGGTGCTGCACTGGTCGGCCGGGCCGGGGCGGCTGGACGATCTCTACGTCTATACGCTGGAGCCGAAAACCGGCTTTGTGCTGATCGACAGCTGGCTCTCCGGTGACCCGGAGATGTTCCGTAACGCCCTCGCCCACCTCTGGCTGCCGGTGGTGGTGCTTGGGCTGCTGGCGATGGCCGGGATCACCCGCCTGCTGCGTGCCGCGCTGCTGGAAGAGAGCAATAAAGAGTATGTGACGCTGGCACGCGCCAAAGGTGCCGGCCGCGGCCGCATCCTGCTGCGCCATATCTTCCCGAATGTGCTGGGTACGTTGATCACCGTGCTGGCACTCTCCTATGCCAGCCTGCTGGAAGGTGCCGTGCTCACCGAGACGGTATTCTCCTGGCCGGGCGTCGGGCGTTACCTGACTACCGCGCTGTTCGCCTCTGACACCCCGGCGATCCTGGGCGGTACGCTGCTGATCGGCACCTGCTTCATTATCCTGAACGCGCTGGCCGATGCCCTGACCTACCTGACCGACCCGAGGACACGTTGATGACGCAACATTTTTCTGATGCGGAAACCCTCACGCCGCCGCACCGCCGCCGCCGGGTCACTACCCTGGCGATTGGCGGCAGCCTGATTGCGGTGCTGCTGCTGGTGGCGCTGTTTGCGCCCTGGCTGGCCCCGTTTGACCCGAATGCGCAACAGATGAGCGCCCGTTTGTTGCCGCCCTCTGCGCTGCACTGGTTCGGCACCGACGGTTTCGGCCGCGATCTCTTCTCCCGCGTGCTGTACGGTGCGCGCCCGACGTTGCTGCTGGTGTCACTGATCCTGGTGCTGACCATCCCGGTCGGGATGCTGATCGGCATCAGCGCCGGTTATCTGGGCGGCTGGACGGAGCGTGTGCTGATGCGCATCACTGATATCTTCCTGTCGCTGCCGAACCTGGTGATCGCGTTGGCGCTGGTCGCGATGCTCGGCCCTGGCTTGCTGAACGGTGCACTGGCGCTGGCGTTGACCAGTTGGCCGCCGTTTGCCCGGCAGGCCCGTGCCGAAACACTGGCGCTGCGCCGCAGTGACTACCTGGCGGCTGCGCGGATGCAGGGCATCAACGGCCTGCGCCTGATGTTCGGCCACATCCTGCCGCTCTGTATGCCGAGCGCCGTGGTGCGCGCCGCCCTGAGCCTCGGCGGGATCATCCTCGCCTCCGCCGGTCTGGGCTTCCTGGGCATGGGTGTGCAACCGCCTACCGCTGAGTGGGGATCGATGGTCGCGGAAGGCAGTAAAGTGATCTTTGACCAATGGTGGGTGGCCGCTGCACCGGGCGGGGCAATTCTGTTTGCCAGCCTCGCCTTTAACCTGACAGGCGATGGCCTGCGTGACCGACTGGATACCCGCCATGGCCATTAATTCTTCTTCACCGTTAGTGATCGCTGAGCGGTTGCGCGTCTCGGTGGCAGGAACCGGCGTACCGCTGGTTAACGATCTGCGCTTTACCCTGGGGCGCGAACGCGTGGCGCTGGTCGGCGAGTCCGGTTCCGGCAAATCCCTGACCGCCCGTTCGCTGATGGGGCTGTTGCCGCCCTCGCTGAAGGTGCAGGCGCAGCAACTCAGTTTTGACGGGGAGAACCTGTTGCAGCTGAGCGAGCGGCGCTGGAACGCGATGCGCGGCAACCAGCTCGCCATGGTGATGCAGGACCCGAAATACGCCCTGAACCCGACCCGCACCATTGGCTGGCAGGTTGAGGAGCCGCTGAAACTGCACACCAAACTGGGGCGCGCCGAGCGCCGCGACAAAGTGTGCGACATGCTGGACGCGGTCGGCCTGCCGCAACCTGCCCAGCTGATGACGCGCTACCCGCACCAGCTCTCCGGCGGGATGGGCCAGCGGGTGATGCTGGCGATTGCGCTGATCACCGATCCGCAGTTTTTGATTGCCGATGAGCCGACCTCCGCGCTCGACCATGCGATGCGCGATCAGGTGCTCGGCCTGATCCGTAAGCTGGTCGAGCAGCGCAACATGGGGCTGCTGCTGATCAGCCACGATCTGCAACAGGTGGCGGATCACTGTGACCGGGTGATGGTGATGTACAAAGGCGACATTCTGGATTCGTTGCCGGCGGCGGAGCTGCCGCGCGCCACCCATCCCTACACCCATACGCTGTGGGCTTGCCGCCCGAACAAATCAACGCACGGCAAGCCGTTGCCGACGCTGGATCGCGCTGCGCTGGAGGCTGCCCGTGAACATGATTGAACTGAATGGCCTCAGCGTTTCGCACCGCCAGGGGTATGAGCTGCGCAAAGTGGTGCATGAGGTCTCCCTGACGGTACAGGCCGGGGAGTGTTTCGGGCTGGTCGGGCCGTCCGGCTGCGGCAAATCATCCCTGCTGTGGGTGATGGCCGGGCTGAACCCGCATTGGGAGGGCCGGATGCGGCTGGCGGAACATCAGGCGCAGCCGGGCAAAGCCTTCACCGGCACGCTGCGCCGCGAGGTGCAGATGGTGTTCCAGGACCCGTATGCTTCGCTGCACCCGCGCCACCGCCTGCGCCGCACGCTGGCGGAGCCGCTGAAACTCTTTGGTTTCGACAACATCGATGACCGCATCCAGCAGGGTTTCCGGCACGTCGGGCTGGACCCGGCAATGGCGGATCGCTACCCGCATCAGCTTTCCGGCGGCCAGCGCCAGCGCGTGGCGATTGTGCGCGCCCTGCTGCTGCAACCGAAAATCCTGTTGCTGGATGAACCCACCTCCGCGCTGGATATGTCAGTACAGGCCGAAGTGCTCAACCTGCTTAATGACCTCAAGCGGCAGGACAACCTCACGATGGTGCTGGTCAGCCACGACCCGGACGTCATCGACCATATGTGCGACCACGCGGTACATATGGACGCCGGCCGCATCGTGCGGTAAATCAGCTGAATGCAAAAAGCGCACCCCGCAAGGCGTGCGCTTTTTTTGTGACGGAATTTCGCGCTGGGGGTCAGCTTTTTGTTTCTCCAGGGCTGAGGCAGGCACTGATATAATATTGTCATGAGTTAGCATGTTGTAACTATTCATGCAATGAATGGTTCTCTTATGCTTTTAAGAATCCGGGATGGCGTTTGGCGCTGTCAGCCAGTCTGTAGTGTGCATCGGGGCCACATGCCCTCCCTGCCAGAAGAGTTGCCGGGCATTAAGGTGCCGGGCAAATGCCTGCTGTACCTGGGGCGGGGTTAATTCATCTTGTTGGGTGATGACGTAGCTGACCGGGCAGCGCAGGCGGGTAATCTGCGGTGGTGGCGGGTCAAGCAGCAACTGCACCGGCTCACTCGGTGGCAGCGGTACTTCCTGCCCCAGCAACGTGAGGAAACGCTCAGGATGCTGCAAATGGAGACGGCCACCCGGCATATCCAGGCGGCACAGGTCGGCCACGGCATGCTGCCCACTCTCCTGATAGCTTTCCAATGCACTGCCCCCCCTGGCTGGTGAGCGCACTCAGCAGCCATAAATGGCTGACCCGCTCCCCCAGCCGCGCATATGGATGCCGGGCGCATTATGCGGTAAATCAAAAGATGTAAAAAGGCGCACCCTTTGAGAGGGACGCCTTAAATCGTGCTGCAATCTTAAATATCATTTTTGCCACAGATAGCGTTTCTATTGGCTATTTCTTTTTTTAATAAGCTATAGAGCTCATCTTGTAAGCTACTTAACTCATCGTTCTCTTTTTTAAGCATATAGCCATTCCTGTGTAGAATAAGATCATTGAAAGAATTCGCACTACCAAATAGCTGTTTTATCTCGTATAATGCATCATCATAATGTGTATCAATACAAGAATTAAGCCATTCAAACCTATTTACCCATAAAGCCTCATCGCTTTCAGCAAGAAGAACAATAATTTTCATCATCAATTTTTTTATTTCTTCTTTCATTTCAACCCACCGTTTTCTATGACTTTTATTCCTGGTATATTCCAAGGTGCAGGGATAACAACTTGTTCTGTACCCCCCATATAGAAACCATTTTGATATCCTACGTCTCCAACGTAGATCTTTGTTCCTGCTGGAATTTCCACCTGATAAAAGCTATCAAGGGGAGATGTCCCGTCATCAGGCCACTTTGGCAGCAGTGCCTTATCAATTCTAGCTTGAATAATGCTCAATGGCTTTTCGTAGCTAAAAAATCGTCCAAGTGCCGTCCCATTAAAACCTGCACGAAAAAAAATAGTATTCTCAGATAAAACAATCTCTTTATAAATCCCTCCAGAAAATGTTTCGGCTAATCTCTCGCTTAAAGGCCCAGGATTTATTGCTGAGTATTCACCTTCCACTTTTCCCAGAAAATGCAGTTCGCCATGTTGGGAAATCCGGTTTGCTGCCCCTATTCTTCCAACGCCTAACCCCGCAGCGACAGACGCGAGCGCAATTGCTGTCCCTACTGTTTTTTCATTGAGAATTTGTGTAAAACCTTCTGGCGCCTCACCTCCCAGTTGGCTGGCCGTTTCGCGAAATCCGTCAATGTTTCCGTTATAGATACCACCAACTGCAAGAAGCCGACCAACATTTTTACTGTTCAGTGTTTTTGCTGCCTGAGTATATTGTCGTGGAACTTCGCCATACTGCCGTTTCACTGTTGGGGCAGGCTTTCCTCTGTGGTAATAATGAACGCATTTTTCATAAGCCCGCCTTACTTCCTCTTCAAATATGCTGCAGTAGTGATCCATAAAACAGTCATAAATAAGATCACCATTGTCATCGAAGTAAAAAGGGTTAGTGAAATGATCCCACGGCTCATCTGTGTCCACACCTACAATCCAGCCCTGATTCAGGTTCCGCTGAGTGTCGTCATATAGCCCATCATAATAAGAGCGATATTTTCTTTTTGCAGGAAGAGTAAGGGCGGTGACCAAACCTTTTTTTCTTTCAGGAACCTCATGGGGAGAAACCCGATAAGGATACTTCAGATAATCCAATTCATAGAAAATTGCGGCATTTCTGAAAGCAACGTCTGGTGACTGAATGAACTGAAAATCTTCAGGAACAAGCTCTCTTTCCAGGTCCCATGTTCGGTACAATTTGAACATATACCCACTTCCCATCTTTAACCTTAGTGAAAACAAGGATTAAATAGTGTAAGTTTTTAAAAAGCAATATAAGCAGTTTCATAAAATTTGAAAAAGAGACGTAGTCAATAAAACGTGACAATTATGCCTGTCAGGCAGATGAATTTTTATCGGCCAGTTCCGGTATGTTTATATTTATAATTATATAAAGCAAGTTGTAATTATTAACGTCATGAATAAATGTTTTATGTATTTGTAAATTTTGGCGCGAAAAACCCGAAAACAGCCGGAGCCTTCGCCCCGGCCGTCCCTCTTCAGAAATCCACAGCAGCGGAGAGCACCACTTCGCGCGGGTCGCCGATGGCGATACGCAGGTTACTGCCGCTGGAGGTGTAATAGGTTTTGTCGAACAGGTTTTTCACGTTCAACTGCCATTTGACATCGTAACCACTGAACGGCGTGCGCCAGGCGACGAAGGCATCCGCCACGGTGTAGGACTCCAGCCAGAAGCTGTTGGCAGCATCGCCGGGGCGTTTGCCGACGTAACGCCCGCCTACCCCGGCGCGCAGGTTGTCATTCGCCAGCAGCCCGGTACCGCCGAAGTCATTGGTCAGGAACAGCGCAGCTGTATGGCGCGCCGTGTTCGGCATCAGTTTACCGCGGTTGTCCGGGTCTTCCGTCACCCGTGCATCCGTATAGGCATAGGAGCCCATCAGGCTGAGCGTGGAAGTCAGGCGGCCGGAAGCGTCCAGCTCAACGCCCTGGGAGCGTACCTGCCCGGCAGTGCGGGTGACAGTGTCACCATCGACCAGCTCACTCACCATCACGTTGCGCTTGCGGATGTCATACAGCGCCAGCGTGCCGGTGATGCCGTTCTGGGTGTCGATCTTCGCGCCGATTTCATACGCTTTGCCCTGCTCCGGCGGCAGCGCGCCAATCTGTGTGGCAATCGATGAGTTAGGCTTGAACGACTCGGTATAGCTGGCATAGAGGCTTGACCAGTCCGTCAGGCTGTACACCACGCCGGCGCGCGGCACCAGTTTGCTGTCAGAACTCTGGGTATTGGTGACAAACGGGCGGCCTTTGCCGGCCATCACCTCAAAGCTGTCGTAACGCAGGCCACCGATCAGCCGCCAGCGGTCGTTCAGCCGGATCTCGTCTTGTAAGAACACACCGCGGCTGTCGATGTTCTCGCGCTGGTCGCTGTCTTTGGCGCTGACAGTGGTGCTCGCTGCCATCTCGCCATACACCGGATGGTAGACGTTGAACGCCGTATTTTTGCTGCCGCGGATCATATCACCGCGGAAGGTGCGGTCCGCCTCATAGTCAAACCCCATCAGCAACTGATGGTTGACGCGCCCCCAGTCCACATCCCCTTTCACCGAAGCCTGCACAATCTGCGTGCGGGCATCGGCGTCGGCCGTAGAATCCGCCTGCCGGGTCAACACGCCGGTATCGGCGTTATACGCAGTGGCGCGGGCCTGATTGTCACTGTAGCGGTTACGGTTAAACGAATAGGTAAACTGGGACGCCCAGTTCTCGCTCAGTGCCTGATCGACCTGTAGCGTCAGCGTATCCTGATCGCCCCGGGTGGCGTTGTAGCCCTCGTCGAAGCGGCGTTCACGCGGGGTGTTGACCGGCTTGCCGGTGTTTGAGTCGATCACCGTGCCGCGATCAAAGGGGACGAGGTATTCCATGTGCTCCCACGAGACGCGCACCATCGTGCTGTCACCAAACCACATCAGCGACGGCGCGACCACTGTCTGGCGGTTGCGGCCGAAGTTGCGCCAGTAGTCGGTTTCGCTGTGGTCAATAATCAGCCGCCCGGCAAAGCCGCCGCCCAGCGGCCCGGTAACATCGAGTTGCCCGCCGCCCCCGCCGAAGCTGGTGGTGCGCCCTTCCAGATGCACATGCGGCGTCAGTTGCGGCTTTTTGCTGATGATATTGATCATCCCGCCCGGCTCATTCATGCCGAACAACATCGACGAGGGCCCTTTCAGCACCTCGACCCGCTCGCTGGTCGGCGTGAAGTTACGCGCCTGAATCGAGCGCAGGCCATCGCGCAGGATCGAGCCGTCACGGTTATCGCCAAAACCACGCTTGATCACTGCGTCCTGCGTGCCGCCCAGGGTATTGGACTGGGTAATGCCGCTGACATAGTTCAGCGCCTGATCCACACTGGTGGCCGCCTGATCTTTCAGCACCTGCTCCGGCACCACGGTAATGGACTGCGGCACCTCAACGATGCGGCTTTCGCTGCGGGTGGCGGTGACGCTGGTGTGCGGCTGGTAGTGGGTAGCCGCGTCCGGCGTGCTGCTGTTTTGTTGGGTGACGATCAGCGTGTCACCCTCTTCGGCCTGGGTTAAGGCCGGGATGATCAGGCTGCTGCCCAACAGGCAGGTGGCGATGGTTTTCATGGTGGTAACTGACTCCAAAAGGTCCCTGAAAATGCCAGCGGTAAAAAGCGCTGGTAAAGGTCTTGTAATGTGTGTTGTGGGTTGAGATCGGCGAACTGCTGTGGGTAGAGCGCCTTGGCAAAGAATTCGGTGGCCACCACGTGATAGGGGCTGAGGTAAAAGTTGTGCCAGAGCGCATAAGCGCGCCCGTTCTGCACGGCACTGAGGTGCGTAAGCACCGGCTGCGCGGCCATGATCTGCCTGAAACTGGCAGACGCCTGTTCGGCCGACACCTGCGGCCCGAGGCTGACGGTTCGCGCGCCCTCTTCCGGCGCGGCCATGCCGGTGGCGATGTAGACCTGGGGGTTGGCGGCCAGCACGTTTTCCGGGTTCAGCTCGCCAAATACGCCGCTGACCTGCGATGCCGCGATATTCTCCCCCCCGGCAAACGCCAGCAGTTGCCCGAGGTTGCCGTTAACCGCCGTGGTGCAGCAGGTATCACGCCGCCCAAGGTGGAGGTGCAGCATCACGCGGGTTTTCGGGCCGTGGTATGCCGCCAGCCGCTGGCGGACAGCCTCCATATGCTGCTGGTAGAAATCGATGAATGCCTGCGCGCGCTGCGGCTGCTCAAAAATCTCGCCCAGCAGCCGCACGCTCGGCACGGTGTTGTTCAGCAGGTCAACCCGCAGATCCACCACCACGACCGGCACCCCGGCCTGCGCCATCAGCTGCATGAAGGCGGCACTGTTGGCGGTGGTTTTCGCCAGACGCGGCAAAATCACCAGGTCAGGGCGCAGGGCGAGCACCTTTTCCGCATTGATGTCATTGATGCTGCCGTTACCGAATTGCGGGATTGTGGCCAGTTGCGGGAAGGCATGGAGGTATTGCGCCCAGGTTTGCGGATCGTATTTCGCCAGGTCGCCCGGCCAGCCGGCGATGCGCGCCGCCGGGTAACCCGGCTCCAGCAATGCCAGCGTGTAGAGCATCCGGCTTTCGCCCAGCACCACGCGCTGCGGGTGGTCAGGTACCGTGACCTGCCGCCCGAGCAGATCGGTCACCTCTCTGGCCTGGCTGGTGAAACTCGCTAACAACAGTAATAAGGCGGCGATGCGCATGGGGTTATCCCGGCCATGTAATGTGGCCGGGAAAGATAATCAATATCATTCGCTTTTACAAGCCATTTGGCCGGGCGCCGGATACACGCGGAATCGGTGTGTGATTGAAAGATAAGCAAAAAGCAGCAGAGATATCAGGATTACAGAATCCTGGGATTCTAGAATCCCAGAATCCCAGGATTATAACGCACGAGGTGGATGGCGGGCGATGAGCGTTTCAGGCCCTCCGCCTCCGTCACGCCGTGGCACGGGTTTCGGTAGGGCATGCGAACAGCGCAGCCAGGCGGCGGACGCGTTCCGGGCCGGAGTGATAGACCCTATTCATCAGCCCAGCGCCTGAGACATCAGCCCGAATGCCTGCGGGGCACCGGCAGCCGGTATCCAGGGCGTTCCCCTGATCATCACGGTCGGCACATCCACCACCGGCAGCCCCTGGGTTTCCAGCCACGCACCCAGCCCCAGTAATGGATCGCTGTCGATGCGCACAAACTCCCCGGCCAGCGGTTGCAACAGCTCGCTGACCAGCACCCTGGCCTGCTGAGGGTCATGGGCGATCACCGGGCCGATAGCCAGGCCACGGCCAAAGCGGCGCAGCGCGGCGAAGCCCTGCGGCAGGCCATACTGGTCTTTCACTATCACTACCCGCTCAGCCTCGGCCAGTAACATCGCGATCAAGGCCGGACGCGATTGCCCGTGCGCCCGCTGGTCAAGCGCGGTCAGCACCGCGGCATCCTGCGGCCGTGCCGCGCTGAGGAACTGGTGCGCCGTCGGCAGGGTTGGGGTGATCCGGCCCAGCGCCGCGCACTGGTGCTGCTGGATAATACCGGTCACCTGAAAACCGAGTTTTTCATACAGCGGCCTGCCTGCGTCGGTGGCGTGCAGCCGCACGGTGTAACCCGGCATGTTTTCCAGCACCGCCAGCAACAACTGTTTGCCGATGCCGCGCCCCTGGCAGGCCGGGTCAACGATCACCAGCCCGAGGGTGGCGTAGTGTTCACCCCAGCGCCAGCCGAGGGCCGTGCCGACCACCTGCCCTTTCTCTTCCACCACAATCCCTGCCCCCAGGCTCAGCGCCTGCTGCCAGTCCTCCAGGCGGTGCGGCCATTTCACCTGCTGTGACAGCGTCAACGCCGTGGGCAGATCGCCCTCACGCATTATCCGAATCTGCATCCTGTTTCTCCTTACATCATGCCGGGCGCATCAAGCCCCGGGCCGTTAACCCGCCGCGCGTAGCGGCATGAGGTGGGGTCAACCACCGGATCATCATTCATCACCAGATCGGCAGCCAGCCGCCCGGCCTGATGCCCAGGCCGGGGCCGCTTTACCCGGCCGACAGCCCAGCCCCGGCAGTGACGGCACGGCACCACGTCGTCAGGGTTCATACTCAGCATAGCAGCGTCCCTTCTGGTGACCTGAAAAGGCAGACGAACGCCTTTTTTAACGCATTAATAAATAACGCGGTTAGCGCAGAAGGGAAAGAGGGTGCAGGTTACATGCCAACCTGGGGGAAAATTTTAACGCGTAAGCAGCGGCGGGAAGAAATTTCCTGCCGAATCCGTTGGCATAATAGCAGGAGGAATGCGCAGCGGGCGTGCCAGGGCGCAAATCCAGGTTTTGTGCACTGTCACCGGGCAATTTCCAGCTGCAGTGCACCCGTACCGGCATAAGGTTATGCCTGCCGGGAATAACGCGCTGCTGTAAAAAGTGTGACGCAAATCACTACTTGCCGTGGCCGGATGGGGCGACTACACTGCCCGGCCCGCAAGGGATGGGGAGTCAAACGCAGGGATAGCCTGCCCGCGCCGGGCGGCATTACCGCAGGCGTGATAATCACTTCCGGGTTTTTCCTTCTCTCTTCAGCGCCGGGCATTGCCCTGTCGCCGTCGTTTTTCTTTTTTTTGAACCACAACCTAAGCCGTATTTCACCATGGAAAATAATCGTTATACCCCGGCGCCTGCGCCTTCCCTCGCCCTGGCGATCTTTGCCCTGGCGCTCGGCAGCTTTGCCATCGGCATGAGCGAGTTCTCTATCATGGGCCTGCTGGCTGAAGTCTGCCGGTCGATGTCCGTGACGCTGGCGCAAGGCAGCCATTTCATCAGCGCGTATGCCATCGGTGTCGTGATTGGTGCGCCGCTCTTTTCACTGCTGACTACCCAACTGCAACGCAAACACCAGTTGATGCTGTTTATGGCGCTGTTCCTGGCCGGGAATGTGGCCAGTGTGCTGGCGACCGATTACCACGCGCTGGTGCTGGCCCGCTTCGTCAGCGGCCTGCCGCACGGGGCATTTCTGGGCGTGGCAGCGCTGGCGGCGGCGTCGCTGGTGTCGCCTGACCGCCGCGGCAAAGCCGTGGGGAACGTGCTGCTCGGGCTGACGCTGGCGTCACTGCTAGGTAACCCGCTGGCGGCCATGCTGGGGGAATACATCAACTGGCGCTGGGCGTTCGGCACCGTGGCGCTGATCGCGCTGGTGGATGTGGCACTGATCGCGGCAATTTTCCCGAAAACCGCGCAAGAGCCTGCCGGTTCACCATTAAAAGAGATTAAAGCGCTGATGAACCGGCGCATCTGGCTGACGCTGGGGATTGCGGCGATCGGTTTCGGCGGCATGTTCTCGGTCATCAGCTACATCTCGCCGGTCGTCACTTATGCAGTGCACCTCTCCCATAGCTGGCTGCCGGTGATTCTGTTCGCCTTTGGGCTGGGCATGGTGGCGGGCAATCTGGCCGGGGGCTGGGCAGCGGACAAAAAGGTGATGCTGTCGATGTTCTGCATCCTGCTCTGGAGCATCGCGGTGCTGCTGCTGTTCCCGCTGCTGGCGCCGACGCTGTTTGGCGCGATCCTCGGCAGTTTCCTGATCGGCACTAACCTCGCGCTCTGCGCCCCATTGCAGGTACGGCTGATGCAGGTGGCAGGCAAAGCGCAGACGCTGGCCGCCACGCTGAACCATTCGGCGTTTAACATCGCCAATGCCCTGGGGGCCAGCGTGGGGGCCTATGTGGTGGAAAATGGCTACCCGGTCACCTATACCGCGACGTATGGCGCCATCCTGCCGCTGCTGGGGCTGGTGATTTTCCTGGTTTCGCTGCTGAATGAGCGCGTCTCCCGCCCCCGGCCTGTGGTCATCACGCCGGAAGCGTAATGCCGCGTCCCACTGAATACGCATCAGCCCGCCGGAAGCGGGCTGATGCTGCATAAAGCCATGCGCGGGGCGGTGCCGCCAGTGCTCAGGCGAATTCAAAAATATAATCAAAAAACGTATCTTCCCTGAAGGGCAAGATTTTCTTTTTATTGGCACAATCGATTAATGCCCAATCATCGAAGTCGGCCCGGCTGTCATTCAGGCGGCATTCAAACAGTTTTTTCTCTTCCCCGTTCATATGTAATGACACAAGCAACCGCCCTTTTACCCCACCCAGGCAATACATGCCCAATGGCGTAATATGCAGGTGTTTTTCTTCATTAATTAATGTCATGCCCGGAATGTGGTAAATCACTTCAGGGGCGATATGTTCTGTGAGGCTGTTTTCCCATTTTTTGCAGTGAATCGGTGTATCTGCAAACCATTTTTCGACCGTTACCAGCAGGTGTTTCGTCTCTTTCCTGAACGCCTCAATATCCTCCTGCAAATTGTCAGCAGCCGCTTTTTTGCTGATGTTATGGTCGAGTTTTTTAAAAAACTTGTTTTGAGCAGACATTATACTCTCCTTCTCATGGTAAGAGGCAGCGAGTGAACGGGTAACTTTCAGTAAACTTTTTTACCCGGCCGCGATATCTGTTTTCCCTGGTATAAATGCAGCACATTGATAAACGTGCTGTATTAATCATCACGCCTTTCCTGACGCCAGGTGTGTATTCCGTAGTTATCCCTTGAAATAAGTATAACGACGCCCTTTTTACTGCAAAAGCGCGCGGCCATAATTTAACAGCCACAATGTTTTTTTATGTTTATTTTTAGAAAAATGAGGGGATCTTTGTTATTAATGATATCCACCGCAAAAAGATAAACAGTCTCATTTTTTCTCAAAACATATTAGCCGTGCTTTTCAATCAAAGAAAATGACGCCATCCTATGTTCACCGCTTCGCTTCCCGTTATTTCACAACATTGCAAGTGTGGCATGACCGGTGAGGGGAGCGGGTATGTGAATGACCAGACTGAAGGAATATCATGAAACAGCAATCTTTATCTTATTTCTATATTTACCAGGATACGCGGCAGACATGGAATTGGCGGCTGATGTCGCGGGGCGGGCGGGTTATTGCAGTTAACCCTGCCGGATATGATGATCTCAACACCTGTAGGGAGGACATTAAACAGATGACGCTTGATGCGGGGCTGGCCGTGTGTGTAGGGGACAATCACTATATGAGGCTGACCATGTAATTTTGCTGAACAGAATACTGCATCGCCGATACAGTATTCCTGATAACCCTACGCGGCTTTCAGTGCCGCAACGCCGGCAAACGAGAGGGGCAACTTAACCCTCATTTTTAGACTGACGGGGGTTCTTCCCCCATAAATTCGCAGAACCTCAGCAGATATCCGTCCGGGTCCTGCACTAAAAATTCACGCTGGCACGCCTCTGTTTCGCCAATCAGATAACGGCTCTCCTGTACGTCCCGGTAGAGCGTAACGCCATTGGCGGCGAGGTTGGTCAGCAGCGGCGTCAGGGAATCGACTTCAATTTGCAGGTTGATACCCCGCCCCAGCGGCCGTGCCAGCGTGGCCACATTCCAGCCCTGCGTGTGGAAGGCTTCCAGCATCAATTGTGCCTCGCCCAGGCACACATAAGCAAAATCAGGATCGTCCCGCCGTACCCGGACATGGAATCCCAGAATACGTTGGTAAAAATCCAGCGACTGGGCGAAATCCATGACCGTGAGCTCCGGCACCATTTTGTTCCAGTACGTTTCATTGTCTGTGGCCACACTGTTCTCCTTGTGAAAGGTTTATTTGCTTATCACTTTGCGCTGCCAATATAAACGCATTCTTACCCGGCGGTAAATGCCCAAGCGGAATAAACGCCCGTAAAGAAGGATGAAACGGCACATAAATAACCATTTCTATTAAGCATTGAATTAATGGATAAGCAAATAAATAGGAGGCTTATTTTTACAGCCGGCGCACCCTGTTTTTATGGGTTAAAAAACACCCTTAAAACATATAGATTATTGATCAATTTAAGATTATGTATTTTTTCAGTTAATGATTTGCACTTACTGCGCGCACTTACGTCTCATATATTTTTTCGATCATTCAACTTTGATTGATCCATCAGGCAAATAAAAGCACCAAGAGACAGTAAAATCAATACATTAAAAACAATTAAGTGAAAATAATATAAACATTAAAAATCTGTAAATTGATATGTCGCCTCTCTTATTTAAGATGCCTGTGACTTCTCCACCCCGCTTTCCCAAAACGGGTGAGCGTGTTTTCTTTATATTGATTACTCATGGGATTTTTAAAAATGAAGAAAGGATTTTTTGTTTCTGCCGTTACCGCCCTGGTGGTAAGCCACTCCGCTTTTGCTGCAGATATCGGAGACGGCACCATTCGTTTTAAAGGCGAGATTGTTGATGCGCCTTGCGTGGTGTCCGCGGATTCCCAAAACCAGGAAATCAATCTGGGCCAGGTGAAATCCACGACATTAGCCACAGCGGGGGATAAATCCCCGGCAAAACCCTTCCAGATTAAATTAGAAGAGTGCGATATCACCAGCAAAACCAAGGTGAAGGTGCAATTCAACGGCCTTGCCGACGCAGATGGCCGCTTGCTGGTGAATAATGAAGCCGGGGCGGCCACGAATGTGACCATTGGTCTTTTCGACAAAGCGGGCGCGGATATTAAAGTCGGCACCGCCACCGCAGAAGAAATACTGAGAGAGGGCCAGCACGTGCTCTATTACTCCGCGGCTTATGTCAGTAAAGGCAGCGCAACGCCGGGTTACGGCAACAGCCAGGTTGATTTCGATGTGACCTACAACTAATTACGCAAGGCGCACCTCTATCAGGTGAATCGCTGTATTTTGCGGGCGGCATCTTCTTTTCATACCGCCCGTTTCTTTTTATGCCGGGCGCAACCATGAAATTGACCAAAAAACTCCTCTGCTCTTTTTTATGCCTTCTCCCCCTTGCGCAAACTGCTTACGCCGCCGGGGGCATCGCCATGAGTGCCACGCGCGTGATTTATCAGGCCGATAAAAAGGAAGCCGCGCTTACCGTCAGTAACCGCAACCCGAAAGAAGCGTTCCTGATCCAGACCTGGGTTGAAGACGCGGGCGGCAATAAAAAAACCCCCTTTGTGATTACGCCGCCGCTGTTCCGCCTCGACCCGGCTAAAGACAATGTGCTGCGTATTGTGCATCTCGGTACGCCGTTGCCGCAGGATCGGGAATCCGTTTACTGGGTGAATGTGAAGGCCATTCCGTCTACCCCGGAAGCCGGCCAGAGCAAAAACGTGCTGCAAATTGCCGTGCGTACCCGGCTGAAGCTGTTCTACCGGCCGGCCGGGCTGACGGGCAATGCCAATGAGGCCTACCGCCAGTTGACGTTCACCCGCCAGGGCGACCAGGTGGTGATCCATAACCCCACGCCTTACACCATGTCGTTTGATCATCTCGCGTTTGATGGCCGGGATGCCGGCCACGTGCCGATGGTGCCGGCCAAAAGCCAGGTAAGCCAGCCGCTGCCTGCCGGTATGCAGAGCGTCGCCAACGTGACTTATTCGGTGATCAATGATTTCGGGGCCTCAAGTGACTCCTTGAATCAGCCGGTTAAATCCTGAATGTCTTCCTTTTCTTTCTTACCTGAGTGACCTTCACCATGCAGCGGATGCACAAACGCCCACACCCGGCCCTCTGTCAACTTTTTATACGTTCGGCCCTGGCGGTACTGGTCGCCGCTGCCTGTCACACGCAGGCCGCGCAGTTTAACCCTCGCTTTCTGGAAGATGTCGGTACCGGCAGCGCACTGGCCGATTTGTCGATTTACGAAGGTGCCACCGGGAAGCAACTGCCGGGCAATTACCGGGTAGAGATTATCGTTAATGAGCGTAAGCATGAGGTACGCGAGCTGGCATTCAGCGCCGCGACGGCCGCCCAACAGGCCGCCGGTGAATCCCTGATGCCCTGCCTGAGCCGTGTGCAACTGGCGGAAATGGGCGTGCGGGTCGGGAGTTTCCCGGCGCTGGAGGCGTACCCGGCAGAGGCGTGTGCGCCGTTTACGGAGCTTATCCCCAACGCCGCCAGCCATTTTGATTTCAACACTCAGACTTTAATCCTCAGCTTCCCCCAGGCGGCGATGGTGCAGACCGCCCGCGGCACGGTGCCGGAAAGCCGCTGGGATGAGGGCATCCCGGCGCTGCTGCTGGACTACAGCTTCTCCGGCAGTAACGGGCGCACCGACACCGACTACCAGGAGAACCACTACACCGATGAGTGGGGCCGTGAGCATGATGACAGCAGCGGCGGGCGCAGTTACAGCAACGGCTACTATTTCAACCTGCGCAGCGGCGTTAACCTCGGCGCGTGGCGCTTGCGCAATAATTCCACCTGGAGCCGTTACGACGGGCAGACCAGCACCGATAACCTCGGCACCTACCTCACGCGCAATATTGTGCCGCTGAAAGCCGACCTGACGTTGGGTGACACCTACACCGCCGCCGATGTGTTTGACAGCGTGCAATTCCGCGGGGTGCAGCTCACCTCGGATGATGAAATGCTGCCGGACAGCCAGCGCGGCTTTGCGCCGGTGGTGCGCGGCATTGCCCGCACCAATGCGGAAGTGGTCATCGAGCAGAATGGCTATGTGATTTACCGCACCTTTGTCCAGCCGGGCGCGTTTGAGATTACCGATCTCTACCCGACCTCCAGCAGCGGCGACCTGACGGTGACCGTCAAAGAGAGCGACGGCCGTGAGCAGCGCTTTATCCAGCCGTTTGCGGCCGTCTCCATCCTGCTACGCGAAGGGCAGTTGAAATACAGCGTCAGCGGCGGTGAATACCAGGGCGGGAACTATGAGTCCGGTAACCCGCAGTTCGTCCAGGGCCATGCGATCTATGGCCTGCCGCACGGCATTACCGCCTATGGCGGCACCCTGTTTTCTGAAGACTATAACGCCCTCGCGCTGGGCGCGGGCATTAACCTGGGTGACATCGGGGCCATCTCGCTCGACGTCACCCAGGCAAAAAGCGATCTGGGTGACGGCCGCGACGAACAGGGCCAGTCTTACCGGTTCCTGTATGCCAAAAGTTTTGCCGACAGCGGCACTGATTTCCGCCTGCTGGGCTACCGCTACTCCACGCAGGGCTATTACAGCTTCCAGGAAGCCACCGACGTGCGCAACCACGCTGACAGCGACTATGCCCGCTACCACCAGCGCAGCCAGTTACAGGGCAATATCACCCAGCAGATGGGGCGCTACGGCTCGGTCTATTTCAGCATGAACTTACAGGATTACTGGGGCGATGATGATACGCAGCGCTCGGTCAGCGGCGGCTATAACGGCCGCATTGGCGCAGTGAGCTGGGGCATGGCCTACAGCTATACGCGCTCGCCGGACTATGACGACGCCGACCATCTCTTCTCCTTTAACGTTTCGGTGCCGCTCGGGCAGGCCTGGAGCTCCTACCGTATGACCAGCGATCTGCACGGCCGCACCAACCATCAGGTCGGGCTGAGCGGCACCGCGCTGGAACAACGTAACCTGAACTGGAGCGTGCAGGAGGGCTACGGCTCAGACGGCGTCGGCAACAGCGGCAATGCTTCGCTCGGCTACCAGGGCAGCAAAGGCAACATCGATCTCGGCTACAACTATTCGCGTGACAGCAACCAGGTGAATTACGGCCTGCGCGGCGGCGTGATCGTCCACAGCCAGGGCGTGACGCTGTCACAACCGTTGAGTGAATCCATGATTCTGGTGAACGCGCCGGGTGCCGCGGGCACCAGCGTCAGTAATAACAGCGGCGTGGCGCTGGACCACTTCGGCAATGCCATCATTCCGTACGCCACCCCGTACCGGGAAACCGAGGTGTCGCTGCGTACCGATACGCTGGGCGACAACGTCGATCTCAGCGAGCCGATCCAGTACGTAGTGCCGACCCGCGGCGCAGTGGTGCGGGCGCAGTTCACCACGCAGGTGGGCTACCGGGCGATGGTCAGCCTGAGCCGGGCGGATGGCAGTGCGGTGCCGTTTGGCGCGGCCGCCACGCTGGTACAGAAAGAAAACGTGAAAACCCCACAAAGCGGCATCGTCGGGGAAGCGGGCCAGCTCTATATGAGCGGCCTGCCGGAAAAAGGCACCCTGACGGTGAGCTGGGGCAAAGAGGCCGGGCAGCAATGCAGTGCACCCTATCAGGTGCCGCCTTTAGGCGCGGAACCTGTTGCCGTGGTCACCCTGACGGCGCAATGCCGATAACGCTGCAAGCCGATAACTATGCAAAAGGTGAAAACAATGAAGTGGAAAACAGGCGGTACGCTGGCGGCGCTGGTTACCGAGTTGCTGCTGCTGAATGGTTCGGCAAGGGCAGAGGATGGTTGGGGGGCATGCTGGCCGAAGAATGGGCCAAACCTGTTCTCTGCCACGATAGATAAGCCCCTTGACCCGGAAAAAAACTACGCAGGCGCGTTATACCCTTCGGCCTTTAGCTGGAATCACTCGGCCACGTACAAATTGTTATGTGATTGCCCTACCGATACGTCCCAGCACAGATATACTTATTTTAAAGCAGAGCCTAATTACAGCTTGCCTATTGGGCATGAAGAAGGGTTTTATCAAATCAATGAAAACCTCGAATTTGCAGCTTATATTAGTGTAGGTAACCGCGGCCAGTTTAGAGCGCCTTTTCAGGACATCCCTAATTCATCGGATAACCGTTCCGGCTGCCCTGAGACCAATGCAGACTGGGGGTCGGGTTATAGAGGACATCTCGATATTTATATTAAAAAGCCTTTTGTCGGCGAAAAAGTCATCCCGTTAACTACCCTCGTCTCAGTCTGGGCGACAAAACAACCCGGCGTTTATAAAGACGATCTTCCGGTCACCATCATGCAAATTGAGGGGCGGATTGAGATTCCGATGGGGTGTGAAATCCCGGCTGGTTACAGCACCCAAATTGATTTTGGTGACTATAACGCCAGGGATTTCAAAAACAGAACCGGTAATGTTCCGGTGAATGCCCGTGCCATTGAAAAGAAACTGGACTTCAAATGCAATAATATTTCTGAGCATTCCACAATTTATTTAAAACTTGAAGCGACGCCTAACCCCAATAATCCGATGGCGATTGATATGGGTAACCCTGATATTGGGGCCGTCATCCTGCGGAAAGAGAGTAATATGCCTATCCGCCCTGGTACTAACGATAATGTGGAATTGACGACAACATCCACTGACGGTATTAACCGTTATTCCAGCGTGACGTTAAGAGCTTACCCCATCAGCACCACCGGCAAAATTCCGCAGAGCGGTGAATTCGAAGGCATTGCCACCCTCAGCCTGGATGTGGAGTAACGGGATGAAACAGATAACACGCGCCCTGCTGGCGGCCTGTGCCGTCGCCCCGCTGCTCTCGCCGGCCTCACAGGCGGAGATGGCCCATATCGGTAAACCCGGCGAGCTGCATTTCAGCATCCGCATTATCCAGGGCACCTGCATCCTGGCGGACAGTATGCTGGAGGTGGATCTCGGCACGCTCTACCTGCACCGTAGCCGGGGCGACAGCCAGGGCAACGATACGCCCGGCACCGTGCTGGGTGAAAAACCGTTCGCGCTGGAGCTGGAAGAGTGCGGTGACGTGGCACGCGCGTACGTCAAAATGGATGGCGAAGCCGACGGTGACGACGATACCCTGTTTAAACTCAGCGGCGGCGCACGCGGTGTCGCGTTGAAACTCAGCACCGCCGCCGGGCAACAGCAGCGCCCTCAGCCACTCTCTGCCGCAGAAGCAGGGATGCAGTGGAACCTCGTCAAAGACCAGAACAACCGGCTGGATTACGTGGCACAGTATGTCGTCACCCAAAATAATCCGCAGGCAGGCCACGCCGATGCACTGGTGAATTTCTCGATTACCTATGAATGAGGCCGCTGAGGTGGCTGCCTGCCCCATAAAAAATCCCGCTGAACGCAGCGGGATTTTTTTATATCACGTTAAAACAGGTGCGGTCAGCGACGCGTAGCCTGTTTGCGCAGATAGAGCGCCAGCAGGATAAAGGTCAGCAGCCCAATCGCCGCGCCGGTTTCGCCGATGTCGCCCAGCGAGGAGAACAGGATGATCTGGTTGCCGAGCAGCGCGCCGAGGCCAATCCCCAGGTTCACGATGGATGAATAAATTGACATGATGATGTCCGGCGAATTGGCGTCCGTCGCCAGCACTTTCACCTGGAATGACAGGTTTACCATCATGATCGCCATGCCCCAGAACACGCTGAGGATCAGCATCTCCAGCGCACTGGTCGCCACAAAATTCAGCAGGAACATCGAGACGGTGATCAGCGCAACCGACAGCATCAGCAGCGCGGTGGTGAACCGCTCGCCCATAAAGCCGAACAGCAGGCTGCCGAGAATGCCCGCCCCACCGAACACCAGCAGCAGCAAGGTGGTAAAGCCATCGCCCATCTGGCCGATCTCTTTGATATACGGCTCAATATAGCTGTATGCGGTGTAGTGCGCGGTGAACACCAGCGCGGTGAAGAGGTACAGGCTGAGCAGCATCGGCCGGCGCAACAGGGTCGGCACGCTTTTCAGCGAGGCATGGTGCTCACTCGCCAGCGGCGGCAGCAGTTTGTAGAGCATCACCAGCGTCACGACGGCAGACACGCCAATCGCGACGAAGGTCATCCGCCAGCCAAGCAACTGGCCGATAATCCGCCCCAGCGGCAGGCCGAGCACCATCGCCAGTGCCGTACCGGTTGCCAGCATACTCAGCGCCTGGGTTTTCTTGCTCGGCGGGGCGACACGGATGGCGATCGATGCGCTTATCGACCAGAAAATCGCGTGCGCCAGCGCAATGCCGATGCGCCCGGCCACCAGTATCCAGAAATTCCACGCCAGCACCGACAGCGCATGGCTGAGGATGAACACCACGAACGTCCAGAGCAGCAGGGTCTTGCGCTCTACCTTGCTGGTGACCAGCATCAGCGGCAGCGACATCAGCGCCACCACCCAGGCATAGATGGTCAGCATCCAGCCCGCCTGCGCGGTATCGATCTGGTAGGTTTGTGCGATGTCGGTCAACAAGCCCACCGGCACAAATTCCGTGGTGTTAAAAATAAAGGCGCTGATGCTGAGCAGAAGCACGCGGGACCACTGAACGCGGCGTGAAGTCTGGGGGAGTTCCGAAATGGTGTCAGTCATGATGCAATTTACGCGTCCTACGCTGAAGTGAACAAATATTTTGAGACTTTCATCGCAAAATTATAATGATTTTATTGAAGTCTAGACACAAGAATGTATCGCGGCAACCTGTGATAGCGCATTGATCTTAAAAAAGAGAATGCCGCAAAATCGCTGAAAAAGTGTGCCGTCCGGCACAGTATGATCTGATGCGCCCTGCTCCTGCCGTTTCGCCATGATTTATCCATTTCCCAGCTAACCAAATCCACAAAAAGCATTTAATCATTAGGCATATATTATTCCGATAAAGCCGTTTTCAATTCAGTGTCAGCTCGTCAGGATGGGGGCATTCCGTGCGGCGCAATGGCATTGGCACGGTCACCCTGATCCCTGAGATGAGACGAAAACATGCGTAAAAAAGGATTCCCTCTTCTGTTCAGCGCGGCGGCCATTGGGCTGGCGCTGGTCGCCTCTTCTGCCGTGGCCGCAGAGAAACCCGAGACCGTGAATATCGGCTACCAGAAAGCCAATATCTTCGCGCTGCTGAAATACCGCGGCACGCTGGATGAGGATTTCAAAAAACAGGGGATTAAGGTGCGCTGGGTAGAATTCCCTGCCGGGCCGCAGATGCTGGAGGGGCTGAACGTCGGCAGTATCGACCTGGCGGCCACCGGCGATGCACCGCCGACCTTTGCCCAGGCGGCGCAGGCCGATCTGGTTTACCTCGGCCACTCCCCGGCGAACCCGAAAACCGAGGCGATTGTGGTGCCGGAAAACTCGCCGATTAAATCGGTGGCCGATCTGAAAGGCAAGCGCGTGGCGCTCAACAAAGGCTCGGATGTGAACTACCTGCTGGTCAGCGCACTGGAAAATGCCGGTCTGAGCTACAAAGAGATCACGCCGGTCTACCTGCCGCCCAGCGATGCCCGCGCCGCGTTCCAGCGTGGCTCGGTGGATGCCTGGGTGATCTGGGACCCGTTCTACGCGGAAGTGGAAGCCCATGCCAACGCCCGCCTGATCAAGGATGCCGAAGGGCTGGTACCGCACTACACCTTCTACCTGGCCAGCCGCAAATTTGCTGACCACTACCCAGACACCGCCAAACAGGTGGTGGATGAACTGGCGACCCTGAGCACGTGGGCAAACAGCCACCCGGATGACGCGGCAAAAATCCTGTCGCAATCCACCGGGCTGGAACAGGCCATCTGGTCACGGGCGCTGGCGCGGATGCCGTTCGGTGCCGAACGCATGACGGCGGAGGTGTTCACCCAGCAACAGGCGCTGGCGGATAAATTCACCCAGATTGGCCTGCTGCCGGTCAAGGTGGATGTACGCAGCGCTACCTGGTCACAGGACGCCGCGCTGAAGAAGTAAGACCACGTCGAAAAAACAAGATCGCGGGCGGCCACCCGGCCGCCCGTTCTGCTTAGCCGCCGTTGCCTATCTGCCAGACAAACACCGGCTCCTTGCCGTTCACTTCCCAGTTCCCCACGTTGCGGAGTTTATAGATAACCGGGTTATGTGACGCCACCGTGCGCGCATTGCGCCAGTGGCGATCCAGTGCCTTGCTCAGCCGGGTATCAGACGCCCCCAGCGCGTTGAACAGCTCGGTGGCGGCGCGCGGCACCAGTTCAGTGGCGATCGCCTGCGCTTTGGCGGCGTCAATTTCTGCCGCTATGTTCAGCGCCTGTTTCAGCGCCTCATCCCCTGACAGATGCGCCTCATACGCCTGTTGCAGCGAGTGCGTGGCCTGCAACACCGTGGCCTCGGTGGCGAACGCCCAGGAGGCGATCTGCCCGACCACCTGCAACACCTGCGCATCCTCGCGCACCTGCCCGGCGTTGCCGTGGCTGTAAACCCGGCGGCGCTGCTGTACCTCTTCTTTCACGTCCCGCAGCACTGCCCGCGCAATCCCGGCCAGCGTCGCCAGCAACACGTGCTGATAAAACGCGGTCTGGTAGCGGAACCGATCCGCAAAGTCATACACATGCTCCTGCTCCACCTGCGCCGCCTTAAACCGGGTGGTGCCGCTGCCGGTCAGCCTCTGGCCGAAGCCGTCCCAGTCATCCAGCCGCTCCACCGCGGCCTGATGGGTGCTGACCAGCGCAATCACCGCGCTGCCGGTATCGCTGCGCTGTGCGAACACATCGATCCAGTCCGCAAACAGCGTGCCGGTGCTGTAAAACTTCTCGCCGTCCAGTTGCCAGCCCTCACCTTGCGGCGTGACTTTGGTGTTCACCTCGCCGAGTTTGACATTGCCGATCTCCGTCCAGCCGCTGCCGACAATCTCGCCGTCAATAAAACGCCGGAACCAGCGATCGCGCGCCGGGGAGTCGGGCTGGTTAAGCTGGTCTTCCACAAACGCCACATGCGCCCGCAGGGCTTGCGGCAGGTTGGAGTCCGCCTCCGCCAGTTCAATCAGCAAACTGGACAGTTGCGGCAGTGATGCCCCAAACCCGCCTTTCGCCTGCGGGATGCGCACCGTGCCGAACCCCGCCTCTTTCAGCCACTGGATCGGGGCTACCGGCAGTGTGCGGTGATGTTCGCGCTCCCGCGCGCCCTCAGCAATGCGGGCAAACACCGGGCGGAAATGCGCCGCCAGCGCCGCGTAATCTGTACCGGTTGAGAGTAATGGCGTGCTCATAGAGATTCCCCTTCAGGTTGGTGATCGTCAATGTCATGGCGGGTCGGCTCAAAACGCACCACCAGCAGAAAAATAATTGGGATGATGGCGCTGAGCGACACCACCCAGAACATGTTGGTGCCGAGCGAAGCTTGCAGGATCGGCAGCACAAACAGCGCCAGCGCACTGCCGATGCCGGAGAGCGAGCGGCTGAAGCCGACGCCGGTGGCGCGGATCGAGGTCGGGTAAGAGAGCGCCGGGTAGATCATCAGCTGCGCGCCGGGGCCGAACCCTTCAGCAAACAGCCAGAGGCCCAGCATCAGCACCGCAAAACCGATGCCCAGCGCAGCCTGCGGGTGGCCAATCAGCGCCAGTGCCACCAGCGCAATAAATTGCAGGGCGAAACCGGCAATCGCCACGTGGCGTGACGGGTATTTCCACGCCAGCCGCATCCCGAGCAGCCCGCCGGTAAAGGCAAACAGCGCATTCAGCCCCAGCGAGGCGGAGATGGTTTCAAACACCCCGGCACCCAGGAACTGCGCCAGAATCGACGGCAGGAAGAAGGCGATGGCGGTGTACTCAAAAGAGATACAGACGTTCATCACCCCAGCGACAATGGTGCGTTCCCGGTAAGGCTTCTCAAACAGCACGCGGAAACTGACTTTCGGCGCGGCCACCTTTTTCACCTGTGGGGCAGCGGGTTGTGCCTCATGGGCATGGATGCCGTAGGAGTCACGCAGGATGCGCACCGCCTCTTTCAGGTCGCCCTGACTGGCGGCCCACAGCGGCGACTCGTTCATAAACCGGCTGCGTACCGCGATGATCAGCAGCGCCGGCACCGCCCCGAACAGCAGCGAAGCACGCCACAGCCAGTCGAGATGCTGTTCCGGCAGCAGGAAATAGAGGCCGAAAATGATGAAGAAACAGACGGAAGAGGCGGCGTACCACATCGGGCACCAGGCCGCGAGGCGCGAGGCTTTATTGGCCTTGCCGCTGAATTTGGAGAACTCCGCCAGGTAGGCCATCGCTACCGGCAAGTCGATGCCGACGCCGATGCCCATCAGGAAACGCGCGCCGATCAGCACCCAGACGTTGGGTGCCAGCCCGGCAGCCACCGCCGACACCACAAAGAACAGCATATCGGCCATAAATACCGAGTAGCGGCCATATTTGTCGGTGAGCCAGCCACCCAGCAGGTTACCGACGATGGTGCCGATCATAATCGACGAGGTGACCAGCCCAGTCAGGGTCGGCGTCAAATTGAATTCGCGCACTACATCATCAATGCCGTAAGAGAGTGTGGTGAGGTCATAGGCGTCGAGAAATACCCCGCCCAGCGCCAGAAACACGATCATGCGGGCATAGCTGTTTTTGTCACTGCGGGTGTTGATCAACCGGGCCACATCACTGGCAGAGCTGACCGGCGCAGAGTGTGGCGGCGGCACCGCCAGGCTGTCATCAATCGGTATGGTGCTCATGGCATCCTCTGTTGTTTTCAGGCAGGTGAGGAGACCGTTATAAAAGTTACCGGCTGACATCACAAACAACAAAAACTGCTTTTAAATACTGATAATTCAAAAAGATAGCGCAGATTCCAGCCAGCAAAAATACCGGGTCAGCCTGCGCGGACCCGGTAGGGGAAACCTGTTTATCTCACCGGGGGCAAGCTTACGCCCCCCAGGTGTTATGCCGCCGTGACGCTGTCACGCACGCTGCGGCGATACCCTGCCGCCGGGTGCGGTGCGGCCAGCCGCGGCCCCTGGCCGAAAAGTTTTTCGCGCATCGTACCGGGGGCATAGTCACGCTTATACACGCCGCGTTTTTGCAGCTCCGGGATCAGCAGTTCCACCACATCGGTAAACGTCTCATGCGTGACGGCGTAGGCCAGGTTGAAGCCGTCCACGTCGGTTTCGTCCACCCAGCTTTGCAGCTCATCGGCCACGGTTTCCGCACTGCCCACCAGCAGCGGGCCAAACCCGCCGATGCCGACCCAGTCCGCCAGC
>NZ_PJZI01000049.1 GCF_002858805.1 Chimaeribacter arupi
CGGTCTGCGTTTCGCAATCCGTGAAGGCGGCCGTACTGTTGGTGCGGGCGTTGTTGCTAAAGTTATCGCTTAATCGCTGATAATATTTGACGCAACACGCACTGAAAGGGCATCATTCGATGCCCTTTTCTACGCTGTGATGTTAGAACCTATCTCATCAGCGATTTTATGTCATAATCATTGGTGAGATGGGCTCTGAGCTATAGCGTAAATACCGAGTTTGCGCTCATACAGGGCATCGATCGGTTTGGTTTGCCTCGCGATGCGAGGCAAAGTTGTTTGTTCTAAATCATTGTGACAGGTTGGTTTATGAGTGCGAATACCGAAGCTCAAGGAAGCGGGCGCGGCCTGGAAGCGGTCAAATGGCTGGTTGTCGCTGCGCTGTTGGTTGTAGCTATTGTCGGTAACTATTTGTACCGCGAATACAACCTCCCGCTGCGCGCATTAGCTGTTGTGATCATTATCGCTATTGCCGGTGCCGTAGCGTTGATGACGACTAAAGGCAAGGCCACCGTCGCTTTTGCTCGTGAAGCACGTACTGAAGTGCGTAAGGTAATTTGGCCAACCCGCCAGGAAACGCTGCACACCACCTTAATCGTTGCCGCGGTCACTGCCGTGATGTCACTGATTTTGTGGGGACTGGATGGTATTCTGGTTCGCCTGGTATCGTTTATTACTGGCCTGAGGTTCTAAGATGTCTGAAGCTCCAAAAAAACGTTGGTACGTCGTTCAGGCGTTTTCCGGCTTTGAAGGCCGCGTAGCTCAATCGCTGCGTGAGCATATCAAATTACATGACATGGAAGAGCTGTTCGGCGACGTCATGGTCCCAACGGAAGAAGTGGTTGAGATCCGTGGTGGTCAGCGCCGTAAAAGCGAGCGTAAGTTCTTCCCGGGTTATGTTCTGGTCCAGATGGTAATGAACGATGCAAGCTGGCACTTAGTGCGCAGCGTACCGCGTGTGATGGGCTTCATCGGTGGTACTTCTGATCGCCCTGCACCTATCAGTGACAAAGAAGTCGATGCCATCATGAACCGCCTGCAGCAGGTAGGTGATAAGCCGCGTCCGAAGACCTTGTTCGAACCGGGCGAAATGGTGCGTGTCAACGATGGTCCGTTTGCTGACTTCAATGGTGTAGTGGAAGAAGTCGATTATGAAAAGAGCCGCCTGAAAGTCTCTGTTTCCATTTTCGGTCGTGCAACGCCGGTCGAACTGGATTTCAGCCAGGTCGAAAAAGGCTGATCGCTTTTTGTTCTGACATTGCCATTTGATAGTTGTAAGAGGCGCGAAATTGAACTACAATTTCGCGCCTTTTGTTTTTAGACGTTGCCATATCGGCAGCGGCTTAATGTAAAAAGAACGGGGAGCCTGCCAGCAGGCGATATAACCCAAATCGAGGATATTTAGATGGCCAAGAAAGTACAAGCCTACGTTAAGCTGCAAGTTGCAGCTGGTATGGCTAACCCGAGCCCACCGGTTGGTCCGGCTCTGGGTCAGCAGGGTGTTAACATCATGGAGTTCTGTAAGGCGTTCAATGCTAAGACTGACAGCATTGAAAAAGGTCTGCCGATCCCGGTTGTTATCACTGTTTACTCTGATCGCTCCTTCACTTTCGTTACCAAAACTCCGCCGGCAGCAGTGCTGCTGAAAAAAGCGGCTGGTATCAAGTCTGGTTCCGGTAAGCCGAACAAAGACAAAGTGGGTACCGTGACCCGTGCTCAGGTACGTGAAATCGCAGAAACCAAAGCTGCGGACATGACTGGTTCTGACGTTGAAGCGATGACTCGCTCCATCGAAGGTACTGCTCGTTCCATGGGCCTGGTAGTAGAGGATTAAGAGATGGCTAAGCTGACCAAGCGCATGCGCGTGATCCGTGACAAAGTTGATTCAACTAAACAGTATGACATCAACGAAGCCGTTGCCCTGCTGAAAGAGCTGGCTACTGCTAAATTCGTAGAAAGCGTTGACGTTGCCGTTAACCTCGGTATCGACGCTCGTAAATCTGACCAAAACGTTCGTGGTGCAACCGTTCTGCCGCACGGCACCGGTCGTTCTGTTCGCGTTGCTGTATTTACCCAGGGTGCAAACGCTGAAGCTGCTAAAGCTGCCGGCGCTGAACTGGTAGGTATGGAAGATCTGGCTGACCTGATCAAAAAAGGCGAAATGAACTTCGACGTTGTTATTGCTTCCCCGGATGCAATGCGCGTTGTAGGTCAACTGGGCCAGGTTCTGGGTCCGCGCGGCCTGATGCCAAACCCGAAAGTGGGTACCGTAACCCCTAACGTTGCTGAAGCAGTGAAAAACGCTAAAGCAGGTCAGGTTCGTTACCGTAACGACAAAAACGGCATCATCCACACCACCATTGGTAAAGTGGACTTCGACGCTGACAAACTGAAAGAAAACCTGGAAGCTCTGCTGGTTGCGCTGAAAAAAGCTAAACCATCTCAGGCTAAAGGCGTTTTCATCAAGAAAGTTAGCCTGTCCACCACTATGGGTGCAGGTGTTGCGGTTGACCAAAGCGGCCTGAACGCAGCAGCGAACTAATCGCTTTCTGCTTTTATCGCTTTACGCGGGCGGCAGATTTGTCTAGAATCTAACGCCCGTTGTTTTGCTAATTGCAAAACTCAGAATTTTTCGGTTGGAGCCTGGCCTATCCAGGCCTCCGTCCAAGACCGCAGGTGTGTCGAAAGGCACTTAATTTTCCTGCGTAGACGGTGACAGAGCCTGAAGAAAATTTTTTAATTGTCTTTGCTGGATTCTGCTCACCGTGTTTGAACGTCTGTCACCGATTCTCGGTAGCAGGCGAAGTGAGTTCCGGGGAATTATCCCCGGCCCAATCCAGGAGCAAAAGCTAATGGCATTAAATCTTCAAGACAAACAAGCGATTGTTGCTGAAGTCAACGAAGTAGCCAAAGGCGCGCTGTCTGCGGTTGTCGCGGATTCCCGTGGCGTTACCGTTGATAAAATGACCGAACTGCGTAAAGCAGGTCGTGAAGCTGGCGTGTACATGCGTGTTGTTCGTAACACCCTGATGCGCCGCGTCGTTGAAGGTACTCCGTTCGAGTGCCTGAAAGACACGTTTGTTGGTCCAACCTTGATTGCATTCTCTACTGAGCATCCGGGCGCTGCTGCTCGTCTGTTCAAAGAGTTCGCGAAAGCGAATGCAAAATTTGAGGTTAAAGCTGCGGCCTTTGAAGGTGAGCTGATCCCTGCGGCGCAAATCGACCGCTTGGCAACGCTGCCGACTTACGAAGAAGCAATCGCACGCCTGATGGCAACCATGAAAGAAGCCTCTGCAGGCAAACTGGTTCGCACTCTGGCTGCACTGCGCGATCAGAAAGACGCGGCTTAATCGCCCCCTTTTTTATTGCGTTGCTAACGTATAATCTATTTCTGAATTTTAGGAACAATTGTTATGTCTATCACTAAAGAGCAAATTCTGGACGCAGTTGCAGAAATGTCCGTAATGGACGTTGTTGAACTGATCTCCATGATGGAAGAAAAATTCGGCGTTTCCGCTGCTGCTGCTGTAGCTGTAGCTGCTGGCCCGGCTGAAGCTGTTGAAGAAAAAACCGAGTTCGACGTTGTACTGTCTGCTGTTGGCGCTAACAAAGTTGCTGTTATCAAAGCAGTACGTGGCGCAACCGGCCTGGGTCTGAAAGAAGCTAAAGACCTGGTAGAATCTGCTCCGGCAGTTCTGAAAGAAGGCATCAGCAAAGACGACGCTGAAGCTCTGAAAAAATCCCTGGAAGAAGCTGGTGCTTCTGTTGAAGTTAAATAATTTAACTTCCCAGGTTGCAGCCTGACTTAATAGGCTGATGGCTGGTGACTTTTTGGTCACCAGCCTTTTTGCGCTATAGGGTGTCAGTGATGTTTCACACTGTTTGATCACTGAACAACCCCAATATTTATTTCTATCGACGCCTTAATATACTGCCGTTCCCTGCGACAGACCGCTATCTGTCCCACAGCGCAATGAAATGATTTAAGAGTGATAGAAACAGGTATTGCGGAAAGTCTTTCGCTTTCCGATCGACATAAACGGTGTTGTATGAACTGTCCTTTAGGGCGGACAGAGTGGGTCACTGATCAGCGAGCTGAGGAACCCTATGGTTTACTCCTATACCGAGAAAAAACGCATTCGTAAGGACTTTGGTAAACGTCCACAAGTTCTGGACATACCATATCTCCTTTCTATCCAGCTTGACTCGTTCCAGAAGTTTATCGAGCAAGATCCAGAAGGGCAGTACGGGCTTGAAGCGGCATTCCGTTCTGTTTTTCCCATCCAGAGCTACAGCGGTAATTCAGAGCTGCAATACGTTAGCTACCGTCTTGGTGAGCCGGTATTCGACGTAAAAGAGTGCCAGATCCGCGGTGTAACTTATTCTGCGCCACTGCGTGTGAAACTGCGCCTGGTTATCTATGAGCGCGAGGCACCGGAAGGCACCGTTAAAGACATCAAGGAACAAGAAGTCTACATGGGCGAAATTCCGCTCATGACCGAAAACGGTACCTTTGTTATTAACGGGACTGAGAGGGTTATCGTATCTCAGCTGCACCGTAGTCCTGGCGTCTTCTTTGACAGCGATAAGGGTAAAACCCACTCATCGGGTAAAGTGCTGTATAACGCACGTATCATCCCTTACCGCGGGTCCTGGTTGGACTTCGAGTTCGACCCGAAAGACAACCTCTTTGTGCGTATCGACCGTCGTCGTAAATTGCCGGCGACCATTATTCTGCGCGCATTGAGCTACACCACTGAGCAGATCCTTGATCTGTTCTTCGACAAAGTTGTCTTCGAGATTCGTGACAACAAGTTGCAGATGGAACTCGTTCCTGAGCGCCTGCGTGGTGAAACCGCGTCCTTCGATATCGAAGCGGACGGTAAGCAATATGTCGAAAAAGGCCGCCGTATCACGGCTCGCCATATCCGCCAGCTGGAAAAAGATGACGTTAAAAGCATCGAAGTTCCGGTTGAATACATCGCGGGTAAAGTGGTCGCTAAAGACTACATCGACGAAAGCACCGGTGAACTGATCTGTGCAGCGAACATGGAACTGTCCATGGACCTGCTGGCTAAACTGAGCCAATCCGGTCACAAGCGCATTGAAACGCTGTTCACCAACGACCTGGATCACGGTGCCTATATCTCCGAGACCCTGCGTGTTGATCCAACCAGCGATCGTCTGAGCGCATTGGTTGAGATTTACCGCATGATGCGTCCGGGTGAGCCGCCGACACGCGAAGCAGCGGAAACGCTGTTCGAGAACCTGTTCTTCTCCGAAGATCGTTATGATCTCTCTGCCGTTGGCCGGATGAAGTTCAACCGTTCTCTGCTGCGTGATGAGATCGAAGGTTCCGGTATCCTGAGCAAAGACGACATCATTCAGGTGATGAAGAAGCTCATCGGTATCCGTAACGGTAAAGGCGAAGTCGATGATATCGACCACCTGGGCAACCGTCGCATCCGTTCTGTGGGTGAGATGGCGGAAAACCAATTCCGTGTTGGCCTGGTACGTGTAGAGCGTGCGGTGAAAGAGCGTCTGTCCCTGGGCGATCTGGACACCCTGATGCCACAGGACATGATCAACGCTAAGCCGATTTCGGCGGCGGTGAAAGAGTTCTTCGGCTCCAGCCAGCTGTCCCAGTTTATGGATCAGAACAACCCGTTGTCTGAGATTACGCACAAACGTCGTATCTCTGCACTGGGCCCAGGCGGTCTGACCCGTGAACGTGCCGGCTTTGAAGTGCGTGACGTACACCCAACTCACTACGGTCGTGTGTGCCCAATCGAAACGCCGGAAGGTCCGAACATCGGTCTGATCAACTCCCTGTCTGTGTACGCACAGACTAACGAGTACGGTTTCCTGGAAACCCCGTACCGTCGTGTGGTTGACGGCGTTGTGACCGACGAGATTCACTATCTGTCTGCGATTGAAGAAGGCAACTTCGTTATTGCCCAGGCGAACACCAACCTGGATGAAGAAGGCCACTTCGTAGACGATTTGGTTACCTGCCGCAGCAAGGGCGAATCAAGCCTGTTCAGCCGCGACCAGGTTGACTATATGGACGTATCCACCCAGCAGGTTGTTTCTGTTGGTGCATCCCTGATTCCATTCCTGGAACACGATGACGCCAACCGTGCATTGATGGGTGCGAACATGCAACGTCAGGCGGTTCCGACCCTGCGCGCTGATAAGCCGCTGGTAGGTACCGGTATGGAACGTGCAGTTGCGGTCGACTCCGGGGTAACCTCCGTAGCGAAACGTGGCGGTACTGTTCAGTACGTTGATGCATCCCGTATCGTTATCAAAGTTAACGAAGAAGAGATGCATGCCGGCGAAGCAGGTATCGACATTTATAACCTGACCAAGTACACCCGTTCGAACCAGAACACCTGCATCAACCAGATGCCGTGTGTCTCTCTGGGCGAGCCGATCGAGCGCGGCGACGTGCTGGCTGACGGCCCGTCTACTGACCTGGGCGAACTGGCACTGGGCCAGAACATGCGCGTCGCGTTCATGCCGTGGAACGGCTACAACTTCGAAGACTCCATTTTGGTCTCCGAGCGCGTGGTGCAGGAAGATCGCTTCACCACTATCCACATCCAGGAACTGGCGTGTGTGTCCCGTGACACCAAGCTGGGGCCAGAAGAGATCACCGCAGACATCCCGAACGTGGGTGAAGCGGCACTCTCCAAACTGGATGAATCCGGTATCGTGTATATCGGTGCTGAAGTGACCGGTGGCGACATTCTGGTTGGTAAGGTAACGCCGAAAGGTGAAACCCAGCTGACGCCGGAAGAGAAACTGCTGCGTGCTATCTTCGGTGAGAAAGCGTCGGACGTGAAAGATTCGTCCCTGCGCGTACCGAACGGCGTTTCCGGTACGGTTATCGATGTCCAGGTCTTTACCCGCGATGGCGTGGAAAAAGACAAACGTGCATTGGAAATCGAAGAGATGCAGCTGAAGCAGGCGAAAAAAGACCTGACTGAAGAACTGCAGATCCTGGAAGCCGGCCTGTTTGCCCGTATCCACAGCGCACTGGTCGCCGGTGGTGTTGAAGCAGACAAACTGAGCAAACTGCCGCGTGACCGTTGGCTGGAGCTTTCGCTGACTGATGAAGCGAAGCAAAACCAACTGGAACAGCTGGCTGAGCAGTACGACGAACTGAAATCTGACTTCGAGAAGAAGCTGGAAGCCAAGCGTCGTAAGATCACCCAGGGCGACGATCTGGCACCAGGCGTGCTGAAGATTGTTAAAGTGTATCTGGCCGTTAAACGTCAGATCCAGCCGGGTGACAAGATGGCAGGCCGCCACGGGAACAAAGGTGTTATCTCCAAGATCAACCCGATCGAAGATATGCCTTACGATGAAAACGGTACGCCGGTTGACATCGTTCTGAACCCGCTGGGCGTTCCGTCCCGTATGAACATCGGTCAGATTCTGGAAACCCACTTGGGTATGGCCGCGAAAGGCATTGGTGAAAAGATCAATGCTATGCTGAAGAAACAGGAAGAAGTTTCCAAGCTGCGCGAATTCATCCAGAAAGCGTACGATTTGGGCGACGATGTTCGTCAGAAGGTTGATCTGAACACCTTCTCTGATGACGAAGTATTGCGCCTGGCAGAGAACCTGAAAAAAGGTATGCCGATCGCGACGCCTGTCTTCGATGGTGCAAAAGAGAAAGAGATCAAGGAACTGTTACAGCTGGGTGGCCTGCCGACTTCCGGTCAGATCACACTGTTCGACGGTCGTACCGGTGAGCAATTCGAGCGCCAGGTTACCGTGGGCTACATGTACATGCTGAAACTGAACCACTTGGTTGATGACAAGATGCACGCGCGTTCTACCGGTTCTTACAGCCTGGTTACTCAGCAGCCGCTGGGTGGTAAGGCACAGTTCGGTGGTCAGCGCTTCGGTGAGATGGAAGTATGGGCACTGGAAGCGTACGGTGCTGCCTACACGCTGCAAGAAATGCTTACTGTCAAGTCGGATGACGTCAACGGCCGTACCAAGATGTATAAGAACATCGTGGATGGCAACCATCAGATGGAGCCAGGCATGCCGGAATCCTTCAACGTACTGTTGAAAGAGATCCGCTCACTGGGTATCAACATCGAACTGGAAGGCGATTAATTCCCTCTCTCTGTTCGATAGTGCAGTTCGCACTCGTCACAGGGGTGCCTGAATTTCGGTTCAGGCACCTGACAGGTCTAACTCCGACAGGAGCCAATCCGTGAAAGACTTATTGAAGTTTCTGAAAGCGCAAACTAAAACCGAAGAGTTTGATGCGATCAAAATTGCTCTGGCATCGCCGGACATGATCCGTTCCTGGTCTTTTGGTGAAGTTAAAAAGCCGGAAACGATCAACTACCGTACGTTCAAACCTGAGCGTGACGGCCTTTTCTGTGCCCGTATCTTTGGGCCGGTTAAAGATTACGAATGCCTGTGCGGTAAGTACAAGCGTTTAAAACACCGTGGTGTTATCTGTGAGAAGTGTGGCGTTGAAGTTACCCAGACTAAAGTGCGCCGTGAGCGTATGGGTCACATCGAGCTGGCCTCTCCGACTGCCCACATCTGGTTCCTGAAATCGCTGCCGTCCCGCATCGGTTTGCTGCTGGATATGCCGCTGCGTGACATCGAGCGCGTGCTTTACTTCGAATCCTACGTGGTGGTTGAAGGTGGCATGACCAACCTTGAGCGCCGTCAGATCCTGACTGAAGAGCAGTATCTGGACGCGCTGGAAGAGTTTGGTGACGAATTCGACGCGAAGATGGGTGCAGAAGCGATCCAGGCCCTGTTGAAAAACATGGATCTGGAAGCAGAGTGCGAGCAGCTGCGTGAAGAGCTGAACGAAACCAACTCTGAAACCAAGCGTAAGAAGCTGACCAAGCGTATCAAGCTGCTGGAAGCGTTCGTACAGTCCGGTAACAAGCCGGAGTGGATGATCCTGACCGTGCTGCCGGTACTGCCGCCGGATCTGCGTCCGCTGGTTCCATTGGATGGCGGCCGTTTTGCAACGTCTGATCTGAACGACCTTTACCGTCGTGTGATCAACCGTAACAACCGTCTGAAACGCCTGCTGGATCTGGCTGCGCCTGACATCATCGTGCGCAACGAAAAGCGTATGCTGCAAGAAGCGGTAGACGCCCTGCTGGACAACGGCCGTCGCGGTCGCGCCATCACCGGCTCGAACAAGCGTCCGCTGAAGTCCCTGGCAGACATGATCAAAGGTAAGCAAGGTCGTTTCCGTCAGAACCTGCTGGGTAAACGTGTCGACTACTCTGGTCGTTCCGTTATCACCGTAGGTCCGTACCTGCGTCTGCATCAGTGCGGCCTGCCGAAGAAAATGGCGCTGGAACTGTTCAAGCCGTTCATCTATGGCAAGCTGGAACTGCGTGGCCTCGCGACCACCATTAAAGCCGCCAAGAAAATGGTTGAGCGCGAAGAAGCCGTGGTCTGGGACATCCTGGATGAAGTTATCCGTGAGCACCCGGTCCTGCTGAACCGTGCACCGACGCTGCACCGTCTGGGTATCCAGGCGTTTGAGCCGGTACTGATTGAAGGTAAAGCGATCCAGCTGCACCCGCTGGTTTGTGCGGCATACAACGCCGACTTCGACGGTGACCAGATGGCTGTTCACGTACCGCTGACGCTGGAAGCCCAGCTGGAAGCGCGTGCGCTGATGATGTCCACCAACAACATTCTGTCTCCGGCGAACGGCGAGCCAATCATCGTTCCGTCTCAGGACGTTGTACTGGGCCTGTACTACATGACCCGTGACTGTGTTAACGCCAAAGGCGAAGGCATGGTACTGACAGGGCCGAAAGAAGCTGAGCGTATTTACCGCGCCGGCCTGGCATCCCTGCATGCACGCGTCAAAGTGCGTATCACTGAAGATGTGAAGAACACCGAAGGCGAGTGGGAAACCAAGACCTCCATCGTGGACACCACGATCGGTCGTGCAATCCTGTGGATGATCGTACCGAACGGCCTGCCGTTCTCTATCGTCAACCAGCCGCTGGGCAAGAAAGCGATCTCCAAAATGCTGAACACCTGTTACCGCATTTTGGGCCTGAAGCCGACTGTTATCTTCGCTGACCAGATTATGTACACCGGTTTTGCCTACGCGGCACGTTCTGGTGCGTCTGTTGGTATCGACGACATGGTGATTCCGGAGAAGAAAGCCGAGATCATCGAAGAAGCCGAAACCGAAGTGGCCGAGATCCAGGAGCAGTTCCAGTCTGGTCTGGTTACCGCGGGCGAACGCTACAACAAAGTGATCGATATCTGGGCTGCCGCCAACGAACGCGTTGCAAAAGCGATGATGGAAAACCTGTCTGTTGAAGACGTGGTTAACCGTGACGGCGAAGTTGAGCAACAAGTCTCGTTCAACAGCATCTTTATGATGGCCGACTCCGGTGCGCGTGGTTCTGCCGCACAGATTCGTCAGCTGGCAGGTATGCGTGGTCTGATGGCGAAGCCGGATGGCTCCATCATCGAAACGCCGATCACCGCGAACTTCCGTGAAGGTCTGAACGTACTCCAGTACTTCATCTCCACGCACGGTGCGCGTAAAGGTCTGGCGGATACCGCACTGAAAACCGCGAACTCCGGTTACCTGACCCGTCGTCTGGTTGACGTGGCGCAGGACCTGGTGGTGACCGAAGACGATTGTGGTACCCACGAAGGTATCATGATGACCCCGGTTATCGAGGGTGGCGATGTTAAAGAGCCGCTGCGTGAGCGTGTACTGGGCCGTGTAACGGCAGAAGACGTGCTGAAGCCGGGTACGGCGGACATTCTGGTTCCGCGTAACACCCTGCTGAACGAGAAGACGTGTGATCTGTTAGAAGAGAACTCTGTCGACGCCGTGAAAGTACGCTCTGTAGTAGGTTGTGAAACCGACTTTGGTGTGTGTGCAAACTGCTACGGTCGCGACCTGGCACGTGGCCACATCATCAACAAAGGTGAAGCAGTCGGTGTTATTGCAGCACAGTCCATCGGTGAGCCGGGTACCCAGCTGACGATGCGTACGTTCCACATTGGTGGTGCGGCATCTCGTGCGGCAGCAGAGTCCAGCATTCAGGTTAAGAACAAAGGTAGCCTGAAGCTGAGCAACGCGAAACACGTGACCAACTCTAACGGTAAACTGGTTATCACCTCGCGTAACACCGAGCTGAAACTGATCGACGAATTCGGTCGTACCAAAGAGAGCTATAAAGTGCCTTACGGCTCGGTCATGGCGAAAGGTGATGGTCAGGAAGTTAACGCGGGCGAAACCGTGGCTAACTGGGATCCGCACACCATGCCGGTTATCAGTGAAGTGAGTGGTTTCATCCGCTTTGCTGATATGGTCGACACCCAGACCATTACCCGTCAGACAGATGACCTTACCGGTCTGTCGTCTATCGTGGTACTGGACAGCGCAGAACGTACCGGTAGCGGTAAAGATCTGCGTCCGGCACTGAAAATCGTAACTGCCAATGGCGATGACGTTCTGATCCCAGGCACTGATATGCCTGCTCAGTACTTCCTGCCGGGTAAAGCGATTGTTCAGCTGGAAGACGGTGTTGAGATCAACGCAGGTGACACCCTGGCGCGTATTCCGCAGGAATCCGGCGGTACCAAGGACATCACCGGTGGTCTGCCGCGTGTTGCTGACCTGTTCGAAGCACGTCGTCCGAAAGAGCCGGCAATCCTGGCTGAAATCAGCGGGATTATCTCCTTCGGTAAAGAGACCAAAGGCAAGCGTCGCCTGGTGATCACGCCGCTGGACGGCAGCGATCCGTACGAAGAGATGATTCCGAAATGGCGTCAGCTCAACGTGTTTGAAGGTGAACGTGTAGAGCGCGGTGACGTTGTGTCTGACGGCCCGGAATCTCCGCACGACATCCTCCGCCTGCGTGGTGTTCACGCGGTGACCCGTTACATCGTTAACGAAGTGCAGGACGTTTACCGTCTGCAAGGCGTTAAGATTAACGATAAGCACATTGAGGTTATCGTTCGTCAGATGCTGCGTAAAGGCACCATTGCCAGCGCAGGCAGCTCTGAGTTCCTGGAAGGCGAGCAGGCTGAAGTGTCTCGCGTCAAGATTGCCAACCGTCAGCTGGAAGCTGATGGCAAGATCGCAGCAACGTACCATCGTGACCTGCTGGGTATCACCAAGGCATCTCTGGCAACTGAGTCCTTCATCTCTGCGGCATCGTTCCAGGAAACGACGCGTGTTCTTACGGAAGCGGCTGTTGCCGGTAAACGTGATGAACTGCGCGGCCTGAAAGAAAACGTCATCGTGGGCCGTCTGATCCCAGCCGGTACCGGTTACGCTTACCATCAGGATCGTATGCGTCGTCGTGCACAGAATGAAGAACCAGTGGTTCCTCAGGTGAGCGCGGAAGAAGCCACAGCCAACCTGGCTGAGCTGCTGAACGCCGGTCTGGGTGGCAACGACGAGTAATCGTTGCGCCTGTGACAGCCAAGCACATAAAACCGCCCCTCCGGGGGCGGTTTTTTTTTGCCGGCAGAAAAGGGCGGGCCGTGTGCAGGCAGAAGGTACAAGGCGCAGCGCACCAGCCAGCACGCCGTACGACGTTCAGCTAAAAGAAACATTCCACCAAAAGAAACATCCCACTAAAAGAAACGGCGGCTGGTCACTAAGACACAGCCGCCGTGATGAGAAGCAAAGCGTCATGGCCTTATTCGCTTTGGTCATCCGTCACCGGAAGACGCAGCCACTTTACCCGTCCAGGCCATACATACCAGTGTGCTTTCCCGACCCTGGAAACGCCCTCGTAAAGAGAATATGGTTTGCAGCAATGCCTTTGCTTTATTGCGGTGCTCTTCCCAAATACCCATCCCAGTCTTTCCACACGGGTTGTAAGCCGGCGCGGGTAAGCGCATGTGCAACCTGGCGAGGCGAGCGATCGTCATGCGGGGCAAACTGTTCCAATTCGGGATGCTCATCGGCATAACCACCCGGCTGTGTTTTTGAACCGGCACTGACGTTGGTAATCGCCAGTGGGATCAGGTTATCGCGGAAATAGGGCGATTCACGGGTGGAAAGTGTCAGCTCCGTGTCCGGTGCCAGCAGACGAAACGCACAGATCAGTTGCACCAGCTGAGGCTCGCTCATCAGGGAGGCGGGTTCGATGCCGCCGGTGCAGGGGCGCAAACGGGGAAAGGCGATGGAGTACCGGCTCTGCCAGTAATGTTGCTGAAGGTAGAGCAGATGTTCTGCCACCATATAGCAGTCAGTCCGCCAGCTTTCAGACAAGCCAATCAGCGCACCTAACCCTATTTTATCTATCCCGGCGCGACCCAGGCGATCGGGCGTGTCCAGCCGCCAGAAGAAGTCCTGTTTCTGGCCGCGCAGGTGATGCTGTTGGTAAGTCGCCGCGTGATACGTCTCCTGATAGACCAGCACACCATCCAGCCCAAGTGTTTTCAGCTCAGCATAGTCCGCCTGTGAAAGCGGCTGAACCTCAATCATCAGCGAACTGAACTGACGGCGGATTGCGCCGAAGTGTTGGCGGAAGTAATCCATACCCACTTTGGTTTTATGCTCGCCGGTCACCAGCAGTAAATGTTCAAAGCCCAGCGCCTTGATGGCCGCACACTCGCGCGCAATCTCTGCCGCATCCAGCGTTTTGCGCTTAATACGGTTACTCATCGAAAACCCGCAATAGGTGCATTCGTTGGCACAGAGGTTAGAGAGGTAGAGCGGGACGTAAAAACTGACGGTGTTGCCGAAGCGCTGGCGCGTCAGGCGCTGTGCCCGTTGCGCCAGCGGCTCAAGATACGCCAGCCCGGCCGGGGAAATCAGCGCCATGAAATCCTCACGCGTCACTTTCTCTGCTGCCAGCGCCTGCTCAACATCCTGTGCCGTTTTACTGTGAATGCGGTGGGTCAGGTCTTCCCAGTTAAGGTGCTGCCAATAGTCACTGAAGTTTTTCATAGCAGCCGATCCCCTTTGCCGTGGCTGAGGAAAGCGGTCAACGGGCTGGAGGCGGAAGCCTGAGAAAGCCTGGGTGCGCTGCCGCTGTGGTGCGCCAGTTGCCCGGCCTCCACCGCCAGCCGGAACGCTTTCGCCATCGTGACCGGATCGCGCGCCACGGCAATCGCGGTATTCACCAGTACGGCATCTGCGCCCAATTCCATCGCCTGCGCGGCATGGCTCGGCACGCCGATGCCGGCGTCCACCACCACCGGCACCTGCGCCTGTTCGATAATGATTTCAAGGAAATCGCGGGTTTTAAGCCCCTGATTGGAGCCAATCGGTGAACCGAGCGGCATCACCGCAGCGCAGCCCACTTCCTCCAGACGTTTGCACAGTACTGGGTCAGCCCCGCAATAGGGCAACACCACGAACCCCAGTTTCACCAGTTTTTCTGCGGCTTTCAGCGTCTCCACCGCATCCGGCAGCAGGTATTTTACGTCCGGGTGAATCTCGAGTTTGACCCAATGGGTGCCCAGCGCCTCCCGTGCCAGTTGGGCCGCAAAAATCGCCTCATCTGCGGTTTTCGCACCGGAGGTATTCGGCAGCAGCCGCACGCCCAGTTCGCGTAGCGGAGCCAGAATCGCGTCGTTGCCCCCATGCAAATCCACGCGTTTCATCGCCATCGTTACCAGTTGGGAGCCGGAGGCCGTCAGTGCGGCTTGCATTACGGCGGCACTGGCAAATTTACCGGTACCGGTAAACAGGGAAGATTCAAAGGTTACATCCGAAATAGTCAGCATCTCAGCCTCCGGCGATGGCCTGAAACAGCAGGATGGCATCCCCATCCTGCACCTGATGAGTCTCCCACTGCGCGCGGGGGATAATGGTCTGGTTAACCGCCAGTGCGGTACCCGGTTGCAAGCGATCGAGCTGGTGGAGCAGTGCGCTCAGGGTCATGTCCGGGGTAAAAGGTAATGTCTGGTCGTTAACGTGTATTGCCATGCCGGCCTCCACAGACAGCACAACCGGCGTCAGCGCTGAGTTGCAAGGTGGCCCAGCTCTGCTGTTTCCCATCGAACAGGCGTAATTTTCCCGCCAGGGTGACCGGCATCCCGGCCAGCATTTTGATCGCTTCCAGCGCCTGCAGCGTACCGATGACCCCGACCACCGGCCCCAATACGCCCGCCGTGCGGCAGTTGCGCTGCGGAAGGCTCTGATCGGGGTAAAGGCAGGCGTAGCAACCGTGCGCGAAGGGCGGCGTCAGTACCAGCAGTTGCCCGCTGAAGCCCACGGCGCTGCCGCTGATCAGCGGTTTCTCCAACTGGATGCAGGCCTGGTTAACCGCATGGCGGGTAGCCATGTTGTCGCTGCAATCCAGAACCAGATCCACCTCATGGACGGCCTCGAGCAGTGCCTGATCCTGCATCCGCAGCGGCAGCGCCACCGGCTCGATCAAGGGGTTAAGATCCTGGATCTGGCGTTTCGCCAGTTGCGCTTTGCTTTTATGGAGATCATGGGTGCGGTAGAGGATCTGCCGCTGGAGGTTGGTGATCTCCAGCTGATCGTCATCCGCCAGCAGGATCTTGCCGACCCCGGCCGCCGCCAGATAGAGCGCCGCCGGTGATCCCAGCCCGCCGAGACCGACAATCAGTACCGTCGCGGCCTGAAGCTTTTCCTGCCCCTCCGGGCCGACCTCCTCCAGCAACAGCTGGCGGCTGTAACGCAGAAACGCGTCATCACTGAGCATGGTCGGCCTCCTCGCAGGCAGCCATCAGCGCAGCGGTCGCGGCGCGCCAGTCTTCAGCCTGGGTAATGGCGCTCACCACGGCAATGCTGCCGACGCCGGTAGCCAACACCGCCGGCGCGCGCGCCAGGGAAATCCCGCCAATGGCGACGGTAGGGTATTCACCGTTCAGATGTCGGATATGCCGCGCCAGATCCACCAGCCCCTGAGGGGCGGATGGCATCTGTTTGGTCTGGGTCGGGAAAATATGGCCCAGCGCGATATAAGAAGGGCGCACGGCAACCGCCCGCGCCAGTTCCTGATCATCATGGGTTGAGACGCCCAGCCGCAGCCCGGCGCGATGGATGGCCGCCAGATCAGCGGTATCCAGATCTTCCTGGCCCAGATGCACGCCATAAGCCCGGTGTTTAATCGCAAGCTGCCAATAATCATTGATAAACAGCCGGGCCTGATGCGCATGGCCGAGGGCAATCGCCTCCACGATCGCCGGCTCCGCGTGTTCGTCCGGCAGATCCTTGATGCGCAGCTGCAACGTCTTCACCCCGGTGTCCAGCAGGCGCGCAATCCACGCCACGCTGTCAACCACCGGGTAGAGCCCCAGCCGGTGCGGCACCGGCGGGAACGGGGAAGGGAGCTTATTCATCGCCGGCCTCCGGTTGCAGTGCAGCGGCCGGATGATACAGCTCACCGCCGCGGGCGCGGAATTCTGAGGACATCTGCGCCATACCGGCATCACGCGCGTCAACCGGGTGGGCGGCCGCATAATCACGGACCTCCTGTGAGATTTTCATCGAACAGAATTTTGGCCCGCACATGGAGCAGAAGTGGGCCACCTTGCCGGACTCCTGCGGCAGGGTTTCATCGTGATAAGCACGGGCCGTTTCCGGATCGAGCGCCAGATTAAACTGATCTTCCCAACGGAATTCAAAACGGGCTTTGGACATGGCATTGTCGCGGATCTGTGCGCCGGGGTGGCCTTTAGCCAGATCGGCGGCATGGGCGGCGATTTTGTAGGTAATCAGCCCTTGCTTCACATCCTCTTTATTCGGCAGGCCAAGGTGCTCCTTCGGCGTGACGTAACAGAGCATGGCGCAGCCAAACCAGCCGATCATGGCTGCGCCGATGCCGGAGGTGAAATGGTCATAACCGGGGGCGATATCCGTAGTCAGCGGCCCAAGGGTGTAGAACGGCGCTTCGTGGCAGTGTTCCAGCTCCTCGGTCATATTGCGGCGGATCATATGCATCGGCACATGGCCGGGGCCTTCAATCATCACCTGCACATCATATTCCCAGGCGATTTTTGTCAGCTCGCCCAGGGTGTGCAGTTCGGCAAACTGCGCCTCGTCATTGGCATCCTGAATAGAACCGGGGCGCAGGCCGTCACCCAGCGACAGCGCCACGTCATAAGCGGCGCAGATTTCACAAATCTCGCGGAAGTGCTGGTAGAGGAAATTTTCCTGATGGTGCGACAGGCACCATTTCGCCATGATTGAGCCGCCGCGTGACACAATACCGGTCAGGCGCTTGGCGGTCATCGGCACATAGCGCAGCAACACCCCGGCGTGAATGGTGAAGTAGTCCACACCCTGTTCTGCCTGCTCCAGCAGGGTGTCGCGGAACATCGCCCAGGTGAGGTTTTCGGCGATGCCGTTGACCTTTTCCAGTGCCTGATAGATCGGCACGGTGCCGATTGGGACCGGGCTGTTACGCAGAATCCATTCACGCGTCTCATGAATATAACGGCCGGTGGAGAGATCCATCACGGTGTCGGCACCCCAGCGGGTAGCCCACACCAGCTTTTCCACTTCCTCTTCAATCGATGAGGTCACGGCGGAATTGCCGATATTGGCGTTCACCTTTACCAGGAAGTTGCGGCCGATGATCATCGGTTCCGATTCTGGGTGATTAATATTGGCCGGGATAATGGCCCGCCCGGCGGCCACTTCCTGGCGCACAAATTCCGGGGTGATGTTGGGCGGCAACAGGGCGCCAAAGCTCTGGCCGGGGTGCTGGTGGCGCAACACCTCGCTGCGCACGCGCTCACGGCCCATGTTTTCCCGCAGGGCGATGAACTCCATTTCCGGCGTAATGATGCCCTGGCGGGCGTAATGCAGTTGCGTTACCCGGCGGCCCGCTTTGGCGCGCTTCGGCTGGGGCAGGTGGTCAAACCGAAGATGGTCCAGCCCTTCATCCGCCAGCCGTTGCTGGGTAAAACCGGAGCTGACGTGGGGCAGCGCTTCGGTGTCATTGCGCTCCTCAATCCAGCCGGCGCGGTGTTTGGGCAGCCCGGCGCGGACATCCAGCGTGGCGGCGGCATCGCCATAAGGCCCGGCGGTGTCATACACCGGCACTGCTTCATTCGGTTCGGTATGCGCGTCATCCTGACGGCTGCCGCTCTGCGTCGGGCTGAGCCGGATTTCACGCATCGGCACCCGGATGTCGGGGCGTGACCCTTCCAGATAGATGCGGTGTGAGTTGGGGAACGTGACGCCCTGCAGGGTGTCGATAAAATCCTGTGCGTCAGCACGCTGCTGCTGGCGGCGGGATACAGGGATGTGGCGGGTAGACATAGCAAATTCCTTCCAATTGAGTATGGGAACGTTGCTTGTCTGGAGCGCTTTCGGCGGGAGTAACAGAATAGGGCCGGGCGCGGCACGACCATAAGGCGCGCAGGCCAGGCACTGGATTACTCTTGTTCCCTTCGCGGGTACTAACCCGATCAGGTTCCGCGGATCCCGAATTAACGGTCTCAGCCCGGCATCAAGATGATGCGCTAGGCACTCCGACAAGAAGCCTCATTGTATGAGGCGGTTAAAAAACAGCAACCCCCGGCAGGGGCGGCTGTGACTGCTTAGGCTGGGCGGGCCAGCGTTGAATCGTTGGCCACCGGCTGCTGAAGAGGCAATGACGCGGCGTCAAACGCCAGCGCAATCAACTGATCTTCCAGCTGGAAACGGGCATCCAGAGCCACGCCCACATCGGACAGACCCTGATGGAATTCAAAAATGTGGTCATCCTCGATCACGGTCTCGGTATAGCGGTCGTGGAACGCCATCACGGTTTCCGTGTTTTGCTGTAACGCCGGGTAGATTTGCGACGTCACCAGCATACGTGGGCTGTCTGACCCTTCAATATCCTGAATGATTTTGTCGTACAGATGGAAATGGCCGGCAGAGAGATAGTCCACCAGTTGATGACAAAAGTTTTTCAGGGCTTCTTCATCCAGCGGCGCATGTTTCTCTTTGTTGGGTTTTAACCCGACCAGGGTGCAATAGGCGACTAATAGCTCTTTACGTGCATGCAGCCATTGATCAATCAACTCATTACTGCCGCCGACGCGTTGAGTCAGTTTTTCCAGACGGTTTAGCATGGTGAACTCCATGAGCAGGAAAGCGTGTTTAATCGTTACTAATATGTAAAAGTCTCAATTCCAGAGTGTCAGTGTCGTCGAGGTTATGCAACAACAATATGGAAATTCAACTCACAGATAAACACAACGGCTGGTGGGTCATCAGCCACGAAGGAAAATTGTGGCTGCCGAAAGGTGAGTTACCCTTTGGTGCGGCAACAGAATTTTCCGTGATTGGCCTGCCTGCACGGCAAATTGGCGAATGGCAGGGCGCGCCGGTGTGGCTGGTGCGCGAGCCACGGCCAAGCGAGATGGCCTCCGTCCGGCAACTGCTCGACCAGGACCGCGATTTGTTCCAGCTGGTCGGCCGCGGCATACAGCTGGCGGAGTTCTACCGCTCGCACCGTTTCTGCGGCTACTGCGGCCATGAAATGGAGCACAGCAAACGGGAGTGGGCGGTGCTCTGCCCGCATTGCCATGAGCGCTACTACCCGCAGATTGCCCCCTGCATGATTGTCGCCATCCGCCGGGGTGAAGAGATCCTGCTGGCGCAGCACGTCCGCCACCGTAACGGCATCCACACCGTGCTGGCCGGGTTTGTTGAAGTCGGGGAGACGATGGAGCAAGCGGTAGCGCGTGAGGTGATGGAAGAGAGTAACCTCCGGGTTAAAAACCTGCGCTATGTCAGCTCACAGCCGTGGCCGTTCCCCAATTCGCTGATGATGGCCTTTATGGCCGACTACGACAGCGGCGACATCCGCCACGATCCGAAGGAGCTGCTGAGCGCCGGCTGGTATCGCTACGATCAGTTGCCGATGCTGCCGCCGGCCGGCACCATCGCCCGGCGGTTGATTGAAGACACCGTTGCGTTGTGCCGCGCAGAAGGCGACAGCACGCCCCCGCACGAGACAGAATCCGCGTGATACTTATCGGAGTAATACACATCGGCGTCACACATAATCCGCGTGATACAGACTCCGCGTGATAAAATGCCGGCGGATTAATGAGGAGCCTTACATGAAAGAGTTGAAGAACGATCGCTATCTGCGTGCCCTGTTGCGTCAGCCGGTCGATGTTACCCCTGTCTGGATGATGCGCCAGGCCGGGCGGTATTTGCCGGAGTACAAGGCAACCCGTGCGCAGGCGGGTGATTTTATGTCGCTGTGCAAAAACGCCGAGCTGGCGTGTGAAGTGACATTGCAGCCGCTGCGCCGTTTCCCGCTGGACGCCGCGATCCTGTTCTCCGACATCCTGACCATCCCTGATGCGATGGGGCTGGGCCTGCACTTTGAAGCCGGCGAAGGCCCGCGCTTCGCCCACCCGGTGACCTGCCGGGCCGATGTTGAAAAGTTGCCGATCCCCGATCCGGAACAGGAGCTGGGGTATGTGATGAACGCCGTGCGCACCATCCGCCATAACCTGGAAGGCCAGGTGCCGCTGATCGGCTTCTCCGGCAGCCCGTGGACGCTGGCGACCTATATGGTGGAAGGCGGCAGCAGCAAGGCGTTCACCAAACTGAAAAAGATGATGTATGCCGAGCCGGCGACCCTGCACCTGATGCTGGATAAACTGGCGGACAGCGTGATCCTCTACCTGAATGCCCAAATCAAAGCCGGGGCGCAATCCGTGATGGTGTTTGATACCTGGGGCGGCGTGCTGACCGGGCGTGATTACCTCACCTTCTCCCTGCACTACATGCATAAAATCGTCGATGGGCTGATTCGTGAAAACGAAGGCCGCCGTGTGCCGGTCACGCTGTTCACCAAAGGCGGCGGGCAATGGCTGGAAGCGATGGCCGCGACCGGCTGTGACGCGCTGGGGCTGGACTGGACCACTGATATCGCAGACGCGCGCCGCCGGGTAGGCGACAAGGTTGCGCTGCAAGGCAATATGGATCCGTCTATGCTTTATGCGCCCCCGGCACGCATTGAGGAAGAGGTCGAAACCATTCTGGCGGGCTTTGGGCACGGAGAGGGCCATGTGTTTAACCTTGGCCACGGTATCCATCTGGATGTGCCGCCGGAACATGCCGGCACATTCGTTAATGCGGTACACGCCTTGTCAGGTAAGTACCACCAATAAGGAGCAGGTTTGATTGATACTCAGGAATTGCGCCAGCAGCAGATAATTAAGGCGGCGGAGGTGATCCGCCATGATGATTATTCGTTTGACCAGCCGGCTTTCATTGCCGGGGCGGACGTGGGGTTTGAGCAGGAAGGGGAAGTGACGCGCGCGGCCATTGCGCTGTTGCGTTACCCCTCGCTGGAGCTGGTGGAGTACCATATCGCCCGCATCAACACCACCATGCCCTATATTCCGGGTTTCCTGTCATTCCGTGAGTACCCGGCGTTGCTCGCCGCCTGGGAGAAGTTGCAGCAAAAGCCGGATCTGCTGTTCGTCGATGGCCACGGCATCTCCCACCCGCGGCGGCTGGGCGTTGCCAGCCACTTTGGCCTGCTGGTGGATGTGCCGACGATCGGGGTCGCGAAAAAGCGCCTGTGCGGCAAATTCGAGCCGCTGGGGCCGGAAGTCGGTGCGAAGCAGCCGCTGATGGACAAAGGTGAGCAGCTTGCCTGGGTGTGGCGCAGTAAAGTGCGCTGTAACCCGCTGTTTGTTGCCACCGGCCACCGCGTCAGCACTGACAGCGCGCTGATGTGGGTTGAGCGTTGTATGCGCGGTTACCGGCTGCCGGAACCGACCCGCTGGGCGGACGCCGTGGCGTCAAACCGCCCGGCTTTTCAGCGCTGGCAGGCGTTACCGCCCGCTTTAGGAATCGAGGAATAGGGTTCCGGGAAATTTTCGGGTACACTGCCGCGCAGCAACATTAATGAGAACTGAACATGTTACAAAACCCGATCCATTTGCGGCTTGAAAAGCTGGAAAGCTGGCAGCACGTCACCTTTATGGCGAGCTTGTGCGAGCGTATGTACCCCAACTATCAAATGTTCTGCCTGCAGACCGAATTTGGTGATCCGCAGGTCTACCGCCGTATTTTGGATCTGGTTTGGGAAACATTAGTCGTCAAAGACGCAAAAGTTAATTTTGACAGTCAACTGGAGAAGCTGGAAGAAGCTATCCCGTCGGCAGAAGAGTACGATCTTTACGGCGTTTACCCCGCAATCGACGCGTGTATCGCATTAGGGGAACTTATCCACTCGCGGCTTAGCGGCGAGACTTACTCTCATGCTGTTGCAATCAGCGAAACCTCGATCCGCACTGTCGCCATGCTGGAAATGACACAGGCAGGTAAAGAGATGACCGACGCCGAGCTGAAAGTATTGCCGGCAGTCGAGGAAGAGTGGGATATCCAATGGGAAATTTTCCGTCTGTTAGCCGATTGTGAAGAGCGCGATTTAGATCTGATCAAGGGGTTACGTTCTGACCTGCGCGAAGCAGCGGTTAGCAACATTGGGATAAATTTAACGCAATAAGGCAACAAAACGTGATTTAACGCCTGATTTGTCGTGCCTTAAGGCTTCACATCCGCACCCTGTCTGGTCTACATTTGGGGGGCGTAAAAAAAGTGGCTATCGGTGCGTGTATGCAGGAGAGTGCTGTCCATCGGCATATCCGTCGCACTCGATGCTTTGCAAACGATAAACACACTGTAAGGATAACTTATGAATAAGACTCAACTGATTGATGTAATCGCAGACAAGGCTGATCTCTCCAAGGCTCAGGCTAAAGCCGCACTGGAATCAACCCTGACCGCGATTACTGAGTCTCTGAAAGAGGGTGATGCTGTACAATTGGTTGGCTTCGGGACTTTCAAGGTAAACCATCGTAGCGAGCGCACCGGCCGCAACCCGCAGACAGGCAACGAAATCAAAATCGCTGCTGCAAACGTTCCGGCTTTCGTTTCTGGCAAAGCACTGAAAGACGCAGTTAAGTAATCGTAACCGCGCATCTGTGAAAAGAATAAACAGGGGGGCGATGACGCCCCTTTTGTTTGCCCGCCGCAGCCTGTTTGCCGCTTTGCTGGCAACCGGCCTGGCGGGCTGTAGCTTCCATACCGAACCGCCTACCTTCACCGCCAGCGGGTATATTGCCGATCAGGGCATTAACCGGCTCTGGCGCCAGGATGATGACCAAAACCATCCGCAAACGCTGATCAATGTCTACAGCCCTTACCGCGGCAAAGAGACCGTCGTCACGCGCTACGACTATCAGGACAACCACCTCAGCCAGATCCGCGAAACGCGTTATGTCCGCAACACCCATGACACCCACGATGGCCCTGACACCGAAACCGTGCAGCTGCGTGTTGACCCCGAGGGCAATGTCAGCTTTATGCAGCGCCAGAGTGCATCCGGCCGCGTGAAACTCTCTGCAGATGATATTGAGCGCTATAAGTATCAGGCGCGTGCAGTGCTGGAGTTAAGCGAAACGCTGCGGGCCGGGCAAGTCAACCTGATGCAGGGGCGCTGGAACCAGGGCGTCATCACCGCCTGTCATGGGGAAACCGTAAAACCCCAGTTTGGTACCTATTCACAGATATGGCTGGCAAAACGGGCAAGTCAGGCGAACGATCGCCTTGGGCTGGCATGGCTGAGCGCGCCGGAAGGCACTGAACTGCTGCTGGTGGCCAATGAAGACTTCTGCCGCTGGGAACCGAAAGCGGGTGAGTTGTAACGCGCTGTTCTGCTTACTGCCTTCTACTGAATAAAGAAGGCCTGCAAAATAAAAAAGGCGCCGAAGCGCCCTGTCAGATACCGGGTATCGCGAATCAGCGTGACTGGCTTTCGCGGGCAATGGCGCGGTAGCCGATGTCCCGGCGGCAGAAACTGCCTTCCCACTGAATCCCCTCTGCCAGCTGGTATGCCCGGTGTTGCGCCGCTGCCACGGTGGCACCCAGCGCCGTCACGCACAGCACTCGCCCGCCGTTGGTCACCACCCGCTCATCCTGCAAGCGTGTACCGGCATGGAACACTTTGCCGTCTGAGACTTCTTCCAGCGGCAGGCCGTGGATGATGTCGCCATTGGCATAGTTGCCCGGATAGCCACCGGCGGCCAGCACTACGCCCAGTGCCGGGCGCTCGTCCCAGTCAGAGCTTTTGCCACCCAGTTTGCCTTCTGCACCGGCCAGGCACAGCTCCACCAGGTCAGAACGCAGGCGCAGCATGATCGGCTGGGTTTCCGGGTCGCCAAAGCGGCAGTTGAACTCAATCACCTTGGGCTGGCCTTCGGCGGAAATCATCAGCCCGGCATACAGGAAACCGGTATAGGTGTTGCCTTCCGCCGCCATGCCGCGCACGGTTGGCCAGATGACCTGTTCCATAATGCGCTGGTGGATTTCTTCTGACACGACCGGGGCAGGGGAGTACGCCCCCATACCGCCGGTGTTCGGGCCGGTATCACCATCACCCACGCGCTTGTGGTCCTGGCTGGTCGCCATCGGCAGCACATGCTCACCGTCCACCATGACGATAAAGCTGGCTTCCTCACCGTCCAGGAACTCTTCCACCACAATACGGTGGCCCGCGTTGCCAAATGCATTGCCTGCCAGCATGTCAGTGACGGCCGCTTCGGCTTCTTCCAGGGTCATCGCCACGATGACGCCTTTACCGGCTGCCAGCCCATCCGCTTTAATGACGATAGGTGCACCTTTGCTGCGTACATACGCCAGCGCCGGCTCAACCTCGGTGAAGTTATGGTATTCCGCTGTTGGGATCTGATGGCGCGCCAGGAAATCCTTGGTAAAGGCTTTCGACCCTTCCAGTTGGGCGGCAGCTTGTGTCGGGCCAAAAATTTTCAGGCCGGCCGCGCGGAAGGCATCCACCACGCCGATCACCAGCGGGGCTTCCGGGCCGACAATCGTCAGGCCGATATCATTGGCTTTGGCAAACGCCAGCAGGCCGTCAATGTCCGTCGCCGCGATATCCACATTCACCAACAGAGGTTCCAATGCCGTTCCGGCGTTGCCCGGTGCGACATAAACGGTATCCGCCAGCGGGGATTGGGAGGCTTTCCAGGCCAGCGCATGTTCGCGGCCGCCGTTACCGATAATCAAGATGTTCATGTAATAACTCCGGAGCGGCGGGTGCCTCATGCACCCGCAGTAAAAACTAGTGGCGGAAATGGCGCATGTCGGTGAACAGCATGGCGATGCCATGTTCATTAGCGGCTGCAATCACCTCGTCGTCACGGATAGAGCCGCCCGGCTGGATCACGCAGGTCACCCCTACGGCCGCTGCGGCATCAATACCGTCACGGAAGGGGAAGAAGGCGTCAGACGCCATGACCGACCCTTTGACTTCCAACCCTTCATCTGCGGCTTTAATACCAGCAATTTTCGCCGAGTACACGCGGCTCATCTGGCCTGCGCCGATACCGATGGTCACATTATCACGCGCATAAACGATGGCATTGGATTTGACGAACTTGGCCACTTTCCAGCAGAACAGCGCGTCACGCAGCTCCTGCTCAGTAGGCTGACGCTGGGACACCACGCGTAAATCACGGGCGGCCACCATGCCCAGATCGCGATCCTGTACCAGCAGGCCGCCATTGACGCGTTTGAAATCCAGTGCGGTGGTGCGGCTTGTCCATTTACCACACTGCAAGACACGGACATTCTGTTTGCTGGCGGTCAGGGCCAGAGCTTCAGCGCTGACAGACGGGGCGATAATCACTTCCACAAACTGACGGCTGATGATCGCTTTGGCTGTTTCTGCGTCCAGCTCCCGGTTAAACGCAATAATGCCGCCGAAAGCTGAGGTCGGGTCCGTTTTATAGGCGCGTTCATAAGCGTCCAGCAGAGAGCTGCCGATTGCCACACCACAGGGGTTGGCGTGCTTGACGATAACGCAGGCCGGCTCACTGAACTCCTTCACACACTCCAGCGCCGCATCGGTATCCGCGATATTGTTATAGGAGAGCGCTTTGCCCTGTAACTGCTCGGCGGTCGCGACAGACGCTTCCTTGATCTCTTCTTCTATATAGAAGGCGGCTTTCTGGTGGCTGTTCTCACCGTAACGCATATCCTGCTTTTTGATGTAGTTCAGATTCAGCGTGCGTGGGAACTGGCCGGACGGCTCCTGGCTGTCGCCGTGGTAGGCCGGAACCAGCGTACCGAAATAGTTGGCGATCATGCTGTCGTAAGCCGCGGTGTGCTCAAACGCTTTGATAGCCAGATCGAAACGGGTCTCGAGCGTCAGGGCGTTCTCGTTGTCATCCATCTCACGCAGGATGGCCAGATAGTCACTGCTCTTTACCACAATCGCGACATCGTTATGGTTCTTGGCCGCAGAGCGCACCATCGTCGGCCCGCCGATATCGATATTCTCAACCGCATCTGCCAGGGAGCAGTCCGGGTCGGCAACGGTCTGGGCAAAGGGATAAAGGTTAACCACCACCATGTCGATTGGGGCAATGGCATGCTGTTGCATTACCTCATCATCCTGGCCACGACGGCCCAGAATGCCGCCATGCACTTTCGGATGCAGGGTTTTGACGCGCCCGTCCATCATCTCCGGGAAACCGGTATAGTCAGAAACTTCAGTGACCGGCAGACCGGCGTCTGCCAGCAGGCGGGCGGTTCCGCCTGTAGAGAGTAATTCAACCCCACGTTGAGACAATGCTTGGGCGAATTCGGTGATACCGGCTTTATCAGAAACGCTGAGCAATGCGCGGCGAATAGGACGACGTTGTTGCATGGTGGTTTTATCCCTTGGCTTTGGAGTCTCAATAAAGAGCGTTATGTGAATTCTGCCCGGGAATAAAGAAAAGCGGGCACTATTCAGATAACGCCCCCACAGGGGCAGCCAGTAGAACGTCATTAACAGCGCGCTGGAATTGTAGCGAAAACGATTGCGTGGTGCTCGTAAAATTTGGCCTCAGAATGCGGTTGTGGATAAGTTTGTGTAAAAAGAGGTATAAGGCCGGGTTTTGCTGTGGAATGCAGCAAACGACCACTTTTCTGCAAAATACCTGTTGCGGGCTGCGCGGAACTCCCTATAATGCGCCTCCATCGACACGGCGCAAGTGATTCACTTCACAAGCGACCGGGAAGAGAGAAAATAAGAGAAAAAACTTCTGAAAAAGAGGTTGACTCTGAAAGAGGAAAGCGTAATATACGCCACCTCGAGTTAGCAAGCG